>NZ_FMZD01000005.1 GCF_900101525.1 Marinilactibacillus psychrotolerans | reverse complement strand
TTCCTTTAAGGAAGTAAGATCCCTGAGAGATGATCAGGTAGATAGGCTGGAAGTGGAAGTACAGTGATGTATGGAGCGGACCAGTACTAATCGATCGAGGACTTAACCACTAAAAAGTGGCGAAAGTGTATGATGGTGTTGTAGACAAACAGGTTTGAATTATTCAACTATCTAGTTTTCAGAGAACAATGTTCTCTAAAGAATAGAAAAGAGTCATTGTGCGGTGATGATGGCGGGAAGGATCCACCTGTTCCCATTCCGAACACAGCCGTTAAGCTTCCCAGCGCCGAGGATAGTGAGGGGTTTCCCCTTGTGAAAGCAGGACGTTGCCGTGCAGCTCTTTTTTATTTATTAAGAATAGTTTTTGATTCCGCAATAGCTCAGTTGGTAGAGCGCGCGACTGTTAATCGCGTTGTCGCAGGTTCGAGCCCTGCTTGCGGAGTTTTTGTGTGTGTAAAAATATTTTTATACTTAGAATAATAGGTTCTATATCAAATAATAATGGTAAAAAATAAAAGGAAGAGGATGTGCAACTAGCTTATGCAGTTGCACATCCTCTTCCTTTTTCTATCATTATGATCCTGATTGTTTTTAAATTAAAATGCAAGATAAACAGTAACCGTTGATCCACGAGACTTACACTAGAACCGCTGATTTTTTACTCTGAGACAGTTTGGTTAAATGCCAGGCATCGGAAAGGTTATCCTAGAAATCTGTGTATCATTTTTATAGATTTTGTAGGACTCTTACATTCTGTAGGAATATAAGTCAGTGTGAAATCTTTAAATTTACTTTTCATTTGTTTATGCCCGTCACAAGACAGACAGCTACCTCTAAAAAAATATTTTATCTTGAATAAGGATGAAAGAAAAATAACGTTGGCGATTTCTCACCAACGTTATTTTTTATAGAACCTTTAAATTTAACTATATCATAGTTGCTCTTTACGACTTAGATTCATGGAAATGGTAGATGGGTTCTTCAAGTTCTGGATTAAAATCGATCTCTAAGTTATAGCCACTAAAAAACCATTCATCTTCTTTTCCAGCGAAATAAGTTACTTCGTTAACCTTTTTTTGAGCTAATGGTTCGCTATCAGGTTTGTCCACACTCATACCTACAGAGAAACCTTCATGTACTTCAGTATTTCCATAAGTTTTACCAAAAAATCTAATACTATCTCCTTTTTCTAAAGAAAGCTCATCTTCAAACCATTTAATAGCACGTTCTGTTACATCGATTTCCATCATTATGCTCCTTTTAATATGCATTCTAGTAGCGTATTAGCCGATTGTCAATACTTTTGAAACCATATCTTTCAAGCTTATTTCTTGATCAATTAACTTATTAATATCGGTTCCTGGCTCTTTAATATCGCCTTGAGCTATTGCCTGATTCATAGAGGCTGAGAATTCAGCAGCGGGTTTTGGAAGACCAGAATTCTTAAAATATATTAGGGCTTCTTCATATGAAACAGGCTCATATGTCACAGTCTTTCCACTTGTTTCACTTAAAGTAGTAGCTAGTTCTTGATAGGACCAAGGTTGAGAAGAAGCTAGATCAATTATTTCGTTTTGGCCATTATTTTGACTTAGTAATGTTGCTGTTGCCTTTGCTAGATCTTTACGTGAAGTAGTATTCAATTTTCCATCACCTGTATTTGCTACTAGTTTTCCAGAAGCGATAGACTGATTTAGAGAAGAATTAATAAAAACTTCTGTATAAAGTGGATTACGGATAAAAGTATAAGCTAGACCTGATACTTTTATTGCAGCTTCAGTGGCAAGGTGCAATTTAGCTAATGGTATAGTTGAGTGGTCTGCATTAGAAAAGCTTGTATAAAAAATTTGTTCGACTGCAGCATCTCGTGCAGCTTTTACTACAGTAGCATGTTGAATTACTCTCTCCATATCGTCAGTACTGGGGCTTGAAATAAATAGTAATTTTCTGATTCCTTGAAAAGCATTTACCAATGAATCGTATGAGGCATAATCCCCATATCTAATTTCGACAGTGTCTGGAAGTTGATCTTTAGCCTTTTCTTCGTTACGAACAACGGCGACTACTGTTTCTTCTAGTTCTTTTTCAAGAAGTTCTTGGATCACCAAATTACCTAGATTACCTGTTGCTCCTGTTATAGCAATTGACATGTTTGAATCCTCCAATTTTTAGATTCTACTATTACTTACTTTATGTTTGTATCTAATCTTAAGTTTAAGTGTAATGATATAGGAAGTCAATTCTATAGCTAGCTAAAAATAACGAACTTCTGTTATGATAGATTTAAAATGTAGAGGAGTGTAATAGTTATGACAAGGGTTGTAATTGCTTCTGATTCATTCAAAGGAAGCGCTAGTTCAAAAATGATAGCAGAATATATCACTAAAGGAATTAAACGAGTTGATAATACGGTAGAAATTTTGCCTTTTTCGATTGCTGATGGTGGAGAAGGTACTGTAACTTCGCTTGTAGAATCGTTAAACGGTGAGTATGAGCTAGTTGAGGTAAAGGGGCCTTACAATCAAAACGTAATGGCTAGATATGGTGTCTTAGGAGAATCAAAGGCAATTATTGAAATGGCTGAAGCATCAGGTTTGCCACTGAAAAGTGCTGGGGATTCTCCACGGGTAGCACATACTTACGGTACAGGACAATTGATTAAAGCAGCAATGGATAAAGGTATCAGAGAGTTGTTTATAGGATTGGGAGGTAGTGCAACTAATGATGGAGGAGCAGGTATGGCGCAAGCTCTTGGTGTCAAATTTTTAGATCAGGCTGGCCAGGAAATCGGTACAGGATTAGATGAGTTAAAAAGAATACATACTATCGATTGTTCTCAAATTGATTCTCGTATTAAAAATTGTAGAATAACTATTTTATCAGATGTAACGAATCCGTTAATTGGGAACAACGGAGCTACAGCAATTTTTGGACCTCAAAAAGGAATCGAAGAAAGTGAAATTAATGAGCTGGACTTTATTTTAGAACGTTATGCTAAAGTTGTAGAGAAAGCAATGGGATGTCATTATATCAATGTAGCAGGAGCTGGTGCAGCAGGTGGGTTAGGTTTTGGATTGATGGCATTTTGCAGAGCAGAAATGGCCAGTGGTATAGATGCAGTTCTTAAACTAATAGAATTAGAAAAGGTGTTAGCAAAGACTGATTTGGTTATAACTGGTGAAGGTAGGATGGATGGGCAGTCTATTCAAGGGAAAGCACCGATAGGAGTCGCAAAGTTGGCAAAGAAATATCACTTGCCAGTTATAGCAGTTGTTGGTGGAAGAGATGATGAGGTTTCTAAAATATACGAAGCGGGTATTGATTTGATTATTGATATCGCAATTCGTCCAATGTTACTTAAAGAAGCTATTGAAAATGTAGAGAATCTTTTGATTGAAGCTGGAGAAACAGCATTTAGAGCGTATAAATTGAATGAAAATAGAAAATAGAAAATAGAAAATAGAAAAAGAGGGAAAAGTATGCAAACTGAGAGAGAGAAAATGGTGGCTGGAGAATTATATAATCCTGCTGATGAGGAATTAGTCAAAAAGAGAATTAAGGCTCACGACTTAGCGCATAAATATAATCTATTAGAAATAGAGAAAGATAGAATGGAAAAAATCAAAGAAATATTTGGGAAAACTGGAGAAAAAATTCATGTCGAACCTGGACTAAGAGTAGATTATGGAGAAAACATAACCGTTGGCAATTATTTTTATGCAAATTTTGATACTGTAATGCTTGATGTTTGTCCTATAATGATTGGAAAAAATGCAATGTTAGGACCTAGAGTTAGTTTAGTAACCCCAGAGCATCCTTTACATCCGCAGGAAAGAAATTCGGGTATCGAATTTGGTCGACCTATAACTATCGGTGATAATTGCTGGATAGGCTCAGATGCTACTATTATTGGTGGTGTGACATTAGGGGATAATGTAGTTGTAGGAGCTGGTTCTGTTGTAACAAAGTCCTTTGGAGATAATGTAGTAATTGCGGGTAATCCGGCTAGAGTCATTAAAATTATTGAAATTTAGTAAAGCAGGAAACCCATAAAAATACTTAAATAATATAGTTTAGTCAACCTGCACAAATTATTAGTAGATATTTGTGCAGATTACCTTAGAATAATAAAACCGTTTACAATAGAATGATGAGTATAAAGAAGTGAACGAAACGAAAATATTTTGATAAAGAAAAGGAATGGTGAAGATAATGGTTGAAATCGCATTAAAAAATATTTATAAGAGTTATGATAATTCAAAAGATTACGCAGTATCAGACTTTGATATGAAGATTAAAGATCGTGAATTTATTGTTTTCGTTGGACCTTCAGGATGTGGGAAATCAACTACATTACGTATGATTGCCGGATTAGAAGAAATTACAGAAGGCGAGTTGTGGATTGGGGACACAATGATGAACGATGTGGCACCTAAAGACCGTGATATTGCGATGGTTTTCCAAAATTATGCTTTATATCCTCATATGACCGTATTTGATAATATGGCTTTTGGTCTAAAGTTACGTAAATATAAAAAGGATGAAATCAAAAAACGTGTTGATAATGCTGCAGAGATCCTTGGGTTGACAGAATACTTAGATCGCAAACCAGCGGCTCTTTCTGGTGGACAAAGACAGCGTGTTGCCTTAGGACGTGCAATCGTTCGTGACGCAAAAGTATTTTTAATGGATGAGCCATTATCCAACTTGGATGCTAAACTACGTGTGGCCATGCGTGCTGAAATTGCCAAATTACATCAGCGTTTGAATACAACTTCTATCTATGTCACACACGACCAGACAGAAGCGATGACGATGGCTGATCGTATTGTGATCTTAAAAGATGGATTCATTCAACAAATCGGAACGCCAAAAGAAGTATATGACTATCCAGTAAATACTTTTGTAGGTGGATTTATTGGTTCTCCCGCTATGAACTTTTTTGACGTAACACTTACAGGGAATCGGATTTCTAATGGAAATGGTATGGAAGTTGAAGTTCCAGAAGGAAAATTAAAAATGTTAAGAGAAAAAGGATATACTGATGGTGCAAAATTAGTTTTCGGTATTCGTCCAGAAGACATTCACAGTGAACAAGTTGCATTGGAAGTTTCACCTAACTCTGTTATTACTTCTAAAGTAGCTGTATCTGAACTTCTAGGTGCTGAAACAATGTTATATTCTGAAATTGGCGGTATCGAATTTATTGCAAGAGTTGATGCACGTGATTATCATAATCCTGGAGAGAATGTTGATCTTGCTTTCGATATGGGTAAATCTCACTTCTTTGATACTGAAACAACCAATGTTATTCGCTAGTTTTTTATAGAAAAGATAAATTGATTATTTTTTACCTCTCTAGTCTAACCATACTAGAGAGGTTTTTGGTATCCTTGAAATTATAAACAACTAAGTCCTTCCAATTTAAAGTTTTCACAAGAATAGCTGCCAAAAAGATAATATAGTATAGAGAGTATGATAATTTTAAAATATAGTTTTCAGAAAATATCATTTCATGTAAAATAAGGTCATATGATTTTAAGAGGAGAATATAAAAGTATGAGCGAACATGTACGTGGATTTGAAGTGGTATCAAAATATAAAGAAGAATCAATTGATTTGCCAGCTAGAGCGACAATTGGATCAGCAGGATATGATTTGAAAGCAGCAAAAGATACTGTAGTTCCTTCTATTTGGAAAGCATTATTAGCACATAATGGGCTTAATAATTTATTAGAAGGGAATGCTATAAAAGAAGAAAATAAAGAATTTTTAGCATCAACTTTGGTTCCTACAGGGATAAAAGCTTTCATGCCGGAAAGAGAGTATTTACTCCTAGCTAACCGTTCAAGCAACCCAATGAAAAAACAATTGGCACTACCGAATGGTATCGGTATTATTGATGCTGATTATTATGGGAATACTGACAATGAAGGGGAAATTTTCGTACAGTTAGTCAATTATGGATTTGAAGATGTGCTAGTAAAAAAAGGGGATCGTATCGCTCAGGGAATCTTCACTCCTTATGAAATAGTAGATAACGAAGTGAATGAATTTCAGACTAGAATCGGCGGATTCGGTTCTTCAGGGGTATAGTGAGAAAGATATTTGAAAAGATGAGAAACTTTGAAGAACCTTCTATGTATATAATGTGAAGATAACTCGTTTTAGCTTATGATATGGTATAATAGAGAAACGATTTATTTTTAGAAAAGACTATCTTACATAAGATAGTCTTTATCAATCCAAAAACAAAAGGGGTAACCTGATTGGTAAAAAAATCACCTACAGTATTTGTTTGTCAGCAATGCGGGTATGAATCTCCAAAGTATCTAGGAAAATGCCCGAGTTGTGGAACTTGGAATCAAATGGTAGAAGAAAAACTTCCGAGTAAAAATGACAGTAGAAGTCGTGTATCTATCAGTGGAAAAACCTCTAAAGCAGAGGCTATTACAGATATTACTATTGAAAAAGAAGAACGAGTTAAAACGGAATTAGTTGAATTTAACAGAGTATTGGGTGGAGGAGTTGTTCCAGGGTCGCTTGTGCTGATTGGTGGAGATCCTGGTATTGGGAAATCTACATTATTGCTTCAAGTGTCTGCTCAATTGAATAATGGTGGTGGAACTGTTTTATATGTTTCTGGAGAAGAAAGTCCCAGCCAGATTAAAATGCGCGCAGAAAGACTAGAGCTTCGAGGGACAGATTTTTATTTGTATGCCGAAACAGATCTTAGTCTTATTCAAGAGACTATTGAAAACATTAAACCTGATTATGTCATTATTGATTCAATTCAGACAATGCATCATCCTAATATTGATAGTGCTTCTGGCAGTGTCTCCCAAGTTCGAGAATCAACTGCAACATTGATGCAGCTTGCTAAGATGAACAATATTGCTATCTTTATTGTAGGGCATGTAACTAAAGAGGGAAACATTGCCGGTCCTAGAATGCTGGAGCATATGGTTGACACTGTTTTATATTTTGAAGGAGAAAGACACCATACTTTCCGAATATTAAGAGCAGTAAAAAATCGATTTGGTTCAACTAACGAGATTGGCATATTCGAAATGAGGAACGGCGGATTAGAAGAAGTACTCAATCCTTCTCAGCTATTTCTAGAAGAAAGACTTGCTGGAGCAACGGGCTCATCTGTAGTAGCAGCCATGGAAGGAACAAGGCCGATTTTGGTAGAAATACAATCTCTGATTTCTCCAACTGTTTTCGGAAATGCTAAGCGGACAGCCAGTGGTCTTGATTATTCTAGAGTATCTTTGATTATGGCAGTTCTTGAAAAAAGAGCAGGCTTGCTTCTACAAAATCAAGACGCTTATTTAAAAGCTGCTGGGGGAGTCAAATTAGATGAACCAGCTATTGACTTGTCTATAGCTGTCAGCATCGCTTCCAGCTATAAAGAAAAAGAAACTAGAGCGACGGACTGTTATATTGGGGAAATTGGCTTGACTGGTGAAATTAGACGAGTATCTAAAATAGAACAAAGAGTAAACGAAGCAGCTAAATTAGGATTTAAAAGAATATTCATTCCGAAAAATAATCAGGAGGGATGGACTTTTCCTAAAGGAATCGAGATTATTGGTTGTGCAACGATCTCAGAAGTTATAAAAAAAGCATTTGTATAGAATTTTGAAAGGAGGATTAGATGATTGCAAATTTAATAATATTAACACTTGTTTTAATTGGCGGAAGTCTGGGCTATAATTTTTTCCCGGATTTAATGAATGTCGCCCCAGCAATTCCTGTTTGGATCTTTCATCCTATCGTAGGAATGATCCTCGGAGCAGCTGTTTTTTACCTGATTTCATTTCAGGCAATTAAACCAATAGAGCGATCAATAAAAAAAGTAGAGAATTTTTTCAATGAACAAAGTGTATCTTATCTGATATTCGGAAGCATAGGTGCGATTCTTGGACTTATTCTAGCAATATTAATTAGTGTACCTATGAGAGCCTTGAATGTGATCTTTATAAGTGATGTAGGCCCGTTGATTGTGGCGGTCATTTTAGCTTATCTCTTTTTCCAATTTGCGACATCAAGAAGAGAAGAAATTCGGCGATTATTTACTTCAAGAACACAGAAAACAGATGAAAATGGTGTTTTAGAAAGAAAAGAAGGCGATAAGTTCAGAAGGTATAAAGTGCTGGATACGAGTACGATTATTGATGGACGAATTCTAGATGTAGCAAAAGCAGGCTTTTTAGAAGGCGTATTGGTTATTTCTCATCATGTATTACAAGAACTCCAGTATATTGCAGATTCTTCGGACAGTCTAAAACGAGTACGTGGACGGCGTGGACTAGATATTTTAAACGCTTTGCAAAAAGAAGAAAATGTTACCGTGCAAATGGATGATAGTGAGTTACCTGAATCTGATGAAGTTGATATGAAACTGGTCCATTTAGCCAAAAGAATGGACGGAGTTATTGTAACGAATGATTATAACTTAAATAAAGTAGCTGAATTCCAGCGTGTCCCGGTTTTGAATATTAATGAATTAGCTAATGCCGTTAAACCTGTTGTTATACCAGGTGAAAATATGCGAGTTATGATTGTGAAAAATGGGACAGAAAGAAGCCAGGGCGTTGCTTACTTGGATGATGGAACAATGGTCGTCGTTGAAGAAGGACAACACTATATGAACCAATCTGTTGAAGTAGTGGTAACCAGTGCACTTCAAACAAATGCTGGTCGTATGATTTTTGCCAAGATGGCACATAGTCAGAAAGCTATTGATGATTGGAAGGAAACGAAGTGAAGGAAACATATGAAGTTATTCTTTTAGGAGCCGGATCGAGTCTACGATTGGGAACATTAGAAAATAAAATCATGTTGATGCTCCGGGATCGTCCAGTATACGATTATGCTTTAAATCTATTTATTGAAGATGAACGATGTGAACAAGTTATTTTCGTAGTTCAGAAAGAGGATCTGGAAAATATAAAAAATCAGTTATTAAAATTATATAATTTAGTTCCGAAAAAAATAACTTTTGTACACGGCGGTACGGAGAGACAATACAGTGTAGAAAATGGATTGAAAGCTTTGAATAATTCTGAAGATGGATATGTATTAGTACACGATGCGGCTAGACCTTTTATAGATAAAGAAATGATCAATGAATTGTTTCAAACTGTGAAATTAGAAAAAGCCGTTATATTCGCAATTCCTGCGAAAGACACAATTAAAGTCGTTCGAAATAATGAAGTTCATCAAACTCTTCATCGTCCAGTGATCTGGCAAGTGCAAACACCTCAAATGTTTAGAAGCAAGCTACTATTGCAAGCGCACAGACAAGCTGCTGTAGATGAGTTTGTCGGGAATGAAGAAGGGGAATTGGTTGAACGAATGAACCATCCTGTTAAAGTTCTCGAAGGAAAAGATAAAAATTTTAAAATTACGACTTCTACTGACTTCATGATAGCAGAGGCTATTGTCGAACAAACTAATTAACAATAAATCTCAAGCAATTGATTAGACAATCTGGTATTTTTGACTGAAACATGGTAAGTTTTAGAGAAGAACAGCTAGTAAATTTTAAAAGGAGAGTATATATGGAAAATAAAGTTCGTGTAAGATATGCACCAAGCCCAACAGGACATTTGCATATTGGAAATGCACGTACAGCCTTATTCAATTATTTGTTTGCTCGACACCACGGTGGAGATTTTATTATTAGAATCGAAGACACAGATATTAAAAGAAATGTAGAACGTGGAGAACAAAGCCAATTAGATAATTTGAAATGGCTAGGGATTGATTGGGATGAAAGTTCAGATATTGGAGGAGCGTATGGACCATATCGCCAATCTGAGCGTAAAGATATATATGATCCACTCATTGAACAATTGCTAGCGAGTAACAAAGCGTATAACTGTTACTGCACAACGGAAGAATTAGAAGCTGAAAGAGAAGCGCAGCGTGCTCGCGGAGAAATGCCTCATTACAGTGGGAAATGTGCTCATTTGACGCCTGCTGAGCAAAAAGCGAAAGAAGATGAAGGCATTGTACCTGTAGTACGTTTTCGTATTCCCAAAGGAAGCACTTATACCTTTGATGATATGGTCAAAGGAGATATCACATTCGAAGCTGATTCAATCGGTGGAGATTGGGTAATTCGTAAACGTGATGGAATGCCAACTTATAATTTTGCAGTAGCAGTCGATGATCATTATATGGAAATCACTCATGTGTTAAGAGGAGATGATCATATTGCAAATACTCCTAAGCAGATGATGGTTTATGAAGCGTTCGGCTGGACCGCACCAAGATTTGGTCATATGACTTTGATTATAAACAGTGATACAGGTAAGAAATTAAGTAAGCGTGATGAAACGATTTTGCAGTTTATTGAGCAGTATCGTGACTTGGGTTATGTTCCTGAAGCCTTATTTAACTTTATAACATTACTAGGCTGGTCACCAGTAGGAGAAGATGAATTGTTCTCTCGTGAAGAATTTATTGAAATGTTTGACCACAAGCGTTTGGGTACTTCTCCAGCAGCTTTTGATTCTAAAAAATTAGAATGGATTAGTAATCAGTATTTAAAAAATGTTGATATAGATGAATTGGCAGTAAAAGCAACCCCGCATTTAGTCAAAGCAGGCTATCTGGAAGAAAATCCATCATCTGAAAAAAGTGAATGGGTTAAAAAACTGATAGGATTGTATCATGAACAAATGAGTTATGCTGCTGAGATAACAAAGCTGGCTACCTTGTTCTTTGAAGAAGACATTGAGTGGGATGAAGATTCTCTAGAAATTTTAAAAGGTGAGACAGTCCCTCAAGTATTAGAAGCATTCAGTACTCAGTTAAAAGAGGTAGAACCTTTTGAAGCAGATGAAATCAAAAAAGCAATTAAGAGTGTTCAAAAAGAAACGGGTGTAAAAGGGAAAAATCTATTTATGCCGATTCGAGTAGCGGTTACTGGTCAACAACATGGACCTCAGCTAAATGAAGCTATAGAATTGCTTGGAAGAAATCGCTCTTTAGAGCATATAGAAAAAGCTAAAAACCAGCTTTCATAATAATACAGCCAAAAATTTTGATAAGAAAAGTAGTTTGAAAACTGTCTTCAGAAAACCTGGTTAGATGTGAACAGGCGGCAAATTTCAAATGAAGTGCCTCTTTGAATAAGACTGTCGAAAACATAGTAGACAGTCTCGATTTATCACCGTTAAAGGATAGAAAGGGAAAGTTTCTAAAAAGCTTTCTGAATAAAAGTGGAACCACGTATTTGGCGTCTTTTTTAGAGGCTGATTGCGTGGTTTTTATTATCGACGATAGAAATTTTATATGAAATATGATTGGGAAGGGAGATTTAGAAATGATTGAATTGTACAATACGTTATCGAATAAGAAAGAAATTTTCAAACCGATCGAAGATGGAAAAGTAAAGATGTATGTATGTGGTCCAACAGTTTATAATTATATTCATATCGGAAATGCTAGAAGTACGATCGCTTTTGATACAATTAGACGTTATTTTGAGTATCGTGGTTATGAAGTAAATTATGTATCAAACTTTACAGATGTCGATGACAAAATAATTAGAGCAGCTAGAGAACTTGGTATTACTGCACCAGAAGTAGCAGATCGATTCATTAAAGCATATTATGAAGATACAGAAGCATTGCATGTCAAAAAACCTACACATACACCTAGGGTAATGGAGAATATTCAGGACATTATTCTATTTGTTGAAGAATTAATTACAAAAGATTTTGCATATATAGTTGATGGAGATGTGTATTATAGAACTCGGAAGTTTACTGGATATGGGAAGCTAAGTGGCGTTTCAGTAGATGAATTAGAGGCTGGAGCAAGTAAACGTTTAGAAGAAGCGGAGAATAATAAAAAAGAAGACCCTTTAGATTTTGCATTATGGAAATCGGCTAAAGGAGAAGAGATTAGTTGGACATCGCCTTGGGGAGAAGGTCGTCCTGGATGGCATATCGAATGTTCGGTCATGGCAACTAAATATTTAGGAGATACAATCGACATTCATGCTGGAGGCCACGATTTAACCTTTCCACATCATGAAAATGAAATCGCCCAGTCGGAAGCGAAAACTGGTAAACCATTTGCCCATTACTGGATGCATAATGGATTTGTAACAATGGATGAAGAAAAGATGAGTAAGTCACTTGGGAATTTTGTATTAGTTAATGAGTTGAGAAAGGTACATGACCCGCAAGTGTTACGCTATTTTATGGCGACAGTTCATTATCGCCATCCGATTAGTTATACAGAAGATACAATTCAAGAAGCAAAAACCAACTTATATAAAATACAAACGGCTTATGCAAATGCAAGCTACCGTTTGAACACAGCTGTAGATACACTGGATGAAGATGCAATTCACATAGAACAATGGGACCAATTAGTCAACCGTTTTAAAAAGCATATGGATGATGATTTCCAGGCTCAAAATGGAATAACGGATGTTTATGAAATGGTTAGAATGTTAAATCGTTACCTGAAATCAGCAGAGGTATCAAAAAGTGTATTACACCATGCGATGGACCAATTAGAAGACCTTCTAGAAATATTTGGAATACAGTTAAAGATGACTAATGGAAATGATTTACTAGACCAAGAAATTGAATCACTAATTGAAGAAAGAAACCAAGCAAGAAGCGAAAAGAACTTTTCGCGGGCAGATGAGATCAGGAACATCTTACAAGAGAAGGGCATTATACTTGAAGATACACCTCAAGGTATTCGTTGGAAAAGAAAGGATAGACTATGAAACCTAAAGACGCTGAGCTTTTAAATGGACTGGCACTAGCGTATATGGGAGATGCAGTCTATGAACAATTTATCCGAGAGTATTTATTGACAAAAGGTCAAACAAAGCCCAATCAGTTACATCGACTGGCGACTAATTATGTTTCCGCAAAAGCGCAGGCTTGGTTGATAGATGAGTTGATAGCAGAAGCGAAGCTGAGCGAGATAGAGCTAGACTTTTTTAAAAGAGGCAGGAATGCTAAAAGTTATTCTAAGGCTAAAAATACCGATGGTACAACCTATAATAAATCATCAGGATTCGAAGCAGTCTTAGGATATTTATATTTAACGCAACAATCAGCTCGGTTGAATGAAATAATAAATGAATGTATTTTTAGAATAGATAGTACTTTAAGCTAGTGATTCGATTTGAGAGGAGGATAAGACTATGGTAAAAAGAAATGATAATAAACGATCAGGAAATAAAAAAAGAAATAACAAGAATAATGAACGTCCTAAGCAACACGGACAATCAAGACTTCAACCTAAACCAGAACGGGAAATTGAATCAAAACAGAACTTTTCTGAAATGAAACAAGATGAAATGGTAATGGGAAGAATACCGGCAATTGAAACCTTAAAATCTGATCGAGATATCAATAAAGTTTTTTTACAGGAAGGACTTTCGGGCGGCAAATTAAAAGAGATTCAGAGTGAAGCAAAAAAAAGAAAAATTCAGCTTAGTTTTGTACCGAAAAGTAAATTAGACTTATTGAGTGATGGGGAAAATCACCAAGGGGTTATTGTTGCAGCCAGTCCGGTAGCATATGCGGATTTGGAAGATTTATTTACTGCAGCTAAAGAAAAAGAAGAATCTCCATTTTTCCTATTACTTGATGGAATTGAAGATCCGCATAATTTGGGATCAATTATGAGAACGGCAGATGCTGCGGGTGTACATGGCATCATCATTCCTAAACGTCGAGCAGTTGGACTGACTTCAACAGTTGCTAAAGCTTCAACAGGAGCTATAGAGCATGTCCCTGTTGTGCGAGTAACAAATTTAGTACAGACAATTGATGAATTAAAAGAACGTGGACTGTGGATTTTTGGGACAGATATGGATGGGAAAGACTATAGACAATGGGAAGCTGATTCCCCAATCGGTTTAGTGATCGGAAATGAAGGAAAAGGACTTTCCAGACTAGTGAAAGAGAAAGTAGATGAAACACTCACAATTCCAATGACAGGTCATGTTCAAAGTCTGAATGCCAGTGTGGCATCAAGTTTGTTGATGTACGAAGTGTTTCGTAAACGTCATTCATTATAAAATGAATAAAGGTTATAGAGAGGAGGGGAGCAATGAAAAAAGAACTGTTATACGTAGATGGATACAACATGATTGGTGCTTGGCCAGAATTAGTGAAATTAAAAAAATTAGATAAAATGTCAGATGCCAGAGACTTGTTGCTTCATGAACTAAGCAATTTCTCTAAATATCAAGGTGTAGAGGTACGCATTGTCTTTGATGCTCAATTGGTACCTGGTATACAACAAAGATATGATAAATATGAGGTAATAGTAATTTTTACAAATGAAGGGGAAACGGCAGATAGTTATATTGAGAGATCGGTAGGAGAAGAAAACTTGCTGATGACAAATGTAACAGTAGCAACCTCTGATTTAGCAGAACAGTGGATAATTTTCCAGAAAGGTGCAGCGAGAATGTCTGCGCTGGAACTATACAAGGATATAAACAGAGTGAAAAAAAGTATTTCAGTAGATGCAACTTTATATCGTATGCAGCAGTATCGACGTAACTCTCCTCTGAAAGAACAAGACGAAAAACAATTAAAGAATCTTTATCAGCAAATGATTCGAGCAAAATCAGTTGAAGATAAAAAAAGTGACCATAAATGTGAATAAATTGTGAAAGAAAAAGGGCTCTTAAATAGAGCTCTTTTTCTTATGGGAATTATGTGAAACGTTAACATAACAAGTGTGTTTAATACTATATTACATAAATATCTATTTGAAAAAAAGAATATGATAATTACAAAAGTTAAAAAAATCATAAATTAACTCGTGACAATTAATAAAAATATGTCAGTATATAGATAGAAGGTCTTTTCAATTCATGTGAATAGTTTATCAAAGTGACTTGGAAGGGAGTAAAGATAAATGGATAAAAACTTTGGAGAAGGGGCAAATTTTAGAAATAGAAAAATGGAGGAGCATATAAATGAGACGCTGATATTTATGGTTCAATATATAGATGACAGCCAATTCGATAAACTTTTCGAAAGATGCAAACCACTACTCAAAAAGGCAGTTAGAAAGAAGAGATACATAAAAGGATATGATCAGGACGATCTTTGGCAGGAAGCCTGTGAATGTTTCGTCGAAGTAACCAAAAAGTATGATCGAACACGCGGAATGTGTTTTAGCCAATATGTATCGTTAAGCTTGGATAATCATTTCAATCGACTTAGAAGATGGAATAATGCTCTAAAAAGAAAATCGAATTTGGAAGCCTTATCATTAGATGGTTTAGTGGATCAAGCCGGTCAGCATATTATGGGTTCGTCAAAAGAATTGACCCCGCCCGAGGCTGTAATTGTTAAAGAGTCAATGTCAGAGTATAGTGAAGTCTTATCGAAGTTTGAACAAATTGTCAGCATGCTTTATATGGAAGGTTATTCTTATGACGAAATTTCTACAGAACTGAATTGTTCTAGAGAAAAGGTTATGAATGCGAAACATCGCTGTAGCCAGAAATATAAAAACTTATTTATGAATAGATAATCGTTTATTGTAGATAAACATTTAAGACATGAATAGAAAATTTGTACCTTCTAGTATATATTGTTATCTTAACGTGTTGTTATGAGTGATCAGATAAGAGTAATGATTGCTTACCAAGAGATAACAACATATGTTTGTTATAAGCCTAGCTAACCGTTACTTTATTAATAGTAACGGTTGGCTAGATTTTTATAAACAAACAAAGTGTTAGTTCGGATCAGAACTGTATTGACCCCGAATTTGGAAAAGTGTTCATGAATAGTAATGATTTAACAACCTAATAAATTAAACTTAGCAGTTGACTAACTACTTTTTTAACAGTATTATTTGTATTGGTATGCCGAGGAGATAAATAGAAAATTTGATCGGTGGAAATAAGAAACGAGGAACAAAACTTATGAAAAAGAAAATGATATTAGCTTGTACTGATTGTGGATCTAGGAATTATTCTAAAGATGGTGGGGCTAAAGTTCGTACAGAGCGATTGGAAGTCAAAAAATATTGTAGTTACTGTGGAAAACATACCATTCATAGAGAGACGAAGTAAATAGAACATATAAAAGTAGATCAAGTTAGTTTTTAGTTAGGAGGCGTAATCTTGAATAAAATAAAAAAATTCTTTGGTGAAGTAGTATATGAACTGAAAGAAACCACTTGGCCAACTGCAAAAGAAATGCGGAAAAATACGTTAACTGTTTTTGGAGTAGTAGCCTTTTTTGCTGTTTTCTTTTTCGGAGTAGATTCTTTTATTACGTTTTTATTGAATTTACTTTAAAAATGATTTGAACATTAACAATAAATAGATTATCATGAAGTTACATGATATAATACGTAAAAAGACGCGTAAGAAAACCTTCTCATTTAACCAATGCCGGTAGAAGGTTTTTTATTATGATTAGAAATGGTTAGCAGACAACTCAAAAAATGATATTAAAGGAGAACAAAATGAACGAAATAGAATTGTCAAAAGCATGGTATGTACTGCATACTTACTCAGGTTACGAAAATAAAGTAAAACAAAACTTAGAATCACGTGCAACCAGTATGGGTATGGAAGATAATATTCTTCAAGTATTAATTCCGGAAGAACAAACATATGAAGAAAAAAATGGAGAAACAAAAGTTTCTACAAGTAAAGTATTCCCAGGATATGTATTAGTTGAAATGATTATGTCAGATGATGCTTGGTATATTGTGCGTAATACCCCTGGCGTCACAGGGTTTGTTGGCTCACATGGGGCAGGAAGCAAACCATCTCCGTTACTTCCGGAAGAAGTAGATCAAATCTTGCGTAGCATGGGAATTAACCCTCGTAAAGTAAATATCGATGTAGAAATTGGCGAACGCGTTAAAATCATTACAGGAGCTTTTGCTGGGATGGAAGGAACGATTACTGAAATCGAATCTGAAAAAGGGAAAGTCAAAGCTTTAGTAGAAATGTTTGGTCGTGAAACAAATGCAGAACTAGAATATGACCAAATTGCTCAGATTAAAGACTAAATGACAAACCCATTGTTGACATCGGAAATTTGAAAAGGTATAATACATCAGTACGCCTAATATGCAGTGCGCATATTTTGCATGCGAAGAAATAGGTGGGAGAGGAAAACTATAACCTCATTTAACCACTCGCGAAACAAATCAAGGAGGTATGTCTCGTGGCAAAGAAAGTCGTAAACGTAGTCAAATTGCAGATTCCTGCAGGGAAAGCTAATCCAGCTCCTCCAGTAGGACCAGCATTAGGACAAGCACAAGTAAATATCATGGGATTCTGTAAAGAATTCAACGCTCGTACTGCAGATCAAGCAGGAATGATTATTCCAGTTGTTATCTCAGTATATGAAGACCGCTCATTTACATTTATCACTAAAACACCACCAGCTGCAGTATTGCTTAAAAAAGCTGCTGGCGTTGAGTCTGGTTCTGGAGAACCAAACACTAAAAAAGTGGCATCTGTAACTCGTGATCAAGTTAAAGAAATTGCTGAAACAAAAATGGAAGACTTAAACGCAGCAAGCGTAGAAGCTGCAATGCGTATGGTCGAAGGTACAGCTCGTAGCATGGGCTTCACAGTTGAAGGTTAATTTAACCAGAAACTATAAGCTCTTGCTGTCTCCAAAGTCGTAAAATCAATACTTTATAGGTAACTGATTGTTGTTGAAGCCTTTTTAGTTGCTGTTAAATAGAACTACTTAAATGTAATTCAACCGTACTATGGAGAACAAGTGGGAGGTTAAGCCGTTAATACCACAACAAGGAGGAAATAATCATGGCGAAGAAAAGTAAAAAATATTTAGCTGCTTTAGAGAAAGTAAACAGAGAGCAATTATATAATGCTAATGAAGCACTAGAATTAGTTAAAGAAATAGACTACGCTGGATTCGATGCATCTATAGAAGTTGCATACCGTCTAGGAGTAGACCCTAAACAAGCTGATCAACAAATTCGTGGAGCAATGGTATTGCCACACGGAACAGGTAAAACTTCAACAGTTATTGTTTTCGCAAAAGGAGATCAAGCTAAAGCTGCAAAAGAAGCTGGAGCAGATTTTGTTGGAGACAGTGATTTAGTAGAAAAAGTACAAGGTGGATGGTTAGAGTTCGACGTTGTTGTTGCAGCTCCAGACATGATGGCTGAAGTTGGTAAACTTGGACGTATCTTAGGACCTAAAGGCTTAATGCCAAACCCTAAAACTGGTACTGTAACACCTGATGTAGTAAAAGCAGTGAATGATATCAAAGCTGGGCAAGTAACTTATCGTGTAGACCGTCAATCAAATGTACATGTTCCAATAGGGAAAGTATCTTTTGACTTGAATAAATTACAAGAAAACCTTGTAGCGCTTCATGATACAATTGTTAAAGCTAAACCTGCAAGTTCAAAAGGTGTTTATATCAAAAATATGGCTGTTGCCAGCACATTTGGCCCCGGTGTTAAAGTTGACCAAACGACTGTTGGTAAATAATTAAAATTAAACCTTAAAAATATTAATTAATTCTTGACCTGCGTAAGATAGATTGCTATACTTATGCAGGTTAAGCGATTAACTAAACATTGATGATTTAAAAGTAAATAGATTCTGTTTTCAAAAATAGAAGAAATTACTAGATTATACCGAAGACAGTATGTGGCGCTTGCCTTAATATCATACCGAGGATAATTGTGATGGTTACAGTAAACACACAATCCCTCTTTGTCTACGGAGACATGGGGTTTTTTTATTGCCCTTAATCAATCGATCAGGAGGTGAAACATCAATGAGCAAAGCAAGTGTTTTAGCACAAAAAGAAGAATTAGTACAAGGTATTACTAAAAAATTCCAAGATGCATCAGCTGTAGTTGTGGTTGACTACCGTGGATTGACAGTGGAACAAGTAACTGAATTACGTAAGCAATTACGTGAAGCTGGAATCGAAATGCGCGTATTGAAAAATACAATGCTTCGTCGTGCAGCAGTAGCAGCAGGTCTTGAAGGATTAGAAGACGTATTCAAAGGACCAACAGCGGTAGCGTTCAGTAACGAAGAAGTAGTAGCACCTGCAAAAATCATTGCAGACTTTGCTAAAGATGCAGAAGCTTTAGAAATTAAAGGCGGCGTATTAGAAGGAAGAGTTGCAAGTGTTGAAGATATCAACAAAATTGCGAAACTACCAAGTCGCGAAGGCTTACTTTCTATGTTGCTATCAGTACTTCAAGCACCAGTTCGAAACACTGCATTGGCAATCAAAGCAGTGGCAGAGAAAAAAGAAGAGGAAGCAGCTTAATTTCCTATACGGAAAGGCCTACTCTAGAAATTTATATGCAGTATCATTTATTTAAAAACACAACTATTAAATTGGAGGAAAATATAAAATGGCATTAGATATTGAAAAAATCATTGCAGACTTGAAAGAGTCTACAATCGTTGAATTAAACGACTTAGTTAGTGCAATCGAAGAAGAATTTGGCGTTGAAGCAGCTGCACCAGTTGCTGCTGCTGGAGCTGCAGAAGGCGCTGCAGAAGAACAAACTGAATTTACAGTTGAATTAACAAGTGCTGGATCTGCTAAAATTAAAGTAATCAAAGCAGTTCGTGAAGCTACTGGACTTGGTTTGAAAGAAGCTAAAGCATTAGTTGATGGCGCTCCTTCAGCTATTAAAGAAGGCATTTCTAAAGATGAAGCTGAAGAACTTAAAGCTAAAATCGAAGAAGCTGGCGGATCTGTAGAAGTTAAATAAGTTTAACTTTTATATTCCTTACTAGTTAATTTGGGCAAAAGTTCCACAAATAATTTATAAAAAGTATCCGCTTATTGATCGTTAGATCAATAAGCAGGATGCTTTTTTTGTTTCTCTGAGTTTGATTTGGCTTAAAAGTTAAGAATTCTTTGCGATTGTGTGGCTATTTCATGCTAATTGTACTGGAAACCTATGAATAAGGAATTGAATCTGTTAAAATGTTTTTTTGAAGAGGTTAGTCCTCTTTATGAAATAATGATTAAACGCATACCAGGATTTGAAGAACAAAGGAGAATTTAAAAATGAATAATGACAAAAATGTGCAACGTATAGATTACGGAATCATTTTGACCGTCATGCTTTTAGGGTTAATGAGCGTTGGGATGATTTACTCAACTACTGCACTCATGGAGGATGCTGGCATAAGAGCAACGATTATGCAAATTGCATGGTACGGACTTGGTGCTATTGCTGTTGCTATCATTATGCAGTTTGATTCGGAACAGCTTTGGAAGATGACGACTTATTTATATGTTATTGGCATTGTCTTGCTGGTTTTAACGCTGCTAATATATGATAGGACCCTATTTGACAAGACTGGAGCTAGATCGTGGATAAGGCTACCTGCGCTTGGGACGATTCAACCTTCTGAGTTTGTAAAAATTCCATTTATTTTAATGCTTTCAAAAATAGTGACAAGGCATAATAATTATTATACTTACCGAGATTATAATAGTGACTTTAAACTGATTGGGAAATTGACGCTTTTTGCACTGATTCCAATTCTATTAGTTCAACTACAAAATGACTTAGGAACAACACTTGTTTATTTAGCAGTATTTGTAGGAATCATTCTACTGTCTGGTATTAAATGGCAGATTTTACTGCCTGCATTTATTTTAGTTGCTGGAGCTGGTATCACATTAATATTATTAGTCACGTATAATCGAGAGTTGCTTGTTAAAATGGGGTTTGGTGGATATCAGTTAGCTCGGATCGAAACGTGGTTAAATCCGTATCAGGATACATCGGGTTCTTCGTATCAGATTACTCGAGTATTTATGGCTATAGGATCTGGCGGGATATTTGGCAAGGGATTAGGCGTTACTGATGTTCATATTCCTGTTAGAGAATCAGATATGATTTTTTCAACGGTAGGAGAAAATTTTGGTTTTGTGGGAGGCGCCATATTAATATTAACTTATTTTGTATTGATTTATCACATGGTTAAGATAGTGTATGATACTAAAAATGAGTTTTATGCATATATTGCAACGGGCGTCATTATGATGATTGCTTTTCATGTTCTGGAGAATATAGGAATGAGCGTGGGGTTGCTTCCGATGACTGGAATTCCTTTGCCGTTTATCTCGCAAGGAGGATCTTCTTTGTTAGGGAATATGATGGCGATTGGATTGCTTATGTCTATGCGTTACCATCACAAATCGTATTTCTTTTCTGGAGATGGAGAAGAGTTTCATTCAGGTGCATAGATTGAACATTGAGATAGGTAAGGTGAGTTGCTAAGGTGTTAAAATTAAGATTAAAGTATATGGATAAATATCTGGTGATCCCTTTCTTAATATTGTCATTGTTTAGTGTAATAATGGTGTATAGTGCGAGCAGTTATGTATCGTTGCAGGAATATGGAAATCCTCAATATTATTTTATTAGACAATCTCTATACGTAGGATTGGGATTGATACTTGCATTTATAGGGTTTATCTTTCCTTTCAGATTGCTTAAAAAGAAAATTTTCGTTATGACGATTGTTTTAGCCATTATTTTAACATTAATCTTCTTGCTGATTTTCGGTAGAGAAATTAATGGCGCAAAAGGATGGATAGAAACACCTTTGTTTAATATTCAACCAGCTGAATTTGCTAAGTTGATTGTTATCTGGTATTTGTCGTACATTTTATCAAAAAAACAGCATGTGATCGCGAATGATTTTTGGAATTCAATATTAGCACCAAGTGTATTGGTTGGCTTTATTGTTGCCTTAATCCTTCTTCAACCTGATACTGGAGCAGCGATAGTTGTTTTAGGCATCAGTGTTGTATTGCTATTCTCTAGTGGTGTTTCTGCTAGATTAGGTCTGATATTTGGTATTTCGGGAACAATTTTCGCAGTCGGATTCTTAGAAATCGTCAGGTACTTTGGGGAAAGCTTACCTTTTTTAAAGAGCTATCAATATCAACGATTTCTAGCATTCTGGGATCCTTTTGCTTTAGCGGAAGGAGCAGGATTGCAGCTTGTTCAGTCTTATTATGCATTAAGTAGAGGCGGGGTTTTTGGTGTTGGAATTGGAAATAGCGTTCAAAAGACGGGGTATCTTCCAGAACCGTATACAGACTTTATTTTGTCGATCACTGGGGAAGAATTGGGACTTTTGGGTATTCTAGTTGTCTTGGGATTAACGACTTTGATGATTTCTAGAATCTATTTAATTGGAATTCGTTCTAAAAAAAGTTTTGAGTCTATGATGTGTATCGGTATCGCTACATTGTTTTTGATACAAGCTACCATTAACGTAGGTGGAGTTGTTGGACTCTTGCCGATTTCGGGCATGACTTTTCCGCTGTTGAGTTATGGAGGATCTAGCATGTTGATTTTATCTGCCTCCGTAGGGTTAGTAGCAAATGTATCTGCTAGGGCGAATATAGAAAGAAAAATGAAGGAAAAATAGTTATCAGACCATATTTTAGGATATGGTCTTTTTTGTAGATTTCTTTATAATGAGTATAAACGTATTAAATCAAGGGAGTTGTGACGATGAAGTATTATATCAAACAAAAAGTGTTTTCGTTTAAAGATCAGTTTGTAGTAAAAAATGAAGCTGAACAAGATGCCTATTATGTAGAAGGGAAACTTTTCACGCTCGGAAGCAAATTACATATTTTTAACACAGACGATGAAGAAGTTTTGTATGTTGAACAGAAAGTTTGGCGGTTCCTTCCGGAATTCGAAATCTATCAAAAAGGAAAACTGGTTGCGACAGTTAAAAAAGAATTTAGGTTTTTTAAAAATGATTATTCTATTATTGGTCCGGATTGGAACATAGAAGGATCGGTTATGGCGCATAATTACGTAATTAAAGAACGTGAAAAAGTTGTAGCTGAAATTAGCAAAGAGTGGCTCTCGTGGGGAGATTCATATGTGATTGATATCCAAAATAATGATCAGCGAGAGCTGCTGTTGGGAGCGGTTATTGTCATAGACTGTGTAATCTCTACTAATAGAAATCAAGGGGCTTCGTCGTAAAAAAACAGAGTTCAAACTCTGCTCATTCAATTAGAGGTTGCAACCTACTATTAAAATTGCTACAATAACAAAAGCAAAACTCCTTTAAATTTTACTCTGTGAAGTAAAAAAGGATGGAAAGTTTTATATCATTACTTTTCTCTGTCAGTTATCAAAAAGGCATTATTCAATTATGAAATGTCTGATAGCAGTAGTGAGAAGTAGGCTATTTCCATCGAATTTCTAGGTCCTTTTGCATAAAGCAAAGGGTATTTTTTTACGCAAAAATAAGGAAATACCTAATCTTAAAAAGGGGAAGGAAAGATATTTTATGGCAGTACACAAGCAATCATTGATTTTAGATGTCGAAGATAAACCAGCATTAGGAACAGGATTATTTTTAAGTTTACAACATGTTTTTGCAATGTTTGGAGCAACAATTTTGGTGCCGATTTTATTAGGATTACCAGTATCTGTAGCGCTTTTGGCTAGTGGAGTAGGAACGATTATTTATCAGATTGCCACTAAAGCGAAAGTGCCTGTATACTTAGGTTCGTCCTTTGCTTATATTGCAGCGATGCAGATTGCAATTGAACAAATGGGTGGAGATATTAGTGCAGCTCAAACTGGAATTGTGCTAGTGGGGCTGACTTATATACTTATTGCTGGTTTAGTAAAAGTTATAGGAACAAGTTGGATTGATCGTTTACTTCCGCCGATTGTCATCGGGCCCATGATCATGGTGATTGGTTTGGGTCTTGCTAGTAACGCAGTGCAGAATGCCGGATTTGTAGAAGACTCTGACTGGAGAAACATTGTGGTAGCAATCGCTACTTTCTTGATTACAGCATTTATCAATACTAAAGCAACAGGGTTTTTCAAAATCATTCCTTTTTTAACAGGGATTATAGCAGGATATCTTATTGCCGTTGTGCTGGGAATAGTAGATTTTAATCCGGTATTAGAAGCGAAATGGTTAGCTTTGCCTGAAATTTATCTACCTTTCGAAAATAGCACATTTAATTCTTATCAATTCTACTTTGGACCAGAAACATGGGCAATTTTACCGATTGTTTTAGTAACAATCGCTGAACATATTGGGGACCATACTGTATTAGGAAAAATTGTTGATCGCCCGTTTTTGAAAAATCCTGGATTAACTAGAACCTTGATTGGGGATGGTGCTGCAACAGCTGTTTCAGCATTTTTTGGAGGTCCGGCAAATACTACTTATGGAGAAAATACGGGAGTCATTGGTATGACGCGAGTCGCTTCAGTGTCGGTCATCCGAAACGCAGCGTTTATTGCCATTGGATTGAGTTTTTTAGGAAAGTTTACAGCGTTAATTTCAACCATTCCTAATGCTGTCTTAGGAGGGATGTCAATCTTATTGTATGGTGTTATTGCAAGTAACGGTTTGAAGGTTATGATTGAAGATAAAGTAGACTTTAATCAGTCACGTAATCTGATAATTGCAAGTTCAATGCTAGTTGTAGGGTTAGGCGGAGCTGTATTGGATTTTGCTGGTATCGTTACTCTGTCTGGTACGGCTTTAAGTGCGATTACAGGGGTTATCTTGAATTTGATCCTTCCGCGTGAAGAGCCGTTTGAAGCGGAAATTTAATGATCATGTTGTGAAAAGAAGGTGCGTAGGCATCTTCTTTTTTATTTTTTGATAAAAAAACAATAATATTTTTGATATTTTCTTTAATTGCGGTAAAATGAAAAGTATCTTTAGAATCTTATACTTATTTAGTTGTGAATAGTAAAACAGAAAATTTAACTATTGGCTTTAAAATGACTTAGAAAGTGTGCAAATAATGAAGGATAGAATCGAAGCAGATACTTTAGGAGAAATTCGTATAGCTACCTCAAAGAAGTGGGGAGCGCAGACGCAGAGAAGTTTGGAAAATTTTCCGATTGGAAAAGAACAGATGCCGTTGGAGCTAATCCAAGCGTTTGGACTAATTAAAAAAGCAGCAGCTCTAACGAACGCGGAACTAGGATTATTAAATCAAGAGAAGGCGGAATCTATATCAGATGTATGTGATGAACTGATATGGGGTATGCTAAATGAAGAATTTCCGTTGTCTGTCTGGCAGACTGGTAGCGGAACACAGACCAACATGAATTTAAACGAAGTGATTGCATATGTCTGTAATGAAGAAAAACAGGAACATAATTGGCTGCATCCTAATGATGATATCAACAAAAGTCAAAGTTCAAATGATACATTTCCAACCGCAATGCAGATAGCTGTTGTTTTAAAAGTTAAAGAACGCTTATTACCGGTTTTGGAAAAAGTTAAAGAAACGCTAGCAGACTTAGTAGAGGCATACAAGGATACGCTTAAAATTGGGCGAACTCATTTGCAGGATGCTACACCTATGACATTTGGTCAGGAAATAAGTGGCTGGTTAACAATGCTAGAATATAATGAGAAGATGTTGAATGATGCTCTTAAGTGGATGTATGAATTGCCATTAGGTGGAACAGCTGTAGGTACAGGGTTGAACACCGATCCAGCTTTTTCTGAAAAAGCTATTCAATTGATGACACGTTGGACTAAAGAACCTTTCTCTCAAAAAGAAAATAAATTTCATGGGTTATCTAGTAAAGATCAATTCGTTTTCTTTCATGGTGCATTAAAGGCATTATCTGCTAATGTCATGAAAATGGCCAATGATATCAGGTGGTTGGCAAGTGGTCCTCGTACAGGGATTTCTGAAATTACTATACCGGCTAATGAACCAGGAAGTTCAATTATGCCCGGAAAAGTAAACCCTACACAAATTGAAGCATTAACGATGGTTTGTGTACAAGTTATGGGCAATGATACTACAGTTGGAATAGCAGCATCCCAAGGGAATTTCGAATTGAATGTCTACATGCCGGTGATTATCTACAATACTCTACAATCCATTACTCTCTTAGCCGATAGCCTAGAAAGTTTCAATCAGCGATGTCTGGCAGGATTGAGAGCTGATGAAAAACAAATGAAACAATATGTTGAGCGCTCATTAATGCTGGTTACTGCACTTGCGCCAGTTATTGGTTATGATAAAGCAAGCCAATGTGCTAAACAGGCATACGAAGAAAGCAAGACATTAAAAGAAATTGTTTTAAGTTCTGGTCTTTTATCAGAAAAAGACTTTGACAAGTACACAGACCCTAGAAAGATGGTATAAATAAATATGAGTGATCATTACTATACAAATTCTCCTCAATCAAAAAGCCAACCGCAGTCGTGGGAGGCTGAATTAAGAGGATACAAATTGACTTTTACAACCGATTCCGGTGTTTTTTCAAAAGAACGAGTAGATTATGGCACACAAGTCCTATTGAGTGCAGTTGAACTAGCTGACTATCCAGAAGGTAAGTTGTTAGATGTGGGGTGTGGGTATGGACCTCTTGGATTGACTCTGGCAAAACTTGATCCTTCAAGAAGTATTGAGATGGTAGATATTAATGAAAGAGCTCTGGCTCTAGCACAAAAAAATGCAGAAGATAATCATATTAAAAATGTATCAATTTATGCTTCATCCCTATACGCAAATGTGGAACATCAAAAATTTGCTGGGATTTTCTCTAATCCGCCTATAAGAGCTGGAAAAAAGACTGTTCATGCCATACTTGAAGAAGCGATCTTTTATTTAAAGAAAGAGGGCTATTTGACTATTGTCATTCAGAGAAAGCAAGGGGCGCCTAGCGCGCAGAAAAAAATGGAGGCAGTATTTGGTAATGTGGAAAGAATTTCTTTAGATAATGGATATTGGATTCTTCAATCACAAAAAAATAGATAGGAAAGGAAGATTGCCGAAGTTCTTAAAGATCTCTTGACAATCTTCTTTATATTGTGTACACTTGGTAGACGCTAAACAATGTATGTAATGGAAAACTGTGCGAAATATTGTCCGTACGGAATTCTTTATGATAAACAAAAGAACGTGAGAATGAATCGATCGATTTATCACACATCTTTTGTATTTTTTTTGGTCTAAAATAGCTAAATCCATTGCGATTTAAACAAAAAGTAACAATTGTAACAAATTTGTAATGTTTAGGTTTTGGAAACAAATAGAAGTCATACATTGAATATTAACGAGGGGTGAAAAAGTTTGGCAGGCCATAATGTGAACTACGGTAAACACCGTGTAAGAAGAAGCTATTCACGAATCAACGAAGTGCTGGAACTCCCGAATTTGACAGAGATACAGACAAATTCATACACATGGTTTTTAGAAGATGGACTAAGAGAAATGTTTAAAGACATTTCGCCTATTGAGGACTTTTCTGGAAATCTTTCATTGGAGTTTACTGACTATCAGTTACAAGCACCAAAATATTCCGTCGATGAAGCAAGACAGCACGACTCTAATTACTCTGCTCCACTATATGTAAAATTACGTTTGATTAATAAAGAAACAGGAGAAGTTAAAGAACAAGAAGTGTTCTTTGGCGATTTTCCATTAATGACTGAACAAGGAACTTTCATTATCAATGGTGCTGAACGAGTTATTGTTTCGCAATTAGTTCGTTCACCTGGTGTGTACTTCAGCCCTAAAGTTGAGAAAAATGGTATGGAAGGTTTCGGCGCTACGGTTATTCCTAACCGGGGAGCGTGGTTAGAATATGAAACTGACTCAAAAGGACTTTCTAACGTAAGAATTGACCGTACGCGAAAAATTCCTTTAAGTGTATTGGTTCGAGCATTAGGATTTGGATCAGATGATGAAATCATGGATCTGTTTGGATCGAACGAAAGCTTGAAAGCTACTTTAGAGAAAGACGTCCACAAAAACACTGCTGATTCTCGAGTAGAAGAAGCATTGAAAGACGTATATGAACGTCTACGTCCAGGAGAACCCAAAACAGCGGATTCTTCAAGAAGTTTACTAACTACTCGTTTCTTTGATCCTAAGCGTTATGACTTAGCTCGAGTAGGGCGCTATAAAATAAACAAAAAACTAGATCTTAAAATTCGTTTGATGGGCTTAACACTAGCAGAAAATCTTGTTGACCCTGAAACAGGCGAGTTGCTTGCAAAAGAAGGCACAGAAATCACGCGTGATGTTATGGATAAATTGGGCACTCATTTAGATAATGGGTTAGGCAGTGTTACAATTCAACCTTCAGATGAAGGAGTAGTTCCAGAGCCGATCGATTTACAAGTTATCAAGGTATATTCACCTAAAGATAGCGACCGCGTAATTAATGTAATTGGTAATGCAAATCCTGATCGTGAAATAAAATATGTTATACCAGCAGATATGATTGCTTCAATGAGTTACTTCTTCAACTTACAAGAAGGAATCGGCGAAACAGATGATATTGACCACTTAGGAAACCGACGTATTCGTTCTGTAGGCGAATTGCTGCAAAATCAATTCCGTATCGGATTATCTCGTATGGAACGTGTGGTACGTGAGCGTATGTCTATTCAAGATACGTCTACCACAACTCCGCAACAGTTAGTCAATATTCGTCCAGTTGTTGCATCAATCAAAGAATTCTTTGGTTCTTCTCAACTGTCTCAATTCATGGATCAAACGAATCCGCTTGGAGAATTAACCCATAAAAGACGTCTGTCAGCATTAGGACCGGGTGGTTTGACTCGTGACCGTGCTGGGTATGAAGTTCGTGATGTGCATTATTCTCACTATGGTCGTATGTGTCCTATCGAAACACCTGAGGGACCAAACATTGGATTAATCAATAGTTTATCCACATACGCTAAAATCAATGAATATGGATTTATTGAAACACCTTACCGTAAAGTGGATCGCGAAAATTTACGTGTAACGGATGAAATCAGTTATCTTACTGCTGATGAAGAAGATCTGTACGTTGTGGCACAAGCAAATGCCCCGTTGAATCCAGATGGTACATTTACTAATGATATCGTGCTTGCGCGTACGAAAAATAATAACGAAGAAATTGATGTAGCCAAAGTTGACTACATGGATGTTTCTCCTAAACAGGTTGTTTCTGTAGCGACAGCAAGTATTCCGTTCCTGGAAAACGATGACTCTAACCGTGCTTTGATGGGTGCGAACATGCAACGTCAAGCAGTTCCGTTGATGCAGCCAGAAGCACCACTTGTAGGTACTGGTATTGAACATCTTGCTGCACGTGACTCTGGAGCAGCAATTATTGCGAAGAATGATGGAATTGTAGAATATGTTGATGCAAAACAAGTTCGTGTTCGTAAAGAAGACGGATCATTAGATCGATATAACGTTGCTAAATTTAAGCGTTCAAACGCAGGTACTTCATATAATCAGCGTACATTAGTAAGTAAAGGTGAAAAAGTTGATAAAGGGGACATCTTAGCGGATGGACCATCTATGGAAAATGGGGAAATGGCATTAGGCCGTAACCCACTGATTGCTTTTACAACATTTGACGGCTATAACTTTGAAGATGCAGTCATCATGAGTGAGCGTTTAGTTAAAGATGACGTCTACACTTCGATTCATATTGAAGAATTTGAATCAGAAGCTCGTGATACAAAGTTAGGACCTGAAGAAATTACTCGTGAATTACCAAACGTCGGAGAAGACGCACTAAAACATCTTGACGACCGTGGAATCATCCGTATCGGAGCCGAAGTACAAGATGGCGATATACTAGTTGGTAAAGTTACGCCTAAAGGTGTTTCAGAACTTTCTGCAGAAGAAAAATTATTGCATGCAATCTTTGGAGAAAAGGCACGTGAAGTTCGTGATACATCTCTACGTGTACCACACGGTGGTGGCGGAATCGTTCATGATGTTAAAATCTTTACTCGTGAAGCCGGAGATGAATTATCTCCAGGTGTCAACTTCTTAGTACGTGTATTTATTGTTCAAAAACGTAAAATCAACGTTGGAGATAAGATGGCTGGACGTCACGGAAATAAAGGGGTTGTATCTTTGATCCTTCCGGAAGAAGATATGCCATTTATGCCGGATGGAACGCCAGTAGATATCATGTTGAACCCACTTGGTGTACCATCTCGTATGAATATTGGACAAGTAATTGAATTGCATATGGGAATGGCTGCACGTAAATTAGGTATTCACATTGCAACTCCGGTATTTGATGGAGCGCATGAGGAAGATATCTGGGAAACAATCAAAGAAGCTGGTATGGACGACGATGCAAAAACTGTGTTATATGACGGCCGTACAGGTGAAGAATTCGATAATAAAGTCTCTGTAGGTGTTATGTACTTTATTAAACTTGCCCACATGGTAGACGATAAATTACATGCTCGTTCAACTGGTCCTTATTCCTTAGTTACGCAACAACCATTGGGTGGTAAAGCCCAATTTGGTGGACAACGTTTCGGAGAGATGGAAGTATGGGCGCTGGAAGCTTATGGTGCTGCTTATACACTTCAAGAGATCTTGACATACAAGTCAGATGATGTTGTTGGTCGTGTGAAAACATATGAAGCTATCGTAAAAGGTGAGCCAATTCCGCGTCCGGGTGTACCGGAATCATTCCGAGTGTTGGTAAAAGAATTACAGTCACTAGGGTTAGACCTTAAAGTTCTTGATATAGAAAATCTACCAATTGATCTTCAAGATACAGAAGAAGATGATGACTATGGTAATGTAGATTCTTTAGAAGAAATGAAAAAAGAACAAGATATCAAACGTGCTGAAGAAGCTAGATTACGTACGGAAGAAGAAGCAATGATCGAAATCCAAGAACAAGAAACAGAGTAATCATCTACCTTACTCAACCGCAACACTGTATAAATACAGAGTAAACTGAACAGTTCAATCAAGATGATAGACACCTATTAATAAAGCTGTCGAATGATTTTGCTGAACTGTTTAGCGCCGCTTTGTATTGGAGCTTTAGGGCAGCTCGATAATCTAACAAAAGGGAGGTCGCCCCTTTGATCGATGTAAATAATTTTGAAAGTATCCAGATAGGACTTGCTTCGCCAGATAAAATCCGTAGCTGGTCATTTGGAGAGGTTAAGAAACCAGAAACAATTAACTACCGAACGCTGAAACCAGAAAAAGATGGACTGTTCTGTGAAAGAATCTTTGGACCAACTAAAGATTATGAATGTTCATGTGGGAAATATAAACGAGTTCACTATAAAGGAATCGTTTGTGACCGTTGTGGAGTAGAAGTAACTAAATCTAAAGTTCGACGTGAACGCATGGGACATTTAGAGTTAGCTGCACCTGTTACACATATCTGGTATTTTAAAGGTATTCCAAGCCGTATGGGACTTGTTTTAGATATGAGCCCGCGTGCACTTGAAGAAATCATCTATTTTGCTTCATATGTTGTTACTGACGCAGGAGACACACCTCTTGAGAAAAAACAACTAATGACAGAGCGCGAATACCGTGAGCGTCGTGCACAATATGGAAATGAGTTTCGTGCTGAAATTGGTGCAGAAGCTATTAAAACTTTACTAAATGATGTAGATCTAGTAGAAGAAGTTGCTGAGTTGAAAGAATTATTACAATCAGCTACTGGACAAAAACGTACAAGAGCTGTTCGCCGTCTAGACATTCTTGAGGCATTTCGTAACTCTGGAAATCACCCTTCATGGATGGTTATGGATGTAGTTCCAGTTATTCCTCCAGAATTGAGACCGATGGTTCAATTAGAAGGTGGACGTTTTGCTACAAGTGATTTGAATGATTTATACAGACGGGTCATTAACCGTAATAATCGTTTGAAACGTTTATTAGATTTGAATGCACCACACATTATCGTACAAAACGAAAAACGTATGCTGCAAGAAGCCGTTGATGCTTTAGTAGATAACGGACGTCGTGGGCGTGCGGTTACAGGTCCGGGGAATCGCCCGTTGAAATCTCTTTCTCATATGTTGAAAGGGAAACAAGGACGTTTCCGTCAAAACTTACTTGGTAAACGTGTAGACTATTCTGGTCGTTCCGTTATCGTAGTAGGACCTACTTTGAAAATGTACCAATGTGGTCTTCCGAAAGAAATGGCGATTGAATTATTTAAACCATTTGTGATGAGAGAACTTGTTGCAAGAGATATCGCAAACAATATAAAAAATGCTAAACGTAAAGTAGAACGCATGGATGAAGAAATCTGGGAAGTTCTTGAAGATGTAATCCGTGAGCATCCAGTACTCTTGAACCGAGCACCTACATTACACCGTTTGGGAATCCAAGCTTTCGAACCGATTTTGGTTGAAGGTAAAGCAATCCGTCTTCATCCATTAGTGTGTGAAGCATACAATGCCGATTTCGATGGAGACCAAATGGCTGTTCACGTTCCCCTAAGTGATGAAGCTCAAGCAGAGGCACGTATTCTTATGCTTGGTGCACAAAACATCTTGAACCCTAAAGATGGTAAACCAGTTGTTACGCCTTCTCAGGATATGGTTTTAGGAAACTATTACTTGACTATGGAAGAAGCTGGGCGTGAAGGAGAAGGAATGATATTCTCAAGCACATCTGAAGCAATTCAGGCATACCAAAGCGGTTATGTACATTTGCATTCACGTGTAGGGATTCATGTTTCGGCTTTACCAAACAAACCATTCACTGAATGGCAAAGTGATAAATATCTAATGACGACAGTTGGGAAATTGATTTTTAATGAAATCATGCCAGCTGAATTCCCTTATTTAAATGAACCGACTCAAGCGAATCTTGAAAAACAAACACCAGATAAATACTTTGTTCCTTACGGTACCGATATTCCAGCTCATATTAAAGAGAACGAAACGATCGAGCCATTCAAGAAGAAAAACTTAGGTAATGTTATCGCAGAAGTCTTTAAACGATTCCATGTTACCGAAACTTCTAAAATGTTAGATCTTATGAAAAACTTGGGATATAAATATTCAACAAGGTCTGGTATTACAGTTGGGATAGCAGATATCTCTAACTTGAAAGAAAAAGAAGAAATCTTAAGTAAAGCACATGAGCAAGTAGATCGTATCAATGCTTCTCACAGACGTGGTCTGATTACTGAAGAGGAACGCTATACAGCGGTTATTGATGTCTGGACTAAGACAAAAGATACGATTCAACAACACTTGATGCATTCATTGGATGCTCGAAATAACATCTTTATGATGAGTGATTCTGGAGCACGTGGTAACATTTCCAACTTTACACAACTTGCAGGTATGCGTGGATTGATGGCCGCTCCAAGTGGACGAATCATGGAATTGCCGATCACTTCTAACTTCCGTGAAGGACTATCAGTCTTAGAAATGTTTATTTCAACTCACGGGGCTCGTAAAGGTATGACGGATACCGCTCTTAAAACAGCCGATTCCGGTTACTTGACACGTCGTTTAGTAGATGTGGCACAAGATGTCATTATTCGTGAAGAAGATTGTGGAACTAAACGAGGACTCTTGGTTAAATCAATTAAAGATGGTAATGAAGAAATTGAGCCATTAGAAGATCGTATTATCGGTCGTTACACTCGTAAAACAGTTAGACACCCAGAAACAAATGAAGTAATGGTAGCAGAAAATGACTTGATTACAGAAGATATTGCGAAACAGATCATTGAAGCAGGAATTGAAGAAGTAACCATTCGTTCTGTATTCAACTGTAATACAAATCACGGTGTATGTAAGAAATGTTATGGCCGTAACTTGGCAACTGGCCGTGAGGTTGAAGTCGGCGAAGCTGTTGGGACAATCGCTGCTCAATCAATCGGGGAACCCGGAACACAATTGACAATGCGTACATTCCATACTGGAGGAGTTGCCGGAGATGATATTACACAAGGGTTGCCTCGTGTACAAGAAATCTTTGAAGCACGCCATCCTAAAGGTCAAGCAATGATTTCCGAAGTTTCTGGTGAGGTTATTTCGATTGATGAAAATCCGTCAGAACGTACAAAAGACATTATGGTTAAAGGTGCAACAGATACTCGTACGTATACTCTCCCAATCAATGCTCGTTTAAGAGTTAAAGAAGGAAGTTATATTGAACGTGGGGATGCCTTTAATGATGGTTCAATTGATCCTAAAGAATTATTGGGAGTAAGTAATGTTATTAAGTTACAGAATTACATGCTTCAAGAAGTGCAATATGCTTATCGTAGTCAAGGGGTAGAGATTGGCGATAAACATATTGAGGTAATGGTTCGTCAGATGCTACGTAAAGTACGTATCCTTGATCCGGGGGACACATCAATTCTTCCTGGTAGTCTGATGGATATTCATGACTTCAAAGAGAAAAATAGAGACACTTTAATGTCAGGTGGACTTCCAGCAACAGCTCGTCCAGTATTACTTGGAATTACAAAAGCATCACTTGAAACAAATAGTTTCTTGTCAGCTGCTTCATTCCAGGAAACTACACGAGTGTTAACAGATGCTGCTATCCGAGGCAAAAATGATAAACTGATTGGTTTGAAAGAAAATGTTATTATCGGTAAATCTATTCCAGCTGGAACAGGGATGAAAGTATATAACAGAATGAAACCGAAAAGTGTCGGTGTTGTAAGCGAAAATGTTTACAGCATCAATGATGAAGCAACGCAATCTACAGAAGAATAAAGAATTCTTTTCTGCTTTTAAGAAAAACTGTAATTTGATGAAACAGACGAATGAACTTATTCATTCGTCTGTGATTCATCATTCTTCAAAAAAAGTACTAGGGAATGTTGACACTCTCATCTAGACGTGCTATTATGCTAGAGGTGCTTTTGTTTACAGATTCCTGTTCTAGATCGTTTTAGCTCATTAGAGTCAACAGTCGTTCTGACTGGAACACAAGAGCCGCTTATTGTGCCGCAGATCTTTGGTGCACTTTTCAATTATGAACACATCAAACTTAGGTTTGTGTATTCATTTGAAGGCAGATTGAATAAAGTCGCTTGAACAAGCGATTCTTTCTTTTGCCATTTGACGAACCACCTGGATGTGTGGGTCTAGAAGAACCATATAACACAAGTAAATTCGGAAGGAGGAAACAAAGAATGCCAACTATTAATCAATTGATTCGTAAACCTCGTAAATCAAAAATTGAGAAATCTGAATCACCAGCATTGAACAGAGGATATAACACTCAAAAACGTAAACAGACAACTGTATATTCTCCACAAAAACGTGGTGTTTGTACTCGTGTAGGAACAATGACTCCTAAGAAACCAAACTCTGCATTACGTAAATATGCTCGTGTTCGTTTGTCTAATATGATTGAAGTAACTGCGTATATTCCTGGAGAAGGACACAACCTACAAGAACATAGTGTTGTTTTACTTCGTGGTGGACGTGTAAAAGATTTACCGGGAGTTCGTTACCACATTGTTCGTGGTGCGCTTGATACTGCTGGAGTTACTGATCGTAAACAAGGCCGTTCTAAATACGGTACTAAAAAACCTAGCTAAATTTAATAAAATAAACTTTAAAACCAATTTGAGTGAAAGGAGGAAATTACATGCCTCGTAAAGGTCCTGTTACAAAACGTGACGTATTACCAGATCCAATTTATAATTCTAAATTAGTATCTCGCTTGATTAACCGTTTAATGGTTGATGGTAAACGTGGAAAAGCTTCAACAATTTTATATGATGCATTTGCTGCGATTAAAGAACAAACTGGAAATGATCCAATCGAAGTGTTTGAACAAGCACTTAAGAACATCATGCCAGTTCTTGAAGTTAAAGCTCGCCGTGTTGGGGGTTCTAACTACCAAGTACCGGTAGAAGTTCGTCCGGATCGTCGTACTACACTAGCGTTACGCTGGTTAGTAAGCTATTCTCGTCTTCGTGGAGAAAAAACAATGGAAGATCGTTTAGCTAAAGAAATTATGGATGCTGCTAACAACACTGGAGCAGCTGTTCGTAAACGTGAAGAAATGCACCGTATGGCTGAAGCTAACAAAGCTTTCGCTCACTACCGTTGGTAGGATAACTAAAGAATGTGATCAGAAAAGGCTGCTTCTTTTTTTAAAGAAAAGATACTTACTGATTCATTCTTTTGTACTATTATTGAATAGTTCGAATTTCCATACATTAGGTGTGGATAGAAACAATCAAAGAGAGGTGTAGAGAACAAGTGGCTAAAAGAAAATTCCCTCTAGAAAAAACACGTAATATTGGGATTATGGCGCATATCGATGCGGGTAAAACTACTACTACTGAGCGTATTCTTTATTATACTGGACGTATCCACAAGATTGGTGAAACACACGAAGGTGCTTCTCAAATGGACTGGATGGAACAGGAACAAGAACGTGGGATTACAATTACTTCTGCAGCAACAACTGCTCAGTGGAATAATCACCGTGTAAACATTATCGATACACCTGGACACGTAGACTTTACCGTTGAGGTAGAACGTTCATTACGTGTACTAGATGGAGCGGTAGCTGTACTGGATGCACAATCTGGTGTTGAACCTCAAACTGAAACAGTTTGGCGTCAAGCTACAACTTATGGTGTTCCTCGTATCGTATTTGTAAATAAACAAGATAAACTAGGTGCCAACTTTTTAGATGCTAATCATTCATTACACGATCGCCTTCAAGCAAATGCTCATCCGATCCAGTTGCCAATTGGATCTGAAGATGACTTTAGCGGAATCATTGATTTGGTTAAAATGAAAGCTTTCATGTATGGGAATGACTTGGGAACTGAAATTTCTGAAGAAGAAATTCCAGCTGACCACCAAGAACTAGCTGAAGAGTGGCATGATAAACTCGTTGAAGCTGTTGCTGAAATGGATGAAGATCTAATGATGCAATATCTTGAAGGAGAAGAAATTTCTCAAGAGCAATTAAAAGAAGGAATCCGTAAAGCAACACTTAGTGTTGAATTTTACCCTGTTTTAGTTGGATCAGCTTTCAAAAATAAAGGTGTACAATTGCTTTTAGATGCTGTAGTTGACTATCTTCCATCTCCACTTGACGTTCCTGCAATTCAAGGACACGCTCAAAGAGATCCAGAAGAAATCATCGAACGTACTGCTGGCGATGACAAACCTTTCTCAGCATTAGCCTTTAAAGTTATGACTGACCCTTATGTAGGTCGTTTGACATTCTTCCGTGTATATTCTGGTACTCTTGAGTCTGGATCATATATCTTGAATGCAACAAAAGACTCACGTGAACGTGTAGGTCGTATCTTGCAAATGCATGCAAACTCACGTCAAGAAATTCCGGAAGTATTCTCTGGAGATATCGCAGCAGCAGTTGGGTTGAAAGACACAACTACTGGAGATACACTATGTGATCTTGATGAACCAGTTATTCTTGAATCAATGGACTTCCCTGAACCAGTTATCCAAGTTGCAATTGAACCTAAATCAAAAGCAGACCAAGATAAAATGGGTATCGCGTTACAGAAATTAGCAGAAGAAGATCCTACTTTCCGTGCTGAAACAGATCAGGAAACTGGTGAAACACTGATTTCTGGTATGGGTGAGTTACATTTGGATATCATCGTTGATCGTATGAAACGCGAATTCAAAGTTGAAGCGAATGTAGGGGCTCCTCAAGTATCTTACCGTGAAACATTCACTAAACAAGTTGAATCAGAAGGTAAATTTGTTCGTCAGTCTGGTGGTAAAGGTCAATACGGTCACGTATGGGTCGAATTTACTCCAAACGAAGAAGGAGCAGGTTTTGAATTTGAAGATGCTATCGTTGGTGGGGTTGTTCCTCGCGAATATATTCCAGCAGTTAAAGCTGGATTAGAAGCATCTCTAGAAAACGGAGTATTAGCTGGATATCCTTTAGTAGATGTTAAAGCTAAACTTTATGATGGATCTTATCACGATGTCGACTCAAATGAAACGGCATTTAAAGTAGCAGCTTCTCTTGCATTGAAAAATGCAGCTAAAAAAGCTGGTGCAGTAATTCTTGAGCCAATTATGGCTGTAGATGTTACAGTTCCTGAAGATTACATGGGTGATATCATGGGTCATATTTCTGCTCGACGTGGAAATATCGAAGGTTCTGAACAACGCGGGAATACTATGATTGTTAGAGGTATGATTCCTTTAGCAGAGATGTTTGGTTACGCAACTACACTACGTTCTGCAACTCAAGGTCGTGGTACATTCTCTATGCAATTTGATCATTATGACAAAGTGCCTAAGAGTATTGCTGAAGAAATTATCAAGAAAAATGGCGGATCTGATTCAGAATAATCTTTCTGACCTTTCGCTTAAATTAATTGATTATTTGCCGTGTACTCGGTATAATTATATGAGATATAATGGGATGAAAACTGAGTTTTCATCTTGAATAAATGAACACAATCTAAGGAGGAAATGTTTAAAATGGCTAAACAAAAATTTGACCGTACAAAACAACACATGAACATTGGTACAATCGGACACGTTGACCACGGTAAAACAACTTTAACTGCTGCAATTACTACTGTATTATCTAAAAAAGGATATGCAGAAGCACAAGCATATGACAGCATCGATGGCGCTGCAGAAGAAAAAGAACGTGGAATCACAATCTCTACTTCTCACGTTGAGTACGAAACTGATACTCGTCACTATGCACACGTTGACTGCCCAGGACATGCTGACTACGTTAAAAACATGATCACTGGAGCTGCTCAAATGGATGGAGCTATCTTAGTAGTTTCTGCTGCTGATGGCCCAATGCCTCAAACTCGTGAGCACATCTTACTTTCTCGTCAAGTTGGTGTTCCATACATCGTTGTTTTCTTAAACAAAGTTGATATGGTTGATGACGAAGAATTACTAGAATTAGTTGAAATGGAAGTTCGTGACTTATTGTCAGAATATGACTTCCCAGGCGACGATATTCCTGTAGTTGCTGGATCAGCTTTAAAAGCCTTAGAAGGTGACGAAGAATACGAACAAAAAATTCTTGATTTAATGGAAGCTGTAGATACCTACATTCCAGCTCCAGAACGTAGTTCAGACAAACCATTCATGATGCCAGTTGAGGATGTATTCTCAATCACTGGTCGTGGTACTGTTGCAACTGGTCGTGTTGAAACTGGTCAAGTATCAGTTGGAGACGAAGTTGAAGTTATCGGTATCAAAGATACTGCTAAAACAACTGTTACTGGTGTAGAAATGTTCCGTAAATTGTTAGATTACGCTGAAGCGGGAGATAACATTGGAGCACTTTTACGTGGTATGTCACGTGAGGATGTTGAACGTGGACAAGTTCTAGCTAAACCAGGTTCAATTACTCCGCATACTAAATTTGATGCAGAAGTATATGTTCTTTCTAAAGAAGAGGGTGGACGTCATACTCCGTTCTTCTCAAACTACCGTCCACAATTCTTTTTCCGTACAACGGACGTAACAGGTATCGTAGAATTGAACGAAGGTACTGAAATGGTTATGCCTGGTGACAATACTACTATGACTGTTAGCCTTATTGCACCAATCGCTGTTGAAGACGGAACTAAATTCACTATCCGTGAAGGTGGCCGTACTGTTGGAGCGGGCGTTGTAACTAAAATTATAGAATAATTTTATTCTAGTAATTGGATCAGCCTAATTAAATGAATCGAAGCGCAACTTTGAGTGAATCTCATAGTTGTGCTTTTTTTCATTATTTGGCTAGAGTATATTGTGTATCATGTTTAAGTAACCCATAATAAAGGTGAATTAGTGTAAATGTAGATAAAGAATGTTGACAATAAATATTATGAAATGACTTTTTATTATATTATTAGGCGCACTGTTATATATTTATACTACCACCTGAATGGAGGCAAAGGTAATGGATAGTAAAATAAACAAGGCAATTAAACTAAGAGAAAACGGAGATTTGAAAGAATCTAATAAAATGTTTTCTGAATTAATCAAAAATTATCCTGATAATGCATATGTTAATTATCAATATGCATGGAGTTGCGATGTGCTAGGCACAGAAAAAGAAGCAGTAATTTTTTATGAACGTGCAATTAGCTTAGGGCTAACGGGAAAGAACTTAGAGGAAGCTTTTTTAGGTCTAGGGAGTACGTACAGAGCATTAGGAGAATATGAGGATTCAAAAAGAATATTTCAAAAGGGGATAGATTTATTTCCTGAAAATAAAGCAATACAAGTGTTTTACTCAATGACTTTATATAATTTGAAGGAGTATAGTGCAGCTATGGAAATTCTACTCAGCTGTTTGACTGAAACAACGGTAGATGCTGATATCATAAACTTTAAAAAGGCGATTACCTTTTACAGTGATAAGTTGAATGAAAGGTTTTAGATAATAAGTACTATTATAGAAGAAACACGACTTATCCTGCTGAAAGTGTGTCAGGGAAAGCTGGTATAGCGAGTATTTAAAGGATTAAATAAGAAATCAGAAATAAATCACTTTTTTTAAAAATAATATTAAAAACACTTGAAATTTATTATGATTGTATGTATACTTGTACAAGTGTCTGCGAGGGGCTTTTTCTTTGTGTGCGTTCAATGAAATGTACTTAAAGAGGAGTATTAACTTCAGATCCAAGGCGTTGAAGCGAGAGGTTGCGACACACCCGGGTGCATTGCCATGGTGGGTGAGTTGGTTAAATTTTCGTGGAGCTAGGTTTATTTCTTAAATAAGCGAAGGAGGGAAAAACATGGCAAAACAAAAGATTCGTATTCGTTTGAAAGCATATGAACACCGTGTGCTTGATCAATCAGCTGACAAAATCGTAGAAACGGCAAAAAGAACTGGGGCAACAGTTTCAGGTCCGATCCCGTTACCTACAGAACGTAAACTATACACAATCATTCGTTCACCACATAAATACAAAGATTCACGTGAACAGTTTGAAATGCGTACACACAAACGTCTTATCGACATTGTGAATCCAACGCCTAAAACAGTTGATGCTTTAACTAAGCTAGACTTACCATCAGGTGTGGATATCGAAATTAAATTATAATACTATAAAAAATCATATAACGGAGGTGTACTCATGACCAAAGGAATCTTAGGAAAAAAAGTCGGAATGACTCAAATCTTTAGCGAATCAGGAGAATTAGTTCCTGTAACAGTAATCGAAGCTGTTCCTAACGTAGTTTTGCAAGTTAAAACTGTTGAAACTGACGGTTACAACGCAGTTCAATTAGGATTCGATGACAAACGCGAAGTTTTATCAAACAAACCGGCACAAGGTCATGTTAAAAAAGCTAACACGACTCCTAAGCGCTTCATTAAAGAATTACGAGATGCTGAGCTTGGAGATGTCGAAGTTGGAAACGAAATTACAGTAGCAACATTCGCAGAAGGCGACATTGTGGATGTTACAGGGACTTCAAAAGGTAAAGGATTCCAAGGTGTTATTAAACGCCATGGACAATCTCGTGGGCCAGAAACTCACGGATCTCGTTATCACCGTCGTCCTGGTTCAATGGGTGGCGCATCTGATCCATCACGTGTATTCCCTGGTAAGAAATTAGCAGGTCGTATGGGTGGAGATACAGTAACTGTACAAAACCTTGAAATTGTACGTGTCGATACTGATCGCAACGTATTATTGATTAAAGGAAATGTACCAGGATCTAAGAAATCACTTATTCAAATTCAATCTGCATTAAAAGCAGGTAACAAGTAATAGATTAGGAAGGGAGGACAAGCAGAATGCCAACTGTAGCGTTATATAAACAAGATGGAACGCAGAATGGTGAAGTAACATTAAATGATGCAGTCTTTGGTATCGAACCAAACGAAAGTGTCGTATTTGATGCAATTACCATGCAACGCGCTTCTTTAAGACAAGGAACACACGCGGTTAAAAACCGTAGTGCAGTACGAGGCGGTGGACGTAAACCGTGGCGTCAAAAAGGTACGGGTCGTGCTCGTCAAGGATCAATCCGTTCACCACAATGGCGTGGAGGTGGAGTAGTCTTCGGACCAACACCACGTTCATACAGCTATAAATTACCCAAAAAAGTTCGTCGTTTAGCAATCAGATCAGTACTTTCTTCTAAAGTATTAGATAAAGAATTGATCGTTGTTGAAGGTTTGAACTTCGACGCACCAAAAACTAAAGAGTTCAGAGCTGTTCTAACTAACTTAGACGTGAATAAAAAAGTCTTAGTTGTCTTAGAAAATGACAATGACTTTGCAGCGCTGTCAGCTCGCAACCTTCCAGGCGTGAAAATTGTTGCACCTAACAATGTATCTGTACTGGACGTAGTTGCTCATGACAACCTCATCATAACGAAGGCTGCTCTGGAAAAAGTAGAGGAGGCACTTCAATAATGAATGCACGTGACGTAATTTTACGCCCGATCATCACTGAAGCTTCTATGAATGCTATGGATGCAAAAAAATATACATTCGAAGTAGATGTTCGCGCTAAAAAAACTACAGTAAAACAAGCAATCGAAGAAATCTTCGATGTTAAAGTGAAAAAAGTTAATATCCTTAACACTGCTCGTAAACCAAAACGTATGGGTCGTTACATGGGATATACTAAAAAACGCCGTAAAGCAATCGTTACTTTAACACCTGAATCTAACGATATTACTCTATTCGGAGAAGAAGACGAATAAAAAGATCACTTTAAAACAAGTGACTACCGACTAATTAAAAATTAGTCAATTGATTATTACAAGGAGGGAAATTGCGTGGCGATTAAAAAGTACAAACCTACCACAAACGGACGTCGTAACATGACTGGGTCTGATTTCGCTGAAATCACTACTGACAAACCAGAAAAAAGTTTGTTAGCTCCAAGCCCAAAACGTGCTGGACGTAACAACAAAGGTAGAATCACAGTCCGTCATCAAGGCGGAGGCCACAAGCAAAAATACCGTATTATAGATTTCAAACGTCAAAAAGATGGCGTTCGCGGTATTGTAAAAACAGTTGAGTATGATCCAAACCGCTCAGCAAATATTTCATTGATTCAATATGAAGATGGTGTTAAAACTTACATTTTATCTCCTAAAGGGATTGAAGTAGGACAAGACATCATGTCAGGCACAGATGTAGATATCAAAATTGGTAATGCATTACCATTGAGCAACATTCCTGTTGGTTCAACTATCCACAACATCGAGATGAAACCTGGTAAAGGTGGACAATTAGCTCGTTCTGCTGGTACTTCTGCACAAATCCTTGGTAAAGAAGGCAAGTACGTATTAGTACGTTTGAGATCAGGAGAAAGCCGTCTGATTTTAGCAAGCTGTCGTGCTACTATTGGTGCTGTAGGAAATGAACAACATGAACTGATTAACATTGGTAAAGCAGGACGTAACCGCTGGAAAGGCAAACGCCCTTCAGTACGTGGATCTGTAATGAACCCGAATGATCACCCACACGGTGGTGGTGAAGGTAGAGCGCCAATCGGACGTCCAAGCCCAATGACACCATGGGGTAAACCTACTCTTGGTAAGAAAACTCGTAATGGTAAAAATCGTTCAGATAAACTTATCATTCGTCGTAAAAGCAAATAATAAAAATTAAACGTAGAAAAACTCAGGAGATATCCTGGAAGGAGGGCAATACATGAGCCGTAGTTTGAAAAAAGGACCTTTCGTCGATGCTCATTTGATGAAAAAAGTTCGTGAACTTGGTGAAGACAACAAGCGTGTTATCAAAACATGGTCACGTCGCTCAACAATTTTCCCGAACTTTGTAGGTCACACCATTGCCGTATATGATGGAAGAAAACATGTACCAGTTTATGTACAAGAAGATATGGTCGGGCACAAACTTGGTGAATTTGCACCAACAAGAACATACCGTGGACACGGTAAAGATGACCGTACAACCGGTAAACGTTAATAGCGAAGGGAGGAAATTTCCATGGCAGAAACAGTAACAGCAGCAAAAGCAACTGCGCGTACAGTTCGTATTGCTCCTCGTAAAGCTAGATTAGTAGTTGATACTATCCGAGGAAAAAGTGCTGCAGAAGCTATTTCTATCCTTCGCTTCACTAACAGAGGAGCATCTGAAGAGGTAGAAAAAGTTTTGATGTCAGCAATTGCGAATGCTGAACATAACTATGATATGGATATTGAAGAATTATATGTAAGCGAAGCCTATGTAAACGAAGGAGCTACTTTAAAAAGATTCCGTCCGCGTGCAAAAGGTGCAGCTTCAAGAATTAATAAACGTACAAGCCACATTACTGTAGTGGTATCAGAGAAGAAGGAGGGGTAATCTGTGGGACAAAAAGTAAACCCTAATGGTATGCGTGTTGGTGTCATCCGTGATTGGGACGCTAAATGGTATGCTGAAAAAGATTTTGCAGACACTTTGCTTGAAGATATCGCAGTTCGCGAATACATTGCAGAAAAATTAAGCGCTGCTTCAGTTTCACGTGTTGAAATCGAACGTGCTGCTAATAGAATCAACTTATCTATTCATACTGCTAAACCAGGAATGGTTATTGGTAAAGGTGGATCAGAAGTTGACACTTTGAGAAATAAATTAAACAACATGACTGGTAAACGCGTCCATGTCAATATTGTTGAAATTAAAAGACCAGATCTTGATGCTACTTTAGTAGCTAAAAGTATCGCTGAACAACTTGAAAACCGTATTTCATTCCGTCGTGCACAAAAACAAGCGATTCAACGCACAATGCGTTCAGGCGCTAAAGGAATTCGTACAATGGTATCAGGTCGTTTAAACGGGGCAGATATGGCCCGTAACGAAAGTTTTTCTGAAGGAACAGTTCCATTGCACACTATTCGTGCTGATATCGATTTTGCTAATGAAGAAGCAAACACAACTTATGGTAAAATCGGCGTTAAAGTATGGATCTACAAAGGAGAAGTTCTTCCAGCAATTACAGAGAACAAGAAAGGAGGAAAATAATCAATGTTAGTACCAAAACGTGTAAAACACCGTCGTGAGTTCCGTGGTAAAATGCGAGGCGAAGCGAAAGGTGGAAAAGAAATTGCTTACGGTCAATACGGCTTACAAGCAGTTGATTCAGTATGGATCACAAGTCGTCAAATTGAATCTGCTCGTATCGCTATGACACGTTACATGAAACGTGGTGGGAAAGTATGGATTAAGATCTTCCCACACAAACCGGTGACAGCTAAAGCAATTGGTGTACGTATGGGTTCTGGTAAAGGAGCTCCTGAGAGCTGGGTCGCACCTGTAAAACGTGGTAAAATCATGTTTGAAATTGGTGGCGTATCTGAAGAAGTAGCTCGCGAAGCATTGCGTTTAGCTTCACACAAACTACCCGTTAAAACTAAGGTAGTAACTCGTGAAGAAAGTGGTGACTCACATGAAGGCTAATGAATTAAAAGGCTTATCCACTACTGAATTGATTGAAAAAGAAGCAGAATACAAAGAAGAACTATTTAACTTGCGCTTTCAGTTAGCTACAGGACAGTTAGAAAATACTGCGCGCATTAAAGAAGTACGTAAAAATATTGCACGTGTTAAAACTGTTTTGCGTCAAGCTGAATTAGTTAAGTAATCGTGTCTGATCTGTATTCAAAGGAGGCTGGAAAATGGCTGAACGTAACGAACGTAAAGTGTATCAAGGACGTGTTGTTTCTGACAAAATGGACAAAACAATTGTTGTAGAAATCTCTACTCAAAAACAGCATCGCAAATACCAAAAACGTATGAAGTACTCAACAAAATTTAAAGCTCATGACGAAAATAACGTAGCTAAAGCAGGCGACGTAGTTAGAATCATGGAAACTCGTCCATTATCTAAAGACAAACGATTCCGTTTGCTTGAAGTGGTTGAAGAATCAGTAAATTTATAATAAGAAAATGCATTTTAAGCCTAATGGGCTAAACAACGAAGAATCTATTCTTCGTGAGTTTGAAAGGAGGATCCTAACGTGATTCAAACAGAAAGTCGAATGAAAGTCGCTGACAACTCTGGTGCGCGTGAAGTACTTGTAATCAAAGTATTAGGCGGATCAGGTGCCAAGACTGCTAACATCGGTGATGAAGTAGTTGTTACTGTTAAACATGCAACACCAGGCGGCGTTGTTAAAAAAGGTGAAGTTGTTCGTGCGGTAATCGTACGTACTAAATCAGGAGCTCGTCGTCCAGACGGTTCATATATTAAATTTGACGAAAATGCTTGTGTTATTATTCGTGAAGACAAAGCACCACGTGGAACACGTATCTTCGGACCAGTTGCTCGTGAATTGCGTGAGAATGACTTTATGAGAATTGTTTCGTTAGCTCCGGAAGTTCTTTAATTCCGACAAATGTCATAAGGAGGTGCGCTAGAGAATGTTTGTAAAATCAGGAGACAAAGTTAAAATTTTAGCTGGTAAAGACAAAGGGAAACAAGGAACTGTCTTAAAAGCTTTACCAAAACAAAACAAAGTTGTCGTTGAAGGAATCAATATCATGAAAAAACATACCCGTCCTACTGGTATGGGACAAGAAGGCGGAATAGTTGAAACTGAAGCGCCTATTCACGTATCTAATGTTCAATTGATTGATCCTAAAACAGATGAACCTACAAGAGTAGGATATAAAGTAGAAGATGGTAAAAAAGTTCGTTACGCTAAGAAATCTGGCGAAACACTTTAATATAGTAGGAAAGGAGGGCATTCATAAATGACACGCCTTAAAGATAAATATCTAAATGATGTACAACCATCATTAGTAGAAAAATTTGAATACAGTTCAGTTATGCAAGCGCCAAAAGTAGACAAAATCGTCTTAAATATTGGTGTTGGTGATGCTGTATCAAACACTAAAAATCTAGATAAAGCAGTAGAAGAATTAACATTAATTTCGGGACAAAAACCAATTGTCACTCGTGCTAAAAAATCTATCGCTAGCTTCCGTTTACGTGAAGGTATGCCAATCGGTACCAAAGTAACACTTCGTGGAGACCGTATGTATGATTTCTTGGACAAATTAGTAACTGTTTCACTACCTCGTGTACGTGATTTCCGTGGTGTTAGCAAAAATGCTTTCGACGGACGCGGTAACTATACGTTAGGTGTTAAAGAGCAACTAATCTTCCCTGAAATTGATTACGATGATGTAGATAAAGTCCGCGGTATGGATATCGTTATTGTAACAACAGCAAATACAGACGAAGAAGCTCGTGAATTACTTGGACAATTGGGAATGCCGTTCCAAAAATAACCTTGACACCTTAATTAGGAGGGAAAATTCAGAAATGGCTAAAAAATCAATGATTGAAAAAAACAAAAAACCGGCCAAGTTTTCAACTCAAGAGTATACTCGCTGTGAACGTTGTGGACGCCCACATTCAGTATATCAACAATTTAAATTATGCCGTATTTGCTTGCGTGAGCTAGCTTATAAAGGGCAAATCCCAGGCTTGAAAAAAGCAAGCTGGTAAAAAAAGAAAACTTGCCATAAAGGAGGATACAACGAATGGTCATGACAGATCCTATCGCAGATTTCTTGACTCGTGTACGTAACGCTAATAACGCTCGTCATACGAAAGTAGAAATTCCTGCTTCAAATTTAAAAAAAGGTATGGCCCAAATCTTGAAAAATGAAGGATTCGTAAAAGATATCGAATTCGTGGAAGATGACAAACAAGGAATCGTCCGCATTTTCTTGAAATACGGTCAAAATGACGAACGCGTTATTACTGGATTGAAGCGTATTTCAAAACCAGGATTACGTGTCTATGTAAAAGCAGAAGAAATGCCAAAAGTATTAAACGGTTTAGGAATCGCGCTTGTTTCTACTTCAGAAGGCGTTGTTACTGATAAAATCGCTCGTTCTAAAAATATCGGGGGAGAAGTCCTCGCGTACGTTTGGTAATTAACATAAGAAATGAAGGAGGTGCCGTACATTGAGTCGTATCGGAAATAAACCTATCACTATTCCAGAGGGCGTTGAAGTTAACCTTAATGGAACAGAGATCACAGTCAAAGGGAAAAATGGCGAATTAACGCGTACATTAAGCCCAGTAATTAAAGTGAATATCGAAGATAACGTAATGACTTTTACAAGACCAGATGAATCAAAAGCTAGCCGTACAATCCACGGAACTACACGCGCTGTCGTGAATAACATGGTTGAAGGTGTAACTGAAGGATTCCAGAAAACACTTGAGTTAATCGGTGTTGGTTACCGTGCTCAAAAACAGGGTAACACATTAGTATTAAACGTTGGTCTTTCTCACACCGTTGAATTTGAAGAAATCGAAGGATTGACAGTAGAAGTACCGTCAAATACTTCTGTTATCGTTAAAGGTGCGAGCAAAGAAAAAGTTGGCGCATTAGCAGCTAATATTAGAGGCGTTCGTCCTCCTGAACCTTACAAAGGTAAAGGGATTCGTTACCAAGGTGAACATGTTCGCCGTAAAGAAGGTAAAACAGGTAAATAATCAAGCAACAAAGTCGAACTTGATATTGAAATTATTAAAATTGAGCTTAGAACATGTAAAATATATGACCTGGGCATTCAATTTTGATCATTTCTCTCTATTACTGGATCAAGCAATTGATCACAGAAATAAACCGTTCGACTTAATTTTGCGTCGATTGCCTAGTTAAGCTATACTCAGGCTTGAATGAGTAATAAAATATAAAGAGGTGACAATTGTGATTACAAAACCAGATAAAAATAAATTACGTCAAAAAAGACATAAACGTGTCCGTAGAAATCTTTCTGGTACTGCAGAGCGCCCACGTTTGAACGTATTCCGTTCTAATAAAAACATCTACGCTCAAGTAATTGATGACGTAGAGGGTGTAACGCTCGCAAGTGCATCTACCTTAGATACTGATGTTTCAGGTGACTCTAAAGTTGAGAAAGCTGCAGCTGTTGGTGAACTAGTTGCTAAACGTGCAAGCGAAAAAAATGTTACAGAAGTAGTATTTGATCGTGGTGGATATCAATATCACGGGCGTGTGAAAGCATTAGCTGACGCAGCTCGCGAAAACGGACTAACATTCTAGAGTAAAGGAGGAGTTAAGGTACATGACAACTCATATTGATGCAGCAAAATTAGACATTGAAGATCGCGTAGTTGAAATCAACCGTGTTACTAAAGTTGTTAAAGGTGGACGTCGTCTGCGTTTCGCAGCACTAGTAGTCGTTGGTGACAAAAACGGACATGTAGGATTTGGTACTGGTAAAGCACAAGAAGTTCCTGAAGCAATTCGTAAAGCGATTGAAGCAGCTAAAACTAATCTTGTTAAAGTACCAATGGTAGGAACAACAATTCCTCACGAAATTATCGGACGCCATGGCGGTGGTAACATTATTATGAAACCAGCCGTTGCAGGTTCTGGAATTTCTGCCGGTGGACCGGTTCGTGCCGTACTAGAATTAGCTGGTGTACAAGATGTTTCTTCTAAATCAGTTGGATCTAGTTCACCAATCAACATGGTTCGTGCAACTATTGATGGAATTACAAAATTAAAACGCGCTGAAGAAGTTGCAAAACTTCGCGGCAAATCTGTCGAAGAATTACTTGGATAAGGAGGGATGACACAATGGCAAATCTTGAAATTACTTTAAAGCGTAGTTTAATTGGTCGTCCTCAAAACCAACATCTAGTAGTTAAATCATTAGGTCTTAAAAAAACTAACTCTTCTGTTGTGAGACCTGATAATGATGCAGTCAGAGGCGCAATCAAAAAAATCGCTCATTTAATTGACGTAAAAGAAGTTTAGTAAGTCTAGAGTTTAACTAAAGGAGGTGCCAAGATTTATGAAACTTCATGAATTAAAACCTGCAGAAGGTTCTCGTAAAACACGTAACCGTGTTGGACGTGGTTCGTCTTCTGGTAATGGTAAAACATCAGGTCGTGGTCAAAAAGGACAAAAAGCACGTTCAGGAGGCGGAACTCGTCTAGGTTTCGAAGGTGGACAAACTCCATTATTCCAAACTTTACCAAAACGTGGTTTTACTAATTACACACGTAAAGAATATGCAATCGTGAATTTAGATGCGTTAAATCGTTTCGAAGCAGATACAGAAGTAACTCCAGAATTATTAGTTGAAACAGGTGTTGTTAAAAACAAAAAATCCGGTGTGAAAGTATTGGCGAAGGGAAACGTTGATCGTAAGCTTACAGTTAAAGCACATAAGATTTCTGCTGCAGCTAAAGAAGCGATCGAAGCTGCCGGTGGATCAGTAGAGGTGATCTAATTTATGATCGAGCTGATTAAAGGTGCTATTAAAGAAAAAGACGTCAGAACACGAGTGATGTTCACTCTTGGAATTTTAATTGTTTTTCGTCTGGGTACGCATATAACTGTGCCTGGCGTTAACGCTCAAGCACTTGACGAATTATCAACAACAGGTTTGTTTAGTCTGTTAGATACATTCGGTGGGGGAGCATTAAACAAATATTCTGTATTTGCTCTTGGTGTTTCACCCTATATCACAGCTTCCATCGTTATTCAACTTCTACAAATGGATGTCCTTCCTAAGTTTAAGGAATGGGCAGAACAAGGAGAAGTTGGACGGAAGAAGCTTAATCAGGCAACTCGTTATCTAACGATCGTATTAGCATTTTTCCAGGCAATCGGAATATCTTATGGGTTCAATGCATTATCTGAGTTTGATCTTGTAAGAAACCCAGGACCAACAACTTATCTGATGATTGCAGTCATGTTGACAGCGGGTACGATGCTGGTAATGTGGTTAGGGGAAATGATTACAGTGCATGGTTTCGGTAACGGAATTTCACTGATAATCTTTTCTGGTATCATTGCACGTCTTCCTCAGGATATAGTTGAATTCTATAATGTTCAGATTCGTAATGCAGGAGATGAAATTGTCACAAGTGTATTGTTCGCTATCGGCATTGCCGTTGCGATGATCATTTTGGTCATTTTCGTCACTTATATGGAAAATGCTAAACGAAATATACCTGTACGATATTCAAAACGCGCAAATGCATCTAAAGATGGTGCATTTTTACCACTTAAAGTAAACTCAGCAGGTGTTATCCCAGTTATCTTTGCGAGTTCATTCTTAATGACTCCGCAGATTATACTTGGATACTTTGCTCAAAATAATCAAAATGCTGGATGGTACAAAGTTTTAAATAACATTTTTAACTTACAGGAACCAACTGGTGCAGTATTTTATCTATTCCTAATTGTAGTATTTGCTTACTTCTATGCTTTCATTCAGGTTAACCCTGAGAAAGCAGCTGAGAATTTGCAGAAACAGAACGGATATATTCCAAGCATTCGTCCTGGTAAAGCGACCGAAGAATATTTAGGATACATGTTGATTCGATTGAGTACTGTTGGAGCGATATATTTAGGAATCATTTCTATCTTACCGATAATAGCTTCTGCACTTTGGAAACTTCCAAGCTCACTAGCATTAGGTGGTACAAGCCTGCTGATCGTAGTAGGGGTAGCACTAGATTCAATGAGACAGCTTGAAGGTCTGCTAAGTAAGAAAAGCTATCAAGGATTTATCCAAAGATAAAGTGATTGAATTTTATCCTTTGTACGAAAATAGACGATTTGCCCCAGAGATATAAATATCCATTGTTGGGTAAATCGATCTTTTTTTCCTAAGAAATTGAAAGTTAGGATCAGTCAAGGAGGAAACAGAATGAATCTTTTTCTTTTAGGACTTCCAGGAGCCGGTAAAGGAACTCAAGCTACACGTATTGCAGAAACCTATGGTATACCACATATATCAACAGGTGATATGTTCCGTGCAGCAATGAAGAACGGAACGCCTCTTGGTAAGGAAGCTAAAAGCTATATGGATGCTGGAAATCTCGTACCTGACGAAGTAACCAATGGAATCGTAAGAGAACGTTTGTCAGAGACAGATGCTCAAAACGGTTTTTTATTGGACGGATATCCTCGTACGTTGAATCAAGCGAATGCTTTGAAAGAAGCACTTAGCAGTTCTGGTCGTTCATTAGATGCTGTGTTGTATATTAAAGTCAACAAAGATATCTTAATGGAACGTCTAACTGGCCGTTTTATCTGTGCCACTTGTGGTGCAACGTATCATAAATTGTTCAATCCCCCAAAAGTGGAAGGAACTTGTGATGTATGCGGCGGTCATGATTTTTATCAGCGTGAAGATGATAAACCAGAAACTGTTGAAAAACGTATCGACGTAAATGAAGCACAGACAGAAGAGCTTGCTGCATATTATGAAGAAACAGGAATCGTAAAAGAAATCAACGGAGAACAAGATCCAGACTCAGTATTTGAAGATATAAGAAATATTTTAAAATAGGTCACCGAAGTTCAAAAAGATCTTGCATCATTTAACTTTGCGTGGTATAATATTTCGAGCGTCGTGTTAACATGACGGTTAAAATAATAATTATATTTATAGAGAAAATGTGGGAGCAGTCTGCCCTCACAATTTCATGCGTACAAATGAGAGTCATCGAAGGAGGAAACTCAACGTGGCAAAAGACGATGTTATTGAGATTGAAGGAAAAGTACTAGAAACTCTGCCAAATGCAAGCTTCAAAGTTGAACTTGAAAATGGTCACGAAATTCTAGCACATGTTTCGGGTAAAATTCGTATGAACTATATCCGTATTCTACCTGGAGATAAAGTAACAGTTGAAATGTCTCCATATGATTTAACTCGTGGACGCATTACGTATCGATTCAAATAACTTAAGACTCCGTAAAACCAAGGAGGGAAAGTTCATGAAAGTAAGACCATCAGTCAAAAAAATGTGTGACAAATGTAAAGTGATTCGTCGTAACGGCCGTGTAATGGTTATCTGCGAGAATCCTAAACATAAGCAACGTCAAGGTTAATAAAAGAGGAGGTGCTCATAAATGGCTCGTGTAGCAGGAGTAGATATCCCACGTGATAAACATGTGGTAATTTCATTAACATATATTTATGGTATTGGAAAAACAACTTCTAAAGGTATTTTAGAAGCTGCAGGTGTATCTGAAGAAACACGCGTACGTGAATTGACTAATGATCAATTAGATGCAATTCGTGCTGAGGTAGACAAACTTAAAATTGAAGGTGATCTTCGTCGTGAAGTAAACCAAAATATTAAACGTTTGATCGAAATCGGTTCATACCGTGGTATTCGTCACCGTCGTGGTTTACCAGTTCGTGGTCAAAACACAAAAAATAATGCTCGTACTCGTAAAGGAAAAGCAGTGGCAATCGCTGGCAAGAAAAAATAATTACCTAAAGTTAGGAGGTCAATCTACGTATGGCTAAAGCAAATAGACCCACACGTTCTCGTAAAAAAAGAGCGAAAAAGAATATTGAACACGGAGTGGCTCACATCCGTTCAACATTTAACAATACAATCATTATGATCACTGACGTTCATGGAAATGCTATTTCATGGTCTTCTGCAGGATCATTAGGATTTAGAGGTTCTAAGAAATCAACTCCATTTGCTGCTCAAATGGCTGCTGAAGCAGCTGCTAAAGGCTCAATGGAAAATGGCATGAAATCAGTTGAAGTTACTGTTAAAGGACCTGGTTCTGGTCGTGAAGCTGCAATCCGTTCTTTACAAGCAACAGGACTAGACGTAACTGCAATTCGTGACGTAACTCCGGTACCACACAACGGATGTCGTCCTCCAAAACGCCGTCGCGTTTAATAGTAGTATCGAACTAAAAATATTGCGTGAACTGAACGTTTTGAAAGGGGTAAACGGACTAGATGATCGAAATTGAAAAGCCGGTAATAGAAACAGTTGAGATCAGTGAGGATGGAAAATTCGGTAAGTTTGTCGTAGAACCACTTGAGCGTGGCTATGGTACAACATTGGGAAACTCTCTACGTCGAATTCTTTTATCATCTTTACCAGGTGCTGCCGTCACAAATATTCAAATCGATAGTGTTTTACATGAATTCACAGCAATCGATGGGGTAGTAGAAGATGTGACTGCCATCATCTTGAACTTAAAGAAACTTGCACTTAAGTTGTATTCTGATGAAACAAAAACGATTGAAATTGATGTTGAAGGACCAGCAACTGTAACAGCTGCTGACATTATCTATGACAGTGATGTTGAGGTAATGAACCCTGATCTGTATATTTGTACAGTTTCTGAAGGTGGGCATTTACATGCTCGCATAGAAGCGCAAAAAGGCAGAGGGTACGTTCGCGCCGAATACAACAAACACGAAGATATGCCAATTGGTGTGCTCCCGGTTGATTCGATTTATACCCCAATCAGCCGTGTAAACTATCATGTGGAAGATACTCGTGTAGGAGAGAAAAATCAGTTTGACAAGTTAACACTTGACGTTTGGACTGACGGATCAATTTCTCCTGAGGATGGCGTGAGTTTAGCGGCAAAAATAATGACTGAACATTTAAACATCTTTGTAAACTTGACAGAAGAAGCTCGAGAAGCTGAAATTATGGTTGAAAAAGAAGAAACTCAGATGGAAAAAATGCTTGAGATGACTATCGAAGAGCTTGACTTATCTGTACGTTCTTACAACTGTCTGAAGCGTGCGGGAATCAACACTGTTCAAGAACTTACAAATAAAACTGAACCAGAAATGATGAAAGTTCGTAACTTAGGGCGTAAATCACTGGAAGAAGTTAAATATAAATTAGGTGAGCTTGATTTAGGCTTACGTGAAGAAGAATAATCTTGTAGTTAAGGAGGGTTTCGACTAATGGGCTATCGTAAATTAGGACGTACAAGTTCACAACGTAAAGCATTATTACGTGATCTTACGTCTGACTTAATTATTAACGAGCGTATCACTACTACAGAAACTCGTGCAAAAGAAGTTTCTAAAATGACTGATAAAATGGTTACTTTGGGTAAACGTGGTGACTTGCACGCGCGTCGTCAAGCAGCATCGTTTGTTCGTAATGAATTAGCAACTGTTGCAGAAACTGAAGAAGAAATCGTAGTACAAACAGTTTTACAAAAATTGTTTGATGATTTAGCTCCTCGTTTCGCAGAGCGTAATGGTGGATATACTCGTGTTTTAAAAACTGAACCTCGTAGAGGAGATGGCGCACCAATGGCTGTCTTAGAATTCGTGGTTAAAGCTGATACTAATACTGACTCTGAAGAGACAGAAGAAGCTTAATAAAATTCATTTAAATTGAATTTAACCAAATTCAATTTTGGATGTATGATGAGCGTTATGATGATGGAATTTTTTCCAAGTGTCTAGCTCAAGTTTCTCCTAAAAGGCATTTTGCCTTTTAGGAGAACCATATATCATCTAAAGTGTTTTTTTTGTATGCGTACAATTATTTCTCATATTTCTCAGCAACTATTAATTGAAAAGAGACAACTATTTGTAGTTGTAATCTTAATACATAAGAATAGCAAATATAGATTGTTTAGGTCAGTCATTTTTGGTAACCTTGTACTGTTAAGGACTGTCAAGACACCTAGGAATAGGGTATAATAGTCAAGGTGATAATGATTAAAATGATGAATTTGAGATGCGAAAGCATCATGACTCAAAGATTGAGGTAAAATAATGAATGAAATTATAACATTAAATAATATATCATATAAATATACGGATGAAGAAAATCAGTATGCATTAGATAATATTTCCTTTTCTATTGAAAAAGGTGAATGGATTGCTATAATCGGGCCTAATGGTTCTGGGAAATCAACGTTGGCAAAAACCATCAATGGTCTTGTTGAACCTGAGAGTGGAGAAGTCAAGGTTGGAGAATTTGATTTGAATGAGCAAAATATCTGGTCTATTAGAGAAATGGTCGGAATGGTTTTTCAGAATCCAGATAATCAGTTTGTAGGTTCAACCGTTCAGGATGATGTTGCGTTTGGTTTAGAAAATCTTGGTATTCCTAGAGATCAAATGGTTGAGCGTGTGCATGATGCATTGGAAAAAGTAAATATGCTGGAATTTGCTGAACGTGAACCTGCTAGACTATCTGGAGGACAGAAGCAACGTGTAGCCATTGCAGGTATCGTTGCGTTGCAACCAGAAATAATGATTTTAGACGAAGCAACAAGTATGCTTGATCCTAAAGGTCGAGAAGAAGTATTGCGTACAGTCAAGGAAGTAAAAGAACGAGAAAATTTATCCGTTATCTCCATTACACATGATATTGATGAGGCAGCTGCTGCAAATCGAATTATTGTTATGCGTGCAGGAAAGGTAGTTAAAGAAGGTACTCCAGAAGAGATTTTTTCCTATGGAGAGCAACTGATCGAGATGGGATTAGACTTGCCATTTCCTGAGAAATTGAAATCATCAATGAAAGAACTAGGAATACGAGTACCAAGTGAGTATTTAACAGAGGAAGGCATGGTGGAATGGTTATGGACATACGGTTCGAAGAAGTAGGGTATACGTATCAAAAAGGGACACCATTCCAAAGCCGTGCTTTATATGATATCAATCTTTCAATAAAGGATGGTGGCTATACAGCGTTAGTAGGCCATACTGGAAGCGGGAAATCAACGGTCTTACAACATTTGAATGCCCTGAAGAAACCAACGGAAGGGTCTATTACCATTGGAGACCGCGTAGTTACAGCTACTGCAGACAACAAAGGATTGAAGTCGTTGCGCAAAAAAATTGGGATTGTCTTCCAATTTCCAGAAGCTCAACTATTTGAAGAAACAATTGGAAAAGATATTGCATTTGGACCTAAAAACTTTGGTGTAAGTGAAGAAGAAGCAATGAAGCGAGCGAAAGCGTTACTACCACAAGTTGGCTTAGATGAGAGCTTTTTAGATCGCTCTCCTTTTGATTTATCAGGTGGGCAGATGCGTCGAGTGGCGATTGCTGGCGTACTAGCTTTAGAGCCGGAAGTGCTGGTATTGGATGAACCAACAGCAGGACTTGATCCGCAAGGCCGTAAAGAGATCATGGATATGTTCTATAATTTATACAAAACGCAGGGACTAACGATAGTGTTAGTAACACATCAAATGGATGATGTGGCGAATTATGCTGATCATATGGTAGTACTGGAAAAAGGAACGGTAGTAAAAGAGGGTTCTCCAAGAGAGCTTTTTAAAGAATCAGACTGGTTAACTAGTATGCAGTTAGGAGTACCCTCAACAGTTCATTTTGCACAAGAACTAGAAAGGAAATTTGAATGGGCCTTTGATCCGTTACCTTTGACAACAGATGAACTAGCGGAACAAATTAAAGATAGACTTGGTGTAACAGATCAGGAAGCAGGTGATCGAGTATGATGGATAAACTCATTTTCGGACGCTACATTCCTGGGAATTCTTTAATTCATAGGCTAGACCCTAGAACGAAACTCATGAGTGCCATTTTCTTTATTATTATTATCTTTTTTGCTAATAATATAATCACTTATCTTTCTCTAGCTCTTTTTGTCGGGTTAGCAGTTGTTCTATCAAAAGTTTCGATCCGTTTTTTCATTAACGGAATCAAGCCACTTATCTGGCTGATTTTATTTACAGTAATTCTTCAGATACTATTTACAAGTGGAGAAACAATCTTCTTTAGATTGGGTCCCATCATTCTTTCACAAGAAGGATTAATTAATGGTGGCTTTATTTTTATGCGCTTTGTACTGATTATTTTCATGTCGACATTGTTGACACTAACAACCATGCCTTTGTCTCTTTCAGATGCAATTGAGTACTTACTGCGACCGTTGGCAGTTATCAAAGTTCCCGTACATGAAATTGCCTTAATGCTATCGATTGCACTTAGATTTGTACCAACTTTAATGGATGAGACAGAGAAAATCATGAACGCCCAAAGAGCTCGAGGAATCGATTTTGGAGAAGGAAATATCTATGAACAGATGAAATCTGTCGTGCCACTTCTAATTCCACTGTTTGTAAGCTCATTTAACCGTGCAGAGGAGCTAGCTACCGCTATGGAAGCTAGAGGTTATAAAGGTGGAGAAGGGCGTACTAAGTACCGTCAATTGAGCTGGCAGACTAGGGATACATTAACGATGGTATCTTTTGGTGTCTTAACCGCTCTATTATTACTATTAAGAACCTAAGAAGAAGAGGATAAGGATGCAAGTCTTTATCCTTTTTCTATATAAAAAATGACGATAAAGGAAGCAATGATTTTGGATAAAATAAGGTATAAAATGAAACTTGCTTATGACGGAACTGCTTTTTCTGGCTTTCAAATCCAGCCTAATAAGCGAACTGTTCAAGGTGAAATCGAAAAAGCGTTGAGTAAAATGGCTAAAGGAGATTTTATTCGCATTAAAGGAGCCGGACGTACAGATGCAGGGGTTCATGCTCGAGGTCAAATGATTCATTTTGATTATCCTAAATATATTCCGGCAGAAGGAATGCTGAGAGCAATGAATACATTAGGACCAGAAGATATTGTATTTTTAAATTCTGAAATAGTAGATCAAACATTTCATTCTCAATATTTAGCCACAGGAAAGATATATCAATACCGAGTAGATAATCATCAACTAAAAGATCCTTTTACTCGCTTGTATGCACACCATCATCCATTTGAAATGGATTTAAAACGTACTCAGAAAGCGTTAGCTGTTCTCGAAGGAACGCACGATTTCACAAGTTTTGCATCTGCTCATTCGGATAAAGAAGATAAAACCAGAACGATCTATGAAGCTTCTGTTATGATTGATGAAAAAACAGAAGAGTGGATTTTTACGTTCCGAGGTAATGGTTTTTTGTATAATATGATCAGAATTATTATGGGCACTATCCTACAAATCGCAGATGGTAGAAGGCCATTGGAAGATATCAAAAGGATTCTTGAAGCAAAAGATCGTACGGCAGCTGGACCGACTGCTTCTCCTAAAGGGTTGTGTATGATGGAAGTTCTTTATGACGAACATACTTTAGATGAGTAATAGAGACTGAGAAGATAAAAAGGAAAAATGGACAGAAAAAAAGAAGCACTGTATGATTAAAGAACCCACCGAAGAGTTTGCTATTAAGAGGCGAATAAGGTTAGGGTTCTTATTTTTAAGGTGAAATATGTATAAAAGGTAACTTGTATAACAGTAGTTCTAAAATATACATAAAGAGAAAAGAGGATCGGAATATGTTATTTAGTAAATGGAGATTAAGGTTGGAGGATAAGAGGATCTGGCGAGTTTTTGGACGAAGTATGGCCCTTTCTTTAATTTTATCTGTATTGATGATTTTCTTAGATACAAGTGCGCTGCCTCTGCTTGAGGAATTACCGGATTGGATGTTGACTGATGTAACGACAGCCAGGCAAGTATTGAGCACTTTAGCTGGCACACTGTTTACTGCAACTACTTTTGTTTTTACAGCTATATTAACGATCGTAACATTATATACTTCAAATTTTAGCCCACGTGCTGTTGAAGATTTTTTACTGAATACAATCTCCATGCGGACACTTGGAATTTTTCTGGGAGGATTTATTTATTCATTGACATCACTAGTTTTCATGGATGGAAGTGTATTTGATGATCGTGTTTTTTCAGTTGTTATTGCCTGGGGATATGCTGTTGGAAGTGCACTTTACTTCACAAAATTTGTATATCAAGTATCAAATTATATCCAAGCAGATAAACTGGTTAGTAGGATGTATAATGAAACAAAAACACAATATGATGAAACAATTGGATACTTTAGAAAGCATACTAGAATTGAAAGATTACCTGAAATTAGTACAACCTATCAATATGATATGAAGACAAATGCAGAGGCCTATATTGGTTCTATCCAGTTTAATGACTTAAAGGATTTATGCGAAGACTATCAGGCCATCTGTAAAATTAATATCAAAGTAGGAGATTTCGTTTCTCGCAAAGAGCCAGTTGCAACAATATACACAAATAAAAAAGTTGTTGAAGTAGATGAACTCGAAGAAGCATTCAATAAAACCGTTTCTTTTGAAACAGAGCGTTCTACTTCCTTTGACTCTGGATATTCTAGAAATAAATTAAATGAGATAGCATTAAAAGCAATGTCTCCAGGAATTAATGATCCCAATACCGCTATCCATGCAGTTCACTATAAGTCATTATTAGAAGCTAAATTCGCGGCACTAAGAGGAAGATATGTTGTGGTCGGTAAATCAAAAGAAGAGATAGAACAAGAAGCAGATTTTTCCCGATTAACGGGTGTTCTATTATATGATTTCAATGATTTTTTCAGACACTTACATGTGGGGTATCGACAACTAGTTCATTATATGAAAGAAGATATCTCAGCTATGGAAGCTGTTTTTGATGCATTAGTTCTGATTGCTCATTCAGCGCATAGAGATAAAATTGGAATTGTTAAGGAATATAGTCGTTATGTTTATGAATCGGTGATCGATAACTTTCCGCAGCAACTAGATCGTGAGTTGATTGAAAAAAGATATAATCAGATTATTTCTATCGAAGTGGATGATCGAATCACTGCTGAAGAAGAAGAGGAAGCACGTGCGGAGGAGGATGATCAGTGAAAATTCCTTTTAACGTTAACGGATTAATAGTAGATGCAGAATATACTAAAAAAGAAGTGAATGAGATTTTCATTCCTTTATTAAAGCAATTGGCATTATTGAGAAAAGATAAAGGTTCTCGTGTGGTTGCTTATTTAGCTGCGCCACCAGGGGCTGGTAAAACAACACTCAGTCAGTTACTAGAGTTTTTGTATAAAGAACAGGATCTTTCTTATTCTTTTCAGTCAATTTCCATTGATGGCTTTCATTATAAGCGTAAGTATCTAATGAATAACTGGACTGAAGTATGTGGAAAAAAGAAGTTACTTAATAGTGTAAAAGGAAGCCCAGAATCCTTTGACTTGGTCACTTTGAAAGAAAGAATCAGGCTGCTGGCCAAAGATGAGGTAACAAAATGGCCAATGTATGATCGTAAGTTGCATGATGTAAGCGAAGATACTATAGTAGTGGATGCTGAGATCGTTTTGATCGAAGGGAATTATCTATTATTGGATGAACCCGGTTGGAAGGAATTAAAGAATATAGCTGATTTAACAGTATTTATAGAAGCAAAAGAAAAAAGTTTAAAACCGAGATTGTTAGAACGTAAAATATTGGGCGGACTCTCTCCAACGAAAGCTCAAGCTTTTTATGAACAAAGTGATCGGAGAAATGTGTTGAGAGTGTTAGAACATTCTGGTGAACCAGATATTCGGTTGTTACTAGCTGAGAACCAAGAATTTAAGAAGCTATAAATGAATGCATAATCATCTACGTCCTCTCTATAAACTGTTATGATTAAGTTACTATGTATTTTTTAAAGGAGGCTTGAGTATGAGAGAGTGGTTTAATCAATATGCAGAAACTTATCCATTAATTACGAACATATCCATTTTTATCATTTTTATCGTTTTACTGTTAATGATCAGGAAGTTTGCTTTAAATCATTTATATAAACAGTTCAACGAGTCAGAAAACTGGTATGTTACTCGAAAAATAGCGAAGTGGATGACTAATTTTATTTTAGCCCTTACTTTTATTTATATATTTGGAAACGACTTAAGTGGTTTTACCACTGCTATAGGTCTGGCAGGGGCGGGTGTAACTTATGCATTAAGAGAAGTTATCGTTAGTTTCGCCGGCTGGTTCGCTATCATGTTTGGAGACTTCTTTAAGACTGGTGATCGAGTGTTGTTGGGAGGAACGAAGGGTGATGTGGTTGATATTGGATTGTTGCGCACGACCTTGATGGAAATAGGGGAATGGGTAGATGGAGACCAGTATACTGGTCGTATTGTTCGAGTGGCAAACAGCTATATCTTTACTTCACCGGTATATAATTATACCGCAGACTTTAAGTTTCTGTGGGATGAAATTCATATTCCGCTGCACTTTGATACAGATGTAAAATTGGCTAGAAAGCTGGTATTAGAAATTGCAGAAGAGGAAATTGGTACGTACAACATGCAAGCTGAAGAAGACTGGGATAATATGAAACGCCGTTATCGTATAGAGAATGCTTCGTTAAAACCGCAAGTTTTTATCTCGTTTGATGATAATTGGATAACACTAAGCTTAAGATATATCGTAGATACCAGAGAAAGGCGAGCAGTCAAAGATCGCATATTTATGTCTATCTTAGAAAGATTTAACCAACATACAGACAAAATAGAGCTAGCATCAGAAACCTTTGAAATCGTTCGTGACGAAACGAGAGAAGAGAGAAAACAGAAACTTTGATTTAAAAGTTTTTGTTTTCTAGGTAAAGACTATTTATAAATATTAAACGAAGAAAGAAGAGGAGCAGAAATGTCTCTCTTCTTTTTTAACGTAAACGAGTCTCTATAAGTTTATACGTATATTGGTGAATTACTGATTTTACCTTAATAACTCATACCTAAGACTGATTTACTGAACAAGCAGGTGATATATACTAATATTGTACAAAATATAATTTTGAAGACGCAGTCTCTACAGTAACCTTAAAAAGGATGGTTATAGATGAAAGTAAATAAAAAACAAAAAAGAACCCCTATGGTACAAATTAAATCTTTGATTACCGCTCTATTTGATACAGGAGTAGAAACAAGAAAGAAATTAATGGTATTAGGAATCATTCTTTATATTGTCAGCCCAATTGATTTGGTACCAGACTTTATTCCGATAATAGGGTATGCGGATGATGTCATTGTTCCAATTTTACTGATTATTGCAGAAAAGTTGCTCTCCAAAGATAAAGAACTAGCAGTAGATCATGTTAGAAAGGAAGCTGAAAAATTCGACTAGAGTAGTTATAACTATGTAACGACTAAAGAACTTTCCATAGTGGTAAGTTCTTTTTTTTATATGAATGATACAAAGTGAGTTTCTTTTATGCGACTTGATAGACTGTTTTTCTGCAATTTTCAACTTTATAAGGTATATAATTTATATTGGAAAATGGATAAATATAGTTGACTTATCTATCGATTCGAGTTATTATGATAAATGGTATTGTTTGCCACCATGATAAGCCCCGGAAACTTGTTATGTCACAAACAAAACGAAGCTCTGATCAAGAAAGTTCTGGACTATTCACAAGACTATTACATTAGAGCAAGAATGAAAACACAATAACTGAAATCGAAAATGAAATTTTATGGAGGTCAAGATCGTGCGTACAACTTTTATGGCGAATGAAAGCAACATTGAGCGCAAATGGTATGTAGTTGATGCTACAGATATCCCATTAGGACGTCTTTCAGCAGTAGTTGCATCTATTCTTCGCGGAAAAAACAAACCTACGTATACACCACACGTCGACACTGGCGATAACGTAATCGTAGTCAATGCTGAAAAAATTAAATTAACAGGTAACAAAGCTAGTGACAAGATCTATTCTCGTCACTCAGGATTCCCAGGTGGATTGAAACAAGTTTCTGCTGGTACTCTTCGTGCTGAAAAACCTGAAAGACTAATTGAATTATCTATCAAAGGAATGCTTCCACATAATTCTTTAGGAAGTACTCAATTCAGAAAATTACACGTATATGCTGGACCTGAGCACAAGAACCAAGCTCAACAACCAGAAACATTAGACATCACGAACTTAATTTAAGGAGGTACATTCATTGGCTCAAGTACAATATTTCGGAACTGGTCGTCGTAAAAACTCTTCAGCTCGAGTAATCATGACTCCAGGATCTGGTAACATCACATTTAACGGTAAAGACATTACTGAATATTTAAACTTTGAACACTTGCATCTAATCGTAAGACAACCTCTTGCTATTACAGATACAGTGGACAGCTATGACATTAGAATTAATGTTCAAGGTGGAGGATACGCTGGACAAGCTGGTGCTGCTCGTCACGGGATTGCTCGTGCACTATTAACAGTAGACCCAGATTTCCGCGGACCACTTAAAGCTGCTGGTTTATTAACTCGTGACCCTCGTATGGTTGAACGTAAAAAACCAGGTCGCAAAAAAGCGCGTAAATCACCACAATTCTCAAAACGTTAATTGCGATGGACGTTCGACTTCAGGAGTTATGTACATCGTACAAGGCAGAACGAAGTGGCACGTTGATTCAATTAATTTGTTTTGCACATTTATGTGCTTACGAAAACTATGTGGGACGAAGATTTTGAAAGAAATCGAGTACCATTTAATTAATCTATTAGGCGAAAAGCATTGGCATGTTGCTGATGCTTTTTTCTTTTATCAGTCAATGATTTTGTAGAACATTTATAGAATAGTCAACAAAGGCGGTGGAAAAAGTGAGTCCGAAAGAGAAAATGTTAGAAATTATTAAGAAAAAACAAGGTGGCGGAAAGTCCGAATATAATAACACACCTAAAAATGACCAAAAGTATATGAGAAAAGCTCCAGTCATTCATAAATAATAAATTATAAAACAGTGAACGATAAGATATACTGAAATATTCGCATAGATACTGTTTGGGATACTGCTTTAATCATGTAGATTACACTATATGTTAGTACAAGGAGATTACATAATGTAGTTTTTTTGGTAATAATGATAGTATTAAATCGATGATTAGTAAGGTGGAGAATTTTTTTGAATAGAATAGATCTGAAGTGGAATTTCACTTCAGACACTTGTGCAGTCTATATTGAATCATTTTAAAATGTTTGAGAAAATTTATAGAATAAGTAATAGGAAAAATAAGAGCCTTGTAAGGTTTAAACTGGATCCTAAGAATGGAGTAGCATCCACTTCACAGGATCCAGTTTAATATTTCTGGGTTCTTTTTTTGTAAGTAATAGAACAGACTAACTAGTTTGAGAATCTTTTGATATAGATAGAATTTATTATTGCTATTTATTTCAAGTTTTTTTCAACTGAATAAATTTTTGCTTCTTTTAAAGGTAAATTAGCTATTTTGAGCAATAAGTAATTTAAAAGAATAACCATTATACCTGTTAAAATAAATGTCCACATGGTTAGAAGATTAAGATTATCTGTATTTAAATTAAAAATGAATCCAAATAATAAGACACCAATTGGGGCAGTAGCTAAGCCAATGGTACCTAGCACACTGAATACTCGTCCCAAAAGAATTGGGGGGAGTTGTTTTTGAAGCCATACTGTAATAGGCACATTAATTGTAACAAACAGAATTCCTGTAAAAAATAATAAAAGGTAGAGTATCATTTCTCCAACTACACCACCAATAGATATAGACAGACCTATTCCAATTAAGATTACACCTAGTTTTAAAGCAGATTTCCAAGAATATAAAATCGGATTTTTAATATTCAATTTTTGTTTTAAAAGGAGACCACCGAATACATAACCAAATCCATTAATAGCTTCTGCAAAACCAAAGTGTAAATTGCTCAAATTAAAAACCTGCAAAACTAAAATGGGTAGCCCAACACTAAAAATTCCTGAAATAAAATTGATCCCTACAGCAACAATCATACCAAACAATAAGTATTTTTGGTTTCTAATATAAGTAACCCCTTCTTTAAAAAGAACTAGACTTCTTTTCTCAGCATCTTCAATAGTATCTTTTATTAATTCCGTATCATTTTGCTTATTAAACCTGAAATCTAAAATACTAGTAGTGATTGCAGTAAAAACTTCAGTAACTAATTCAAATAGGATGAATAATTGAAAAGGTAATAAAGTATATAGAAAAGCTCCGAAAATTGACGAGACAATAGTTGCTGTTGAAGTAGACATTTGTGAATAAGCAGAAAGCTTTTGCAAATCATCAGGTAAAACTAGTTGGATACTAGCCGCTTGTCTTGCAGTAGAAGTAAACTGATCAGATCCTCGGAGCACAACTATTAAAACCACTGTGGGTAGGAATAAATGGGAACTGAATTGAGGAAAAAGAATCCAATATACAATTAGAGATAAAATAGTAATGGATTGACTAACGATAATTACCTTTTTTTTAGAAAAAGAATCAACTATAGGACCAATAAGGGGTAGTAAAGCTAATCCCATAATGGGAGAGACAATGTTAGAAATTGCAAAACTGAATACTGAGCCTGTTCTATCTAGGAGCATAAAACTTAGCCCAAATGAAAAAATACTGCTCCCAAAATCTCCAAAAAGACCACTTAAAACGGTTAACCGCAGCTGTTTTGCGGATTTTTTAATTATAACTTGATTCATGATAATTCCTCCTAATAAATGATTACTTGATTTAAGTATAAAATTTAAGTAAATTGAACAGGAAGAATGTTTCAAAAGTGAAACATAATAATCAGGAATAATTAGCAGTTAATTTTAAAAAAAGCAGAAGGAAGATAATGATGGAATATTTTGGAGTTACAATAAAAGAATTAAGAGAAAAGCGTGGATTTCAAATTAAAGAAGTATACAGTGGAGTAGTCGGAAGATCAACAGCTTTTCGATTTGAAAGAGGAACGACTAGTATTTCTACAAAAAAATTATTAGAAGTCCTTTATAATATAGGTATATATTCTATGGATGAATTTTTATTTTTTCATCAAAAAAGGATAAATGAACCTAGTAAAGATTTGGATAAATACTTAACACAATTGATGCATAAGGAAGGACTAAATATTAAATCAAAAAAACATGACCAAGTGCTGGGCTTTTATGAAGAATTTAAGAATAGCAAAAAGAAGGAAGAGAAATTTTTAGCTTACGCAGCTCATTTTGATTATTTGACTAATCAGGAAGAGAATATGGGGAAAAATATTCCTATAGCTCAGATTCTAAATGAATTTCAGTTTGAATGGGGTTATATTGAAAATTACTTATTAGAAATTGAAAGTTGGAGCTTTCGGGAACTAGATTGGTTTCCATTTTTAAGCAGTTGTTTCCATAAAGAAAATAGGCCTTTATTATTAGCGAGGTTTAAGAAGAATTTTAAAGAATTACGTGATTACTATGAAAACTGGGAAAGACATTATATTAACAATTTGATTAATTATTTGATGAATAGTGTATATATGGGTTATTATGACGAATTGGAAAAAGATATTAGTGAAATCGATAAATATTTTGAGAGATATCCAGAATTACAATGGGGGTTGTCTCAAAGATGTCGAATTTTGTATATAAAGATTATTATTGCAGGAAAAGAACGGAGAATGGATATGATCAGAAAAAATTATGAGCAACTATCCAAAATTAGTAATGTTCTTCCAAAAAATAATGAGCTTATGGATTTTTATTTAGAGGATTCTCTTAGGAAAGTTAAAGAAATTTTTCCAGATCTTGATGTTGCTAAGATACTAAAATAACAGGAGTTAAATAGTATTCTTGAAAAAACATATAAACGATCCGATAATCTTTAACCCATCATATTGATCTTAAACTACATGCAAAAGAACGATACCTATTTTTTGAAAGATCCTTTGTATCAATCTGCTGCAAAGAAATAGTATATTTTAAAAAATCTCTATTAAGCAGCAGAATTCACTGATTATATTTAAATATCTAGGGAGTTCAACACTAATTATTAGATCTTACTATTTTAGTATTCAATGATAAAGAAAGAATGGATGCAGAGTAATAATGAGAAAAATTACAAGAGGGATAAAATAAAATTTTTCGAAACTCAGGTTTTTCTCTTCGAATTATTCAATGTAAATATGATATAGTAAGAATCTATTTAGATAATATGGAGGAGAAACATGCTTTTACGATTGAAAAATGGATTAAAAAATTTTAAAGAAGTAACATATAAAAAACATGAGCAACTGTATCAGGACTTAGAACAGGTTCAAAATCCCCACACACTGTTTATTGCGTGTTCTGACTCACGAGTCAATCCCGAGAGATTAATAGGCAGTAATCCAGGAGAAATATTTACGATTCGCAACATTGCGAATACGGTCCCTGCATATGAAGTCAGCCATAATGACTTTACAACGGTGTCTGCTATTGAATTTGCGATAGAAGTTCTTAAAGTAAGAGAAGTTATTATCTGTGGACATTCAAATTGTGGAGGGTGTGCTGCGGCACTTGAAGGACAAGAGAAACTGGCCCAACTTCCTTATACACAACAATACTTAAAGCCACTGGAAAAGGTAAAAGTAAAAGTCGAACATAGTCACTATCATAAAGATGAAGAATCTAAGGCTAGGCTGATGGAGCAAATGAATGTGATTACTCAACTCAATAACCTGAAAAGTTACCCTCACATCCAGCAGTTAATTGCAAAAGGAGAACTTGAAGTAGAAGGCTGGCATTATGATATCAAATCAGGTGATGTGTTTGTCTATGATGAAACAACTCATTCATTCTGCAAATCAGATGAGTACCAGAACATACATCAATAAAAACGTCTAGGAATGGAGATACTGACAAAATTGAGGAGGTCATCTAGGCCTAACAGATTTAGTTCGTTTAATGGTTCATTTTTGTTTCTCTTATAGTCGAACAAAGAATGCCATTCCTAAAATTACAATATTATTCATTTAGAGAATCCCGCTTACTTGCTGGGATTCTCTTTTTAGTTATCTGAATTCAAAGCAACGTAACGTTACTAGGCTTTTTTCTATAGTCAGATGGAGTCATTTTTGTTTCCTTTTTAAAGATACTTGTAAAATAATTTGAATCCTCAAACCCTGCTTCTAGTGCAATATCAATTACTTTTAGGTTGGTATTAAGCAGCAAATATTCAGCCTTTTTTATTCTCATTTGATTCAGATAATTCACAAAAGTCATTCTGAAGTTCTTTTTAAAAAATCTACAAAAGTGTTCCTTACTAAAACCAATGTGTGTACTAATTTCCTCTAAAGTAATTCGATTCTTATAATGCTCTTCAAGGTAGAGGACAATTTTTTTACATTTGTATGAATTAACTTCATTCTTGTTATCCGTGTAGTATTCATGACGAAACAATTTATCCTTATTAAGATAGATATTTTTTAAAAATAACAATAGATTTGCTTTCAATGACAACTCAAAAAAAGGTTCTTTTAATGCAAATTCATCAATGATTTGTACCACATTATTTCTAAGCTCAGCAATATTTGGTAAGTCATTTGTCGCATGTACTATATATTTCGAAGGAAATTCTATTATCGAGTCTATATAGGATTGTTGAATAAAGTCTGAAAAGTTACTTTTAATAAACAATGAATCAAATACTATTGCAAAAAAGGCACAAGGAGAATGATGATAAGACACGGCTCCGTGTAATTGGTTGGGAGGGATAAATAAAATATCGCCTTCCTTGCCAATATAAGACTTTCCTTCGATTTTGACTTCCATCATTCCTCTAGATATATATAGAATTTCTATTTCTCTATGCCAATGAGTATGAATCATGTTTTTCCTATATTGATCATGATTAGTAAAATGTACAGCAACTGGAAATAAGCTTTGTCCATGTTCTGCAATTTCATTTAATGATCTATCAATATCTTTTTCGCTTGGATTGGGTGTAAAAAGATAATCAACTATTTTATTTATCCTTCTTTCATAAAAATATCAATATTACAGGGTGTTTCAATTAAGATAGCGATTACATATTATCATAAATATCAATATAATCAATATAGGTTCTACAAAATAGGAGGAAAAGAAAAATGAAAAGAAAAATAATGTTCTCTACACTTGCTTTAACTAGTCTATTAGGGTTAGTCGGATGTGGTAGTTCAGAACCTGATGCGTCAGGTGATGGAAATGTAACCTTAGAAGTTTTTAACATTAAAACAGAAACGGCAGAGCAAATGGATGATCTTGTAGCAACTTTTGAAGAGACTCATGATGATATCGAAATTAACATGACAACAGTCGGTGGTGGAACTGACGCAACAGCAGCGTTACAATCAAAATTTTCATCAGGAGATGAACCTGATATCTTTATGCTCGGCGGACTAGCGGATGCTCAAACGTGGGAACATAAATTGGTCGATTTAGGGGAGACTGAATTAGCAAAAAATGCTATTGAAGGAACTCTGGAAGGCGCAACCCTAAATGATACCGTATTAGGGGTGCCGATGAATATTGAAGGGTATGGTTGGTTAGTCAATACAGAAATATTTGAAAATGCTGGAATAGAAGTAGACTCTATTCAATCTTTTGCTGACTTTGAAAATGCAGTAAAAACAATTGACTCAAAAAAATCAGAATTAGGATTAGATGGGGTATTCGCATTTAGCGGAGGAGAAACGTGGGTCTCTAGCCAATTCAGTTCCAATTTCCTTGCGCCCGAATTCAATAACAGTCTGAATGAAGCATATGAAGGAAAAGAATTAGAGCTTACTTATGCTGATCAGATGCAACAATACACTGATCTTGCAATAGATTATAATGCTGGACCATTAGAATCTATGGATTATAGTACTTCTGTAGAAGAACTATTTGCTAGTGAAAAAGTTGCAATCGTTCATCAAGGAAACTGGATTGTCCCAACGTTGAACAGTTTAGACGAATCATTTGCTAAAGATAAACTTTCAATTATTCCAATGTTTGTTGAAGATGAAACAAAAGGAAAAATTGTTGCCGGGCCTGCATGGTATTGGGGTGTGAATAAAGACAAAGATCAAGAAGTGATTGATGCTTCCATTGAATTTTTAAATTGGATGTATACAGATGAAGAAGCAATGGCATCTATTATAAATGATTTTGAGTTTATTCCAGCCTATACGAATTTCTCTAGTGAGGATATAACAGATCCTTTATCAAATGAAATTTACACCTACTTAAGTGATGGGAACACTGTACCTTGGGTGCATAATTCTTATCCTGATGGCTATGGTCAAAATACGTTTGGTGTTAATTTACAAGCATATGCTGCCGACCAAATTTCCTGGGACGAATTTACATCTACTCTGAAAACTACATGGAATAACGAACGCAAATAGAAGAGATGAATAGGGAGGATCTTCCTCCCTATGGATGTTTGAATTTTAGGAGGACTATACATGTTAACAAATCGCTCAAAATCTTTTTGGCTACTATTAGCACCAGCTTTACTTGCTTTAATCGTTGTTTTATTTATTCCATTGATGACAGGAAGTTATTATTCATTAACAGATTGGAATGGGAATACGGTAGGTCATTTTGTTAATTTTGATAATTACATTCGTGCCTTTCAAGATCAAATGTTTATTGATAGTCTGATTTTTACAGCAAAATTCTCAATTGTAAGTGTCATACTTATTAATGTTATTGCCTTAATGTTGGCAACATTAGTTACACAGAAATTAGGAAAATGGACGACTTTATTCCGTACTGTTTTCTTTATGCCAAATCTTATAGGTGGAATTATCCTTGGGTTTATCTGGCAGTTCATTTTCAATAAAGCATTTGAAAGTATTGCTGATTTAACAAATATTGAATTCTTCAAAGGATGGTTGGATACTCCAGAAACTGGATTCTGGGGATTAGTTATTTTATTTGTGTGGCAAATGAGTGGCTACATGATGCTGATTTATATTTCTTTTTTAAATAATATACCAGAGGAAATCCTTGAGGCAGCAGATATGGACGGAGCATCTCCACTCCAAACATTCATTAAGATAAAACTACCGATGCTGATGCCGGCATTTACTGTAACTTTATTTCTAACGCTATCAAATGCCTTTAAAATATATGATCAAAATTTAGCCTTAACCCAAGGTGGGCCATATAATTCAACGCAGATGACAGCAATGAATATCTATAATGAAGCTTTCTCTATGAGAAATATGGGATTCGCCCAATCTAAAGCGATTATTTTCTTGGTTATTATTGTGATCATTTCAATCATTCAAATCTCAATAACTCGTAAAAAGGAGATCAGTGCATGATGAAAAGAAATAAAGAGCAATCAAGTGAAGAAAAGAGAAATAAAACGGCTATACAAAAAAATAAAGATAAGAAAAAAATTAGTATGATTATGGTCGGTATAGTGGCGTCTTTATTTTGGTTTTACCCATTCTTTTTGATTATTATTAACTCTTTTAAAACAAAATCAGAAATTTTTCAAAATACCTTGACGTTACCTACTGGTTTGAATAGTGAAAACTATACAACCGCTTTTGAAAAATTGGATTTTGTTAAGAGTGCCGCTAATTCGGTCCTGATCACAGTAGGGTCATTAGTATTAATCGTTTTCGTTTCTTCAATGGCTGCTTATGCTTTGTCACGAAATACTAGTAAAATTAGTTCAATTATTTATTTTATCATTGCAATTGGACTATTAGTACCATTTCAAGGAATCATGATTCCTTTAATCTCACTGTTTGGTAAAGTTAGCATGTTAAATCAGCCTGGCTTGATGATCATGTATTTAGGTTTAGCTACAAGTATGTCGACATTTTTATACTATGGAGCCTTAAGAGGGATTCCTAAATCATTAGACGAAGCTGCCGTAATTGATGGGGCTACTACATTTCATATTTACTGGAAAGTTATTCTGCCGCTTTTAAAACCAACTACAGTTACAGTCATCGTTTTAAATTCACTGTGGTTTTGGAATGATTATCTTTTACCATCACTGAGTGTAAATAAAGAAGGGATGTATACTATTCCCCTAAAAATGTTTTACTTCTTTGGAGAATTCAATAAACAATGGCATTTAGCATTAGCAGCATTGGTTATGGTGATTCTACCAATCATTATATTATTCATAGTACTTCAAAAACATGTAGTAAAAGGAATATCAGATGGAGCAGTTAAGTAGGAGGAGACACAATGAAATTTACTGAAGGATACTGGTTAACAAAAGAAGGGTACACACTAAACTATCCTCAAGAGACAAGAGATTTCCGAATAGATGAGAACGGAATGGAGCTATTCTTGCCATACAAAAAAATTGAACGACGAGGGGATACTTTAAATCTAGGCTTAACGACTCTACGTTTTGAATCTCCTCAAGAAGATATAATTAAGGTTCGGCTGACCCATCATGATAAAAACACGCAGAAACCAGACTTTTCACTTTTTGAATCAAAGGTTCAAGTTGATATCGATGTAGAAGCAGAGCACTTTTATCGATTTAAAACAGGTGCTTTGGAAGCAGTTGTTCCCAAAGAAGGCGATTTTAAAATAGAATTTCGTGGACATGGAAAGTTACTGACTTCATCAAAACATAAAGCACAAGCTGAAATTAGTTCGGATGATGGCAAGCATTATATGAGAGAGCAACTTTCTTTAGACCCTGACGAATATGTCTATGGTACAGGAGAGAGATTTACTCCATTTATAAAAAATGGGCAATCTATTGAAATATGGAATGAAGATGGCGGAACAGGAAGCGAACAATCCTATAAAAATATTCCATTTTATCTAACAAACAAAGGATATGGCATTTTTGTCAATCATCCTGGAAAAGTTGATTTTGAAATCGGATCTGAGAATGTTTCGCGAACTCAGTTCAGTGTAGAAGGAGAAACATTAGAGTATTTTATTATTTATGGACCGGATATGAAAAGTGTATTGAAGAAATATACAGACTTGACAGGGAAACCAGCCTTGCCACCAGCCTGGTCATTTGGTCTTTGGTTATCAACTTCTTTTACGACTGATTACAGAGAAGAGACTGTCATGCACTTTATTGATGAAATGCAAAGCCGAGATATCCCTTTTGATGTCTTCCATTTTGATTGCTTTTGGATGAAGGAGTTTGAATGGTGTGGTTTTGAATGGAACAAGGAACTATTCCCTGATCCAGGAAAAATGATTAAAAAAATTCACGAAAAAGGTTTGAAAGTGTGTATGTGGATCAATCCGTACATTGGACAAAAAGCTAAAGTCTATAAAGAATGTAAAGAAAAAGGGTACTTTATAAAATCTACCGACGAGAATGTATGGCAATGGGATCTATGGCAGGCTGGACAAGGGATAATCGATTTTACAAATCCTGAAGCAAGAGAATGGTATAAAGGGCAGCTAAAAGGATTATTGGAATTAGGGGTAGATTCATTTAAAACAGATTTTGGTGAACGAATTCCAACGGATGCTGTCTATTATGACGGGTCTAATCCAGAAAAAATGCATAACTATTATGCCTACTTATATAATGAAGTTGTTTTTGAATTGTTAGAGGAACTGAAAGGGAAAGGAGAAGCGGTAGTATTTGCCCGTTCTGCTTCAGTTGGATCACAAAAATTCCCAGTACATTGGGGTGGAGATAACCTGTCGGAATATTCTTCCATGGCAGAATCTTTAAGAGGGGGACTTTCATTTGTATTATCAGGTTTTGGATTTTGGAGTCATGACATTGGTGGGTTTGAAGAAGAAGCAGAAGAAGATCTTTATAAGCGCTGGACACAGTTTGGCTTGCTCTCAACTCATAGTCGCTATCATGGGAATATTGAATATCGAGTGCCATGGAACTTTGGGGAAGAAGCGGCATTAGTCAGTCAAAAATTTTCAAAATTGAAAAATTCATTAATGCCTTATATTTATTCAGAGGCAGTAGAGACGGCAAAGACTGGTGTGCCGATGATGAGACCACTTGTACTGGAATTTTCTGAAGATTATACAACTCATACGATAGATAAACAATATATGTTCGGCAAGAATCTTATGGTTGCACCAATCTTTAATGATAAAGGAGAAGCGAAATTTTACCTCCCAGAAGGAACTTGGACAAATTATATAGATAATTCTACACTTTCTGGAGGGAAATGGTATGAAAAAACATATGATTATTTCAATTTACCATTAATGGTGCGTCCGAATAGTTTAATCATTGAAGGTGCTACGAATACTACAGCTGCTTATGATTATTCCAGCAACTTAATCGTGCATGCATTTGAAATCACAGAAACAGTTAGTGAATCTATTTATGATATTAATGGAAATTATGTTGGGAAAATAACCATTACTCCAAAAGATGATAATTACGATGTACAAGCTGAAAATCTGCATAAGGTAAAAGTCTTGTTTAGAAACCGAACTATTGAAGGAATGGAGAAGAACGAGTATGGATCTATATTGAACATTAAAGAATAGGCTATATGTGCTAAAGCACCGACATCTTGTCGGTGCTTTTTAAGTTTTCTTGTAGCAGGCTATTATTGCTATGGGTGTTAAATATTGTTATATTTTGAATATAGGATTAAAAGAATTTATAAAATGACAATTAAATTTTGTTTTTTAAAATAATTAATAAATATAGCGTATTATGAACTCTCAAATACTATGGAGGGTTGAAATGAGTACTTTCAAAAGATTCATTCTTTTATTTGTGTCGGTAAGCGTAGGTACATTTGTTACTGATATTATGGAAAATATTAATATAAATGTTTGGATAGCAAGAGCGAGTGGTTGTTTAATTTCTGTCGTCGTTGTACTTTTACTTTACAAATTTTTTTCAAGAAATAGATCTAACGGAACTGATATTTAAAGGGACCTATTTTCAAAGAAAAACCAGCTACATAGTGAGTGCTAGAATAGAATTAGAGGTTGATAGTATGAGTGAAAAAAGAAAAGAGTTAATAATTTGGCTGGCTATTGTTATATTCTTAGGTATTCCGTTTGGAATGCTTAATAACAATATGTTTATAGGATTTGGAATAGCGCTTTGTTTTGCTGGAGCTTTTAATACTGCGTTTTGGAAATCGAAAGAATAGAAGATTTAAGATGGAAAATATCATGAGTTTCATGTAAATCAATGAATAATATAGTGCTGTTAAAAAAAGTATGCTATACTCAAAATAATCGAATAGAAACATTTGGGGTGCTTTATGCTGAGATTATACCCATGGAACCTGATACAGTTAGAACTGGCGCAGGGAAATGTAGTTGTAAATAGATGGACTCAATCTTAATTGAATAGTCTTTTTCTGTTTGTCTCAGACTGTACTCCTTTTGCTTTTTGTAGAAAGGAGTTTTTTTGCGTGGAAAAAAATCGGATCCACAAATTGACACTGTTATCTCTGATGATTGCACTGGATGTCGTCTTATCACCACTGTTGCGCATTGAAGGAATGGCACCGATGTCTAGTGTAATGAATATCATTGCGGGTATCTTATTAGGACCGGTATATGGAACTTTGATGGCTTTTATATGTGGACTGATTCGCATGTTGCTGATGGGGATTCCTCCGCTTGCTTTAACTGGAGCGGTTTTCGGAGCCTTTTTTGCCGGATTATTTTATAGACTGGGCGGGCAAATTTTCTGGTCAATGATTGGAGAAATTATTGGGACTGGGATAATAGGTTCCTTATTGTCTTATCCGGTAATGGTCTGGTTTACTGGCAGCCAACAAGAGCTATACTGGTTTATCTATACGCCGAGATTTATTGGTGCAACATTGATCGGTTCAGTGATTGCATTCTTAGTATTAGTCAAATTAAAAGAAACATCCATTTTCAAAAAATCGCAACAATTATTTATGGGAGGCGTGCTACATGGAAAGAAAGATTGATTTCTCAAAGTTTTTCCCTTTAGAAAAGTCACCACTAGTTCAATGTATTACCAATGAAATTACCTGTGAATCAATGGCCAATGCTTTGTTGTATATTGGTGCAAAGCCGATTATGGCAGATGATCCCAGAGAATTTTCGCAACTTTTTGAGAAAACCAATGCATTATTACTGAATTTAGGTCATTTATCTGAACAACGTCAAGAAAGCCTAATAGATGCCAGTAGTTACGCAACTAGGGTAAACAAACCTACGGTAGTGGATCTAGTTGGTTATGGGGTTAGTGATATACGCAACCAAATAGGTGTTTCCTTAGTAGAAACGCATCCTACCGTAGTCAAAGGGAACATTTCTGAATTACGCCATTTTTGTGGTTTGCCTAGTCAAGGACGTGGAGTCGATAGTAGTATGTGGGACCAAGGAGAAGATCATTTAAATGAATTAATTGCTGCTCTGCAGAAAATCGGAGGCCTTTATCCAGCGACAACATTTTTAGCTACAGGTCAGAAAGACATAGTTGTTAACCAAAAGCAGACAATAGTATTGAATAATGGGGTAGATGAATTAGATCGGTTTACAGGAACGGGAGATATTGTGGGTGCAATTATCGCTGCTCTATTAGGTGAAGGTCATGATCCTTTTGAAGCAATAGTCAGTGCCGTCAGTTACTTCAATATTTGTGGAGAAAAGGCGAAGCAGGAAAGCTTTGGGCTTGCAGATTTTCGTCAGCAGACATTAAATCAGTTGTCTTTACTGATGTCAGAAACATGGTATGAGCAGGTGGAAGGATGGGAAAAATGAAAGAGTTGGCACTTTATTTAGTCACAGGTAGATATGATTTTAGCGGTGAAGAATTTTTAAATATTATTGAGACAGCTTGTCAAAATGGAATAACTATGGTGCAACTACGGGAAAAAGATATTACGACAAATCGATTTTATGAGTTAGCGGTAGCAGTCAAACAAATTACGGACTATCATGATATTCCGTTGATTATTAATGATCGAGTCGATATTTGTCTGGCAGTTGATGCGGCCGGAGTACACATTGGGGATGATGAAATGCCCGTGAAAGTAGTTCGTTCATTAATTGGCAACGAAAAGATTTTGGGTGTTTCTGCTAAATCGATTGAGCGAGGAAAAAAAGCAGAAAAAGATGGAGCAGACTACTTAGGAGTAGGCGCAATCTTTCCCACAGAAACAAAAAAAGACCCTGACCGGACAACAATAGAAACATTGAATAATATCGCAGAAGCAGTGAATATTCCAATTGTTGCAATCGGCGGAATTAAGGAAAGTAACATTGAGACTTTCAAGCACACCGCAATTTCAGGTGTTGCAGTTGTGAGTGAAGTGATGCTGGCAGAACAGGTTTCTCCAAAAGTTCAGAAATTAAAAAAAGTTGTTGAACAAATATTGGAGGGAAGAGAATGATTAATAGTACACCGCAAGTTGTAACCATTGCAGGATCAGATTCTGGTGGAGGCGCTGGGATTCAAGCGGATTTAAAAACTTTTCAAGCGCGTCAGGCATTTGGAATGAGTATTATCGTTGCATTAACGGCACAGAATACTTATGGAGTCCAGTCTAGTCTGCCCATTCCCAGTGATTTTATTGATAGCCAATTCAACTCATTAGCTGAAGATTTTTCGATCAAAGCAGCTAAAACCGGTATGCTGGCAGATACGGAACATGTATTAACTGTCGTTGAGAATTTAAAGAAAGTAGAATTTGGCCCACTAATCGTTGATCCGGTTATGGTAGCAAAAGGGGGGCATCAGCTATTGGAATACGATGCCGTTCAGACTATCAAAGAACAACTTTTACCACTAGCAGCGGTTGTAACACCAAATCTGCCAGAAGCCGAAATATTATTAGGAAAAAGAATTACAACAGATCGAGATATGATTGAAGCAGCAAAAAGCTTGCAAGCTTTAGGAACTAAAAATATAGTTGTTAAAGGCGGGCATAGCCAAAATAAAGAAGCATCTGATTTTGTTTTACTAGAAAATGGAGAAAGTTTCTGGATGAGCACACCACGAATTAAAACAGCCAATACACACGGGACGGGTGATACCTTTTCAGCTTGCATAGCAGCTGAGCTAGCCAAAGGAACTCAGTTGAAAGAAGCTATCGTAACAGGAAAAGAATTTATTCAAGCAGCAATCAGCCAAGAGATTTTCGTAGGTCATGGTCACGGGCCGACCAATCATTGGGCGCAGATACAAAATAGTGTAACGATACATGAACGATAGGACAAATGAATGAGACAATCACATTTTCAGGAGGATATAATGTCATTTACAGCAAAAGCACGACAATCAGCTGCCGCTTCATGGCAAGGCAGCTTTTCTCATCCGTTCATTACAGAACTACAAGCAGGTACATTAAAAGAGGATGTTTTTCGCTACTACTTAGTGCAGGATCATTATTATCTGCACCATTTTAATAAGCTTTATACCTTGATTGCGCAGCAGACAAATGATCAAGCATTGAGAGCTTTACTTTTAGAGAATGCCCAAAATTTAGCTTTAGGAGAAATCGCTATTCGAGAACATTTTTTCGAAGAATTGGGTATTACGGAGGAGGAAATAGCGGAAACACCTATTGCTCCGACAGCTTACCATTATATTTCCCATATGTATCGACAATTAATTGAAGGTACACCAAATACTGCAGCGTCTAGCTTGCTGCCTTGTTCATGGTTGTATCAAGAAATAGGAAGTACTTTAATTGCTCAACAGTCACCTGTTCCGATTTATCAACGTTGGATTGAAACGTATGCTGGGCTGGAAGCTTTAGAACACATACAACAAGAACGAAAGATTTTAGACCGTTTGTATGATGAAAGTTCTGAATTAGAACAGCAACAGATGCTGGAAGCTTTTGTTATCAGCAGTGAAATGGAATATGGCTTTTGGGAAATGGCCTATCAGAAAGAAATTTGGAAGAAAGATATATAAAAATAGAAGATATAAATAGTTGTTGCAAGCTTAATGGATTACTTAACGACACCATCTTAGTACACTAAGTTGGTGTCGTTTTATACTTTTAATTGATTTTATGTAAAGTAGTAGTTAAAAAAATACTTATGCTTTAAAGCAACTAACCGTTAAAAGCAGCTAAAAGAAGGCAAAAAGTAAAATTAGATAATTATAACTTAAGTTATTTAAGAATATAAAGTAATATTAATCATTGAACATGATAAAATAAATATCTATGATGACACTATATGGAAATATTTCTTAAAAATATAATGAACCATATTAAATGGATATGAGGAGAGTAGGGTTATATATGAAAAGAGTAACTATACATGATGTAGCAAAAAAAGCTGGAGTTTCTGTTACTACAGTCTCTAGAGTATTAAACAATCGTGGGTATATTAGTGAAGATATGAAAGAGAATGTTCTAAAAACGATTAAAGAATTAAACTATATTCCTAATGAAATGGCAAGATCATTTTTTAGTAATGAAAGTAAATTTATTGCTTTGATTATCCCTACGACTGAGAACCCTTTCTTTGGAGAGTTAACTTTTTATATTGAAAAAGCATTAGCCAAACACGGATATCACTTGTTTATATGCAATAGTTTAAATGACCCTGAAAATGAAAAAAAGTATTTACGACTTTTAAACGAAAAAAGAGTGGATGGGATCATTGTGGGATCACATAATGTGAATATTTTTGAATATAAAAATTATGAAAATCAAATTGTATCAATTGAAAGAAAATTGACTAAAAATATTCCTATTGTACAAAGTGATGATTATAACGGAGGAAAATTAGCAACAAGAGAATTAATTAATCAAGGGTGCCATAATATATTGTGTATTATTGGGGACAAAACTATAGAAACGCCTGCCAATGATAGATCTATTGGGTACGTCGATGAGATAAGGAAAAACAAATTAAAACCTAATTTTTTAGAAATTCCTTTTCAAGAGAAATTTGATAAAAAATATAGAATTATTAAAGAAATATTTGAAAAGGATTTCACATATGATGGAGTATTTGCTGCAGATGATGTAAATGCAAAATTATTTATGAATGTAGCAAAAGATAGGGGATTCAGTATACCTTCTGATATAAAAATCATTGGATTTGATGGTACGCAGTCAATGCGAGCATTGGTGCCAGAGTTAAGTACAGTCGTACAGCCTATAGAAAAGCTAGCTAATGAATCGGTAAATATTTTATTGAAATTATTGAAAGGAAAGAAAGTGAAGTTAGAATCTGTTTTACCTGTAGAACTATATCTTTCTGAAACGACTAATCATAAGTAAATAAAGGGTCTAAATCTGCTGGTTAACAAGAGAAAAAATTAATTTATTTTTTATGTCATCCGGTTGACATATGAAACCGGATGACATATACTTTAATCAAATATAAAGCGATTACAAAAAAGGAGGAAACAAAATGAATAAAAGAGGAAAAAGTATCTTTTTAATGGGTGCAGCAATATTATTAGGAGCATGTGGGAACGGAGGAGAAAATAGCGCTTCAAAATCTTCAGATGAAGTTACTGTTTGGGTTCAATACTCAGAAGAATCTGCTGAAGGTCAAGTAATGGTTGAATCAATAAAAGAATTTAATGACACGAATGACTTAGGAATCACAGCAGTTGTTGAATATATCCCCCGCAGTGGTTCTGGTGGTGGGTATGAGGATAAAATAAATGCAGCCCTTACCACTAACTCATTACCAGATGTTATAACATTAGATGGTCCTAATACAGCTGCATATGCTAATTCTAAAATTATTCAACCGTTAGATGATTATGTTAAGGCCTCTGAAGACTTTTTACCAAGTATTATTGAACAAGGCACATATAATGACGAACTGTATTCAATTGGATACTCAGAATCTGGTGTAGGATTTTTCTATAATAAACCTATGATGGAAGAAGCTGGAATAAAATTAGATTCTCTTCCAACTGTAGATGATCCTTGGACATGGGATGAGTTTAATACTTTATTAGAGACATTAAATACTTATTATGAAAAACCAGTCTTAAATATGGGATTTGATGATCAGTCTGAATGGTTATTATACGCTTTTTCACCATTTGTTTGGTCTGCTGGTGGAGATATAACAAATGAGGATGGAACCGAAGCTGTTGGATATTTTGATACTGAAGAGTCAGTTGAAGCATTTGATTTTATACAAAATCTTGTAGAGAAAGGTTATTCTACTATTACTCCAGTGGATAAAGGATTCCACACAGGAGAATATCCTTTATATATGAGTGGTTCATGGACAATTCAAGAACTTGATAATGAATATAAAGATATTGACTACGGAATTATGCCATATCCTGTTTCTCCAGACACGAACGAGCTAGTGAGTCCAACAGGAAGTTGGGCATATGGAATGACTTCATCTACAGAAAAACCAGAAGAAGCTGGGGCATTAATTGAATTCTTAACATCTGAACAAGAATTATATGATATGAGCATGGGGAATGCCGTTCTTCCTGCAAGACAGTCAGTGGCTGATCGTATGATAAAAGAAGTAGGAGAACCAATGCAAGTGTTGATAGAACAAAATAGTAAAACCGGTAGAGCCCGCCCAACACTTATAAACTATCCGCAAGTAAGCAGAAGCTTCCAAGAAGCTGTTACTGAATCAACTTATTTTGAACAAAATCAAGACATTAAAGGCTTGTTAGAATCAAAAGCGCAAGAAATTCAAAGTAATCTTAAGTAATATAGGCTGATTTGTGTAGTAGTATTTTAAGCTGATTAGGTAAAAAATACTACTACATAATTTAAGTAAATAACGGAGCTGTATTTTAATAAGGAGTTGAACAATGAAAAATTTAAAAGGTATTTTTAGAGGAAATTCAGGTTTGAAATTAAAAAAGAGAAATAGTATGAATAATACTTCTTTTAAAGAAAACATGACAGGCTATATGTTTTTATTACCATCATTAATTGTCCTAGGATTATTTCTCTTTATACCTGCAATGATGTCTTTATACTATTCACTTACAGATTATTACATGCTAACACCTAACCTCACAAAATTTATTGGATTAGATAATTTCAAATCTCTACTATCAGATGTTCAATTTCGCAAGAGTATAATAAATATATTTCAGTTTGTTATATTCATTATGCCTATTCAAGTAGGAACGGCGTTAGGACTAGCATTGTTAGTAAATAAATCTCGTAGAGGAACTTTATTTTATAAAGTTGCTTATTTTTCTCCAGTAGTTATGTCACTGGTCGTAGTATCTGTTTTATGGCTATATTTATTAAATCCTTCATCAGGTTTATTAAATGAAGTATTACAAACGTTTGGCATACCTGCCCAGCCATTCCTAAGTAGCCCCAACCAAGCGATGTACGTGATTATATTTGTATCTGCATGGCAAGGCGCTGGGTATCAAATGCTTATTTTTTTAGCGGGCTTACAAAATATACCTGGAGAAGTATATGAAGCATCAACAATAGACGGTGCAAATAAATGGCAACAACTCATAAATATTACATTACCAATGCTGAAACCAACATCACTTTTAATTCTTACAACAACGTTAATTGATGCATTTAAATTAGTTATTCAACCAATGGTCATGACTCAAGGTGGACCTTTAAATTCTACCCTAACACCAGTCTATTATATCTTTAGAACAGGATTTACTGATAGACAAATCGGATTCGCTAGTGCATTAACGGTAATGTATGGTGGGATGATCATTATCTTTACAGTTATTCAGAGAAAATTTATGGGGGAAGATACAAATGACTAATAAAACAACAGCTATTCTATATCATTTTTTAAGTATACTTTTAGCCATTTTATTTATTTTTCCATTAGTATGGATGGTGGTTTCATCAACAAAACAAGAAGCAGCAATATATAGCGATATGGGATCATTTGAAGCATTCTTGCCATCAATGAATATTGGTGATTGGATTGTACCTTATAAAGAAATTTTTAGTCGATTTAACATTATAAGATATCTTGCAAATAGTATCTTTTATGCTTTGAGTGTTACAGTAGGATCTATAATAGTCAATTCATTAGCAGGTTATGCTTTTGCAACTGTTAAATTTAGAGGGAAAAAAATATTGTTTGCAGTGATGATTGCTTCATTAGTTATTCCTGGAGAAACCATTATGATCACGAAATTTGTCATTACTGAGAAATTAGGGATACTGAATACGCCACTAGCAGTTATATTACCGTTGGTAGCTACTCCATTGTATATCTACATGTTTACAATTTTCTTTAGAGCAATTTCAACAGAACTTCAAGAAGCGGCTATGTTAGAGGGAGCTTCTAAACTTAAAATATACTGGAAAATTATGCTCCCGATGTCAAAACCAGCTATTGCCACAGTAGGAACGTTATCATTTATCATGAGTTGGAATGACTATATTTGGCCCTTGATGGTTATGACAAAGTCAGAAATGTATCCTCTTCAAGTTGCGATAACAAACATCAATAATACGCAACCGGTATATATGAATCAAGTAATGGCAATATTAACAATATCAACGATTCCTTTAATATTAATATATGTATTTTTCCAAAAACATTTAGTACAAGGGTTAAGTAGTTCAGGAACAGGAGTGAAATAATGACTGAAAAGTTTACAATAGAAAAAGCCAATGATTTCATAGAATCAAATACTGAAAAAGTAAATAAAAAATATTATCCTGCTTATCATTTTGCAGCACCAATTGGATGGATAAATGACCCGAATGGGTTTGCAATGTATAAAGATGAGTACCATTTATTTTATCAATATTATCCTTATAATTCGCAATGGGGACCGATGCATTGGGGACATGCTAAAAGTAAAGATGCTATCAAATGGGAACATCTAGATGTTGCGTTAGCACCAGATGAAAAATATGATCAAGGAGGGTGTTTCTCTGGAAGTGCCATTGAAAAAGATGGGAAGTTATATGTGATGTATACGGGACATCTCCCTGATGAGACTGACGAAAAATTAACAAGACAGAATCAGAATATTGCTATTTCGAATGACGGGATTACATTTGAGAAATATAAAAACAACCCTGTTCTAACAGAAAATGATATTCCTGAAGGTTCTTCAATAGTTGATTACAGAGACCCGAAAATATTTAAAAAAGACAATTTATATTATTGTGTCATTGGGTCAAAAACGAATGACAATAAGGGGCAAGTCTTGTTATATAAATCTAAAGATTTATTAGATTGGGAATATGTATCTGTCTTTTTCCCTTATAACAAGTTTTTAGGAACTATGGTAGAATGTCCAGATTTTGTTCAAATAGGTGAGAAAGAATATTTCATTTTAAGTGCAATGAATTACGAAGATGAAAAAACTGGCAAATTGTATAATCATATTTCGTGGTTAATTGAAGGAGAAGTAGACTGGAATAGTTATGTCTTTAATATGAATACGATTCAAAAAATAGATGAGGGATTAGATTTTTACGCTCCACAAACCGTTGTTACTAAGGAAGGACCAGTGGCTATTTCATGGATGCAAGCATGGGGGAAAAGCTTCCCATCTAATGAACAAGCACATGGTTGGGCTGGTCAAATGACTCTGCCTAGAAAATTAGAATATGATGGTCAAAGATTAAAGCAAAAAATAATTCAAAATATTGAATCATACAAATATAACCAAATTGATAAATATGATATTTCTTGTAATAATCAACTCATCCTTTCTCAAAAGTCAATTCAATATTTGAATATGAAATTTGAAGGGAATCAATTAAAGGACTTTAAAATTAAGTTATCTAATAAAACAAATGAAGAAATTGTACTATCTTACAATCATTTAGAAAAAATTTTTTATTTTTCAAGAGAACTCACAAAAGTTCAAATAGTAGATGAGAAAAGCAAAGAAACAGTCGGAGCTTCAAAAACCATTCCTTATTCTGGAGAAAACTTGAATATAGAATTGTTTATAGATACTTCCTCAATTGAATTGTTTATTAATGATGAAGTTGCAATAACAAATACTTTTTATCTTGATGAAGTATTTACAGAAATTGTACTTGAAAGTTTAGAAGAAATAAAAATAGAAAAACTCTCAACAGCAAATATTGATTTAAATCTAGAAAAGGATAACTAATCCTTTTCTAGATTATGATAACAAAAATAGTAAAAGCAATTTTTAATATCATAATAAATCGTTATCTGGAACCGGTGCGTAAGGATTGAGAATACAAATTAGAGGAGGCACAATCTTGTATGGAGCAATAGAAGCAGGAGGCACAAAATTTGTTTGTGCGATTGGAAATGAAAACTTAGAAATAATTGAACAAGTCAGCTTTCCTACAACAACTCCTAAGGGAAAATGGAGAAACTATAATTTTCTTGATACACTAAAAAGCTATTTTAACGTACCAATAGCATTAACAACCGATGTAAATGCAGCCGCATATGGGGAATATGTTAAGGGCTATGAGAAAAAAATTTCCAATATTGTTTATTTTACAATTGGTACAGGCATCGGGGGTGGAGGAATACTTAATGGAGAATTGATAGAAGGCTTTAGTCATCCAGAAATGGGCCATATGAAAGTGGTGCCTCATCCAAAAGATTCTTATAAAGGGAACTGTCCATTTCATGGGAACTGTCTGGAAGGTATGGCGGCAGGCCCTGCGATTGAAAAACGAAATGGAGTAAAAGGACAAGACCTATCAGAGGAAGATTCTTTTTGGGAAATAGAAGCCTATTATATTGCTCAGTGCATGTATAACACAACCTTAATGTTGTCTCCGGATGTGATTGTTTTAGGTGGTGGTGTAATGCAGCAAGACCATCTTGTAAAAAAAGTTCGAAATCAATTTAAACATATGTTGAAAGAATACGTACAAATACCAAAAATAAACCATTATATTGTAACCCCTAAACTGGGACAGCGATCTGGTATTATAGGAGGACTAGCTTTAGCTGAAAAAGCTCTCTATAATGCTAGGGAAAGTATTCATTGATAAAATAGAAACTTATATTTTGAATTTAGGGTAGCATGCAAAGTAAGCGATAGCGACTCTATAAACCTAAAACAAGCATATTTACATGAAAAGCCCCTCATTAATATGGGGTTCTTTTTATGTGAATGAACATTCTTACTAAATAGAAATGATAGATGTCAGATTCATGATGTATTTCCAAACAAAATAAGTAAACTTGTATAAACTGCGATATTTAACAGTTAGATTACTAGAGTCCGCTTATAATAAAATAGAGATTCATTATATAGAGAAGCGTTTCTTAATTGTAAGGCAATTAAAATAGTTTGAAACTCTCAAAAAATAAAGTTTAATAAAATCCATTATTAATTGTTTTTAGATAATCAGTAGAATTTGGATGAACGATAAATTTATATATTCTACGCTAATGCTTATAGGTCTTTTCGTTCAGAGAAACATTAGACAGCTTATTTACTTACAAAAAATGAGAAAAAATGCTTTTTTTCATCATTGTAGAAGAATCCATGTTAAAATAAGGAATCATATCTATAAGGAGATCATTATTAAATGACGTATGCACTTGAAATAAAGGATTTGAAAAAAGTCTATGGAACAGGCGTTGTGGCATTAAAAGGAATCAATTTAAACGTGGAAGAAGGAGATTTCTATGCGCTATTAGGTCCCAATGGTGCTGGAAAGTCTACTACAATTGGTATCATTACGTCCTTGGTTAATAAAACCTCTGGAAAAGTAAAAGTTTTTGGACATGATCTTGATACTGACTTGGTAAGATTGAAACAACAGATTGGATTAGTTCCTCAGGAGTTCAACTTCAATCCCTTTGAAACAGTTCAACAGATCGTTGTCAATCAAGCTGGATATTATGGAGTTTCTCGTAAAGAAGCATTAGAACGTAGCGAAAAGTACTTGAAACAGTCGGACTTATGGGAAAAAAGAAACGTTCGGGCACGTATGCTTTCAGGTGGGATGAAGCGTCGTTTGATGATTGCCCGTGCTTTAATGCACGAGCCGCGATTGCTGATTCTTGATGAACCAACCGCTGGTGTGGATATCGAATTAAGAAGAGAGATGTGGACATTTCTTAGAGAATTGAATAAGAATGGGACAACGATTATCCTGACGACTCATTATCTGGAAGAAGCGGAAATGCTTTGTCGGAATATCGGAATCATTCAGTCGGGTGAACTGATTGAAAACACTAGTATGAAAACCTTACTAGCAAAATTGCAGTTTGAAACATTCATTTTTGACTTGGATCGTTTTGATAAGAAGCCTGAAATCAAAGGATACACAAGTTATTTTGAAGATGAGCAAACACTCGCTGTGGAAATCGAACGTAACCAAGGAGTGAATCAATTGTTTGAGCAGTTGACTCAACAAGGAATTAAAGTTCTTTCAATGCGGAATAAATCAAATCGACTGGAAGAATTGTTCCTGAAGATTACAGAAGAAAAACAACCAGTGGAGGAAAAACATGTTTAATCTTTATTTTACAGCTTTAAAAAGTCTGGCAGTAAAAGAAACGAACCGATACCTACGTATATGGGTACAAACACTCGTACCACCTGTTATAACAACGTCATTATACTTTGTTATTTTTGGAAATCTAATCGGAGGAAGAATTGGCCAGATGGAAGGATTCTCCTATATGGAGTTTATCGTACCTGGCTTGATTATGATGTCCGTTATTACCAGTTCTTATTCCAATGTATCGTCATCATTTTTCTCTCAGAAATTTCAGAAGAATATTGAAGAACTGCTGATTGCACCTGTACCAACACATGTGATCATGTGGGGATTCGTCTTTGGAGGACTAGGAAGGAGTATTCTAGTGGGCATATTAGTTACTGTTATTTCTCTATTCTTTGTACCGCTGCAGGTTTATTCTTGGCTAATCATTATTCTGACACTGTTTATGACCTCTATTTTATTCTCATTAGCAGGATTATTAAATGGGATCTTTGCTCAATCGTTCGATGATGTATCAATTGTCCCTACCTTTGTGTTACAGCCTTTAACCTATCTTGGGGGAGTTTTTTACTCCATCTCTATGCTACCACCATTCTGGCAGGCAGTTTCCAAAGTTAATCCAATTGTTTATATGATTTCTGGATTCCGTTATGGGTTTCTAGGTGTAATTGATGTACCAGTTATGGTATCAATGGGTATTTTAGTTATTTTTATCGTGGCACTTTATGCGATTTGCTGGTACTTGATTGAAAAAGGTCGTGGATTAAGAAGTTAAAATAAACAATCTAAAAAAGCTGATTCTGAATAGATATCTATTCAGAATCAGCTTTTTTTGAACGAATATACTCAAAAGCATTTACATAACGGGAGTTTACCTGTATATTTGACTTATCAACAGTTGACTAGTCAATTGTTAAGTGAGGGGGAGAATGAAATGAGGCTTAGAGAGGTTAGTCGCTTGCTCTATCAGATGAAAATTACGAATCAGGTAATGACATCAAATTTCGAAAAAGAAACAGGTTTTAGTCTGACAAGATACGAACTCATGATGTTTTTGAAAGAAACCGGCAAATGTTCTCAGACGAATATCCAATCAGAATTGTGTATTGATAGAGCCGCAGTTACTAGGCATTTGAAGAGACTAGAAGAAAAAGGGTATGTTATTAGAGAAAGAAATAAGCAAAATAATAGAGAAATATTTGTAGAAGTAACTAACAAGGCTCATGAAGCCCTAGAGAAATGTGAGTCAGACCATAATGCTACAAATACTTTGAGTAGTTCTCTCAGCGAACTGGAAGAAAAACAATTATCAGAACTGTTAGACAAACTAATGGAAAAAAAGAGGGATTAATATGAGCAAGAATAATGATTTTTCAGACATCACCTATAACAGAAAATCCGTCCGGGTTTATGATCAGAAAGTTAAAATATCTCGAGAAGAAATGCTTGAAATGATTCAAGAATCAACAACAGCACCGTCGTCAGTCAATATGCAGCCTTGGCGCTTTGTAGTGGTTGAAAGTGAAGAAGAGAAAGCCAAACTTAGACCCCTGATTCGTTTTAATAAAAAACAAAATGATACATCTGCAGCTATGGTTCTAATTTTTGGAGACATGAAATGTTATAAATATGGAGAAGAAATCTATAATAGAGCTGTAGCAGAAGGTAAAATGTCACCAGAAGTTAGAGATGAACAATTGGCAGCCATTATTCCTTACTATAAAAATTTCACAAGACAAGAAATGAATGATGTCATAAAAATTGATTCAAGCTTAGTAGCGATGCAGTTCATGCTGGTTGCACGCAGTCACGGATACGATACGAATCCAATTGGCGGATTTGAAGCTGATCAACTGGCAGAAGCTTATGGTCTTAATAAAGACCGTTATGTGCCGGTTATGATTGTTTCAGTCGGGAAAGCAGAAGAAGCAGGGTACAATTCTATTCGCTTAGAGGCAGACAGATTTACTACATTTGCATAAAAATTATATAGAAAAGGAATGAGTCCATAATGAAAATAATTAATGCATCATTTTTTATAAAAGAAGATAAACGTGAAGAGTTTTTATCTGTAGTTAATCCGCTGATTCAAGCTACTAGAGAAGAAGAAGGTTGTGTGCAATACAATCTTTATGAATCTGTTGAAGAAGCGAATGCATTTATGATGGTAGAAATTTGGGAAGATCAGAATGCTATTGACGGACATAATAAAAGTCCATTGCTATTAGAATTATTCAATAAAATTCCTGAGTTTAGTTCAAAGAAACCGATCGTTCGAGTTTCAGAGATGGGAGAATAACCATGTCAATTCTATCTATAGTTTTAACGACACTAGTTGCATTAGAGTTTTTTTATATAATGTATCTTGAAACTATAGCAACGACTTCTACTACAACTAGCCGAGTATTCAATCTACCTCAAGATGAATTAAAGAAGAAATCTTTTAAAGTATTAATGAAAAATCAGGGAATCTATAATGGATTGATTGGATTAGGATTGTTGTACAGTGTTTATCTGTCTACAGCTTCTCTTGAGTTGGTCAGGGTATTCCTTGTGTATATTATTATTGTAGCGATTTATGGAAGTATTACAAGTGATAAAAAAATCATTGTGACGCAAGGTGGATTGGCGATTATAGCTTTGGTCTCAACAGTATTTTAATGAATATTTTCTTTTAATCAGGATTTTTTAAATAGAATACTCAGGGACATTTAGCTTAGTTAGAGTCAAAAAATTATAGGGGTCCTAGATAATCGATTTAGGGCCCCTATAAAATATACATATGATCGATAAGTAGAATTGAAAGGTCTCGTAAATAGAAGAATTCTTATTTTAATATTATTTACAATTTAGGCCCAGTTTTAAGCTCAATTCTAATGGGAAAGAGAAATCTGAAAATATATTTGGAAAAGGTATCTTCTATATTTATATAGTTCTTTTGAGTATTCCAGATATCTTTCAAGATAGATTTTTAGAGATCTAATAAATACTATAGGGGAATTATGTACATATTTTAAAGTAGAGTTTATTGGTTTATAAATAGTAATTTTTTTTGAAAGGATAATATTTAAGAGTAAATGATTAAAAGAATTTATCTGTAAAGATCTGTTAAATAACTAAGTATTCTGTTATGATAATCCATAAAATATCCTATGGGATGAATGAACTGAAAGCAGGCGCATTTTTATGAATAGAGAATGGATACATGCATTACCGAAAGCAGAATTACACTGTCATTTAGACGGATCAATCCCGATGGAGACTTTAAAAGAATTAGCCGAAGAGGCAGGATTACCAGAGCATTGGATGGATCATGCTGTGGCACCAGCAGTATGTCTGGATTTGAAAGATTACTTATCCACTTTTGATGCAGTGCTGCCCGTGTTGCAAAGTGAAGAGAATCTGACTAAAGCAGCTTATGCAGTCGCGAGAGCAGCTCATGAAGAGAATGTAGTTTATCTGGAAATGAGATTTGGCCCGTTGCTGCATCAGAGAGAAGGGTTAACGATTAGACAGGTTATAGAAGCAGTCTGTAAAGGTATAGAGCAGGCAATGGCTGAATTTCCAATCATCGTTACTCTTCTAGCGTGTGGCTTGCGTCATCACTCAGAAGAGAGAAATACTCAACTGTTCGAAGAGGTGCATAACCTGCAGATAGAACAAATAAGTGGAATTGATGTAGCTGGAGATGAAGGGAATTTTCCAAATGAATGTGTTGAATCTGCTGTCAGAACTGGAGTGGCATCGGGTATGCAGTTGACAATGCATTCAGGAGAAACAGGTAGTTATAAGAATGTACTAACTGCGATAGAATTAGGGGCGACACGAATCGGACATGGTGTAGCGATCAAAAAGAATCCAAAGTCTATGGCAGTCGTCAAAGAAAAGAATATCTTGCTTGAACTATGCCCCACCAGCAACTTGCAGACAGGCGCTATCACTGAGTGGAAAGATTATCCACTAAGGCCTTTTATGGATTACGGAATACCGGTTAGCATCAATACTGATAACCGTACGGTCTCCGATACTACGCTGACAAATGAATTCCTGATTTGTGCAAATCAGTTTGGTTTGACGGAGCTAGAAATGAAAGAGTTGAATATAACAGCAATGCAACATGCATTTGCCAGCGATAAAGTGAAACAGTCAGTCATAAATAAAATTGACCACTTTTGAAATGAATAAATTTATCTAATACACAGAGAATAATTGGATAGCACTATTGAAAATGAAAATAGATGACTCATAGGCAAGAAAACCTCCTGGAATAATACTCTAGGAGGTTTTTTTGCGTTTAAGTGATCTTATTATTTCTTCCATAAGATCGCTAATATGCGTGAACAGATACGGAAAGATTTCGATATAACTAACTTATAATAATAAATAAGTAAATAACCTTACTAATCAGTTGTAGTATATTGTATACTAGTTATTAAACATAGTTTAAAAAGTGATTGAAACAGAAAAAATCTGAAAAACTATTAGAGGAGATGTTTTAATGAGGATTGAACATGCTGCCGTTTGGGTTAAAGATTTAAATAAAATAAAGAAATTTTATGAAACATACTTTGGAGCAACAAGTGGTGAGCTGTATCATAATGAGAAAACTGGATTTACGTCTTATTTTCTGTCATTTGATACGGGAGCACGCTTAGAAATTATGAATAAAGCAGAGTTGCATACTAATAATGATGCGACGCTTGGATATGCACATTTGGCATTTGGAGTAGGTACAGAAAAAGATATAGATCAATTAACTGAAAAAATTGTAAAAGCTGGATATCCATTACTAAATGGACCAAGAGTTACCGGAGATGGTTATTATGAAGCAGTTATCGCTGATCCAGAAGGAAATTTGATAGAAATCACAACAGATTAGTGCTGGTTCAATGATTTTGTAACAGTTAATTGAAAATAGATTAACAAGGGACTGTAAGTTTATGAAAGAGAAAGAAATGAAAAGTAATAAACCCCAACATATTAGAGAAAATAATCTTGAGTATATTGAATTTCTTCTAAAAAAATATACAAAACTTTCTCAAAAAGAGTTAGCACAATTAAGTGGATTAAGTATTGTAACCATAAAAAAAATACTTGAAACATTACTGGAAAATGGTAGCGTCCAAGAGTCGGATAACCGTTCCATAACTGGAGGAAGAAGTGCACGTCTCTATGAATATAATCCCAGACATAAGCTGCTTTTAGTTGTGCAGTTAACTGAAACTGAAGAACAAATGAGAGGTTTTTATTCAATCTGTGATATGCAGGGGAAAAGTATCCATGAAGAAGTTGCTAGTGAGAATGCTTTATCATGGGTGGGGATTTCTACACGTATCAGAGAATTAATCGACAGGTATGAAGCTATTGCCGCAATTGCATTTGGAGTTCCAGGTGTTGAAGTTCAAGGGAAATTAAAAGTGATTGATTTTCCGTCCTTATTGAACTTCGAGCTTGAAAAAAATCTGATAAAGCAATTTGACCTTCCCATAGTGATTGAAAACGACGTAAACGCAGCTTTGTTAGGCTATAGTAGTTCCTTTCATAATCGGGAAAGTATTGCTGTTGGTCTCTATTATCCTATGAATTTCCCACCGGGAGCGGCTATAGTTATAAATGGGCAAATACTTAATGGGAAAAATGGCTTAGCGGGAGAAGTTAAAAGCTTACCCTTGGAAGCAAAATGGCAGAATTATCCACGGATTCCGATCGATATTGAAAAAAATATACGAGAAGTTATTCAAACGATTATTAGTATGTATGATCCAGACAGAATAATTTTATATACTAATCCTGAGATGGTTTCGAGCAATCAACTTAAACAAATAGAAGAAGAATTAAGAGTAATCTATCCTTATATAGATCTTCCAGTTATCAAAATCTCAACATTTTTTACTGAAGATTATATGAAAGGCCTGATCGTAAGAGGTCTAGAGACGATTGAAGACGCAGATAGATTTATTGGAAACGACGAAAAGTAAAAGTTGATTTATCCATTAATTATGTTTAGTAATGAAATTAAATTGACTCGATAACGAAAGTTTGGAGAATATATAAATTTTAAAGAATCTCATTTTTGAGATTCTTTTTTTACTGTAGATAAATTCTACTTTCGTTCAAAAAATTAAGTTTATTGTAATAGGGTGCTGTAAATTCAAAATAATTGAATGAAAAAATAGGTAGGTGTATGCTAAAGGGTGTAAGGAGAAGAGTTTATTTTCTCATGATGACAGTTTAGCTTAATTAATAAACTAGACTACTAAATATATATTAATAATGAAAGATTTTTTTAATGACAGGAGGAATGGAGAATTATGAATAAACAAACTGGTAAAATCGAAGCAGGAGTTGCTGCGATCAAGGTATTAGAAAGCTGGGGAGTAGAACAGATCTATGGAATACCGGCAGGATCTTTGAACTCTTGGATGGATGCCTTGAAGCATGAAGAAACGAATATGGACTTTATCCAAGTGCGTCATGAAGAAGTCGGAGCATTGGCCGCATCCATGCAGTATAAATTTAATGGAAAAATTGGAGTAGCTTTAGGATCAGGTGGGCCGGGTGCAACACATTTAATGAACGGGCTATATGATGCACGCGAAGACGGGGTACCCATGCTGGCGATTATTGGACAACGTGCTGAGAATGAGATTAATATGGATGCTTTTCAAGAAATGAATCACAATCCGGTATTTGCGGATGTTGCAGTTTATAATCGACGAGTAGCGTATCCGGAACAATTACCGAAAATAATTGATGAAGCAATTCGTACAGCGATTACGCGTAATGGAGTAGCCTGTGTAGAAGTACCGGTCAATTATGGTTGGGTCGAAATTGAAGAGGGGGACTGGTATTCATCCGCCAATGCTCACCGTGATATACCATATCCCGTTCCAGATAAAAAAGATATCGAAGCAGCAGCTGAAATTTTAGAAAATGCTGAGCGTCCTGTTATTTATGCCGGGATCGGAACACGCGGTAACGGAGAATCCGTCATGGAACTGTCTCGCAAGCTGAAAGCACCAGTAGCTGTTACAGGAATCAATTACGACACATTCCCACATGATTTTGAGGCATTACTGGGTTCTGCTAATCGGGTAGCGAGAAAGCCGGCAGTGGAAGTGTTTGAAGAAGCTGACGTTGTGCTGTTTGCAGGAAGCAATTATCCATTTACTGAAGTAACAGGTGTTTTTGATCATGTCAAAAAATTTATCCAGATTGATATTGATCCATATAAACTAGGCAAAAGACATCCAGTTGATGTATCGATTCTAGGAGACGCCGGAGCTGCGATTCGTTCTATTACAGATAAAATCTCTGAGAAACCAGAGAGCGGCTGGTACCGTGCAAACTTAAATAATATCAAAAATTGGGCCGCTTATATTGATAAGCTGGAGAATAAAACAGAAGGCGAATTACAAGTCTATCAAGCTTACAATGCAATCAATAAAGTGGCAGATGAAGATGCGATCTATTCTACGGATGTTGGGAATACCACACAAACTTCCATACGTCATTTGAAAATGACGCCGAAAAATATGTGGCGTACTTCAGGCGTATTCGCGACAATGGGAAATGGGCTACCTGGTGCCATTGCCGCCAAGAAAAATTTCCCAGATAGACAAGTATGGGATCTAACGGGCGATGGTGCCTTTTCAATGGTAATGCATGATATCATCACGACTGTTCAGCATAAGCTACCAAGTATCCACGTTGTCTTTTCCAATGAGGAATATGCCTTTATTAAAGCGGAACAGGAAGATACCAACCATTATTATTATGGAGTAGACTTCCAGGCGGTTGATTATGCTAAAATTGGTGAAGCACAAGGAGCAGTCGGGTTCACAGTCAGAGAGATCAGTGAATTAGATGAAGTTTTCCAGAAGGCTGTCGAATTTGAAAAATCTGGGCGTACGGTAGTTATCAACGTTAAGATCAGTGACGATCGTCCGATTCCAGTTGAACACTTGAGACTGGATCCGAAACTGTATTCAGAAGAAGAAATCAATGAATTTAAAGAACGCTATGAAGCACAAGAGCTTATTCCATTCAGTCAGTTCCTTGAACAAGAAGGACTGGATTCGCAAGTGTATAAACGCAGAGGCAAATCTAAACAACACAAATCAAGTGTAAATACTGAAGAGCAAATTTAATCACTAGTTAGTTATTTTTTGGTCAGAACTTCAATGAAGTTCTGACCAATTTTTTTGAGTTAAAATTCTATCAATTCAAAATGAGAAGCGCAATTAGTAACAAATGCGCTGAAATCATTCAGTTAAATAATGACTATTGTATACAGACTTTAATGTTAGAAACAAACTAATAACAGCAGCAAATATTAAAATCAAAATTGATTTCATCAAAATGATTACTTAGAATAGGGTTATAAAGTCAAAAGTTCGGATAGAATCATTTAGCAGTTAAAGTCTTCTTTTCTAGGACTAGATTTTAATAGAATAAAAGTTGAAGGAGCAGGTTGAATGAGAAAACGTGTTTTAATTGCAGGAGCAACGGGATACTTAGGAAGGTATGTGACAAAAGCTTTCAAAGAACAAGGATATTTTGTGAAAGTACTTGTAAGATCACGGACTTCAATTAATAATCAAGGTTCATTTGGTTCACCACGTATTGAAAAGTATGTGGATGAAATAGTAATTGGAGATGTAACAGACAAAAATGTTTTAAAAGATATTTGTGAAGATATTGACGTAGTTTTTTCTTCTGTAGGCATTACTCGACAAAAAGGGCGTCAAACATTTGAGGATGTTGATTATCAAGGAAATGTGAATCTTTTACGTGAGGCAGAAAAAAGTCTTGTGAATAAATTTATGTACGTTAATGTGTTTGGTGCGAAAGAATGTCCATCAGGGATGATACAAGCGAAACAAAAATTTGTAGACACTTTAAGCAACAGCCCCATATCGCATATAGTAGTAAATCCTACAGGATATTATTCAGATTTAACAGAAGTTTTGAAAATGGCGAAAAAAGGAACTGTTTTTCTGTTTGGGGACGGGAATAGCCAAATGAACCCAATTCATGGAGCTGATCTTGCAGAGGTATGTGTAGCTAGCATTAATAGAGAAGAGACCGTTTTAAATGTTGGAGGACCAGAAACTTATACTTATAGAGAAATAGCAAACCATTGTTTTAATGTTTTAGGGAAAAAACCAAGAATAATTTCTGTGCCTTTGTGGATAATGAATATAGTCTTACCAATGATTAAGATAGTTAACAAAAAGCAATATGATTTGCTTGTCTTTTTCTATTTCATGATGACAAAAACTTTAGTTACAGACTCTTATGGTAATAGAAAACTAGAGTCACATTTTAGGAAAATGGTGGACTCAAATTTTGTTTAGTTTTTGATTAGTCTTGAAAAAAGTTTGAATTGAATAATGATTTGGATGATAACCTCATAGCAAATTCAGTAAGGAATTTACTAGATTTGCTATGGGGTTATTTTTTATCTAGTTTTATTCGAATCTCATTATGTTTTTAGTATAAACTATTGTAAATAAATATTTGACAAAACGTCTGTAAAAGATAAAATAGATAGAGTTAGTCTAGGTAAAAAGTATGAAAAACTTACCTATTTAAATGAACTGAATAGTGGATTTGACCAATGAAAGGATTCGTTATTAAATATGGAAAATAATTTTTGGAAAGATTTGCCACGACCGTTTTTCGTCTTGGCGCCTATGGAAGATGTAACAGATGTTGTCTTCAGACATGTCATTAGTGAAGCCGGCAGACCTGATGTCTTCTTTACTGAGTTTACAAATACAGTCAGCTACTGTCATCCAGAAGGACGTAACAGTGTCCGCGGGCGCTTGACATTTACAGAAGATGAACAGCCGATTGTCGCGCATATCTGGGGAGATCAACCTGAATTCTTCCGTGAAATGAGTATTGACATGGCTAAAGAAGGATTCAAAGGAATTGATATCAATATGGGTTGCCCTGTGCCCAACGTAGCGAAAAAAGGAAAGGGCAGCGGCTTGATCCGTCGTCCGGAAGTTGCTGCAGAATTGATTGAAGCAGCAAAAGCGGGCGGATTGCCAGTCAGTGTGAAAACCAGACTGGGGTATGCGAAGCTTGATGAATGGTGCGAATGGATCACGCATCTATTGAAACAAGATATCGCCAATTTATCTATCCATTTACGAACAAGAAATGAAATGAGCAAATATGATGCCCACTGGGAAATGATTGGAGATATCAAGCAGCTACGAGACGAGCTTGCACCTGATACGCTAATAACGATTAATGGAGACATTCCTGATCGGAAAACAGGATTAGAGCTTGTTGAAAAATATGGGATTGATGGTGTCATGATTGGAAGAGGCGTTTTCACAAATCCTCATGCCTTTGAAAAAGAACCAAGAGAACATAGCAGTACTGAATTGCTCGATCTTTTGAGAATGCATCTTGATTTGTTTGACCAGTATTCAGTTGAAGATGGTCGTTCATTCAAGCCGCTTCGCCGCTTTTTCAAAATCTATGTCCGCGGCATGAAAGGTGCAAGTGACTTGAGAGTTCAATTGATGGAAACAACCACAACTGATCAAGTTCGTGCGTTATTGGATGCTTATGTAGAAGCTCATCAAGATGTATTAGAAGATGGAAAAAGTAGTGTCACTGTTGAATAGTAAAAAAGTAGACTTTGCCTTAAATTTACTGGCTAGGTCTATTTTTTTATTCCATAAAATCTAGGAGAAGGAGTGTTAAATAAACTAGCTCAATGATACGCTGTGTTCAGTTGATGAAAGTAGTCTGATATTTCTAAGGTGAAGGCTTTATGTATAAAAAAAGAACATCTCGCTCTCATTTATCTGAAATGCTGGACTGACTACACTATTTAAACGCTGCAAATAATGAAGATAAAAATCCAAAGATTAAGTTTCCAAATTTTTTGACACACACTATTTCCTTTATGTGTTTTGGAACCGTTCCATGATTAATCCCGTTACTTCAAAGGCTTTCTTGGAACAAATTTAATGTTCTTAGAGTACCAGATCAAGATTATTAATTTTTTAGTGATCTTAACTCGTAATCTGATCAAAGTGTTTGAAGATAGATAAAATTTCTGCCAGGGTATGAATTAATAACCTCCAGATGAGACAGCTAAATTTTACAGTGAGAACCTTAACAGCTAACCATTCGGTACCTGAAGTTAGATTAGTGAGGACATGAGACATACGTTTTCGCTTATAAAATATGATATAACCGACTAAAAACTAACAGGGCTAGATAATTCTTGCAGTGCTTTATAATCCAGAATTCTATAATGATTTTTATGTTTTTCTATAATCTTTGCTTCTCGAAAACTTGTGATCGTGCGCAGTAGATGACGGTAACTTACATTTAAAATAACAGCACAAGTCGTTAGTTGATAAGAAAAGATAGTATCATTTTCATGTTTTAAAATAAATTTTGCGAGTCGAGTTTCTACTGGTTCGGTTAAAGAGTTGGCTAGGTTAATGCCCGAATTTAATCTATAACTAACTATCTGACAGATAGTTTGAAGAAATTTGATATCGTTTTGAAGAAGATGACGGTGCTGTTTCAAACTGATACCTAAGCAGATACAAGAAGTCATAGCCTTTACATTACTTTGAGGGGTCATTTCCCATAAAGAAGACGCTTCTCCAAGCAACGTAACTGGATTAGAATAATTGATACAGAGATTTTGTGTATCGGATGAATAAGAATAAATCATTACCGTGCCTTCCACAAGAAAATAGAGATAATCTGAACTGCCATCTGTTTGAATCAAATGTTCATTTTTATCAAAGGCATAAAGTGAAGAAAGAGAAAAAAGATTCGTATCCATATAGGACTGCAAGTTATGCTGTTTAATATAGTCTAGTAATTGTTCATCACGATTCAGTTTAAGCATTGAGATGAGAACTCCTAAAAATGATTTATTTTTATTATATAGTATTCAGTTATACACTACAATACGAACAAATATAGGTTCTATCTGTTAAATGTATGTAAAATAAATGTAAATGTGACGTGTGTCACTTCCGAATCAAGCGATAATTGTTATGATGGAATAGTACTAGATAATAGCTCAAGCAGGAGGAGAAAAGAATGGCGTTTAAGAGAATGGCACAAGCTTTAATTGGTGTGTTATTATTAGCGATACTTTCGGCATGTGGAAATTCAGGAGAGGAATCAGATAAGGAGCTCATGGTTCAATTTGTACCAACGAATAACGATGGAACGATGGAAGCAAAATCAGAACCATTAGCAGATTATCTTTCAGAAAAACTAGATCGTGAGGTTGAAGTAACTGTAGCGACTGATTATTCTTCTATTGTAGAAGCAATGGATTCAGGACAAGTTGATATTGGCATCATGCCACCAGCTGCTTATGTTCAAGCAAGAGAAACGAATGGTGCTGAAGCGATTTTAACTTCACAACTAGGAGATTACGATCAAGAAACAGGTCTTCCGTTAGAAGGAGAGCTAACAAACACTTTCAAAGGGGAAATCTTGGTTCGTACAGATAGCGATATAGAGTCTCTGGAAGATCTGAAAGATAAAAAAATCATCACATTGAGCCCGACTTCTGCAAGTGGTTATATCTATCCAATTGCGGAAATGAGAGAAGCCGGAATTAATCCGACAAATGAAGTAACTATGACGACAGTCAGTGACATTCCGAGTGAACTTTCCGGTGTGCTAAGCGAACAAGCCGATGCTGCCTTTGTTTTCGAAGGTGCTCGGAATGTGTTTGCGTCATTCTTTACGGATGATGATTTGTTTGAGGAGTTAAGAGTCCTTTATTTAACGGAAGGAGATATTCCAAACGATGCTATTGCTGTACAGCCAGATATGGATTCAGATCTGAAACAAGAAATTAAAACAGCCTTTTTGAATATGAAAGACGATAAAAAGGGTTCTGAAGATATGGCAATATGGGGGCACCAAGGTTATGAGGAAGCAGCTGATGCAGCCTACGATACGGTTCGGGAGTACACTGAAAAGGCAAGTGAATAAAAGTAATGAAAGATAGTAGAGGATCGTTCATTATCAAATTGAAGAAGTTGTCAATGAGAGGAACTTCTTAAATTATCAGCCAGAGTAGAGGCTGGTCTGATTTGTATATAAAAAACTAAGGTAAAGGTTGCATCTAAAAGATTTTTGAGAGAATCTTTTAAGATGTTATAAAACGTAGAGTATTATAAATACCGTCCTGATGGAGATCATGGCGGTATTTATAATAATTTTTGTCTACGTAATTTGAGGAAAGAAAATGAGTATAGATGAATATAGTACACATATCTGATATCCACTTCAGAAAAAATTACGAACAAAGCAGTGCAGGATACAAAGGGATGTTAGCGAAGATGCAAAGTCCACTCGTGCCCCTTGAAAAGTGCCTAGAAGAAATTCAAAGCAAACAGCAAATCGATCTTCTAATCATAAGTGGAGATTTAACGGATGATGGAGAGGCAGAAGACTATCGATTTCTGAAACAAGTGATCCAAAATATTATTGGTGATATAAAGGTTATTGTCACATTGGGAAATCATGACATCAAAAATAACTTTCGAGAGGGTTGGTTAAATGAGAGCCCATCTGAAAAACCGTATAATAGTATTGAAACATTCAAAGAGTTTCACATCATTTCTTTTGATAGTGCAGTTTACGAAAATTCTAATGGTTATGTCAGCGAAAGCCAACTAAAGTGGTTAGATCAAGCGCTAGAGAGTAAACAAGATAAACCGGTGATTTTAGTGACACATCATCACCTAATAGAGCATCAAAGCTCTATACCGAATTTGCCAGAAAGTCAATTAATACTAGATAAGTTACAAAACAAAAACATATTATGTATTCTAAACGGACATACGCATCATGCATATAAAACAAAAATAGAAAATATACCTTATTACACGGTTGTAGGAATGTCTTTTGTAGGAGAAGATATAGGACAGCAGCAGATCCAATTTGAAGAAAAATATGGATACAATATTTATCAAATCAAAAATAGTCAGATTAAAGATGTAGAACATAAAATAGTCTCAACAGGAAGACAGTTGAAGATAGTCGATATGAATCAGTAAATGATTTGTTGATAAGCTTAGTCGTTTAGCCTATATAGCAATACTAAACTAATGATTGCTTTAATAATAGTTAATGTTATAAGAAATAATAAATCGAATAGATGCACTGGTAAAGGGTTTAGAAGATAATAGAAATGCTTTATTTGTAGAAAATTAAATAAGGATAAATAGACTTCGTGGTTACTTAAAAACGAAGCCTATTTATCGTTAAAAATATTCCATAAAACTGTAGTCATTTTTCACCACTAAAACGACTGATTTTAGAATGGATTTTACCTTGTAGCCGTTGAAAAAACAAAAATTGTTGACGAGAGCGTTTGATTCTTTTATATCTTTTATGATTCTTTTTATAGAATTGCTGATGGTAGTTTTCAGCCGGCCAGAACTTACTGACTGGCTTAATCACTGTAATAATTGGATGCTTGTACTTTCCAGAATTTTCTAATTTAAACTTTGCATTTTCAGCAATTTGTTCTTGCTCTTTATCTTTAACAAATATAATGGAGCGATACTGGTTCCCACGGTCTTGAAACTGACCAAATGCGTCTGTAGGGTCTGTTAATTGAAAGTAGAGATCGACCAAATCTGCATATTGTAGAACCCGCTTATCAAAAATGATTTCAACAGCTTCTACATGTCCGGTATATTGTCCGCAGACCTGATCATAAGTGGGGTGATCCATATGACCACCAGTATACCCTGATAAAACTGAAATAATCCCTTCATGGGTTTCAAATGGTTCAACCATACACCAGAAACAGCCACCTGCAAATATAGCGGAATCTTGGTAACGCAAATCTGTAAGGTTATGTTTAGTAAAATCAAAGGAAGCAGTTGCTCCCGTATTGCTAATCATTTTGTTATAGAAATCTGCGACATCCGGCGTTAAATTATTTCTTATCGCTAGTGGACGTAAATCGCCTTCTAGCTTTGCCAGTTGTTTTCCCAGTTTTTTACCGTCTTCTAAAGCTTCTTTAGCGGACAATAGTTTTGCGCGTTCCCATTCACGAGTCGCTGGATTGAGAGTTAAATTATAAAGGGTATTTAGTGTCTCTTCTCGATTTAGTTGCATCTTAAAAATCTCCCTTATGAATAGCATTTTATAAAAAAGCTTCTAAATAACATGAATAATTGAATTGTTCTAGTGTATGAAAATTTCTTTATCTTATTATACAACAAGTGGAATAGATAAATTGTGTAAAGGCTGATTAAATAAGCGGATTTGGTTAAGCTTATGAAGGAAAGCTATCGTTTTAACAAACACATAGAAGTTTCTTAGTGGAAAAAGTGAATCTTCACTGACTCAAACAGAATAATAAATTGAGTTAGCAGATAAATAGTGGTTATGTACCAACTCAAACTGGAGAAGAAGATAAGTAAGCAGATAAATCGTCATTATGTATCGACTCAGATAGAATAATGAAATGAGTTAGCAGAAAAATGCGTATTATCTATCGGCTCAAACAAAAAAAGAAGATGAGTAGTGAGAGAAACTAGCATTATCTACGAACTCAAACCAGAGAAAAAAATGAGTAGGTAGAAATGAACTGGTTATGTACCGACTCAAACCAAAGAAACAAATGAGCAGATAATGAAGCAGGCGTTATAGGGTAACTCAAATAATTAAGTTATTATTTTTAGAAATTAAAATACCATCAGCTACAAGTACAGGCTTCCACCAGTGCGCAATGTTGATAAATAAGTGAATAATTTATCTTCATCCTTATCACTTGCTTGAATTCAGTCCGTTAGGATTCCAACATTTAGTAAAAAATGATTGCTAAGAATAGTTTTGCTTCATCGTTTTTTAAAAGTGGTTCAATCAGTATTTGTAACTATTGTTCAGCTAGGGTAAAATATTGTTGGGGCATATGGTGTCTATTGATATAGTTTTAGCGCCGAAAATAGTGTACCTTACAGGTAGGTATATACTTTCTTTCTACATAAATTATATGAGCTTTATCTTTCGAATTATAAAAAATCTTTTTCGGGAAAACAAATGAAAGGATATAGTTTTGCTGAGAAGATTACAAGAAGAAAAAAGGTGGAAACGTGTTAAGCGCAAAAATTCAAAAATCAAAAATACAGATGAAAAAGTCTGCAGTATCAAGCCTTATCGGATCATTAGGAAGTTCCATATTTTCTTTTTCGCTAGGGTTGATGCTGATGGAAAGAACTGGATTATCGATCAGTTTTGCCCTTTCAATAATGGTATCTGCGTTAGTCAGCCTTTTTTTTGCTCCAGTTATTGGTCCTGTTGTTGATAAACACAGTCGGAAAGCTGTTATCGTACTTAGCCAGTCAATCGTTGTTTTTTCGTTGATTTTATACACAGTTTATATTTACTTATCAGATAATCATATTTTCATTGTAACCATTATACTTATCATAATTTTGAGAATTAGTGACGAATTTACAAGTACTGCACAAGAATCTAGCAAAGCAAACATTGTATTGGAAAAGGATTTACAGAGTCTGGCAGGCTATCAAGAACTTAGTTCAAACTTGTCAGGATTATTTTCATCTGTGATGGGTGCATTGTTATACGCAGTATTTCCATTTGGTATACTTATTGGGATTGAGATACTGACCGAATTAATCACATTGGGTTTAACATTATCGCTTGATTTTAAATTTATTAAATCAGATAATATGGAGTTTGCTGATAATAGAATTGACTCAAATTGGACATTATTTCTTAAAGGGATTAATTATCTTAAAGTACAACCTTACTTGATGGTAGCGATGGCTGCATGCATGCTTATTAATTTCTTTTACGCTATTACATTTGTAGGATTACCAACATTTTTACTTCAGACATTACAATTTAGTTCTCTTCAGTATAGCGTTACTCAAGGAGCTGTTAGTTTAGGTATTATCTTAGGAGCCTATAGTTTGACAAGAAAAAAAGAAACAGAAACACCCGTTTATGATTTGTTGCGCCTTAGTAAAATTTTACCTTTGATTTTCGTTGGTATTGCTCTATCAGCATTAAGTCGTTCAAATACTGTTATTATGGTTTGGGTTAGCCTTTTGATGGTTATTAATGGACTGTCTAATTCCTTGTTGAATATTCCTTTTTCGATTTGGCTACAAAAGAATGTACCTACAGATATTCAAGGTCGAGTTTTCCATTTATTAGGGGTATTATGTACGTGTATACAACCCGTTGGAATCCTAGTTTACGTGTTCCTATTTGATAATAAAATAGGTGTGCCGTTAGTATGGGATTCACTGATATTTACCATCAGCGGTGTTGCAATGTATTTAGTTGTTTTCTTATATATTCAATTTGGCAAGTACAATCTGAAAGAAGCAGTAATCTTTAAATTAAATAATGAAGACTAAAAAGGAGAATGATATGAAGTATCAATATACATCACAGGAAAAAGAAAAAATCATTTCTAATTTTATGGAACAGGGTAAAGTGGTAAAAGTACCAGCCAAAGAAAAAAAGAAATATATTTTGTTAGATGAATTTGTTAATAGATTTGAAGAGGGGAAAATATATACGGATAAAGAAATTAATTTTGAATTACTTACAATGTACCCAGTAGAAGAATATGTTGAACAGAGAAGATACTTAATTACATTTGGATTTTTTGAAAGAACGAATGATGGCAGCCAATATTGGTTAAACCCAAAAAAATAAAATTCGAACGTAAATCAAAAGTAACTAGAAATATATTATATTTGATTGTTTCAGGAAGCAATTATATATAAGGTTCTTAATAGAAAAAAGCTAATCAAAAACACACAACCTTACTTATATCTTATTTCACTAGATATAGTCAAGATTGTGTGTTTTTCTGTAAATAATAGGGAACTATTCAACTATAGATGTATAACATCTTTATTTTCATAGGGTCGTAATTATGGGTCCCTCTTTAGTGAGGATAATCGTATGTTCATATTGAGCAACAGCACTATCATTAACTAAAAAAGTCCAGCCGTCATCACCTTCAAATACTTCTTCTTCAGAAGTGGAGATAAACGGTTCCCAGGCAATGACCATTCCTTCTTTTAAAAGAGCATCATCCCAGCGTGTATAGTAATTGAAGATGTGATCAGGTGCTTCATGGATTGATCGTCCGATACCATGACCAGTCAGGTTTTTAATGACTGTTAAGCCATGTCTTTTTGCTACATTATGGGCTGCTTTCCCCAAGCCACTTTTTTTGGAACCGGGTTTTGCTTTTGCAAGTCCAGCTTCAAATGCCTCTTTGACAACTTCGCAGACCTTATGCGCATCTTCATGACCTTTTCCAACTACAAAGGAAACACCTGTATCACCAAAATAACCATTTTTTGATCCAGATACATCAATATTAACAAGATCTCCTTCTTGAATAACGCGATTCCCAGGAATCCCATGTGCTACTTCTTTATTGACACTGATACATGCATACCCAGGGAAATCATACTCGCCTTTAGGAGCGGATAGAGCACCATTTTTTTCGAAAAGCTCTCCAGCAATATCATCTAGTTCTTTAGTAGTAATCCCAGCTTTGGTACTCGTGACTAATTCATCTCTAATCATCCCGCAGATTTTACCAATCTCTTCTAACCCATTAAAATCTTCTTCAGTTTTTGCAATCATTATATAGCCTCACTTTTTAGTCTTGTTTATGATAGATCTATTTAGAGTTTATCATAAAATGAAACAAAGATTTTAACTATATAGATCAGTTTATAAATTAGTAAGACTTGTGTTCAAACTATTTAACAGAGTATTTAGGCTTTTACTTATGAACTTATATATAATATAAGTTAGAGGAGTTTACTTTGCTTGAAACCGTGTAGGCGTTTTGTTGAGATTAGTCGAGGAGTGAAAATATGAATGAAGAATATGAAAATGTCCAATTAGATAATGAAACCGATAGCTATATTTTTAAATTCTATTCTAAAGATGCTAGTAGAATTATTCCAATGCATTTACATAAAGAAGTGGAAATACTTTACTGTATAAAAGGTAACCTGAAAATTTGGATCAACGGAAAGAACTTGGTATTGTCTGCAGGAGAAATCTTCTTTATCAATAGTTCAGTTCCCCACGCTACTCAAAGTATAAGAGATAGTGAAGTGATTGTTTTATATCTCTCAGATAATGTTTTCACAAAAGAAAATGTTTTAATTAATTTTGTAAACAGCAGTGAAACATATAGAGTTTATATAGAAACTGTGCAGTTAGTAGAACAAATATATTGTATAAGTGAAAAAAAAGAGCGGTTTAAAAAATACTTACAGAAAAGCTTAGTATTAAAATTGGAATATCACATTTTGAAAGAGTTCAGTAATATTATTGGAGATAAAGGCACTAAACAATTGATCCAAAATGAAAAAATAGGAAAAATATTAGATATCATCCAAAATAACTTCCAAAATAATTTGAGTCTAGAAAAGCTTTCCGAATTGAGCGGATATTCTATGCATTATTTATCTAGAAAGTTTCATAAGAGTACAGGAATGACTTTTTATGAATACAAAAAAAGTTTATGTTTAGAGATGGCATTAAAAATGATAGAAGCAACAAATTTAAGTTTAGAAGAAATAGCACTAAAATCTGGATTTCCTAATGAGAAGTCAATGCGAATCTATTTTAAGAAAATTATGGGGATAAATCCTCAATATTATAGAATGTCAAAAAATGACCGAAAGTAGATAAAATAGTTACTGTTAAAGAAAGCGGCATCATTGTATAGTTTGAGTATCACAAGAATGGAGTGAATAAAATGACACAGCAATATGATGTAATAGCTCAAGATGTTATTGATGCGGTTGGTGGGAAAGAAAATATTATTTCATTAGCACATTGTGCTACAAGATTACGCTTAGTTATTAAAGATAGGAAAATCATTGATGACGAGAAAGTAAATAATATTGATAAAGCAAAAGGACATTTTTTTACCTCTGGTCAATATCAGATTATTTTTGGTACTGGAACAGTTAATAGGGTATATGAAGCCATTGAAGCTGCGGGTGTTTCAGGAACATCGAAAGCTGAACTAAAAGAAACAGCATCTAAAGAAGAAGATAATCCATTTAAGCGAATGATCAGAGTATTTGGGGATGTGTTTGTACCGATTATTCCAGCTCTAGTTGCAACGGGTTTATTTATGGGATTAAGGAACGTGTTAACACAGGAACAAATCCTAAATTTGGTAGGACTGAACAGTGAATCAATATCTACAAACTTTTTAACATTAACACAAGTGTTAACGGATACAGCATTTGCTTTTCTGCCCGTACTAGTTTGTTGGTCAGCTTTTAAAGTTTTTGGAGGGTCACCTTTATTAGGAATTCTATTAGGGCTAATGTTAGTAAACCCAGCTCTGCCAACTTCATGGGATGCAGCTCAAGGAAATGTTGAGCCACTAATGTTTTTCGGATTTATTAAAGTTGCGGGATATCAAGGTTCAGTATTACCGGCATTTATTATGGGATTCGTTGGATCAAAAATTGAAAAGAAAATTCGCAAAATAGTCCCGGAAGTATTAGATTTAATTGTTACACCTTTTTTAAGTCTACTATTAATGTTATTAATTGCACTATTTTTTGTAGGCCCGATCTTCCATCAAGTAGAAATATGGTTGCTATCTATTGTTGAAGTTTTACTTAATCTTCCTCTAGGTTTAGGTGGATTGGTCTATGGAGCTATTAATCAGATTATTGTTATTACAGGTTTACACCATGCATTAAATTTAATTGAAATTCAAATGCTTGCAGATAATGGATGGAATTTAGTCAACCCAATTAGTTCTGCTTCAATAGCAGCACAAGCAGGAGCAGCATTTGCAGTAGGGCTCAAAACAAAAAATAAAAAAATCAAAGCGATTGCGTTTCCTTCAACAGTTTCTGCATTATTAGGGATTACAGAACCAGCAATTTTTGGAATTAATATTCGTTTTATCAAACCATTTATTATGGGCTGTATCGGTGGGGGAGCCGGGGGATTTTTAGCAAGTTTATTTACTGTAAAGGCTACTGGTATGTCTATAACAGTTATACCGGGTATTCTACTATATTTAAATAGCCAATTACCTTTGTACATTTTAGTGTGCTTTGTTGGATTTTCAGTGGCTTTTGTATTGACTTGGTTATTTGGTTACAAAGAGAATGATGAGGCGGAAGTATAGAATGAAGATTGAAGCGTTAAAAGATTTAGTGGCAATATTATCTATCGAAGAAAAAGTAGGGCAATTAGTTCAGTTGACTGGCGATTTTTTTGACTCAAATAATGACGTGATTGAAACTGGACCAATGAAAAAAATTGGATTCCAAAAGAATAAGTATGAATTGGCTCATACCGGTTCACTATTGAATGTTGTTGACGCAGAAGAGATTTATAAAATCCAGAAAAAGTATCTAGAGAATTCTAAACATAAAATTCCGTTACTTTTTATGGCAGATATTATCTATGGATATAAGACAATATTCCCTATCCCTTTAGCCCAAAGTGGTAGCTGGAATTTTCCATTAATTGAGAAAAGTGCAAAAGTAATTGCAAAGGAATGTTATGATGCGGGGATTCATGTTACCTTTTCTCCGATGGTAGATCTTGTGAGAGATCCTCGATGGGGAAGAGTACTAGAATCTCCAGGAGAAGATCCATTATTAGCTAAACAGTATGCAAAAAGCATGGTGAGAGGCATTCAAGGGATGCAGGGAGATCAAATTTCTGAAAACCATATTGCAGCATGCGTGAAACATTTTGCAGCTTATGGAGCCCCGCAAGCAGGATTGGAATACGGCGCAGTTGAACTATCAACAGATTCGCTGCAAAATTATTATCTGCCTAGTTACAAAGCGGCTATAGATGCAGATGTGAAATTAGTAATGACAGCATTTAATACTTTAAATGGAATTCCTTGTACAGGAAATAAATGGTTAAATAAAGATATATTAAGAGAGACATTTAATTTTACAGGTCTATTGATATCAGATTATGCAGCTATTGAAGAGTTGAAAATTCATGGATTTACAGAGAATGATCAAGAATCTGCTCAATTAGCATTTGAAAGTTCAGTAGACATTGATATGAAAACATCGGTATATGCAAACCATCTACCGGATTTAGCTAAAAAAGATACCAGAATAATGAAATTACTGGATGAAGCTGTTCTGCGCGTTCTTCAATTAAAAAATGCGCTAGGTCTTTTTGAAGATCCATACAGAGGATTGAGTGAGTTATCAAATAGTCATTCTGTTTTAAGTGATAAGCACAAAGAGGTTTCCCAGACATTAGCTGAAGAGTCTATCGTTCTTTTGAAAAATAAAGATATTTTACCTATTGATGAAAATAAGAAAATTGCGTTGGTTGGACCATATGTAGATGAGCCATCTGCTTTAGGATTTTGGGCTATCACAGGCGAAACAAAAGATACAATCACATTAAAAGCTGGGCTGGATTCTATAAAAGAAGAAATGAAGTGGAAAGTTCAAGTTGCAAAAGGATCAAATATTTTGGAAGAAAGTGATATAGAAAGCTATGCAAAATATGCATCTGCTATGTCTGTAGACGAAAAACCAAAACAACAACTTTTAGAAGAAGCCATAGAAATAGCAAAAGAATCGAATATTGTCGTGATGTGTCTTGGAGAATCAATTTATCAAAGTGGAGAGGGTGGATCGAGGACGACACCAGTTTTACCAGATGAACAAGTGAAGTTGTTAAAAGAAATAAAAAAACTTGGTAAGCAAATTGTATTAATTGTCTACGCTGGAAGGCCGCTTATTTTAGATAATGTAATAGATGATGTTAGCGCAGTATTATATGCTTGGTTCCCTGGCACTATGGGCGGGTACGCATTAGCTAACCTCTTAAGTGGAAAAGTGAATCCCTCAGGGAAGCTAGCGATGACTATGCCTAGATCAATTGGGCAAATTCCAATTTTTTATAATACTTATTCTAGCGGAAGACCCATAGTCGAAAATAATCCTAATCATCGTTTCGCATCAAGATATTTAGACGAGAAAAACACTCCCCTTTATTGTTTCGGATATGGTCTATCTTACACTGAATTTGAATATTCTGGATTTGAAATAGATAAGGAAAGTATGACAGAACAAGATGAGATTAGAGTTTCAATTAAGGTTAGAAATGTAGGGGAAAAGCAAGGGAAAGAAATCGTGCAACTGTATCTTCACGATGTTGCAGCTCGGGTTGTTCGACCAATAAAAGAATTGAAAGATTTTAAAAAAATAACATTAAATCCTCATGAAGAAAGAAGGATTGATTTCAAAATTACAATCGATATGCTGAAATATTACAATTCTAATGAGGAGTGGGCTAGTGAACCTGGTAAATTTGAAGTGATAATAGGTAAAGATTCAAATGATCAACGCTTTAAAGGAAGCTTCATACTTGAAGATTAAAGAGCAAAGAGAGGATAAGTATGTTAGATGGTAAAGTAAAAGATTCACATTATCGATTAATGTATCATATTACACCAGAAAAGGGGTTATTGAATGATCCTAATGGACTAATCAAATTTAAAGGCAAATATCATGTTTTTTACCAATGGAATCCTCATGGAACAGTACACAAAAACAAAACATGGGGACACGTTATATCAGATAATATGGTTAACTGGGAAAGACTGCCAGCTGCTTTATCGCCTTCTGAAATATATGATAAAGATGGAATTTATTCTGGGAGCGCCATTGTAAAAGAGGACATATTATACTTGTTTTATACTGGGAATGTTATTACTGAGCAGAATGTTAAAAAAAGTTACCAATGTTTAGCGACTTCTGAAGATGGTATACATTTTGAGAAAAAAGGGCCTATTATTGAACATCCTGAAGGATATACAAGACATGTTAGGGATCCCAAAGTATGGTTGGATGAAAAGGGAACCTTTTGGATGATTTTAGGCGCCCAAACCGAGGATTTGAAAGGTGAAGTATTAGTTTACCGTTCAGAGGATCTAATTCATTGGGAAAGTCGGGGAAATATAAATCGGCAAAAGAAAATTTCACTTGGATATATGTGGGAATGTCCAGATTTACTGAGATTTGAAAGTGGAGATGTTCTATTAATATCTCCTCAAGGTATTAAAGCAGAGCCAAAACGATTTGATAATATAAATCAAACTGGATATATACTAGGTGAGTTCTTGGATAGTGGAGAGTTTGTTGCAGATAGTTTTGAGTTTACGGAATTAGATCGAGGGTTCGAATTCTATGCTCCTCAAAGTTTTCAAGATGGAGATCGAACGATTCTTTATGGTTGGATGGGTGCTATGCCTAATGATATAGAACAAACTGTTCCAACAGTTAGTGAAGGATGGTTGCATTGTCTTTCAATTCCAAGAACAATAGAACTGATTGATCATATTGTTTATCAAAAACCTGTTGAGGAATTAAAACAGCTTCGTTTAGACTATCAAAAATTGAGTATATCTATAACAAATAAAGATGAATATAAATTTACAACAAACACCCCTTATAATGAAATAGTACTAAACTTTTGCAATCCAACAAATGGATTTACTCTCGATATCTCTGGGGGATTTTTCATTGAACATAATAATAAGGAAAATGAAATTATTATATCAAGAATAAATTGGCTGACGAATGAAATGGAAAAACGAATAGGAAAATATGAAGGCGAGCTTAAAAATATTCGAATCTATTTAGATGGCTCAACTATAGAGATATTCGTAAATGATGGAAGTTTAGTGTTCTCGTCTAGGTATTTTGTTGAAAAGAAAAATACTAGAGAATTTATTTTTAAAGGTGATTTAAGAGGTATAGAAGGAATAGTGTACCCATTGGAATTTCAGACTTGAAAGGGCAAAGAGATAGAAAAAATCTATAACTTGATAAGTTGGTAATACTAAACAAAGATACTTCCAAATTCTGGAAGTATCTTTGTTTTAGGTGCGCCCAGCATGGGCGATAACTTGGTGGTGAAAGTCCACTACAGACTTTGCAGTAGGAACTGTTAGCTGAAAGCAAGGGTGTCCATCGTGAGGTGGAATCTAAAGGAAGCTGGAGGCAAACACTCGCACTGACGAACAGAAACCTTATATGAAGGCTGAAGAGGGACGGATGAGTCTGCCTAACAAGACAAAGTCCAATACTGCACGAATCCCATACAGTAAATGAGGCAGTGACATGAGTGGAAGGTTATCGCACCTTACCTGGGGAGATCTGTCTAGCGATACAGATGTATCGTAGTAACAACGAATAGACAGAAGTCAGCCAATTTATTTGTGACGAGTAATCGCAGGAACAGAGGTCATAGTAGGGAAAACGTACCGAAGGACCGAACAATATCAAATACAAAGTAAAGACTGGAGGTTAGAGGAAGCGAAGACTACAGAAAACAATGGAAACATTGGCAATCTGCGGAGGGATAAGGTGGAACCGAAAGAGTATGTAGATGTGTAGAGCTTTCTTCTAGGTTAAATGAAAGAAATGTATGGTAAGTCTCCATCACTGATGGAGCTCGTTGTAAGAAAAGAAAATTTACTCGAAGCAGTCCAAGTCGTTAGACGAAATAAGGGCGCTGCTGGAGTAGATGGCATGACAGTTTTTGAGGTTGAAGGCCATATTGAGAAGTATTATCTGCCCTTAAGGCAGAAGCTGCTTGATGGGACATACAAACCTCAACCTGTTAAACGGGTTGAAATCCCGAAAGCAAACGGTGCGAAGCGCAAGCTGGGCATACCATGTGCACGTGATCGTGTGGTACAACAAGCAATCAAACAAATCATTGAACCCTATATCGACCCCTATTTCCTTCCGCAAAGTCATGGGTTCCGACCAAATAAAGGAACACATACAGCGCTGAAACAATGTGCCAAGTTCTATGAAGAAGGATATAAAGTGGTTGTGGATTGTGATTTAAAGCAATGCTTTGACACGTTGAATCACGACAAACTCATGTACCATCTTGAGCAGTTCATCAAAGATAAGATGATACTCAAGATTATCCGTAAGTTCTTGATGAGTGGTGTAACAGACCTGTCTGGCGAATTCGTAGAAACTCATACAGGCGCACCGCAAGGTGGTGTATTGTCACCCCTTCTCAGCAATGTATACTTACATGAACTGGATAAAGAGATTGAAAAACGAGGACACCGATTCGTTCGATACGCAGATGACTTTGTCATTTATGTGAAATCGAAACGAGCAGGGGAACGAGTCATGAAAAGTGTGACTCGTTTTATTGAAAAGGACCTCAAACTTATCGTTAATGACGAAAAGAGTAAAGTGGGGTCTCCCACTCGTTTAAAGTTCTTGAGCTGTCTGATGATGAAAGTAAATGGAACCTGTCGTTTTATTCCTACAAAAGAAGCCAAGAAGAAGTTTAAGCGTACATTAAAACGGCTAACGAGTCGTAAACGTCCAGGAAACTTCATTACTGTTATAAAGGAAATCAACCAAGTCACAAGAGGTTGGATTGGCTACTTTGGATTAGGATTTATCAAAAGATTCATATCAAACGAGATAGAACCATGGTTACATCACAGACTCAGACAGCTTATCTTAAAAAGATGGAAACGACCGAAAACAAAGATAACGAAGTTATTAGAGTACGGTTTAGATGAGGATAGCGCAAAACGGATTGGATTTTCAAGAAAGAAATACTGGCGACTATCCAAAACGCCTGAAGTTCATTGGGCACTTACAAACGAAAGACTCCACCAGTGGGGCTTAGTTTCACTAAGCCACCTAGGGGAGTCTGCTTACAAAAGATATTGAACCGCCGTATACGGAACCGTACGTACGGTGGTGTGAGAGGTCGACAAGTCAATTAATGGCTTGTCTCCTACTCGATTCAAAACAGTATTCACTTATTTTTCAAAGCTGCAACTCGTTTGTTTCCTTTATATAAGTCAAAAATTGTCCAGGCTAATAGTAATAAGACTAGAAAAACAACTACATATGCTATGGAATCTGCTAGGAGAATATCGAAGGAAGATGCAGTATCTCCAAAGAATCCTTCGATTTGTCCTGGAAGCCCAATTAAATCTAAGCTTGTTAAACTAATAACAGAAATCCAACCAAATAATTTAACGAGTATAGTGTTTTTAAATTGTTTCCCCATTTCTGCTTGGCTATTTGTCATCATGAGTAGTGGAATCATAGAAAAAGGTAATGCAAAAGCTAGAAATACCTGAGAATCATTCATCAGAGTATTTAAAGCTTCGTGTTCTTCAAGTGTTCCTTTACCACTGGTTATCAAGACGCAAATCAGTACCGGAACGACAGATATTAAACGGGTAACTAACCTTCTCAACCAAATAGGCATACGCATATGGATAAATCCTTCCATAATAACTTGGCCGGTAAGTGTCCCGGTGATCGTTGAATTCTGTCCGGAAGCTAGAAGGGCAATCGCAAATAAAGTAGATAATAGTCCAGATTTAGCTACCGTAATCAAAAATCCATTGCTCAGAGTAGAAGGGTCAGAGAGCGCCTGATAAAGTCCAAAAAATGAAGGATCTTTTACGGCGCCGGTTTTAAAAACAGCAACGCCCATAACTAAAAGCAGTGCATTGACAAAGAAAGCCATCGTTAATTGAATATTTGAATCCCAAGTTGAAAACCGAACAGCCTGTGCTACATTTTCATTATCACTATGATCTATTTTACGAGTTTGAGATACAGCAGAGTGTAAGTACAGATTATGAGGCATCACAGTTGCACCGATAATGCCTAAGGCGCCAGTTAAAGGAGTCTGTCCACCGATTGCTGGTTCCGTAGCGAATGTTTTTGAAGTAGGAATCAATCCTTTGAAGGCTTCGGCCCAAGAAGGATCTGATAAAGCGACTTGATAGATGAATACAAAAAGAATAACAAGAATTAAACAAACAACCAGAGCTTCAATCTTTCTGAAACCAATTTTAGTCAATAAAAGTAAAAGCAATACATCAAAGACAGTAATAAAAACAGCGAATACCAATGGAATGTTGAACAGCAAGTACAATGCTATAGCTGCACCAATAACTTCTGCGATATCTGTAGCCATGATGGCTAATTCTGTCAAAATCCACAATACGATACCCAATTTCTTACTTGTCCGGGCTCGAATAGCTTGTGCGAGATCCATTTGGGTAACAATCCCTAGCTTAGCCGCCATATATTGTAATAACATAGCGATTAGACTAGACATTAAAATGACGGACATGAGTAAATACTGGAAATTTTGTCCTCCAGTAATGGAAGTCGACCAATTACCCGGGTCCATATACCCAACAGCTACTAAAGCACCAGGACCGGAGTATGCAAATAAAGTTTTCCAAAATCCTTTACCTTTAGGAATTGCGACAGACCCGTTTACTTCCTCTAATGACAGACCGTTGGAATGTTGAAAAATTTTTTGTTTATCCGAGTTATTGTGATTATGACTCAAGGTCATCACCCCTTTTTTATCTTTGTCTTTATCATACACCTAATTAAGGATGATCTAAAGAAAAAATAAGGGTAACCTAAAAATTATTCTAATTTTTTTATATGAGGGAAATTCAGCCTGAAACAAGAAGACAGAAACTCTGTTTTAATTTGAGGAAATGGATAAAAGAAGCAAGAATCACTAGAGGATTGTAAGAGAATAGATAGTAAAAATACCAGAATATTCTATAAAACAGGGATAGAATGATTCTGGTGTAATTGTATCATTTAGTTTTTTTCTGTTTTAAGGTTGATTATTGGTTGAAGTCTTTTGATGAAGAATCCCATCAAGGGGGCGAATATGAGCATACCAATTACCGTTCCTTCTCTCGCTGTCATTGGTACGTCTAAAGAAAAGGTTAAAAGCAAAGTAAAGAGGACAGCCAGAATATCGACCATTTGACGAATAACGGCAAATCGATAGTTTGTTCTTTTGGCTAAAGCCATACAGAACCCTTCCAAAGGAAATGTAATGATATTGAGGACCATAACTGTACTAACTGCAAAAGAGGCTAATACGGTACCGATTAAAAATATCACTAACGTAAAAAAATAGTTGTTTAAATTCAAAGAAGCAAAAAAAGTGTAGTAAAAGTAATTAATCAGTGTACCCAATAGGATACTAATAGGAATCTGCAATAACTGCCTAGGAGGGAAAGCTCTTTTTAAAAGAATCATCTGGCCAATTACACAGGATATATTCAGTATCATTCCTATCGTACCCACTTGAATTGTAGAAATATGAGAAATTGACTGTGCTATAGCATCCCATGCAGCTAAGCCAATAGCTGCTTTAATGGTTAAAGAAGCTGCAAATGCCACAAAGACCATAGAAATAAGCATGATACTAAATCTTTTTACTTGCTGCATGTTTATGTCTCCTTATGATAAGTATGATCTAAATCATTGTTGAACTATGTAGTGTATCTAAGTGCCTTAAGTGTATCATAGTTTCTATTTCAATTATAAAAAATAAGATAATTTTAAATATTCTAAAATTAAAGGAATCAGGAACTAAGAAAGAATCACAATTTTAGAAAGAATTATGTAAAATAGCTTAATGTTAACCGTTTAGTGTATAGATTGAAAATTTGTTACAATGAGAATAAATTAATTGATAGTGAAATCTACTATAACTAAATCACAATATAAGGAGCTATTTATAGAGTATGACGATATTTGAAGAAATAACTCAAGAAATTATGTCAGATCCGATGAACGAACTCTATACGAATAGAGGAGTGCCGCCACTATTTAAAGCATCCAAAGAAGCACGAATTGCTATAGTCGGACAAGCACCTGGACGTAAAGCTGAAGAGACTAATATGTTCTGGAATGATGCTAGCGGTGACCGCTTACGGGAATGGATGGGTGTCTCTCGAGAGCAGTTTTACAGTATCGATCAAATTGCGCATCTCCCGATGGATTTCTATTATCCAGGCAAAGCAAAATCTGGAGACATTCCTCCTCGCAAAGGATTTGCAGAGAAATGGCATCCTCAATTGTTAAAAGAAATGCCTAATCTTAAAACCATCATCCTGATTGGAAGCTATGCTCAAAAATATTATCTGGGTAAACGTCGAGAGAAAAATCTGACCGAAACTGTTCGTAATTATCAACAATATGCACCAGAATATTTACCACTGGTTCATCCTTCGCCACTAAATTACGGGTGGTTAAAACGAAATCCGTGGTTTGAAAAAGAGGTAGTACCAGAGTTAAGGAAACTAGTAGAGAAAGAATTATAAGGATTCTAAATTCAATTCTTTTAGTGTGGCGTCGATGAATTCTCTACGCATGAAGAAATCACTACCGTGCTTTTTAACGGCGATAATTTTTCCTTCGTGGGAGTAAAACCCTCCATAGATTTCTGGATGTTCTACAGCTGAAATGACTGGTTGAGCACCTTCCTCAGCTGTTACAAATAACGGATCCAGCAACTTGAAAACGAGATTTCCTATTTTTTTGCTGACGTTATTTTTCCCAATGTTGGTTGAAACCATTCCTGGATGGACAGCTGTTGTTTTTAGTCCTTTATCAGAGTACATTTCATGAAGCTCTTGAGCTAAGTAAAGCGTACCTAATTTGGAACGACCATAGCCAGTGATCGGATTAAAATGTTTGGGATTGAAAAACGGCCGTTTCATTGGGGCGAATTTATATGCTCCAGAGGAAACAACAACGATCTGTTTTTGTTCACTATTCATTACTAATGGCAGTAATTCATGAGTTAATAAAAATGGACCAATGTAATTTGTTGCCATCATTAACTCATAACCATCAGTACTATCTTGTCTAGAAGTTGCAACCATACCGGCATTGTTGATCAAGCAATCAATATGATCAAATTCATTTTGAATTGTCTTCGCAGCTTTTCTGACAGAAGATAAATCACTTAAGTCACATTCTATAATGGTTATATTTAATTTTATATTTGATTCTAGTAATTCTTGTTTTAATTTAGTTGCTTTTACCAAATTTCGACATAGTAACAAAATACTGCTGAATTGAGTTGCCAAGACTTTTACTGTTTCACGGCCGATTCCAGAAGTTGGTCCCGTGATTGCTAATATGGATTCAGACATATTTTTCCTCCTATATTTATGTTTAGTACTTAACACTATTAATTTAACAATATTTGAAGTAAAAAGATACTATAGAATCTTTTATAATATGAAAACATAATTAGGTTTTGCATGGTATATTTTATGTAGAAGAATAAAGGAGGTAAGTTAGATGACAGAAAATTGTTCCTGGCCTGGTCAGGATCCACGTATGATTGCTTATCATGATGAAGAGTGGGGTGTTCCAACCAAAGATGATTCATATTTATTTGAATTGATTACTTTAGAAGGAGCGCAATCTGGATTGTCATGGAGTATTGTATTGAATAAGCGTGAAGGGTATCAAAAAGCGTTTCACCAATTCGATATTGATAAGTGTGCCCAGCTTTCGGATGAAGAACTGTTAGAAATTAAAGAAAATGCACAAGTCATCAAACATATGAATAAAATTCAATCAGTTCGTAAAAATGCTCAAGCCATTCAAAAAATCCAGCAAGAATATGGTAGTTTTGCTACTTATTTATGGAGTTATGTAGATAATGAACCTATCGTGAATCAATGGGAATCTATTTCTAGCATTCCTGCTCAAAATGAACTATCCGTTAAATTAAGTAAGGATCTCAAAAAGAGAGGTTTTAGCTTTGTAGGACCGGTAACCATGTATTCGTATATGCAAGCAGTTGGTATGATCAATGATCATATAGTGAGCTGTCAATATCACCCTGCAAATCAATAAAAGATACGGTTAGTCATAATGTTGGAAAAGAAATTTTAAATAAATAAGATTTAGATGAGTTTCGTAAAAATAATGAATAAACTTTCTTCCTTGTGATTAATGAATCCTATTAGAAAAGATACGTAGTAAAAGTTGAATTTAGTATTTTTACTACGTATCTGGTAATGGTAAATAATTGTATTCTTTTTAAATACATGTTACTCTGATAACCGTTAAAATTGGAGGATAGTCTACATGGTAAATAAGTTTAAATTCATCTTTTTATCTTTTTTAGGATTCGTATTTTTTCTAGTTCCGTTTGAAATTGCGGGAGAGAGTAGTATTATGATTTCTCATACTGTTAATTTTGTTACGGGGAATTTTTTTGATTTATTCATTCTTTTCACTCGTCTTTGTGCATGGATCGTTATGATTGGAACGGTCATCTTCACTTTCTATACATCGCAGAACAAATATCTTAATTCTGTATTCAAAACTTCTCCATTCAATATATTTCTAAGAGTAGCGGGTTCATTTTTATATTTGATGGTTGTTAATGGCTGGTTTGAACAAGCAGGAATCGCTCAAGTGATATTGGATGGCGATACGGGTGGCTTGATGGCTGGAGAAGGCGGTCTACTTACCACCTTATACATTACCTTCTTCGTTGGAATTCTTGCATTGCCGCTGCTCACTCACTTTGGTGTTGTAGAGTTTCTTGGAGTATTGCTTGGTCCAGTTGTGGTAAAGGTATTTAAGGTACCCGGTTACTCTACAATTGATGCGATTGCTTCGTTTGTAGGAGACGGAACGATTGGTATCGTGGTAACAGATACGCAATATCAAAGAGGTTACTATAGTAAAAGAGAGGCTTATGTCATTGCAACAAGTTTTTCAGTAGTAGGGATTGCTTTCGCAGCTGCGGTAGCACAAGAGTTAGGATTCAGTTCGATTTTCCCTATCTTTTATGGTTCTATCATTGTAGTTACTTTGCTACTGGCTTTCATAACAGCGCGATTACCGCTTAAGAAATTTCCACAGACATATTATGAAGGAAAAACGCCTAAAGAAACAGAAATACCAGAAGGGAAATCTATCTGGAAACATGCGTATGATTCAGCGATTGAACAAGCAGATTCAACTTCAGTTGGAGAAGCATTCAAGGAAGCCTTCAAAAACATCGTCAATATCTACGTTAGTTTTTTACCTGTCATTATGGCGATTGGAACCATTTCACTGATTATTGCAGAATATACGCCGTTCTTTGCTTTTATTAGTGCCCCCCTTGTCTATGTTTATGACTTTATCGGGTTTAGCACTGAGGTAGCCAGACAAATGGCGCCAGCATCTGTAGCGGGATTTGCGGATATGTATCTGCCGGCATTGTTCATTACAGAATCAGCTTCAGAAGCTTCAAGATTCTTTATTGGCGTACTGGCATTTACTCAACTTGTTTTCATGTCTGAAACGGGTATGATACTCGTTAAGACAAAAATAGGGTTGAATTTCTGGGATGTATTGAAAGTTTTTCTTTTCAGAACTATTATTTCCATTCCCATACTTTTAGCTATTACAAACTTACTTGCTTATTTGGGCATTATCTCATTTTAAGTAGCGAATCGTTAATAATCACTCATACACTAGTTAAGATAGGTGAATTTATTCATCTATCTTAACTAGTGTATGATTTTTTTTATAAACTATTTACAACTGTTAACTACTGTTATATACTGTTTATGAATAGAGAGGGTGTATAAGGCAACATGAAAGTTATTATCCAGCATAACTCAATGATTCCAATTTATGAACAGCTAGCAAATAAAATAAAGACAATGATTATAGAAAATGAAATGAAAGAGCAAGAATCACTCCCGTCTGTTCGTATGCTAGCAAAAGACTTGAAAATCAGTGCGTTGACGGTGAAAAAAGCTTATGATCAACTTGAAAAAGAAGGGTTTATTACAACTATTCATGGAAAAGGTAGCTTTGTTTTGCCCGTCAATAAAAATGTTAAAAAAGAAGAGATGCTAGTGACGATACAAGAAGAGTTAGAACAAGTCATACAAAAAGCCAAACACTCGGGTATTTCTAAAGAAGAGTTTCAGAAACTAGTATTAATGATATTGGAGGATGAATAGCTAATGATCGTCATGGAAAATGTAGTTGTAGACTATACTAAATTCAAATTGAATTGCTCTTTACAGGTCAATAAAGGAATGATTACAGGACTGGTTGGGGAAAATGGGGCAGGGAAAACGACTGCTTTTAAAGCCTTGCTTGGTTTGATCCCAGTTGATTCTGGTACAACAAAGATAGATGGCATTTCTGTAGATCAGCTAACATCAGAAAATAAAGAAAAGATTGGAACAGTTCTCTCCGATTCCTTCTTTAGCCCAGCTTTTACAATCAAGGATATAAATAGATTATTGAAAAATTTTTATCAAGAGTATGATGAAAGTTATTTTCTAACTAAATGTCAGGAATTTAACTTACCTTTGAACCAAAAAATTAAAGAATTTTCAACAGGTATGCAAGGGAAATTAAAAACTTTAACCGCATTGTCACATAAAGCACAGATCTTAATATTGGATGAACCGACAAGTGGACTCGATGTGAGTGCTCGATATGAGATTTTAGACATATTGCAAGAATACCTAGATAAATATCCAGAAAGCTGTGTACTGATTAGTTCTCATATATCCACTGATTTGGAAAGAATCTGCGATGATATCTATTACTTGAAACAGGGGAAAGTACTTTTACATGAAGATACAGACGTCTTGTTGGATACGTATGGAATTTTGAAAGTAGAAGAAACAATGACGGATAAAATCGATCAGAGTTTTCTGTTATACCGTAAACGAACGACTTATGGTTATGATTACTTAACAAACCAAATGTCCTTTTACAAAGAAAATTACCCGAATTTAATTATCGAGAAACCATCAATTGATCAAATTCTATTGATGGTCATGGGAGGAGAAGAGATATGAAAGGATTATGGATTAAAGATCTATTAATGCTTAAAAAACAGTGGAAATTATTTGCTTTATTCATGCTGATTACAGTGTTTAATGGATATGCCAATCAATCAGTTGATATCGTATTTATGCTAATGAGTTTCTTCTTTGTCACGGTAGCAACCACAACCATTCTTTATGATCAAGAAAATCAGGGATTTACCTATTTGTTTACTCTACCAATCAAAAAAATGAAATATGTCATTCAAAAGGAATTACTGATTATCTTTTTGATCTTAACATCTATTATTATGTCCCTGTTTTTTGTGGGGGTTATGGTTCTATCTCAAGATAACTTTACCATAAGTGGTGAAAAGCTTATTTTGCTCTCGTCTGTGGCTTTGTTGTTTGGCTGTTTGACGGGAAGTATATTAACGCCATTGTATTTGAAATTCGGAAGTGAACAAGCGCGTCTGGTTGTTCTTATCCTGATGGGGACTATATTTGGAGGAGGATTTTTAGCTCAGAAGACAGGATTCATCAGTTGGCTTACTAGTAATGGGTTTTTAGATACCATCTCAACTATGTCTGCTATTCAATTAGCAGGCGTCAGTGTGGTTATCGTGGCGGTTTTCACCAGTGTTTCTGCTGTGATCAGCGAGCGCGTTATTAAGATATAATTATTTAATATTTCAATACACTCATCAAAGAAGATCCATTAATACCCACTGAATAAAGTCTTTTAGTTGGTTATTGATTGATCCTTTTTATATGAAACATTTGACTAAATAGAGTTATAATTTTTAACAACATTTTATACGTCTTTCTTACTCTATTAAAACAGGTTATACTGATTAATAAGAAACTTATTTTAAACTTGAGATAGATAATAAGGAAGAAAAGAATTACTGGAGGAAAATAATGAATAATAATGACCGGTTAGTTAGATTAAGGTATGCCCTGGATATTAAAGATGCAGATATGGTGGAGATCCTTACATTAGGCGATAAGAAAGTAACTATCGAAGAGGTTCAGCAGATGCTCGCGAAAAGTAACTATAGTCAGTCGGAGACAGATGAAGAGGCTTATAAAGAAAATGAGTATATGAAAAAATGTGATAATGCTACACTGGAAGCTTTTTTGAATGGACTGATTATCTATAAACGAGGCAGACAAGAAGCTAAGCCAGGGGAAACTAAAAAACATAAAAGTATGATAAAAAATGATAGAAGTATTAATAATGTTTTACTCAAAAAAGTAAAAATCGCGCTATCACTGACCAGCGAAGACATGTTGGATATATTGGATGAGGCCGGCGTATTTATTTCAAATAGTGAATTAAGTGCCGTACTGCGCAAAGAAGGCCAACGAAACTATAAAGAATGTGGCGACAGATATGCCAGAAACTTTCTAAAAGGATTGGCACTAAGATATAGAGATTGATTTAATAAATAACGAGTTATCAAAGCAATCAAGCTGTTAAAGGTGCTTGAATTCAACTAAAGAATTTGTAAATCTGTAGAAACCATTAGAAAATCATAAAGTTATCTCAAAATATTTAATGAGATAACTTTTTTTTATGCCTGCAAATCAAATACTTAAAATTTACGAAGGATGTTATATGTACCGGGGATAATAAGAGTAGATAAGCTCTACTTTAGATCATTCAAAATTATCAGGTAATTCTTTTCAAAAAAATCTTTTTATTAAATCTATCTATATCATTCTTCTGTAATACTCTGAGTGACTTTATAAAGGTGTAAGGTATCATTTAGCTGACCTTTATTAAGGTCTTCATGTTCCTTTATAGGTGCACCCATTGTGATAGTTAGATATTCTTGATTTTTTATCAGTCCAACTGTTACCCAACTTTGCCCTGCTTTACCAGTAATGCTTGACTTCCCTCCGATTATCTTGAATCCTTCTTGAACTTCACTTTCTAGTTGTTTAAAAACTGGTGAGTAGAGCTCAATACCATTTGGATGTTCTACAGTTGAAGAACTTTTGTATGTTTCGGCTGTGAAAATCGTTTTGAACTGCGGATTTTCTAAAGCATAATCTAAAAGTGCTGCTACGTCTGAAGCTGTTGTATACTGTTCTTGATGATGCCGACCTTCTGGATTTGTAAAATGTGTATCCTTTAAATGAAGTTCGGTCGCTTTTTGATTCATCAATTGAACAAAGCTATTTACATCACCACTTGTATGAATAGCTATAGAATTAGCTGTTTCTCCACCTGAACTGAACATCATTCCGTATAAAAGATCTTCATAAGTAACCACTTCATCTGGAGTGAATCCTGCCATAGGGAAATCAGCTGCCGCCATTGCATTATAGGTTTTATTATCGATAGAAACAGGTTCGGTTAAATCATCACTCTCTTCAAGGGCAACAATTGCTGTCATAATCTGCGTTAAAGATCCAGGAGAGATTTTGCTGTCCATTGATTTCTGGTAAGTAGTACTCTGTTTTTCTCTATTCATTATATAAATATGTGGGCTAGTGTAATCGTGCGCATACAGTTGAATATCAATTCTGTTCCCAACAATTATAACAGCGGGAATCAATACAATTATCCCAACTAATAAACCCTCAATAAAGCTCCGAAATTTTGTCATGCATCTCTACCTTTCTTTTTTACAATGAAGTGCTATATGCATATGATAGAGAAAACAATTTAAGAGAATTATAAGATAAAATGAAATATGTTAAGAAGTAGTGAGAACTATAAAATCTACTCCAATTCTTCTATGAGGAATTTGTCAAAGGTTCACACAGCAAACTACTTTATTTAATTTAGAATAAGTTAACTATTCTAAAGAAGACCAAGTATTTTCATATAATTTCACTGTATCTTCTATTTGTGCGCGATCTGGATGACTGAGATCGTTAAGCGGTGCGCCCATTACGATGGAGATATATTCTTCTCCGTCTATTACCCCAAGAGTAGCCCAGTTCTGGCCGGCCTGATAAGTAGTACCAGACTTCCCACCAATGATACTGAAGTTACCCAGAAAAGCCTCTTTAACCTGTTCGAGAACCGTTGAACTTAAGTAAATGCCGTTAGGATGTGATGAGGTAGAAGTGGTTATATATGTTTCGGTTGTAAAGATTTTTTTGAACTGCTCATTGTCTAGTGCATAATCCAAAAGCTTAGCCATATCTGAAGCAGTTGTATACTGATTTTCGTGATGAAGACCTTCAGGATTCATAAAATGAGTATTTTTCAGCTTTAATTCAGCTGCTTTTATATTCATCAGTTGTACAAAGTGATCAACATTACCACTTATACTAACAGCTAAAGATTTAGCTGCTTCACCACCTGAACTTAAAATGGTCCCATAAAGAAGGTCTGCATAAGTCACTTCTTCACTTGGTGAGAACCCTGCCATAGACGAGTTGGCTTCAATCATTGCAGAATAAGTATTTTCGTCAATTTTTGTTAAGTCAGAAAGTGAATCAATTTGCTCAATAGCTATAATGGCTGTCATGATTTTAGTAAGAGAAGCGGGGTATGCCAAAGTATCGGCTGCTTTTTTATACATTATAGTATTCGTTTTTCTATTCATCATATAGATGTGTGGGCTGACATATTCCCCTTCATGTATTTTTGTATCATGTTTGTCACCGATCATAAAAATAATGGGCACAACAATTATAGCGCCTAATAAACAAGCCTGTATAAATCTTTTGATCTTTTTCATACATCTCTACCTTTCAATTTAAGAATAATCGTCTTAAATATTATCGTAGATAAAGATGCTTAAAAAAAACTTAGTATAAACCTTAAATAACTCTTAAATCGGTTCTTTCTGATCAAGATTTAAGGGTAAGCGGACTTCGAAAACTGTTTTGATTACATCACTTTCAGCCGAAATTTGCCCTTCGTGCTGCTTGACGATATTTTTAGCAATGAAAAGCCCCAACCCAGTACTATTTTCTTGCTGTGTTCTAGAATGGTCCCCTTTAGAAAACATATCAAATAAATAAGGTAGATAATCATCTGGTATAGTCGCACCATAGTTAGTGATACGAACGACAGCTTCATCCTGATCAATGAAATGATGAATATCGACATATTGCCCATCTGCACCGTAACGAATTGCATTGGTTAATAGATTTTCAAATACGCGAGCAAGTAAATCACCTTCTCCTAAAATCTTTATCGGGCTTTGCCCAGTAATTCTGGCAGTTAATTCACTTTCCTCAAACAAAGGATAAAGTTCTTCTTTGAGTTGATTGAGCAGATCTGATAAGTCTAGCGCCGTTTTTTTGACTTCGAACATACCGTAATTCATACGTGTCACTTCAAATAGTTCATCGATAAGTCTTTCTAAGCGCTTAGATTTATTATGGGCAATTGATAGATAATGTTGTACCTCTTCGTCTGTTAGATCTTCGTCTTTTATAATCAAATCCAAGTACCCTATAACAGAGGTAAGAGGAGTACGCAAATCATGCGCTAAGTTCACAATGAGTTGGTTTCGACTGTTTTCGGAAACTTTGCTTTGTTCAATTGCTTTTTCTAATTTCTTACTCGCTGAATTAATGTCTGTAGCGATGCTTTTAAACTCATCATTCGAATTAATCTGAACCTCATGTGTGAATTCACCGCGGGCAAGAGAGTGTAGGCCACTTGAGATCTCAGAGAAATAACGAGAGTACGGTTTAGTCAAAATATAGAAAAATATAAAAGAAAGGGTGATAAAAAAAATGAAAAAGACATTGAAGTCTCCTATATTTCGTAGAATTTGACGAAAATAACTTGAGAAACTTCCATATAGAGCATTATTTTGATAGTATAATTTCAGTAAAAAATAAGCTAAATACGTAACGATACTAGAAAGGGTCATACTTAATAAAAAAGTTAGTATTAATTTTACCCGAAAGCTGAGTAGTTTTTCATCCATTGAAGGCATAGCCCACACCCCAGACTGTTTTGATCCATTTATCTTTCTGTTGATCTTCTTTAAGTTTTTTTCTAAGCGTTCTAATGTGCACCATTACTGTGTTCGCATCGTCAAAGTACGCTTCTTTCCATACATGCTTAAAGATGTTCTCAACACTAAATACTTTTTTAGGATGGCTGGCAAGTAAATACAAAATATCAAATTCTTTCGGAGTAAGGTTGATAGATGTATCATACAAAGTGACTGTTCTGTAGTCTTGAGAAATAATCAAGCCTCTATGTTCGATTTCAGTAGAAGCATTTTCTATTGGATAATTCAGCTTTGTGTATCGGCGCAACTGTGCATTCACACGGGCCACTAGTTCAATTGGTGTAAAAGGCTTCGTCATATAATCGTCCGCACCGATTGCAAGTCCGTGCACTTTATCAAAATCGGATGTTTTTGCACTTAAGAAAATAATTGGCATATTATAATTTTTTCGTATTCGATTGATTGCTTCATATCCATCCATTTCTGGCATCATAATATCAAGAATCAGCAGGTCAATCGAGTTTGTTTTAATTAGATGCAGAGCTTCTTTTCCGTTTGCAGCTTTATATATAGTATATCCTTCTTTTTTTAAATGAATTGCAAGTAAATCGGCTATTCCCTGGTCGTCATCTGCAATCAAAACATTGATAATATCCATTATAATAACTCCTATATGGTGTATTTGTGTTTATATAGTATTCAGTTTAACAATAGCATATGTTTAATAACAGTCAATATTATAAAAGACACTTTTCATTTGAAAAGTGTCTTTTAAGGATTAAAACTTCTTCTGGGGATGTCTATCAATAATATCAGAATATTTTTCCAATAATTCAAGTCCTATCGGGGTTAATTTGTATCCTCTGATATTAAACATTTTTGCCAATTCGTCTTCTAAATAAACGCCTTGTACTCTTTTCATTAACTGACCTTTAGTTAATTGAGTATACCCTTTAACATTCTTATCTTTTAACAGAGCCCTCAAATGAGCAGCATTCAAATGTGTGAGGGAGGCAAAAGCTGATAATTCTATTGCATAATGCTTTTCCTGCACTTCTTGTAAAGCTTGTTCAGCATTAATGCCATAAGTATATTCAAAATATTTAGGAAACACTGTTTCATTGGTAAATGTCGAAAAACTGATTCGCCAAAGCAGGATTAAATGTCCCGGAAGAATACCTTCTTCTAGACGTTTCATATTACGTTTAGGAACGAGAGATTCTGATCCGATCTTAACAGCTTTCAGCCATTCTTCTAGATCTCGGTCTGGTGAAATATAAGGAGCTTCATCATGCTGATCATATAGAGACAAAACTTTCTGAACTGTTTCATCTTCTAAATCTAAATGACTATTCTGTAATTCAATATTATGTGTATTCATAGCTACAGCTCCTTTTTATGTATGATAGTTGTACCCTCATTGTACAAAAGAGCCTATAGCTAAGCAAGACTAATAAAAGTGAAATTTGAATCATTTTGTACAGTGAAATTTCTATAAATAAATGAAAATTAAACTTGTACTACTTATCAACTTTGTAATTTGATAAGATAGGGGTAAATAAAGCTTAGTCAAATAAGTAGGGAGGTAAACTATGTCAAAGAAGTACTGGTTAAGTCTAGGGTTATCTTTGAGTTTGTTAATGGTAGCGTGTTCAAATCAGGGGAACGAATCGTCAGATGATTCAATGGAAGTTTCTGATGAGCAATTAAGTGAGGATATGGACATCGACATCGAGACAGAAGAAGGTGCTGCTAGTGTAGAGCAAAACGAACCATTGATTGGCGAAAAGGTTATCAAGTCAGTTGATGTAGGATATGAGACGACGGATTTCCAAGAGAGCATTGACTATATTGAAAAAACTATCGAAAATCATGGCGCTTATATTGAATATTCAAATGAATGGAACGATTCAGCTGATCAGCAGTCTCGAAGTAAGGACTATACGCTGCGTGTCCCTACAGAATCAATGGACGCATTCCTCGATGAACTAGAAGGAATGGACGCATATAAGGAAAACGAAATGATTAGCAGTGAAGATGTCACTCAGTCGTACCGCGACACAGAAGCTAGGATAAAAGTATTGAGCAATAAAGAAGAGCGGTTGAATGCTTTGCTGGAAGAAGCAGAATCTGTAGAAGTAATTATTCAAATTGAAGATAGCTTAAGTGAGACAATCGCTGAACGTGAATCTCTTCAATCTATTATAGAAAATTATGACAGTTTAATCGATTATACTATGGTTAATATTACTTTGACAGAGCGCTCTACTATTGCAAATAATCGAGGAGAAGACAGACCTTTCCTTGAAAGAATAAAAGAAGCCTTTATTAATTCAGCTTATACATTCTTCTACTTCCTGCAAAATATGGTAGTTTGGATTGTTTATGTTTTACCATTTATATTTGTAATCGGAATGATTATTTGGATTATATTTATATTTAAAAAGAAGAAACAAAACAAATAATTATTAAACGTTATAGAATGTAAGACTTATGATGGTTAGAATTTAAAATAGTTATTCTAACCTCCGCTGTATAGTGTAATAAAATAAACTGTAAAGGAGTTTTTTTAATGAAAGCATTAATTGTTTATGCTCATCCAAGAGAAGAGGGACTGAATAAAGGGATATTGGAAACTGTGGTGAAAACATTGGAAAAACAGGGCCATGAAGTAACGGTTCGTGATTTATATAGAATGAACTTTGATCCTGTTTTGTCAGGTGAGGATACGATTCATATTGAAGAAGGTCATTTCGTCAGAGAGAAAGAGACTTATCCAAAAGATGTGGAAATAGAGCAACAGTATATTTTGGAAAATGACTTTTTGATCTATATTTTTCCTATTTGGTGGAATAGTTTCCCAGCCATTTTGAAAGGATATATCGATCGAGTCTTTGCTTATGGATTTGCTTATAGTTTTGAAGATGCAACGGTCAGCAAACAGTTTTCTGGGAAAAAAGCCTTATTTTTCAGTACAACCGGTCAACCGCAAACACCGAAAAATGAACCGGATACAGTATTGACGCAAGCGATTAAGACGACTACTTCCGGCTGGATATTCAATGCGAACGATACAGAAGTTATAGACCATATCTTTTATGGACGTGTGCCCTATTTGACAGATAACGATTTGGAAAATGTTTTGAAAGATGTTGAGTATCGGATAGAAGCTTTGGATAAATTTCTTTAAGACCTTATTTTACTGGTTAATACAGAGAACAGAAAAGATAGATATTAATATGAATATAAAAATAGAAGAGATAGAATCAAGACAATAGCATTTCGTATGATCATTCAGCAGGATTTAAATTGACATGCTGCAGCGAAGCTGTTATATTACAAGTGAAATAAATCAAGCACCTAATTTTTGGGGGACGAATTTGTGAGTGTAATAGGTATCTAAATCATAAGTTGAATAGCTAGTAGGCCTTTTTGGGGTTTATTTAGCATGCTTATAAGTGATACCTGTCGAACATATACAATTTTTGTATTCTTAGACGATAGTATGTATGACTATCGTCTTTTTTTGTGCATATTATTATTAGGTGCAAGGTTTATTTAGCACAGGTATCTCTTTTCAAAGAAGGGAAAGAGAAAAATGATTACCCAAGAATCAATAGGGAAAGTGCAATTTGACGTCATTATAAAAGAAGTTCAATCGTATGCGATTGGTGAATATAGCAAAGAAATAATCAAAAAAGCAGAACTTGAATCAAACCTTATGGCTGTAGAAACGAAACAACAAGAAACGGCAGAAGCGCGTATCATTGTGGACAGTGGGCAATACGTTCCTTTTATGGGCTTGCCTCATATTCATTCTTTAATGCAGCAAGTTGAAAAAGGATTACTATTGCAACCGAATGAACTAGTAGAGGTTGCAGACTTTTTACGAAGTAATCGAATGATAAAAAAGTTTTTTGAAAAAAATCGGCATCAAACACTTTTACTTTATGGATATAGCAAAAATTTATCTGATTTTTCTGACATTGAGGAATCCATTTATAGTAAAATCAGGCATTCGAAAATTATAGATGATGCTTCTAATATTTTGCGTAAAGTGAGGAAGCAATTGAAAGAGAAGGAGCAAGAGATAGAGGCCAAGCTGTGGAAGTTTATTAGACACCCGCAAAATAAAAAGAAAATTCAAGAGTCTCTAGTTATTAAAAAGGAAGAGCGTTACACTATTCCAGTTAAGTCTTCTTATAAAAATACGATCCAAGGAAATATTGTAGAACAATCAAATAAAGGAACAACGGTGTATGTTGAACCATCTGCCGTAACAAAGTTAAATGAACAGTTAATGATGCTAAAAGCTGAGGAACAAGCAGAAGAATATCAGATATTGGCTGAACTAACAGGATATATTAATGAGAAAGAAGAAAGCATCAATCAGGCTATTGAAATGGTTACTTTCTTTGATGTGATTTTTGCACGAGCGAAATATAGTAAAGCAATAAATGGTATTACGCCATTGGTAAATAAAGAAGAGCGAATAAAAGTTGTTCAAGGAAAGCATCCCTTACTCTTTGAAGAGGCTGTGCCACTTGATTTTTCATTGGGTATGAATTATAGAGGGCTAGTGATTACTGGAGCAAATGCTGGTGGAAAAACAGTCGTTTTGAAAACGATTGGATTGCTTACATTAATGACAATGTTTGGTTTACAGATACCAGCTGAAGAAGGAACAGAAATTGCAGTGCTTGATCAATTCTACGTAGATATCGGAGATCAGCAAAATATTGAAAATGCCTTGAGTACGTTTTCTGGTCATATGAAAAATATTGCAGAAATTTTAAATAAAGTTGGTCGGCACACGTTAGTATGCTTAGACGAAATTGGAAGTGGAACGGAACCGAATGAGGGGGCAGGTTTAGCCATCGCTATATTAGAAACCCTCTACCAAAACGGTTCGTTAGTAGTAGCGACCACACACTACGGCGAAATAAAAAGATTTTCGGAAGAGCATGAGGATTTTACTCCAGCTGCGATGGCTTTTGATGAAGATACGCTAGCGCCGCAGTATCTTCTACAAGTTGGGAAAACGGGAGATAGTCAAGCTTTGTATATTGCAAAAAAAATGAATATGTCTCAATCCTTAATCAAACAAGCGGCGGTTTTTATTAGAGAAAAGACCTATCCGACAGTGAAAAAAGAATTTGTGCATCTAGAAAGGCAAAAAAACAGATCATCAATAGTAGCGAAAGAGGATCGATATAAAAAGGGAGATAGAATTTCATTAACTGAAACAAAAGAAGTGGGCTTAGTATTTACTGACGAAGGGATGGATACAATTCAAGTATTTGTAAACGAAGAGATAAAAGAAATATTAAGGAAAAGAACTCGATTACAAGCTTCTGCAGGTTTGCTTTATCCAGAAGGATATGACTTAGATAGTTTGTTTATCGATTTTCAAACAAGAAAAAGAGCAAGAGATCTTGAGCGAGGATCTAAAAAGGCGAGAAAAGAGTTAGAGAAAGAGGCAAAAATCAGAAGGAGCAAAAGAAATAGAGAATAGAAGGAAAATATAAGAACTTACTTTTGTAGAGAAATTAGCCTCTCTAAATTACAGGATACAAAGTAGCAAATCTGTGAAAGGAATAAAATAAAAGAAAAAGTATCTCATAAATTTATCTTTTCTATTAAGAAAGCTTCTACTCAACAGAACCTTTTATTTAAAGTATAGGAAAAAGCCTACTTTCTGTAAACGGTTCGTAAAAAAGCTGACCTCGGTACCATACCGAAGTCAGCTTTTTGAGTTCTCATTGCTTGCGTTGCGCTAGTTTAATATCCTTGATGTCTTTTAAGGGATCATTTTAATTCTTAAACGGATTGATCAAGGCATTCAGTAATTATTCAAGTATACGGTCATTACCATCATCGTATCTTCTGCTAGAAACTTTTCAGACATTCTGAAAAGTAAACATACTCAACAAAAATCCCCAACATAAATTGTACCAATTAAAAAGCCTTAGTAACTGAATATATACCGTTACAAAATCTAAAGACACAGAAGATATGAATATAAAGTAATGAGTGTGGAAAGAATAAAACGAATACGGACTAGTTGTACTGGGAAATCTGCCCTTGCAGTCAACTTAACTTTTCCCTCTTTTTAAATACCGTAAGAAATAGGCGATGAATTAGTTGTTAGAATAAATCATTAGAATATTATGGGAGTCTTCTATTAAGATCTTACCAGGATGCTTAAAAGGGATTAATACAAAGAAAAAATCTCCAGTACATCCGGCTGCGTGCATTGAAGCTAGTAAAATAAAAGAAAAAAGATTAATCAAATTAAAAGAAAATAAAAGCGTTAATAACAAAGTAATCAATATAAATGGAGCAAGACAGATCCAGGTAAACTTGGATCTAGAGTAACGAGCACCAGGAGCCGTCGCATATAGACATCCTTTTTTGAACCCGTATTTTATGATTGCCTCTTTATTAAATAGTTTACTGAAAAGTCCATGAATGAGTTCGTGAATAGAAAGAATAACAAAAAATGTTAACAGAAAAGGAATAAGATAAATTAGGTCATTAGCACTTAAAGAAAAACTGAATGCATTGATTTCTGAAATACGAGTAGCCAGAAGGGTAAATAAAAACAAAAAAAGAATAAAAAGTAGCAGGCTAATGAGATTTAAACTAAATAATAGCAGCTTATTACCGAGCAAATCGTATTTTTTGATTAAAGTCATTTGTAAATCGCTCACCTCCTTGAAATTGGTAGTAGACTTTTATGAATCGTTCAATAATTTTAGTCCTTATCCAAAAGTATAGAGTCCAAAATAAAACAAAGCAAGAGACCTTAAGAAAACAACATTATATATCCTATTCGACTTATAGATAAACTTTATAATAAGCGGTTACTATATCATAAGTATTTCTGATAAAATAATAAAAACTAAAAAAATGATTGGGAAGATAGGAGTAAGAAATGAAGAGATATTGGAATTGGCTAAGTATTAGCTTAAGGGCAATAATCTTACTATTTTTACCAGGCCTCTTAATATTTAATAATTTTTACGAAGCAATTTTTAAGGTTGAAATGAATTTGCACTGGGAACCTCTTCTTGTTTTCTTGTTTCCTTTTTTGCATTGGATGATCAAAAGATATGAACATAAAACCACTGAAGTGAAAGTAGAAGGACTGAACGAATTTGAAAGGGAAATTAGTCAAAGAAGATGGGAAATTCTCCTACACGAACGAAATAAAATAATCGTTAGACCAAAATTTGATTTTCCTTTCAATATTATATTGAGCGATAAAGTCGAGATTCATTATGGAAACAACAAAGCTGAAATTTCTGGACCTGGACATTATATTAATGAATTCGTTGAAGAAATTCAGAGCGAATTCAGCGATGAAACAGATAGAAAAATAATCCTGAAAAATAAATTCCGTATAGTTGCTTATCTCTTCTTTATCTTACTACCATTCTTGCTAGAAAGTGGAGCATATTGGGAAATGAAAGTAATCTATCATAATGCTTTTCCTGACTCAAACGAAGTTGTCACTCCAATGAACGGGCGTGTATTAGGGAATTCTATTGAAAACATTCATAACCTTGGCTATGCAGTCGAAAATGATAAAAATATATTTTACATAGACGACAACGAAAATATCGTTAAAACAGATAAAAAATTTGAAAATAAAACCAATGTGATTGAAAGTGATTCGCTGGACATAATTGAAGACTTAAATATTGTCGGTGACTGGTTATACTACACAGAAGAAGAAAGCTTAAACCGTGTAAAACAAGATGGTACAAATCAGGAGACCATTTATGAACTAGGCTATATGGGGAAAGTTCATATTACAAAGGACTGGATTTATTTTATAAACTTTGAAGATAACGATAATTTATATAAAATGAATCTAAATGGAGGAAAGCTACAAAGAGTACTAGATAAAGAAGTAAATGATATTGCCCTATATGACAGTGATTTACTGATCAGTTATACAGAAAGCGGAAAAGACAGTGTAGATCAAATGAACTTAGATAGCAGCGAAACTCATCAGGAATTCGATATAGAAGCTTCTAATATAATGAAGTGGAAAGACGACTATTACTATATTGGTGAGAACCAGTATCTATATAGAATGAAAGCTGAAGAACCTTCCATACCAGAGCTTTTGATTAAGGAAGAAGTAACACAGTATACCATCACAGATCAAGGCATTTTCTACGGTCTGTTTGAATATGATAATCCAACAGCTGATCCTTCAGATAGATTGTACAAAGCAAATCTTGAAGGAAAGGAAAGTGAAAAATTACTTTCTGGTGACGCTATAAGCGGATATGCAAAAGTTGGCGATTCAATTATTTTCCAAGTCTCTGATTATGGAACTTTAAAACTGAAAAGGTATGATTTGCAAACTGAAAAGATGGAAGACTTGAATCCTCCCTTGTAAAGAATTAGTCCTATCAGTCTTTTAAGGAATGAAAAATTATTATAGGGAGAATTAAGTATGAAGGACTATATAAAATGATTAAGAACAAAGGTGGGACATGAGAAAATATTGTTGAACTTTGTCGGTGGGATTCTTGTGAATAAGCAACAGGAAATCCTCTTACAAAAAAGAGGAGATAAAAAAACATGGGGACTACTTGGTGGAGCGATGGAGTTAGGAGAATCTGCTTCTGAAAGTCTGATAAGAGAATTTAAAGAAGAAGCCAATATTGATATAAATCCTAAAGAACTATTAGGTGTTTATACAAATTATATAGATTCATATCCAAATGGAGATATAGCACAGACGATTACAATTCTCTATTTAGTTGAACTTTCCTCAGAAGGCATCAATCTTGAATATACGAATGATGAAACGCTAGAGCTGAAGTTTTTTAGCTTCCAAGAACTGAAGAAAATACCAATCGTAAATAAGCAGCACGAAGATATGCTTAATGACTATTTTAAGGGTAATTTTAGATTGATTCGATAAAAGGAAGTCAAATTTGGAAAAAGATGGATGTACAAGAATAATGGTAACTCAGCATAGGAATAAGAGAGGTGATACTAATGGCTTTCGATTATGATTTAGACTTTGACAATATAAACTTTCGTGAAAACCCAGAACTTTACAGAGTCGGCAGAGGTGAGCAGGGCGTGTTGTTGGTTGAACCCTACAAGAGTGAAATTCTCCAGTATTGGCGCTTTAAAACGCCTGAGATCGCAAAAAAATCATCAGATAAAATCTATCAGATGTATCTGGACTATAAAGAAAATAATGACTTTGTAGGGATGGATATGGCAAGAAAGTTTCTGCAGATGGGTTATACCAGAGCTCGCCGGTATGCGAACTATAAAGGCGGAAAGAAATATAACCATAATGGAGAAGTAAAAGAAAGAGACATCAATAAAGAAAAAGCAGAATCAGCTGAGATCTTTGAAGAAAAATGGAAAATTGTACGAGAAGATGAAGACTATCTGAAGCTGAAGAAGGAACATCAGAAGAAGTATGAATAGATAGAATATACAAATTTATACTTGTACTGTAATAATTCATGTGGGAAGTTGTTTCATAATGCTATTAGACAATCTTATTTTGAAGGAATATCATTCATTAATTTTACTATAACTAAATGACCAACATCAGAGTAGAAAATACTGCAATAAATATCATAATAGTTAGAAAGACCATAAGTATTAACTTAGTTGTGGGTCTAGCTTTAAGAGAAGCTTCAGTCGATACTTTCCACAACATAATTAAAATACTAAGTAACATGAAAAAACCATAAATTAGTCCATCTTTCATAAATATAAATGCCTTCCCTATACTAAAGTATATTTTTAAAACTAGTTGCTCTATCTATGTGTAAAGTTTATGTAGGAAATGGAAAAAAATAGGGTAGACAAAAAGAAAGAAGACCCTTAATCTAGAATTTGCGGAAACTAGAGAGAAAGAGGTCTTCTTTACGATGGAAATTATAGCACAAATGATGGGAATATTAGAAGAGTCGAATACACTTTTAGAGGCAGAAATCTTATTTGAGGAGCTTTTCAGACAAAAAGCGGAGGAATGCTTTCAAGAATGCATGGAGCGTTTAGATAAAAAGTGTATTCAATCATACAAAGATCAAGGGTACGAGATAGATAGTGTAAGAAAGCGTACGATGCAATTTACCTTTGGGACCGTTGAATTTTCACGTAGA
>NZ_FMZD01000020.1 GCF_900101525.1 Marinilactibacillus psychrotolerans | reverse complement strand
CAAACCCTTTCGTATACATCATTCCGCGCTTTTTACTGTTTTTTTCTTTTGGAAGAACATCGTGATCTGCGTATTTTCTAACTGTACGCCAATCATAACCGGTTTCCGTGACAATTTTATTTAAAGAATAGCCTTCTTCATTTCTCATTTTTTTGATAGAATAAATTTGGTCCATTGTGAGCATCCTTTCCCACGCCTTTCTGAAGTTCTTAGTCAAACTCCATTTTAGGCGAATGGTATGGGTGGAAGCAATGGGCTATTTTATTTGGCCCGAGTTATGGATTTTTTCTTGCACTATTCTACATATTTATTCTGCCATACACAATAAAACCGGCTATAACTAATGAGTTTTTTTTATTGATAAAACAAGAACATTAGGGTAAAGTGAATGTATAAGTACAACAATGAAAGACAAATAAACTTAAATTGTGATGGTAGTGGGGAGAATGAAAGTAGTATTATTACAGCTCTCTTAAAGTTCATCAATCCAATGATAACTATAATGTAATTGGAATAGTTTAGACCAAAAGTTTCAAAAGAAGAACTCTTCATGATTTTCAGTCTACAGATGCAGGGGTAGTGACCATCAGATCATTTTATTCACATGCTCAGGCGTGTTTTTTTTATGGAGTGAATTAATGAGGAGAGAACTCTCTCTAGTTTTAAAGAATAAGAAAAAAGTTAGTCATTTTAGTAATGAAAATTTTGGAGGTGAGGCATATGGATAGTGCTCCCAGTTCGAGAGTATTCTTTGAGTTAAAAGCAAATTTGTTCAATGGACATCCTTATAGTATGTCTTCTCTAAAATTTAATCATGAAACGGGTGACCAATAATGAAAATAGTCAAAACAACTGAACAAAAACATTACAATAAAATATTTCAAGCAGCAAAAAAAAATGATCGTGAAAAATTCAGAAAATTATTTTTACAATTGCATGATAGAGATCAACATGCAATATTTCATTTACTTTATCCAGATAAAAAAGCTAAAATAGCTGACTTCCTTACTCCAGAAGAATTTTCAGAAATTTTCGAATGGATGGATACAGAAGATCAAGAAGATGCAGTTCAATACTTACCTGATGAGTATATGGCAAAAGTATTCAATCATATGGCAGCTGATGATGTTGCTCATTTTTTGACCAATAGCGAAGAAACAGATAATCAGTTATTGTTGTCTATGATGGATAAACGAGAAAGCGATAGAGTACAAGAATTACTTTCTTATGCTCCGGAAACTGCCGGATCAATTATGACGAAAGAGTTTATTTCGATTAATTATAAGTCAACCACTAAAGAAGTTATCAGCAGACTACGTCAGATTGGACATCATGCTGAAACAATTTATTATTTATATGTAGTTGATGAAAAAGGGCATTTACTAGGTGTACTTTCATTAAGAGATCTCTTATTGTCTTCAGAAGATGAGACAGTAGAGTCCTTAATGTACTCTCAAGTGGTTTCTGTAAGGGTAGATGAAGACCAAGAAAAAGTCGCACAGATTATACAAGATTATGATTTACTTGCCTTACCTGTTTTAGCTTATGATGGATCTATGTTAGGAATCGTAACAGTAGATGACGTAATGGATGTTATTCAAGACGAGGTCACAGAGGATTTCAACGAGTTTGCTGGTATTCGAAGAGGCACGGATGATAAAAAAATGTCTCCATTTAAAGCTGCAAAATCTAGAGCACCTTGGATTATTATTTTATTGTTCTTAGGATTGCTTACAAGTAGTCTAATTAGTTATTTTGAAGATACTTTAGAGTCTGTAGTGATATTAGCAGCGTTCATTCCTATGATTATGGGAACCGCCGGGAATGTAGGAACGCAGTCATTAGCAGTGGCCGTTAGAAATTTGTCGATTGATGATAAAGATAAAGATAGTTTCTTTAAAACTGTCAAACAAGAATTTACGGCAGGCATGATGATCGGGATTTTAGCAGCTGTTGTAATGATTGGGATTGTAATGGTTATCTATGGCAACCCTGTCTTGGGAATTATTATCGGGGCTTCAATTTTTTTGTCAGTCAGTTTGGCTTCTGTTACCGGATCTGTTATTCCGGTAATTATCAATAAATTTAATATAGATCCCGCCGTAGCATCCGGACCATTTATAACTACCTTAAATGATACTATGGGTTTAGTTGTCTATTTTACAATAGCGACTTCTCTTATTAATTACCTGTAAATGATATAAACTTGCAAATTTTGAACAAAATAGATAAAATATATGGAAAATAATTATATGTTCTTACAATAAGTAACAAATGATGGTATACTATATCTGTCTGAAAGTAGAGGTGAACATACGTGATTGAAATAACACAAAATAAAATCATTTGTCCTAAATTTGAGCAAACTTTTTCTATTCTAGGGAAAAAATGGACTGGGCTTATAATCGATGTTTTACTGGAAGGACCTCATCGCTTCAAAGACCTTTCTCAATCTATTCCAGAAGTAAGCGATCGTGTCCTTGTTGAAAGATTAAAAGAACTGGAGCAAACAGGTATCGTTACTAAGGAATTGGATGAAAACTGCGAACTTAGATCAGGATATTGTTTGACAACTAAAGGTCATGCATTGGAAAGTGTAATGAAAGAAGTTCAATCCTGGGCTGATGAATGGATCAGCGAAGAAGAGTGTCATCAAGCTTAATTCGTTTTTTAAAAGGTAACTTAATCCATAAATACTATGGTGAAAAAGAGTAGTTCAGTGAAATATTAAGAGACCGAATATCAAAGGCTGAAAATATTTGGATAGGAAACTGAATGAAGTTCACTTTCATCGCTTAGATGAGTCGTTATAAATATAGACTCTCTATTAAAGTAGATTTCCTAATAAAAGAAATCTCGGTATGCGCCGTTATGCAAAAGTGTAGAATTATATTTGTCTAATTCTAAACAAGGGTGGTACCGCGTGTTGACCTCGTCCCTATATTGGGATGGGGTCTTTTTGTATATTTTTTGGAATCAAACTAAATTAGTTACATAAAAATTAAAAGGAGTAAATAAATGGACTTAAAAGAAAAACTAGCTATATTAGCTGATAAAGCAACACAGGAAATGAAATCTGTATCGACAGTAGAAGAACTTGAGACTTTACGGGTGTCTTATTTAGGAAAAAAAGGAGAATTAACACAAGTATTAAAAGGCATGAAAGATCTATCAGCTGACGAACGTCCAGTTATTGGACAGTTAGCTAACCAAGTGCGAGATGATCTGACGAATCAAATGTCAATGACTAGAGAGACCATTCAAAAACAAGTATTGAATAAGCGCTTGGCAGAAGAAACTTTAGATGTAACGCTGCCGGGAGTTAAACCAATAAAAGGACAAAGCCATGTGATCACCCAGATCATAGAAGAAATTGAGGACTTATTTTTAGGAATGGGGTATCAAATTGTTGAAGGAAATGAAGTTGAAGAGGATTATTATAATTTTGAGCGAGTGAATTTACCGCAGAACCACCCGGCTCGAGATATGCAGGATACATTCTATATTACTTCGAAAGTTTTAATGCGTACGCATACGTCGCCCTTACAGGCACGAACTTTAGAAACACACGATTTTTCAAAAGGACCTCTTAAAATGATTAGTCCGGGGAAAGTGTATCGCCGTGATACGGATGATGCGACACATTCTCATCAATTTCATCAGATCGAAGGAATGGTAATTGATAAGCATATTACAATGGCTGATTTAAAAGGAACATTAGAAACATTGGCTAAAAAAATGTTTGGTGAGAATCGGGAAATTCGATTACGTCCAAGCTATTTTCCATTCACTGAACCTTCTGTTGAAGTAGATGTGAGCTGTTTCAAGTGTGGAGGAAAAGGCTGTAATGTTTGTAAACATACAGGTTGGATAGAAATCCTTGGAGCTGGAATGACGCACCCTGAAGTTTTAAAGATGTCTGGAGTAGATCCGGAAATCTATGGTGGTTTTGCCTTTGGAATGGGACCAGACCGGATTGCGATGTTGAAATATGGAGTAGATGACATCAGAAACTTCTACTTAAACGATCAGCGTTTCTTAAAACAATTCAAGGTGAGAGGGTAGGATATAATGAAAGTATCATATAATTGGTTAAAAGAATATTTAAACTTAGAAAATATAACGCCTGAACAGTTAGCTGATCAGATAACGTTAACAGGAATTGAAGTAGATAGTTTGATCGTACCAGGGGAAGGACTTAAAAAATTAGTCGTTGGAGAAGTGCGTACAGTCGAAAAAATGGAAGGATCTGACCATTTAAACGTTACACAAGTGGATGTAGGAGCAGAAGAACTCTATCAGATCGTTTGTGGTGCACCCAATGTAGCTGAGAATCAGAAGGTGGTTGTTGCCTTGCCTGGAGCAAGGTTACCAGGAAATTTTAAAATTAAAAAAAGTAAATTAAGAGGACATGTATCAAATGGAATGATTTGTTCACTAGAAGAATTAGGATTCTCGGACTCGGTAATTCCTAAGCGTATAGAAGACGGAATCTACGTTTTGCCAGAAGAAGCTATAGTGGGAGCAGACGCTTTATCTTATTTAGGACTGGATGATATCATTATTGATTTAGATATTACACCAAATCGAGCAGATGCGATGAGTATGCGCGGAGTTGCCTACGAAGCAGGAACGATTTTATCACAGAACCCTGAGTTTGAAAAAGTTTCTTTATCTGAAAATGCAGAGGATCTTATTGAAAACTATATGACTGTATCCGTACAAGCTAAAGAAGACACACCAGATTACAAACTACGTATAGTAAAAGATGTAATAGTTAAAGAAAGCCCATTGTGGCTGCAGCGTAAATTAATGAATGCTGGAATCAGACCGATTGATTCAGTAGTTGACGTGACAAATTACATTATGCTTGAGTATGGTCAGCCTCTTCATGCTTTTGATTATGATGCACTAAATTCAAAAGAAATTTATGTCAGAAGAGCTAAACAAGATGAAAAGATCATCACACTGGATGGGCAAGAGAGAACATTAAATCAAGATAATCTAGTTGTCACAAATGGGGATCAGCCGGTAGCACTGGCAGGTGTTATGGGTGGACAAAATTCCCATGTAACAGAAAAAACTAGAACGGTTGCTATAGAATCAGCTGTATTTGCATCTTCCTTAGTACGAAAGACAGCGCAGTCTTTAAATTTAAGAAGTGAGTCAAGTTCAAGATTTGAACGCGGTTTGAATCTAGGAACTGTACAAGCAGCCTTAGACCATGCAACTGCATTGATTGCAGAGATCAATGGAGGTCAGATAGTATCAGGTATAGCTGAAATAGAAGTGACTAAACCTTTAGAAAAAAAGGTTTCGATTACACTTCAAAGGATTAACCATGTGCTGGGAACAGAACTTTCTTTAGAAGAAGTAGCTTCTATATTTATCCGATTACAATTTGAATATACATTGGTTGAAGATGAATTTATTATTTCAGTTCCACTTAGAAGATGGGATATTTCAATTGAAGCAGACTTACTTGAAGAAGTCGCTAGAGTGTATGGGTATAATAAAATTCCATCAACATTGCCTATGATGGAATCAACTCCAGGTGAATTAAATGATAAACAGCGATTAACACGCTTTATTCATAGGTATTTAGAGGGAAGTGGGTTAGCTCAAACAATTAGTTATGCTCTAACAACACCGGAGAAAGCAGAAAGATTTAGTATGAAACCTTCAAAAACAACTAACCTTGACTGGCCAATGAGTGAAGAACATAAAACACTAAGGTTAAGTTTAATCAGTGGTTTAGTCGATAATGCAGCCTATAATGCGGCTAGACAAATGAAAAATATTGCTCTTTATGAAGTTGGGCATGTGTTTTATGAAAATGAATCAGGTAACTTGCCATTGGAAGAGGAACATGTTGCTGGGTTACTATCAGGATCATTAACAGAAAACACTTGGTCTAACACTGCTCAACCAGTTGATTTCTACACGTTAAAAGGAATTGTTGAAGAATTACTTGAAACCATAGGAATCAAAGAGACCATCAAGTTTGCAGCAGACAGTTCATTTAACGATCTACATCCAGGTCGTACAGCTGAAATCTATCTAGGTGAGGAAAAAATTGGGGTGATTGGTCAGATTCATCCAGAAATTGCCGGCGTATTTGACCTTGAAGAAACGTATGTTTTTGAATTAAGTGTTGATGCGCTTGTTGCAGCAGAAAAAAATTCAGTACTTTATGCAGCTATTCCAAAATATCCAGGTACGTCACGTGATATCGCCTTATTAGTTGAAGAAACAATTAGTCACAACGAGGTAATGGATGTAATTGAAGCAAATGGTGGAAAGTGGTTACAACAAGTGCGTTTGTTCGATTTATATCAGGGAGAACACATTGAAGCAGGTAAAAAATCAATTGCTTATTCATTAGCTTATTTAAACCCAGAAGCAACTTTGAAAGAAGAAGAAGTAAATAAAGATTTTGAGAAAGTGAAAAAGGCTTTAAAACAAGAGCTCAATGCAGAAATAAGATAGGTAAATGTAATGATTTAATTTACGCAAGAAAAGGCTCCTGCTGGGGAGTCTTTTTTTGTGTTGAACTAGTTTAAATGATCGTATAGTATAAAAACAATTCTCCTATAGCTACATTTGTTCGCGTTAAACATTAGAAAACGGTCACCAAGTGATGCAAGAATTCGTTTTTCATGTTATTATAATATAGAATTTGCATATCTAGGAGGCTGATGTATGCCTGAGAAAAAAAGAAGATTTAAAGCAAAAATAGCAGGGGAAACTTATACTATAGTAGGCCCTCGTTCAGAAAAACATATGCATGTAGTAGCACAAACAGTAGATGAACAAATGACTCAACTGCAACAAATGACTAAAGGACTAGATTCAGAAAAACGAGCAATGTTGATGGCTATCAATGCAGTTTCGGATCAGTTAGAAATGAAGAAAAAAGTTATTAAACTTGAAGAACGAATCAAAGAATTGGAAGAAAAACTTTCTTGAATTAAATAAATAGCCATTAAGGAGTACAAAATGTTATTATCGTTGATCATTCTATTATTATTGTTATTGTCTTTATATAGTGGGTTTAAAAGAGGGCTGATCCTACAGTTGGTTTTAACAATCGGCTATGCAATATCTTTTTATTTTGCTTTAGAATACTACCAAGAGGTAAGTAACTTAGTGGAAATGATGGTTCCTTATCCGAGCCCAGTATCATCAAATTCGAATCCATTTGTACTTTACGGACAAGAATTCATTTTTAATTTAGATCAGGGATTCTATAATGGTGTAGCATTTATTGGTATTCTTGTACTAGGATGGATCGTTACAAGATTTATTGGAGGGCTACTAAACTTTCTTACCGAAATTCCAGTAGTGAAACAAATAAATGGAATTGGTGGAGCAATTGTAGGATTTATTGTGCAGTATATTGGAATTTTTCTGATTTTATTTTTATTATCAATGATTCCGATTAAAATGATTCAAAGTCAATTTGAGTCGAGTGCCCTTGCAAGAACGATCGTTTCCGATACACCGGAGCTATCTACTGATTTGTATAACTGGTGGATCGAAGAAGGCCTTCAAGAAGATACTATTGAAGAATAAAACTTATGGTCGTTTAAAAAATGTTAAACATCAGGGTTAAATATAAATAGGTGTTGCTCTAGAAAGAAAAAGCAAGGATGCTTTTTTCTAGCAACACCTTTTTTTATGAAGAACGGATGAATAGAAAAAATAGAGAGGCTTGATAGAATGAAGATGAAAATTGAAAAGTCATTTAAAACATTAGATTTTCCTAAAGTAATCAATCAACTTTCTAAGCATGCAGTTTCAGAGTTAGGAAAAGAAAAGATTCACGCTCTTTCTCCTTCTTCAGACTATATTGAAGTTAAAGATAAACAAGAGGAAACAGAGGATGGAGTAAGAATCTTACGTATGAAAGGTGGAATTCCTTTATCTCCATTTATTGATATCAGACCTCATTTGAAGAGAGCAAATATCGGAGCAGCATTGAATGGAAAAGAAGTTGCACAAATTGGAAAAGTAATTAAGAGTGTACGTGAGATTGACCAGTTTTTTGTAAAATTAAAGGAAGACGAAATTGAGTTAAAGCAACTATATAAAATTAGTGATCAGTTTGTAGCTCTAAGACCGCTTGAAAGAGCCATTTTTACTGTCGTAGATGAAGATGGATATGTGCTGGATGATGCAAGTACTGCTCTAAGAGGCATACGAACTGGAATTAAGCAGACAGAAAGTAGAGTACGCCAAAAATTAGAAAGTATTGTAAGGGGAAGCCAAGCAAAATTTTTGACTGATGCAATTATTACAATGAGAAATGATCGATATGTTATTCCGGTTAAGCAGGAAAACAGAACAACATTCGGCGGTGTAGTACACGATCAGAGCTCTACGGGACAGACACTATTTATCGAACCACAAAGTGTTGTTGATCTCAATAATCGCTTAAAACAGTACCAAAGTGAAGAACGTAGTGAGATTGAGAGAATACTAGCTGAGGTTACAAATGTGATCATGCCTCATACGGCAGAAATTGATCAGAATATGACTGTCTTAGTTTTACTTGATTTCATCAATGCAAAAGCAAAATATGCACAAGAAATCAAAGGAATCAAGCCGTTGATTAGCGAAAATAATGCAGTTTCATTTATGCGGGCTAGACATCCTTTATTAGAAGAAAGCGAAGTAGTTGCAAATGATATCATTTTAGGCGAAGAATATCAGACAATGATCATAACGGGACCAAATACTGGTGGGAAAACTGTCGCTCTTAAAACATTAGGATTGCTTCAACTAATGGCACAGTCAGGGTTACAGATTCCAGTAGCAGAGCAAAGTGTGATGGGGATTTTTTCTAGTGTATTTGCTGATATCGGAGACGAGCAGTCAATCGAACAAAGTTTATCAACTTTTTCTTCTCATATGACAAATATTGTAGAAATTTTAAATAAAATTGATGATCAGAGTTTAGTTTTACTGGATGAATTAGGGGCTGGGACTGATCCTCAGGAAGGAGCTGCTTTGGCAATTGCACTATTAGATGCTATTGCAGCAAAAGGAAGCTATGCTCTGATAACTTCCCATTATCCTGAATTAAAAGCATATGGATACAATCGACCTCAAACAATTAATGCGAGTATGGAATTTGACGTAGAAACTTTAAGTCCGACATACAAGCTTTTAATTGGCATACCAGGTCGTAGTAATGCTTTTGAGATTGCTAAAAGACTTGGTCTAAACGATATGGTTATTGAATCTGCCAGACAACTGATGAGTGGAGAAAGTCAGAGTGTGGATGAAATGATTCAAGACCTTGAAAATAAAAGAAAACAGGCGAGTCAAGAAACGGGTAAAGTTCGTGAAGAATTACAGAATGCTCAAGCATTGCATAGAGAATTGAAAAATGCTTTTAAAGAATATGAAGCAGAAAAAGAACAATTAAAGAAAAAAGCAGAAAAAGAAGCCAATCAGATCATAGAAAAAGCTCAAAAAGATACAGAGAAAATTATTGAAGACCTTAGAGCACGCCAGTTGCAAGGGGCACAAGGTTCTGCAGTTAAAGAGCACGAATTTATAGAAGCACAGTCTAGATTATCTAATTTGAAATTAGAAGAAGAAAGTCTGAAGAAAAATAAAATATTACAAAAACAGAAGCGTAAGAAAGAACTTAAACCAGGGGATTTTGTCCAGGTAGAGTCATTAGGTCAAAAAGGGACAATAGTTGAAAAATCCGGTAATAAACAATGGGTAGTTCAGATGGGTATGCTTAAAATGAAGCTTAATGAGAGTGATCTTACACCTGCTCAACAAGAAAAAGAACCGTCTTACAATCGGACTTCTTTGAAATCAACTTCTATGGGGTCTGTATCCACAGAAATAGATTTAAGAGGAGAAAGAGTGGAGGCAGCTTTGAATCAATTAGATCAGTATATTGACCAGGCAATACTGTCCAATTACCCTCAAGTAACAGTGATTCATGGGATGGGGACTGGCGCAGTTAGAAAAGCTGTACAAGATTATTTGAAAAAACACCCTCAGGTTAAATCTTATAATGATGCGCCAGCCAATCAAGGAGGAAATGGTGCAACGATTGTACTATTTAAGTAGATTATAAAAAAAGTCTAATAAACAAACCCAATAATGGATTTTTTAAATAATCTTTGGTATACTAAAAACAATGATAGGAACTTACTTTTTAATAGTAAAGTTATAGGAGGAATTTATAATGGTTAAAGAACTTACAGATAATACATTTGATGAACAAACAGATTCAGGATTAACGTTAGTCGACTTCTGGGCAACTTGGTGTGGGCCTTGTCGTATGCAATCTCCAGTAATTGATCAATTAGATGAAGAATCTAATGGCGATGTTAATTACTATAAAATGGATGTAGATGCAAATCCAGAAACACCTGGAAAATTTGGAATTATGAGTATTCCTACTTTATTAGTAAAAAAAGACGGAGAAGTCGTAGAAAAATTAATTGGATATCACAGTAAAGAACAAATTGAAGAAACACTTTCTAAACATAAATAATTTTTATGAAAACTAAGTGATTTAATTATATAACATTCTTCTAATTCAACTACAGATTTAAAACGGTTATGAATTGTTATAATTGTTTTAGATTGAACTTAGTTTGTTTTGGAAGAATGTTATTTTATGCTTAAATGACTATAAGTAAAATCAGATAAATGTGTCTATTTTTTAACAATTAGTGCAGATATCAAAGAGAAATAGGTATTCGGGTATCATTATGTAATTATTTGAGCTAAAATATATCCAACGTAATAAATAGTGAAAATACTAACATTATGGAACTGTCTGAACGATTTATCTGTTATGTATGACTGAATTTTAAAAATTTAATTCAGTTTAAATTTTTAAACTGCCTAAAGCATTCTGATAGGACTACTTATAGGAATGAATGGAGTGTGCTACAATGGCTCAAAGAAATAGTCTTGACAACAAAGTTAAAAATACTACCAAGTATAGTTATATTGTCGATTGCATAGATAAACAAGTTCATTTACTAGTAGATGCTAGAGATGTTTTTTACAATGCGGATGATGAAATTGACTGTCCCTTAGATGTAGTGTTAAGAAAAAATAATTATACTCTTCAGGATCTGATGAATTGGGATGCAAGAGAAATTAGATTTATCCAAATCATTGATGGTAATGAAACGATCTTAAATAGTTTTTCGCTAGATGTAAATCTGTAAACAGATTGACGAGTATATAATTGAATTAATTTTCGTAAAGTGTTTATGAAAAGATTTAAGTATGTGTAAAAACATAGTTTCTTTTCTTAGCGCTTTTTTTGTTTTATACATAAAAGACACTCTATTGGAAAACAGAAAATCTGTTCATTCCTTAGAGTGTCTTTTTTAATTTTGATCTATAGGTAGTGGTTCTTTTGGGTCCATTTGTATTGTTAAATGAACTTCTTTTTTCTTAGGTTTTATCTCATAAATTCCTTCTGAATAAATATTAATAAGTCTTTGTAATTGTTGGGATAAGTAGCCTGTTTCTAATGAGAAAGAAGGGAATTGATCATTTTCTAATCGCTGTTCAATAACTTCACCAGATAACCTATAAATTTTTCTGTTCTTTTTCTCTTCAATTTGGGTAAGCATTCCGAATGAATATTGTTCAAAAAGTCTGAGCACTTCAAGTTCGGTTTCTACAGGATGATTTCGGGCCAGATCTTTTCCTGCCCAATATAAAATAGCATCAATATCTTCACCTAAAAGGTTAGATAACAAATGATCTCTTAATAAGATAATAGAATCAAACTGTTGAATTTCTGTATTTTGCTCTGACAAACTTTTCACCTCGTGATTTCACCTAATATTTTATAGTATAACGTATTTGACTTTGCTTTTCTAATTAAATTTTATTAGCAGTCAATTTTTATAAAGAATATAAAATGAATTCTACATTTTCGAATAGTTCTAATCACGTTCTACTTGCGCATTTGATAAAAAAAAGAGAAAATAGGGGAGTAAATATTAAAAAGTAGAATTATAGTCGATTTTACACTATAATGTGTGTCCGGCTTAATGCAATGAAGAAGGTTGTTATAAGATGAGTAAAAGAGCAATTGGCTTACTTGATTCTGGTGTAGGCGGTTTAACTGTGATGAAAGAAGCAATGAAACAGCTGCCGAATGAATCTTTTTATTATATTGGGGATACCGCCCGCTGCCCTTATGGTCCTAGACCAAAAGAGCAGGTAAAAGAGTTTACGTGGGATCTTACCAATTTTTTATTAGAAAAGAATATTAAAATGCTAGTTATAGCATGCAATACCGCAACGGCTGCAGCATTGCCAGAATTGAAAAAACAGTTAGATATTCCAGTAGTTGGTGTAATTCTACCTGGAAGTCGTGCTGCAATAAAGACGACTAAAGATAATCGTATAGGAGTCATTGGAACGGATGGAACAATTTTATCAGGGGAATACCGACGAGCAATTACCAAAAAACAAGCAACTGCGAATGTATTCAGTCAGGCCTGTCCTAAATTTGTGCCGCTAGTAGAAAGTAATCAATTAAATAGTTCTATTGCAAAAAAAGTGGTAACTGAAAGTTTACAAAATTTGAAAAAACAAAAAGTAGATACGCTCGTATTAGGCTGTACGCATTATCCATTGCTAAGACCTCTAATACAAAACGTTATGGGAAAAGAAGTAACCTTAATTGATTCTGGAGCAGAGACGGTTAATGAAGTGAGTATGTTGCTTGATTATTATGATATGGCTGAAGTAAAAACAGATGAAATTAATGAAAGAAAATTTTACACAACTGGCTCTGTCAATATGTTTAAAGAAATTGCTTCTAGCTGGTTAGAAATGAATGAAATAGAAGTTGAACAGGTATCGATAGATAGATTGAAAGGACTAAAAGTAAAATGACGCCAAAAAATAAAATTGTTATTGCAACAGGAAATAAAGGAAAAGCTGCAGAATTTAAATCTATTTTTGAAAAATTTGGATTTGAAATTCAGACGCTTCTTGATTATCCAGAATTAGACGAAATTGATGAAACAGGAGACACTTTTGCTGAGAATGCATTACTCAAAGCAGAAGGTGTATCCAAAGCTTTAAATACAATTGTTTTAGCAGATGATTCCGGTCTGAAAGTTGATGCGCTGCAAGGTCAACCGGGTATCTACTCAGCAAGATTTGCAGGAGAAGAAAAAAACGATGCAAAAAATAATGCCAAACTTTTAGGAGAGCTGTCAGAATTACCATTTGAAGAAAGGACGGCTCATTTCCATTGTACACTTGCGCTAGCTGCTCCGGATAAAGAGAGTATGACAATTGAAGGGGAGCTAGATGGTTATATATTAGGCGTTCCAAGAGGACAAAACGGATTTGGATATGATCCATTATTTTATGTTTCTGAAAAAGACAAAACACTAGCTGAATTAACTCATGAAGAGAAAAATAACATTAGCCATAGAGCAATAGCAGTCCGGAACTTAGAAAAAGTTCTAGAAAATTGGATTAATAATTAAAAAAGGATGATTGGATGAAAGCATTAATAATTAGTGATAATCATGGGGATACGTATCATATGGAAGAAATTTTTTCTATATATGAGAAAGAAATTGACCTATGGATTCATTGTGGGGATTCTGAATTTACTGAAGAGAATCCTTTGTGGCAGAACTATCATACTGTAAAAGGGAATATGGATACTACAAATGCTTTTCCTGAAAGCAGTGTCGTTAAATATTATGAGAATGCTTTTTTAATAGTACATGGACATCTTCATAATGTGAAGTCTTCTTTCTCTACTTTAAAAAAAGAAGCAGAACAAGAAGGGATACAAATTGTATTTTACGGACACACTCATATTCCAAGAGTGGATAAAGAGGATAATATTTATTTTATTAATCCTGGGAGCATTGCTCAACCTCGAGGACCTATTCATAAGGGGACCTATGCTATATTAGAATTAGAAGATAATAGTGGAATTATCCGTTATTATGATGAAGATCATAATCCGGTACCTCAATTAAATGAAAAAATAGAATTATAAAACACAAAAATGTCAAACGTTATATCAACTGTGTAAAAGAGTAGAAAGCATACATATAATCTGGAAATCACTTACTTGTATGTGTGTTTAAGTCTGCTCTTTTTATAGGGTAAATAAATAATGTGAAATCATATATATTGTAGAATATTTCGAAAATATTAACAGTTTAATTGTTAATAAAGTTCATTTTATATAAGAGTTATCTAAGAATTTTCACTTATTACGAAAAAAAGTTTGGGCAAAAGGTAAAATGATAGTAGAATAATAATGGAGTGATAACGTTTACAAGGAGTGAAACCATGATTGGTGAGAAAATTAAATCCTTACTAATTGACAAAGACAATCAGCTAGTCAAATCCGCAGATGAAGTGGCGGTAGTAGGAACGAAGAACCGCTTGGACCATGCACTTCTCATATTGACTACAGACAAATATTCGTTGGTTCCTGTATTGGATGAGAAATCAAGAATGCAAGGACTGATTTCTATGCCTTCAATCATGCAGGCAATTATGGATATAGAAGATGTACACTTTGAGAAGCTTGGAGAAATTAATGTTGAGGATATTATGGACAAAGACTATCCGTTTGTCTATGAGGACTTTGAACTTGAAAATGTATTGCATATGTTAGTAAATCACGCTTTTATTACAGTAATAGATGAAGAGCGTACTTTTAAAGGGATTATAACAAGAAGTGAAATTTTAAAAGGAACTAATAGGATTGCTCATGAATTTGAACGGTTATACGATGTTAAAGAAAAAGTAACAACCGATTCAGTAAAATAGAAAAAAGGCTCTAAATCGTTTATTGATTTAGAGCCTTTTATGTTTTTCTAAACCGATGCATCAAAATTAATGGTAGGTAATTCAATCCCCTCTTTAGCAAGAGCCTCAACATAGTGTTCATAAAAAGCATTCCGTACACCAAACTCTTTACCTGCTTTAGTATACATGATAATTTGAGCAGCTGTTTGCCCAGCGCCGATAGGAACAAAAGCAATTTCAGAAGGTTCAATAGTTATTTCATCGTATTGGGGAATAAGGTTCTGATTAACTCTATCAAGCACTCTACGGACTTTATCTAAGTCAGTATTTGGGAATAACCTAATCTGTATCATAACACGCATATCAGCTCTAGAACGATTACTAATAACGGATATAGCACGATTAGGTATAAAGTGAATGGTCCCATCAAAATCCTTGAGTTTTGTGGTTTTCAAATTTACATCTTCCACAACACCTAATATACTATTAATTTCTACGACGTCTCCGACATCAAGCTGTTTCTCAAGTAATATCATAAACCCATTAACGATATCAGAAACGAAACCTTGAGCACCAAGAGAAAGCGTTAAACCAATAACACCGGCACCTGCTATTAGTGTACCAACAGGTATACCCATAATTCCTAGAATCGTATAAACCAAAAAGAAGTAAAGCACAGAGTTATATATATTTTGACTTAACTTGTATAAAGTATTGTATCTATTTGGAACGGTATGCTTCTCTTTTATATATTTCCTGAAGATTGTTTCGATTACGTAGCGACCAACTTTTTTTAAAATAAAAAAAATAATGAATGATAGTAAAATTTGCAGAACGGAAATAATAGCAGAAATTAAGATGGTCTGCCATTCAATGGACTCCCAAAACTGAGTCAGTAAATTTTTCTGCTTAGTCACTTCTCCTATGACTTCATCTACACTGCCATCTTCTGTTGCTAAATACATATTTTATAACTCCTTTGTATAATGAAAAGTGAATTTTAATAATCTATTTGTAACTAAGAATCATTTGATAAATTGTATCAAAAAAAGGAAAAATTTTCATTCTAATTTGTGAATGAACTAAACTTATCTATTTATAGATCATACTATAAAAGTATTGATTTTTATAATTTTTCTATTGAATAATTTAGAACATAGAATAAGGCTGACATTTAAATAAGAGGAAATTTCAGATTAAAGCTAGTGATTAAAGGATATAAAGCTAAATTGGAAGAGGAGATAAGTATCAAAGAATTTAAGGATTTATTAAAATACTAATGAATACACAATCTTACTATTTGCTTTTTTGTTTTAGAGAATGGTATTCTAAAAGTATAAATAAACTTATGAAAGAGGGATTTAATATGACAGGTGGAGAAATTGCAGCATTAATTGCAGCTATTGCATTTGCTGTTTTGGTATTAGGACTATGTTACGTATTATTCAAAGTAGCAAGTGTAGTATCACAATTAAATACAACAATCAATGAAGCCAACAAAAGTATAGGGACAATTACAAAAGATGCAGATCATTTATTGATTGAGGTCGAAGGATTGTTAAATAAAACAAATACAACCTTGAATGATGTGAATGGTAAACTTGTACTAACGGATCCATTATTTAAAGCTGTTGGAGACTTAGGTGTTTCAGTATCAAGCTTAAATGATTCAACCAGAAATCTTACTACATCTTTAGGTAGCGCTTCTAGACGCGGAGCAAAACTGGGTGTATCTAGAAAAATCAGTAATAAAATTGCTAAGTAATAGATTAAATTTTTCCATTTAAACAAGAAATGGTAAGTGAACTAGAATAGTAAAAAAGGAGAGCGGATAGTTATGAGTAAACAAAGTAAATCAGAAGGATTCTTACTAGGTACGATTGTCGGAGCTGCGATTGCAGGGGTTAGTGCATTGCTATTTGCGCCAAAATCAGGTAAGGAATTACGTGAAGATATTACTCAACACTCAGATCGTACAAAAGACCAATTAAAAGATTATGCGGACCTTGCTAAAGAAAAAGGTGTAGAGTTAAAAGAGACTGCTCAAAAAGCTAGCTCTGAATATGTGGATACTGCTAAAAAGACATACGGTCAAATGGCAGAATCTTTGAACAATAGTAAAGATGAACAGAAGAATACGTTAAATGACATCAAAAAAGAGGCTGCATCAATGGCGGAAGAAGCTAAAAATGCTGTTAATGGTGGAACGAAAAAAGAAAGTAATTTAAATAATCATACTGGTATCGGAACGGAAGAAGCGAAATCTCGTACTATGTCATTTGATTATGATGAAAAGAAAATGACTGAGAGTGAAAGCAAAAGTCAAAAGACTGAAAATACTAGTACAGAACAGACTACTGAAGACGGCAAGGACGATAAAGGTACCACAAATACGAATGTTGGAATTTAAGTAATACCTGTTAGCTTTTTCAAAAGAGATGCACTTTAATTAGTGTGTCTTTTTTTTGTTAGATCGATGAAAAGAAAGGAGAAAAGCACTATGGCACTTTCGTCATTTATTAGATTATTAATTGTAGGGTTTATCTGTTACTTTTTGATTGTATTGGTACTAAGAGTTTCAGGAAAACGAACGTTATCAAAAATGAATGCCTTTGACTTTGTGGTTACTGTAGCACTTGGTTCAGTGTTATCAAATATCTTGATTAATAACGAAACGTTATTAATGGAAGGAATAGTATCATTTTGTTTACTGGTATTTTTACAGTTTCTATCGAGCTGGTTATCAGTACATTCCCCTACAGTTAATTCACTATTGAAATCAAAGCCATCCTTATTGTATTATGATGGGAATTATTACTATAAGCATATGAAGAAAGAGCGGATATCCAAAAATGAGATTACCCAAGCTATTCGCTCACAAGGAATTGTTTCTACAGATTCTGTTTCTGCAGTTGTACTGGAAACGGATGGGAAAATTTCTGTTTTAAAAAAACAACCAGATAATACGGATGAAAACACATTAGAAAATATAGATAAATAAATAAAGAAGACTTTTTATGAAATTATTTTGTTTCATAAAAAGTCTTCTTTAAATAGGAAATATTATTTTTTTGTAATACTTGTTAATTTTTTTGGTGTATGAGTAAAGGGGATGCACCCATCGGATGTAACGTAGACACAGTCCTCAATTCTTACGCCAATTTTATTTTCAATATAAATTCCAGGTTCAAGCGAGAAACACATACCTTCTTTAATTTCCATAGTACTACCCTTGGATAAACTAGGATATTCATGAACCGTTTTGCCTAGGCCATGCCCTAAACGGTGGGTAAAGTAATCTCCATAACCTGCTTCTTCGATAACAGTGCGTGCTATATTATCTAATTCTCCAGTTGTAATACCTGGTTTTACAGCAGCTTGAGCTTTTTCTTGGGCTTTTAAAACCACATCATAAATGGATGCAGCCTCTGAAGAAATCTCTCCAAATGCAAAGGTACGAGTTACGTCGCTTGTATACCCTTCTGCTACAACCCCTAGATCAAACAATACCAGTTCATTATCTTTAAGTTTACGTGCTCCGGGAGTGCCATGAGGGCTGCCAGCATGATCTCCAAAAAGGACCATTGTTTGAAAACTCATTTCTGAAATGCCCAATCTCTTTAATTGGAATTCGATTTCAGCCACAACTTCTTGTTCACTAATTCCAACTTTAAGAGTATTAATACCAATCTCCAAAGCTTTATCAGCCATTTTTCCGGCAATAACCATTTTATTGAATTCTGTTTTTGACTTTATTAATTGAATAGATTGTATGATGTTAGAAATATCTAAAGTTTTAGGATTATCTGTAATAGAAAGTAATTGGTTATAACGGTCAACAGTTAAGTTGTTTTCCATAATACCGATTTTTTGATAAGACTGATTAAAGCTTATTAATTTGGTCTGAATAATTTCCCAAGGATTTTCTTCATCTTTATAACTGAGAATATCTGGGACTGAAGAGACAGCGCGTGCATCATTTTCTTCTAAAAAAGGCGTAAATAAAAATGCTCTATCTTTTAAAACAAATAATGCCAGAAGTCTTTCGTGAGGGTCACTTTCAAAATCGGTAAAATAACCAATTAAACTGGGATCATCTATATAGAGAAGGTCTAGGTTGTGCTCATGAATGGTCTGTTTAAGTCTTTCTAAAGCTTGATTCATCAAATTCCTCATTTCCTACATAATAGTTGATATTTCTATTGTAACACGATTATAATAAGAGAACAGATTAAATAAAGTAAGCCTTTTCTGAAAAAAATAAAGAAATTTTCATGAAAACAAGAATTAACTATTGAAATCTCTTACATGCTTTGCTAAAGTTAATAAAGTAAGCAGTAATACTTTAAATTAAAAAATGAAATTTGATTATAGGAGTGTCAGACACTCAAATTATAAATTAAAGGAGAAAAAAATGGATAAACAAACAATTACAATTTATGATGTAGCAAGAGAAGCTGGGGTATCTATGGCTACTGTTTCTAGAGTAGTTAATGGAAATCCAAATGTAAAACCAACAACTAGAAAAAAAGTATTAGATGTAATCGACCGTTTAGACTATAGACCAAATGCTGTAGCAAGAGGGTTAGCAAGTAAAAAAACCACAACTGTTGGTGTAATTATTCCTGATGTTACAAACTTATACTTCTCATCTTTAGCCCGAGGCATTGATGATATTGCTACAATGTATAAATATAACATAATATTAGCAAACTCAGATGAGAATGAGCATAAAGAAGTTCAAGTATTGAATACTTTACTTGCTAAACAAGTAGATGGTGTGATTTTTATGGGTAATAAAATTACAGAAGAACTTCGCGCAGAATTCTCCCGTTCTCGCACACCAGTTGTTCTAGCGGGTACGGTTGATCCAGATGGACAAGTGGGAAGTGTCAACATTGACTATAAAGCTGCTACAGAAGATAGTGTAACTTCATTAATTGAAGCTGGAAACAAAAAAATTGCCTTTATTTCTGAAAGTCATGAAGAACCTATCAATGGGATGTATCGTTTAGAAGGATACAAATCTGCTTTGAAAAAGGCTGGTATTGACTATGATGAAGAATTAGTTGTGCAGTCTGAATACACTTATAAAGTAGGGGAAGCCGTATTTGAGCAAATTTCTAAAGCAGGGGCAACAGCTGCTGTAGTTGCAGATGATGAATTAGCGGTGGGAATCTTAAATGCTGCTCTTGATAGAGGAATTAGCGTACCCGAAGAATTCGCATTGATTACATCAAATAACTCTAAGTTAACAGATATGACGCGTCCACAATTGAGTACGATAGTTCAACCTTTGTACGATATCGGTGCTGTTTCAATGAGACTTTTAACTAAACTGATGAATAAAGAAGAAATTGATGAAAAAACAATTAAGTTACCATTTCATATTCTTGATAAAGGAACAACAAAAGAAAATTAATCTATTAAAAAAAGCGTTTGAGGATGAAACCTCAAGCGCTTTTTCTTATTCGTTATTACCAGAATCTGACTCTGGTTTTTGAATTTCTTCATCTGGTTTTTCTTCGTTATCATTATCTTTTGGAGGTTCTTCTTCTTCAGGATCTTTATCTTCGGGCTTTTCTTCTGGTGGATCAGGAGGCTTAGTTTCTTCTTCGTCTGGTTTTTTTTCTTTTTCATCATTTTCTGTTTCTTTATCGGAATTATTATTTGAGCTACCATTGTTATTATTACTACTATCATCTGTCGGTTTTGACTCATTTTCATCGTTTTCTGGTGTTTCTTCTCTATTAGACGGAGGGGAAGGTTCCTCAGCGTCGTCACTACTTTCACTCTCTTGGTCATCGTTACTATCACTTGTCTCTACAGCATTCCAGAATTTACTTAATTCTGCATCGGTTGCTCCAAGAGCAAAGTCATAAACAGTAGGTTTTGGGAGGTGAGCAGTATTGAAATATTCTGTAAAAGTATCATCAGAAACAGAGCTGGTTCCACCATTAGGCAAATTGACTGTACCGGGCAGCATACCTGTTTGAGTTAATACAGAACGTTGAACAATATTGCTAGGTTGTTGAAATTGTTTTCCTGCGCCTAACAGCTCTGGACGAACTGTATACATTTGATTCACTACTTTAGCCCAGAAATTACGATTTCTCAGACTAGGAGACTGACCGAACTCATCCTCTAAACTAATCACTTGATTATCATAACCAATCCAAGTACCAAAGGTGATATTCGGGGTGCTTCCAACGTACCAAATATCATTAACTTTATCTGATGTTCCAGAAGTTCCGGTCTTAGAGATCCAGTCTGAATTAAAATTCAATTGACTAATGGTTCCTCTAGCAGTCCCTTCTGTATGCACACCTCGTAAAATGTCTAACAGTAAAAAATTAGTTTGTGGGCTCCATACTTGGGTTTTAGCCTGTTCATGCTGATAGATCGCTTCACCAGTGGAGTTTTCAATTTTTTCGATTACATAAGGATCCACATGCGTTCCGTTATTCGCAATGGTTGAGAAAGCACTGATCAAATCTACAGGAGCAGCACCACCACTAACACCACCAATTGCTGTTGCCGGATTAGCCACATAATCTTCAGCTGGGATTACATCTTCACCAATCCCCATTTTAGTCATATAACTTACGGGATTAACTTGTTTTACTAACTCATTATAAATTTTGATAGTAGGAATATTCTGTGAGACTGTTAAAGCTTCCCTGGCTGTCATCCAACGATTAGTTGTTCGAATAGCGTTGGTAGGTTCATACACTTTTCCCGTGGGTAAAGTGATAGATACGTCAGTATCAGGAACGATAGTTGCAGGTGTAATCAAACCAGTATCTAAAGCAGGACCATAAGTTGCTAAAGGTTTGATGATAGATCCAGGACTTCTTTCTGAGTCAAAGGCTCTATTATAATTTGAATCTTTATAGTCGCGTCCACCTATGAAAGCTAAGACTTTACCTGTTGCATTATCAATCACAGACCCACTTACTTGAATGGGCATTGTGTCCGTATGACTAACACCGTCAGCATCTTTCCAAGTATAGCTGCGTTCAGAGCCTAAAGAATCGGCCTGTTCTTTTACAACTTGTTCAACAGAGTTATGGAGATCGCGGTCAATCGTAGTATAGACTTTATAGCCGCCATTGATTAATGCGGAATCAGCTTGCTCGAAATATTGATTATATAAGTCAGTATCTCCATTTAAGTCTTCCATTGTAAGGTCGTCTGCTTCAGCAAATTGTTGCATCAATAACTCTCTTGATTCCTCAAGTGCCAAATCATAGACATAAGAGCGACTATCTTGTTGATTGTCAGCTTTAGGAATAAAGTCCTGACTCAAATCGTAATTAACTGCTTCGTTATATTTGTTTTCTGCAATATAGCCTTCTCGGTACATTCGGAATAATACTTCATTTTTTCGCTCTAGTCCTGCACTTTGATCTTCTTTAACCTCACCTGTTTGAGTGTAAGGACTATAGACAATAGGACTTTGTGGAAGGCCAGCTATAAATGCTGCTTGTGGTAACGATAGATCGGCAGCAGCTACACCAAAAATCCCTTGGGCAGCTTCTTGCACGCCAGCAATATTTTGACCTTTGTTGTTTCGTCCAAATGGAGAGATATTTAGATAAGCTTGCAGAATATCTTCCTTCGACATATAGTTCTCAAGGCGCATTGCCAATAAAATCTCATTTGCTTTACGCGAGTGGGAGACTTCGTTTCCAACTAACTGTTGTTTAATCAACTGTTGGGTCAAAGTTGAACCACCACTGGAGGAAGAACTATTGGTTAAATCTTGCACGAGTGCACGAGCAACAGCTTTTGGAACAATTCCATTATGTTCAAAAAAATACTCATCTTCTGTCGCAACAATCGCGTCTACTACAGTAGGAGATATGTTGTCTAGATCAACTGGGGTTCTAATTAAGTCACTGCGGACATCACTGATTACTTCACCACCAGCATAATACATAGTTGATTTTAATACAAAATCATCGATTTGTGCTTCCATTTCTTCGTATTCAGGAATTTCGCTACTATGAACAAGTGAAGCAAAATAGCCAATAGCAGCACCTGCTCCAAGAGAACCTCCAACTAAGAGGGTTACAATAAAGAAGATAATAAGCGCTTTAGATACTCGATAAAAAATATCAAAGTAATAAAAGAATCCTCTTTTTGAAGAAGTCTTGGTAGTTTCTTCTGGGTTATTATCATGTTCAGATCGATTCATTCTAGACTCCTTTATTCGTTATTTATCATTAATATAAAATATATAGCTTGCTATATTATAGCAAATAGGGACTGAAAGTAAAACTAGTATGAAAGCCATTTATAAAAAAGATCAGTTTATTAAGCAGATTGACAAATTATATCAGAATGTACGTTCCTTTATAAGGGATAAAAATACCTTCATTAAATAAATAATTGATTTAATCAATTTCTATTTAATGAAGGGTTATCAGAAAAATATATTAAACGGTTTCGGGTAGTTTTTCTCCAATTATCTCTAATCGTTCAGCTACGTCCTCACGACTTAAATGATGTTCTTTAACATAACGATTTTCTGGAGAAATACGGCATTCATGAGAGCATCCTCGTAAATATTTATGTTCATTCTCTTCAGAAGTAATGTATTGGCGATTACAATAAGGGTTACCACAGTTTACGTAGCGTTCACAAGGTGTTCCATCGTACCAGTCCCTTGCAATAACGGTTTTTTCTTTACGATTAATATCTACGCTGATTCTTTCATCAAAAACGTACATTTTGCCATCCCATAGTTCCCCTTGTGTTGCAGGGTCAGTTCCATAATTATGAATTCCACCATGCAACTGTCCTACATCTTTAAATCCTTCTTTTAATAGCCAACCACTGAATTTTTCGCAGCGAACGCCACCTGTACAATAAGTCACTACTTTTTTATTCATGAATTTTTCTTTATTTTCTTTGATCCATTCAGGTAATTCTCGGAAGCTGCGAATTTCTGGACGGATAGCTCCTCGGAAATGGCCTAGATCATACTCATAATCATTTCTAGCATCTAAAACGATTGTGTTTTCATCTTCAAGGGCTTCTCGAAACTCTTCTGGTTTTAAATAATTTCCAGTTAATTCATTTGGGTTAAGATCTTCTTCACCTAATTTTAAAGAAACAATTTCTGGACGGTAACGGACGTGCATTTTTTTGAATGCATGTGCATCTGCTTCGTCTATTTTGAACATTATATCACTAAAGCGGTCATCAGAACGTAAAGCATCCATATATCGATCAGTATCAGAGACAGTTCCAGAGACAGTACCATTCAAGCCTTCATCGGAAACTAGAATACGTCCTTTTAAGTTTAATTCTCTGCATAAGTTTAAATGGTCAATTCTAAATTGTTCAGGGTTCTCAATCGTTACATATTTATAATAAAGTAATACACGATAATCACTCATGTAATGTTCCTCCTTGATTGATTTTTCATCTACAAAGTTTTCTATCCTTAAACATTAGAATTATACAAGATTATCAGAGGAAAAGCAAGATCCAGTAGAGTGCTTGAAAGTTGGAATCAAAAAAGAAATTTATATGTAATATGATTGAAATCTTTTAGAAGAAAATAAGTGTTATACTATTTTTAGACCTCAAAAAGAAGAGGCAGTGAAAAAATATTGACTAATTCATAAATCGATAACTAACTAATTTTAGACTAAGCGTAACTTATTAAGAGATTTTCTTTGGAGGGAAACAATAGTGAAAAGTAAATTAATCATATTTTCTGCAACTACAACAATGTTATTAAGCTCTGTTATGGCAGCTCCAATGGTATCCGCTAATGAGTATGATACACAGATTGATGAAGCAAAAAAACAAGTAGAAGAGAACAAGGATCAAGTTGATTCTTTAGATGAAACAATTAATTCACTTGAAAGTAAATCTGCTAACACAGAAGCAGAATTAACTGCAATCAATGATGAAATATCCAAAAATAAAGCATTTATGCAAGATGCAGCCGAACGTCTTCAAAAGGCTCAAGCGGAGTATACTACTTTACAAGAGGATATTGCCAACTTAGAAGTAGTAATTGAAAAGCGTAACGGACAGCTTGAAGATCAAGCTCGTAAAATTCAAGTCGATGGTCAAACAGCAAATTACATAGAATTTGTTCTAGATTCTGAATCGATTTCCGATGTCATCGGACGTATGGAAGTTGTAACAAATTTGATGCATTCAAATAGTAAATTAGTAGAAGCACAAGTTAGAGACAAAGAAGAAGTTGCAGCTAAACAAGAAAAAACAAAACAGACCATTGTACAACAAAATTCATTAGCTGAAGAATTAGAACTTACAGCAGCAGATCTTGAGCAACAACAACTTGAACAAGAAGTATTAGTGGCACAATTAGCAGCCGAAAAATCAACAGTAGAATCAGATCGTTCAGAGTTTTTGGCACAGCGTGACGCTGCAGAAGCACAAGTGACTCAATTGTTAGCTTCAAGAGACGAAGCAAACAAAGCAGCTCAAGAAGCACAAGCGCAACGTGAACAAGAAGAAGCGCAAACAGTAGCAGCAGCTGAAACTGCTCCAGTCGAAGATGAAGCAACTGTTTCTACATCTTCTTCAACACCGGCTAATCAAAACAGCTCAGAATCTGATGAATCTTCAGAAAGTAATCAAGACGCTGCTGCTAAAGCGCCAAGTAACAATGCTTCAAATGGTAACTCAAATAATAATTCTGGAAACAACTCAAATAAAACTAACGAATCTAGACCAGCTGCACCTAAGCCAGCAGAATCAAAACCTGCTGCATCAAAACCAGCAGCTCCAAAACCTGAACCAAAACCAAGTGGAGCTTCTTGGGGAGCAATAAAAGCTGCTGCGGATTCAATGTTAGGTACACCTTATGAATATGGTTCAAGAGGGACTAGCACTTTTGATTGTTCAGGATTCACTATGTGGGTGTTCCGTCAAGTAGGCAAATCACTTCATGCAACTGCTGATTCTCAGTATAGGAATTCAGCCAGAGTTTCAAATCCACAACCAGGAGACTTAGTGTTCTTTGGTAGTGGTGGAAGAGCAACTCACGTAGGTATATATGCTGGTGGTGGTCAGTTTGTAGGAGCTCAAACAAGTACTGGTGTTGCTTATACTGGTGTTCATTCTAGTTATTGGGGACCAAAATTTATGGGATACGGACGTTATTAAACAAATAGAATAATAAACTAATTTAAAAAGCAGTGCTCGAATTTCTTCGAGCACTGCTTTTTTGAGCATAAATATAATAATCTAACTGAGTAGACTGTTCCATCTACAAAAGGTAGGTTCTTCATTGCGCAGTAGGCACATTCAAGAGAAACTTCCTTTTTGGAGACTAATCCATTGTATTTAGCTGTTACTGATGGATTTTTAAAATTTGTAATTGAATTATTTTGTAACGTAACGCTCTGTTAGATCCATAAAAGTTTGAATATCTTCTTTGAGAATATTAATCCCTTTTACCCAAAAATCAGTAGTAGTCAGATCGACATCTAAATGTTTTCTTGCAAGATCTTCTGTATTCATTGAACCAGTATCTTGTAGTAATGCGATATACTGATCTTCGAAGTCAGATCCAGACTCTAGCGCTTGAGCATAGATTCCTAAACTAAATAAATAGCCAAATGTATAAGGGAAGTTGTAGAAAGAAATATCACTAATATAAAAGTGTAGTTTGCTTGCCCAGAAGCTTGGATGATAAGAAGTGAGGCTATCTTGATAAGCTTCTTTCTGAGCTTCTTCCATCAATTCATTTAGACGCCCTGCTGATACCAATCCTTTTTTACGTTCTTCATAGAAATTTGATTCAAAGATAAAACGTGCATGGATATTTAAAAACATAGCCAGAGCGTTTTGGATCTTAGTATCCAGTAAAGCAATTTTATCTTCAGCTGAAGTTGCCGATTTAACCGTGGCATCTGATACGACCAATTCAGCAAAAGTAGAAGCTGTCTCAGCTACATTCATTGCAAAGTGTTGTTTTAGATAAGGTAAGTCAAAAATAACATGATTATGAAAGGCGTGTCCTAATTCATGAGCTAAAGTAGCAACTTCGCCTGGTGAATCAGAATAAGTCATAAAGATACGTGATTCTTTTGATATAGGTAGTTCTGCACAATAGCCTCCAGGTGCTTTTCCTGCACGATCCTCTGCTTCAATCCAGCGCTTCTCAAAAGCCATTTCTGCGAAGTCTGCCATCTTATCACTGAATTTTCTGAAATTATCAATAATAAAAGCTGCCCCTTCGTTAAAAGGATAAGATTTTGGTTCGCTATTACCGACTGTGACCGGAGCTTCGATATCTTCCCAACCTAATTTATCTTTACCCATTAAGTCTGCTTTTCTAAATAGATAATCGGTAAAAGGTTTTTTATTTTCAGAAATAGCTTGCCACATTGCATCCAATGTTTCTCTTTGCATTCTGCTTGCTTTTAACGGTTTCTCCAAGAAGTTGTCAATATTATGAATCTTATAGTCAGCTAATCTGAATCCAGCAAGATGATTCAAGGTATCAGCATATAGAGTTGCTTGTTCTCTCCATGCCTTTTCCCATTTTGAAAATAACGAAGCTCTCACTTTTGGATCAGGATGATTGTACATACGGTTTTCTGCTTGACCGGCTGATAGTATGTGTTCATTTCCATCTTCGTCAGAAACAGATAGTTCAATTTTAGATACTAGAGTATCATAATGTTGTTCCCATCCTTGGAATCCATCAACTGCTAGTTTAGAAAGAAGTGCTTCTTCTTTTTCGCTTAATAATTGTTTGGCTTCTTCACGTTCTTCGTTTAAATTGAAAGCAAATACTTCGAATTCAGGTAAAGATAATAAAGCTTGCCACTCTTCATCAGATATCAAAGTGAATTTTTTATAAAATGGAACGGTGGTAGTAGATAACTCACTGTATAATACGGAAAGCCTTCCCATAAGCGCTTTGGCCTTCTCATTATTAACATCGGCTGACAAAGTACCACTAATGAACATACTAGCTTCAGTAATTTCAGGTTGGATTTTATTCAAGGAATCTAGTAAGTGCTTCATCGTATTATAATCTGGCTTATCTTGGTCTGGGTACCAAGAAAGTATTGCTTTTCCCAGCTCAGGGATTTGCTTTTCCCATTTTGATAAATCCGCTTCTAACTCGACTGAGTCTATATTTGGATAAATGGATTCTAAATCCCAATTCATGCTATAACTCACTTTATCAAATCCTTTTTAAATGTATTTTGTGAATATATGCTGCAGGTGTTACTAGATACGGGTCAATATAGAAGCTGGTGTTATCTAGTCGTTAGATCACAAAGGTGATTGCTCCCTATAAAAATCAAATGTATTTCTTGATAGAATTGAGAACGTAGATTATACCTTCCTTTTATATAACTAATATCTGTCTTTATTCTACAAGTTTTTCCTTTTCATATCCAGATACATAAGCTAGAATATATATATTCGATAGAAAGTAGGAAATCAAAATGCGGAAAACGCCCGAATGGAAAGATAGTATATTTATTTTGTTAGCTTTTTGTATGATGATTTTGTTATATTTCAGTTCTAGTATGTCTTATCAGGATCAAAATGTTCAACCTTTTTTAGCGAGGTTTTTATCTGGGGAACCATTGAAAGGTCTACTGGAAAGGGTTCAATTTTCTTATGCAGGAAATGAAGTCAGTATACAAGCATCTGGTTATGCAGGCTTTATAGAATTTTTCATCCGAAAAGCTGCACATTTTGGGTCTTTCTTCTTACTTGGCACATTTTGGTTTTTAGGCTTGAAAAATAAAAGCAGCAGTTATGTATTAGCTGCGCTAGTTGCTTTATTATTAGCAGCTGGTTATGCCAGCTTTGATGAACTCAGACAATCTTTCAATCCCAATCGCACTGCTTTAATGGAAGATGTATTTCTGGATTCGTTAGGAGCAATGACAGGGATTTCTATTTCATGGATTATGAGCAGGAACTTTCTCAATAATAAAAGTAAACGTAAGAAGTTGAAATTTAGATAAAGATAATATACAGGTAATGGAAGCGGTCAATAAATATTTGAACAAAACAAAAATTTTGCTATAATAAGATAGGTTAAAAGTCTGAATGATAATGTAAATAAGAAAGTAGGAATAGTGATGTCAGGACATTCAAAATGGAGTAACATCCAACACCGTAAAGGCGCGCAAGATGCCAAACGTGGTAAAATTTTCCAGAAATTATCAAAAGAAATTTATAAAGCAGCTAAAGATGGAGGCGGAGATCCAGAAACGAATGCCGCACTGCGCTTAGCAGTAGATAAGGCTAAATCCAACAATATGCCTAATGATAATGTAGACCGTGCAATCAAACGGGCCACCGATGCAGGTCAAGGAGATAACTTCGTTGAAGTCATGTATGAAGGGTATGGTCCTAATGGAATTGCTGTTTTAGTAGAAGGTCTGACAGATAATTTGAATCGTACCAGTACAAATGTCAAGGTGGCCTTTAATAAAAATGGTGGATCTTTAGGCGAAAAAGGTTCAGTAAACTATATGTTTGATCGTAAAGGATATATTGCGATTGATAGAGAAGGTCTGGACGTTGATGAAGATACTATGCTGATGAGTGTATTAGAAGCAGGTGGAGAAGAATTAGAGACTTCAGATGAAGTATTTGAAATTTATACTGAGCCTCAAGATTTCACAGATGTACGAGATGCATTGACAGCAGCTGGTTACACACTAGATCAAGCAGAATTAACTATGGTTCCTCAGACAACAGTTGCAGTTCCAGAAGATAAAATACAAACATTTGAAAATATGATTGATGCACTGGAAGACGATGATGATGTCAGCGAAGTTTATCATAACGCTGAGATTTAAACTGATAGACAAACTATAAATGAAATACTAAAGGATGACATTTTGTCATTCTTTTTTTTTATGAAATAAAGTTTTCGAAAATTGAACAGTATAGATAGATGAGAAGATAATTCTCAAATAGTAATGGAGAGGTTTATATATGGAAAGGAGGATAAAGGAAAATGGAAATTGAATTATTTGCAAAACACTTAATTACACTAGCAGATTCATATGATACTAGTGATATTCATATTTTACCTGAAGAAAGTCATTACGCTGCTTATTTTAGATTATATGGAAGAATGGAAAAACAATTTTTTCTAGATATGGAAGAAGGAACAAGATTGATCTCTTATTTTAAATTTGTGTCCAATATGGATGTAGGGGAGCGCAGAAAACCACAAAGTGGATCATTATCATATGAACTGAAGAATAAACTGATTGATTTAAGATTTTCAACCATTACTAACTACCATGCGAAAGAATCTTTAGTCATACGATTACTTCAAAGCAAAACGCAAACAGATCTATATAGAAATTCATTCTTTAAATATGAACTTGATCAACTAAAAACACTGCTTACTTTCAAAAGTGGATTGATTATTTTTTCTGGACCAGTTGATTCAGGAAAAACAACGACCATTTATCAGTTAGTCAAGAATAGAATTTTTGATGATAAACAGCAAGTAGTGACGGTTGAAGATCCCGTAGAGATTCATGAAGCACAATTTTTGCAGACCGAAGTGAATGAAAAAGCCGGGATTACCTATGAACATCTTCTTAAATCAAGTCTGAGGCATCATCCTGATGTTTTGATCGTAGGTGAGATAAGAGATGAAGAAACAGCAAAGATCGTCGTTAGAGGAGCATTAACAGGACATTTGATTATTGCATCTGTCCATGCCAAAAATACGGAAGGCGTCATTTCAAGATTGATGGAATTGGGTATATCAATTGAATTATTGAAACAAACGATTATTGGAATTACCTTTCAGAAACTACTTCCGATTTATTGTCCGCTGTGTAAAAAAGAATGCAGTCCATATTGTACACATCTTCACCAAAGACAAAAAAGAGCAGCTTTATATGAAGTGAAGTCTGGAAATCAATTGAAAGCTATGTTTGATCCTTCTTTAGAATTGAAATTGGAGAATGAAAAAACAGCAAACAGAGAATTCAATCGTCTATTAAGAAAGGTGCAACTATATGGGTACATTTCAAAAAAAACTTACGAACAATATTATATACCGTAGTCAGAAGGAGACAAGAGAACAAGGATTATTTTTGAAAAGAATGGGCACCTTACTCTCTGAAGGATTTTCACTTAAAGATGCCCTTCGCTTTTTATTAAAGATTGCTGACGAGAAACAAGCTGTGTGGTTAAAAACAATTGAGAAAGAAGTAAATAATGGTGAATCGCTATATCAAGGGTTAAGGTTAGTTGGATTCACTGACATTGTCTGTACGCAAATTTATCTGTCTACTGTACACGGCAAATTTTCTGAAACGATTTTTATGGTAGGGGAGCAGCTGATTGAGTCAGCAAAAAGAAAGAAAAAAATACAGTCGATTATCCAATATCCATTAATGCTGCTTATTTTTATTATCATAATGCTTTTTTCGATGCGATATATCTTGCTGCCTCATATTAACAGGATAGCCTCTCCAGAGGAAACCTCTATAGGGATAGGAACCAAACTTATTATAGGGATTGTGCAGACTGCACCTTACTGGATTCTAGGAACCATCTTGTTGATTATAGCGGCATTCTTTGCAGTAACGAGTATGACGAATAAAAAAACAGCTATCGAAAAATTGAATTTCTATAGTAAAAATAAAGTAATTCAACCTTATCTCCAATTATATTGGACATATTTCTTTACTCTAGAATGGAGTCAGTTGCTTAAAAATGACTGCACACTGATTCAAATTGTTCACTTGATGCAAGAAGATAAGTCATCATCCTTATTTCGTGAAGTAGGAAAGGTGATTGAACAGAAAATGAGAAAAGGCTGCACTTTTCAAGAAGCAATCTCTAATTTGGATTTTCTAAAACCAGAAGTTAAAGAAATTATGATTCATGGTGAGTTGTCAGGGAGACTAGGAATTGAATTGATGCTCTATTCTTCAGATTGTGAGGAGGAACTTAATCAGAAAATTGAAAGAATAATAGAACGGATTCAGCCGATCGTTTTTATATTTGTTGCATTAATGATCATTGCGATTTATGCAGCGTTGTTATTACCCACTTTTTCAATTATGAAAGGACTGTAAAAAATGATAAACCATATAAAAAATAAAATAAAAAGTTTACTCAGAGCGCAAGAAGGATTTACCCTCATTGAAATGACTCTGGTACTTTTCATTATTTCAGTATTACTTCTGCTGATTATTCCCAATATTGGATCTTATCAAGGAACGGCTCAAGAAACAGGAAATAGTGCGTTGGAGACAGTTGTTCAAACACAAATAGATCTTTATGAAATGAAAAAGCATACTACTCCGAAAACTTTAGAAGATCTGCATGGAGATGGGTTTTTAAGTGAATCACAATACAGTGAAGTGAAAAGATTGTTTACCATCGATTCGAGTGGAAATCTAGTTAAATTAAATGGGGAGTAGCCAATTGGTAAAGAAACTGAAAGAAGAAAATGGATTCACTTTGATCGAATCATTGACTGTATTAAGCTTAGTAGGTATATTCTTGCTCATTCCCGTAATCCCATTTAATAAAATGGAATCAGAAATAGAAATTTCTTTATTTCTTGAAGAATTACAATCGAATATAACACTGATGCAGAATGAAGCAATTCTGAATAATGAATGGACAGAAGTGCAGATGCGTCCACAAGGCCGAAAAATAGTTTTTAAAGTCATTGGGAAGCAAAATCATACGTCTAATCGGTCTATAACTTTACCAGATACGATTGAGATTTTAGGAGGTTATAAATCCTATAGATTTTTATCAAAATCTGGTAACCAAGGGAATCTAAATAGAACAAGGTTTCAAGTAGGAGATAAAGTATACACACTCAGTTTCAAATTAGGAAGTGGACGATTTGAATTGTCGGAAGAAATTTGAACTTTTTATTAAACAAAATGGATTTATATTGTTGGAGAGTCTAGTAAGCATGAGTTTGTTGACATTTATCCTGCTATTTTCTATTCCGCTGACAGTAAACCTAGTATCTTATCTAGAAATGGAGAGAATTGAGATAGAGTTTGATAGGGCTTTATATGATGCTTCAAAAGTTTGGCAAAGAAGGACAACCTTTTCCAAATCCTATCAATCTTTTCATCAAACGTTAGAGGTAGTAGAAACCAAGAATGCCATTAAAGTGGAGGGGGACCAGATTGAAGAGAAAAAGCTGGAAATCTTATCTGTCAATTGGAACGAATGACGACGGATTTACGTTGCTTGAAGTAATGGTTGCCATAAGCCTTTTAAGTTTAGGGGTATTACTCCTCTCCAATTTTGTTGAGCAGTCATCCAGAATACAACAGGAAATAAAGGCAGATCGGCAAATAGAATGGCACCTTTTCTTGAATCAAATTGAATATGATCTTAGAGAAGGTCAGCTTATTCATATGAGTTCAGAGAGAATTGTAGTTGAAAGACCCAGTGAAGACGGGAAAACCGAAAGAATAACATATGAAAGATACTATAAGTTGATTAGAAGAAGGCTAGGAGGAGCAGGTCATCAACCTGTTTTGACTCAGCTGAAAGAAATACACATGGAAAATAACACAGGTCAAATATGGATATCCGCCACATTTCAAAATGGAGAATCTTATACTGCAGGACTCGCGTTACCCTTGAAAGAAGATGAGGAGCAGGTATCTAATGAAAAATGAAGAAGGAAGTATTCTAATCTCAACTTTGCTATTTGTCTCAGTAACCGCCATGCTGATCGGGGGAATCTCTAGAGTTATAAGTACGCAAGTCACTCAACTAAATCAAATACACTATAGTTATGAAGCCAGAAGTATGATTTCTATGACAGAGACAATTTTGACTAAAGAATTTGAAGACAGTCAGAAGTTGAAAAATGGTAAAATTAAATTTAATAAAGGAGAAGTCAAGATTAGTAAACAATCAGATAAGAGGTGCTTGTTGGAAGTATCATTGGCGGATATAAAATATACACTCACAGAAGAGTATGTCTTAGATAAAAGAGAGTAAGAACCTTCAATACTATAAAAAAAGCTTTTGAAGAGGATTAGTTTATAAAAAAACCGACTAATCTCTTCAATACATAGAAAATAGTTGTTTGTGACAATATACTTATTATAATCAGCAAAACACTATATCCTTTAATCCGAAACCCTCTATAAAAAAGTAAAATTAAAAAGTGAAAAAGTTTAGAAGGACGATAAACGCATAGTGAATGCATAGTTACGTTTCTTTTTTTTCGATGGTTTGTTATAATGAAAGAGGTAAAGACAACTCTTGCTGTCCACTGCATTTATTCATTTTTATTATGGAACGAACGGATGAAAGTATAGGGATGATCCATGCTGATATGGAGAAGAGATATTTAATAGATAGGGTGTTTAGATGTCACGAGTAGATAATATACAAAAGAAACTGAAAGAAAAACAGATTGATGCTTTGCTTATCACCAGTAACTATAATCTGGAATATGCTTCAGGGTTCACTGGCACTACAGGCTTAAGTGTGATAACAGAAGATAAAGCATTTTTTGTTACAGATTTTCGTTATACAGAGCAAGCGGCTAAACAAGCTGAAGGATTTGAAATTATTCAAAATATAGGCTCCATTTATGATGAAGTGGCGAAAATCATTAAAAATGAGAAGATCAGTCGATTAGGCTTTGAAGAAAATCATGTAACATATGCTACTTATCAATCAGTAAAAGAATTATTTAACTGTTCACTTGTGCCCGTAAGTACACTTATTGAAGAACTAAGAGAAATTAAAGATAGAAATGAAATAGATTTGATCCAAAAAGCGATCAGTATTACAGAAGCAGCGTTTGAACATATCCTATCATATATAAAACCGGGAATGTCTGAGATTAAAGTTGCAAATGAACTTGACTTTTTCATGCGTGAAAAAGGTGCTTCGGGTGTATCTTTCGATACAATTGTAGCAAGTGGGGTGCGTTCAGCAATGCCTCATGGTGTCGCAAGCGATAAATTAATTGAAACTGGAGATATGATTACGATAGATTTCGGATGTTATTATAAAGGTTATGTCTCAGATATGACACGTACTTTTGCATTAGGTGATCCTGGGGAGAAACTAAAAAGAATTCATCAAATCGTTTTAGAAGCTAATCAAAAAGTTACAGAAGCAGCTAAAGCAGGTGTAACCGGAGCATACTTAGATAGTATTGCAAGAAATTATATTACTGAGCAGGGTTATGGGGATGCATTCGGACATTCGACTGGTCACGGAATTGGGCTTGAAGTACACGAAGGACCGGGAATCAACTTTAAGAATGATCAACCTTTAGTAGTTGGCAATGTGATTACTAACGAGCCTGGCATTTATATTCCGGGTTTAGGTGGAGTTAGAATAGAAGACGATCTTTTAATCACTGAAGAAGGTAACCGGAATTTAATGCAGTCTTCTAAAGAATTGATTATTTTATAAATGATTTTTCTTTTACTAAACCTTAAAACAAAGCAACACTTAATCAGTGTATTTAAGCAATATTGCTAGAATCATGGTACAATAACCATATACTTTAAGGAAATCTATATTAAAATTCAATCCAATAATAGATAATGATAAGAACCCTAGGAGGAAACATAAATAATGATTTCAACAAATGAATTTAAAACAGGACTAACAATTCAATATGATGGAAATATCTGGAGAGTAATCGAATTTCAGCATGTGAAACCAGGTAAGGGAGCAGCTTTTGTCCGATCTAAATTAAAAAATTTGCGTACTGGAGCAGTCCAAGATAAAACTTTCCGTGCTGGTGAAAAGATGGAAGCTGCGCATATTGAAAACAAGACAATGCAGTACTTGTATGATAACGCTGGAACGCATGTATTTATGGACTCTGAAACATATGAACAACTTGAAATTCCTCAAGAACAGATTACCGATGCTTTAAAATATATGAAAGAAAATATGCTTGTGGATATCATGATGTTTGGTCATGAAGTATTAGGAGTAGAATTACCTACTAAAGTAGAACTTAAAGTAGTAGAAACAGAACCGGGAATTCGTGGAGATACCACTTCAGGTGGATCTAAACCAGCAACTTTGGAAACGGGAGCAGTCGTAACTGTACCTTTATTTGTAAATAAAGATGATGTATTAATTGTGAATACATCAGAAGGCACTTATGTATCACGTGCTTAGTAGATTGAATGTAAATGATAAATAAAGAAGGAGGAATAAAAGTGGTAGAACAAACACATGTAACGAAACATAATATTAATCCGTATGGTGAAATTGAAGTTGCGCCTGAAGTACTGGAAGTCATTTCGGGTATAGCAGCTAACGAAGTGGATGGCGTCTATGCTATGCAGGGTAGGTTTACAACAGAATTTAAATCTATATTTGGAAAAACCAGCCATAATAAGGGTGTTCATCTTGTATCTGACGATGAAGGGTTAAAAGTAGAAGTCTATTGCTATTTTAAATATGGCGTTAATGTACCAAAAGTTGCGCTTGATATCCAACAACGCATTAGAGAGCAAGTCTATCATATGACAGAAATTGAGCTGTCAGAAATAAATATTCATATTGTAGGGATTGTCCCTGAAAAAACAAATATCCAAGATCTATTTGAATTGGAATCGGAAGAAGATGAGGAAAAGTGAGAACGGTTAGGCGTGTGATTCGGGAAAAAGCCTTTCAGTCTCTTTTCCAATTGTCCACAGATATAGATTGTACATTTGAAGAAGTTATTCAGTTCGCTTTAGAGAGTGAACTGGATATGAAAAAAGAATTTAGCTTAGAAGAAGCGATGAAGCAAGTATTACCCCAAGACAAAAATGGAAACCAAATTGTAAAAGATGCACTCAGTTATTTATCTATACTGGTCTCTGGTGTTAAAGAAAATGAAGGTGTTATAGATGAAACAATCACTAAGCATCTTAAAAGCTGGACACTGACTAGACTAGAAAGAACAAATTTACTGATTTTAAGATTAGCTGCTTATGAATTGTTGTACCAAAAAGAGATAGATAAACGCGTTGTAATGAATGAAGCCATTGAATTAACAAAAGACTTTAATGATCAGCAAGCAAGCAAATTTGTTAATGGAGTACTTCAAAGCATTGTTGATACACAATCTTAAAACTATTTTCTAACTAAAAGAGTAGTGACTCCAAAATGTACACATCAACTTAACTTCTAATATTTACGGCTTAGTCTTTTGTGTAAGTTAAAAAAGAAGCCAAAATTAAGAGGGAAGAAAAAGGAGTGCAATGAGCTATCAGCATTCCTTTTTCTTTGCTCTATTTCTATTTTTAAAATGTCAACTATAGAGAGGAGGGCAATAAATGAGTGAACAGTACCTAACTATCTCGCAGTTAACTAAATACATTAAAAGAAAATTTGATAATGACCCTTATATGGAAAGAGTTTTTCTGACTGGTGAAATTTCTAATTTTAATCGGAATCGTAAAAATAGTCATCAGTATTTTAGTCTGAAAGATGATCAATCAAAACTATCAGCAGTAATGTTTTACGGCGATTTTAAAAAACTGAAATTCCAACCTGAAGAAGGTATGAGTGTTTTAGTGATTGGGAGAGTGTCCGTTTACGAAAGAACAGGATCCTACCAAATATATGTGGAGCATATGGAGCCTGATGGAATAGGGGCTTTATATCAAGCCTATGAAGAATCAAAAAAGAGACTTTCGGCAGAAGGTGTCTTTGATCAGACTCGTAAGCAAAGTTTACCCAGATTTCCTAAAAGAATTGGAGTGATTACTAGCCAAAGCGGTGCAGTAATCAGAGATATTATTACGACAGTCAATAGAAGATTCCCTTCTGTTCAGCTCGTTTTATTTCCGACATTAGTACAAGGAGAAAAAGCAGCTAGATCTATTGCAGAAAATATTAAGGCTGCGGATGCAAAAAATAATTTGGATGTTCTCATCGTTGCTAGAGGTGGAGGATCATTTGAAGATTTATGGCCATTCAATGAAGAAGTTGTAGTAAGAGCTATAGAAGCAGCTGAGACACCAATTATTTCATCTGTAGGACATGAAACAGATACAACCCTATCTGACCTAGCTGCTGATATTAGAGCTGCTACCCCTACTGCAGCAGCAGAATTAGCGGTTCCTGTTTTATCAGAAGAGTTAATAAAGATAGAGCAACAAGAACATCGCTTGTTTCGGGCTTATAAGAATCACATAGTAGCGCTAAAAGAGCGAATTGAAAGAATAGAACGTTCCTATATATTTAGGCAGCCTCAGCGACTTTATGAAGGGTATAGCCAGAATGTAGACCAACTCCAACAACAATTGATTCAATTCTTGAAAGAAAGAATCCTTTTATTCAATCAAGATAGTAATTTATTGACTCAAAGATTAAAAGCCCTGGATCCAACACACTCAATTGGAATATATAAAAGAGATGTAGATCAATTAGAAAAACAACTCATTAGAGCTCAAAAGCAACTTATTCAGCAATCTGACAAGCAATTGACTTACTACATTCAATCTTTAGATCATCTGTCTCCATTGAAGATTCTAGGCAGGGGTTATTCGTATGTAAGAAAAGACAATCAAGTTATTAAATCAACTGATTCATTATCAGTTTCTGATCAAGTTTCAGTACAGATGGCTGAAGGGTCATTTACAGCAGAGGTTAGTGATATAAAAGAATAAATCGAATTTTTGAAGGTGAGGATCAGTATGGAAAAAGAAGTGAATTTTGATACAGCTTTAAAGCAATTAGAAGAAATTGTTTCTAAGTTAGAACAAGGTGATGTGCCTTTAGAAGAAGCGTTAGATCAATTTCAAGAAGGTATTAAACTAAGCAGACAATGTAAAAAAACGTTGCTAGAAGCAGAAGAAACAATGACAAAGATTATGAATGAAAATGGCGAAGAGGAGCCTTTTGAAGAGGATATAAATAATCAGGATAAACAGGAGTGAATAAATGAATTTTCAAGAATTTTATCATAATCAATTTGATCGTTTTGAAAAATATGCTCTTAATCTGATAGAACCTAAAAGCGGAACAATTATTGAAGAAGCTATGTTATATTCGCTAATGGCAGGCGGGAAAAGACTTCGTCCGATGTTGCTGCTTGCAGTTCTCAAAGCATACGGGAAAAATTTGAGACAAGGGTATCCTGTAGCTGCAGCACTGGAATATATTCATACTTATTCATTAATACACGATGATCTTCCAGCGATGGATAATGATGACTTACGCAGAGGTAAACCTACTAGCCACATTAAATATTCTGAGTCAACAGCTATCCTAGCTGGGGATGCATTGTTGACGAAAGCTTTTGATTTGATGACTATAGGAGAACTCTCTGCTGAGAAAAAAGTAACGCTAATCAGAGAACTCGCAATCTGTTCTGGCTATGAAGGCATGATTGGGGGGCAGCAAGCTGATATAGATGGAGAAAATAATAGTTTGACTATTGATGAATTAGAATCCATTCATGCAAGAAAAACGGGGGAATTATTACGTTTTTCTATGTTTGCCGGTGGAGTGATCGCTGAATCAGATAAACCCTCATTGATTTTATTGGAAGAGGTAGCAAGAAAAATCGGTTTAGCTTATCAAATACGAGATGACTTGCTAGATGTTGTAGGAGATGCGAAAGAATTAGGGAAAGCAACTGGTGCAGATAATAAATTAGGAAAAAGTACGTACCCTGCTTTGCTAGGATTAGAACAAGCTTTTGAAAAATTAAGTGTGGAATTAGAAGCTGCGAAGGCGACTGTCCGCAAAATCAGTAAAATAACCCCATCCTTTGATGAGGAAATACTTTTAACGTTTATTGACTCTTTATCCATGGATACTCATAAATGAGTTAAATTAATGCCGAATATTTCTGAATGAAAGGAGGAATATTGTTGAAGAAACAACGAGCTGATAAATTGCTGGTTCAGCAGGGATGGGCAGAAGATGGTGAAAAAGCAAAAAGAATCATTATGTCCGGGAAAGTCTATACTCGTGACGAGGTACAAGTGCTTACTTCAGGTGAAAAGCTAACAGTTGGTACGGAACTTTATATTAAAGGGAAACAGTCAAAATATGTTAGCCGTGGCGGGTTGAAATTAGAGAAAGCAATTAATCTTTATCAATTGGATTTAGCAGATAGAATAGTATTAGATATTGGTTCTTCGACAGGTGGATTTACTGATGCTGCCTTGCAAAATAGAGCTAAACAAGTTTATGCTTTAGATGTTGGAACCAATCAGTTAGCATGGAAATTGCGAAATGATGAGCGTGTAGTGGTGATGGAACAAACTAATTTCAGACACAGCAAATTGGAAGATTTCACTAAAGGCAGACCTCAATTTGCAACGATAGATGTTTCTTTCATCTCATTAAAAATCATATTGCCGGTTTTAAAGAAAATAGTGGAACCTCAAGGCGAGGTTGTTGCATTGATTAAGCCTCAGTTTGAAGCATTTAAAGAAGAAGTAGGAAAAAATGGGATTATTACTGATAGTGCAGTACACAAACGAGTATTGAAAGATATACTTACTTTTGTATACGATCTTCAATATACATTATGTGGACTGACAATTTCCCCTATTACAGGTGGAAAAGGGAATATAGAGTTTTTGGCTTACTTAAAAAATACCCAACCTCAAACCGAGTTAAATACAGCTGTAATTGAAAAGGTTTTAAATAGCGAAGAATATAAAATGAAAAATAATTAAATATACAATTCTTTTCTTGCTGTTTCATTTAGTAAATAATTGCGATTGATCAACATATCACTTTTATCTAAGCGTATTGTAGAGTATACTAAAGAATAAACAGATGCATAAATATACTATATATTTATGCATAAACTGAAAAATCTTGAGAGCGTCAAGAAGTTTGTGTAAATAAAAAGTTCCTTCTGTAAAAAACTTATCTTTCTTCTAGTTCTCCAAACATTTCCCAAAGTTCTGCTTCAGCTTGTTGAAAACCGCGGTGGCTTCGAGTTAAAAATTTCTGGTTGTACAGATCAAAATTTGAGACTAAAAAGCGATCCATAGATTCTTCATTTTGAAATTGCTCTTTACGCCGACTGTATTTTTTAATTTGTTTGTTAAAAGACTCAATCAAATTAGTGGAGTACAAGCTTCTTCGGATTGAAGCGGGAAAGTCATAAAAGGTCAGTAAGCTATCGTTCTCTAAAATAGATTTGGTTA
>NZ_FMZD01000033.1 GCF_900101525.1 Marinilactibacillus psychrotolerans | reverse complement strand
ACTTTTTCATTAATGGGTAATTGTTTAATATATTTTGTAGGTGTTTGTCCAGTAATTTTCTTAAATACTTTAGTGAAGTAAGAATGACTGTTAAATCCTGCAAGATTTGCTACTTCACTTAATTGGTAATTTCCAAGGTGGAAATAATATTTAGCAAGATAGATTCTTTGCTGATTTACATAACCAATAAAAGTAGTGCCGGTTTCTTGTTTGAATTTACGAGCTAGATGAACGGGATGCATTCCAAAGATAGATGCAATATTTGTAAGTGTCAGTTCACTAGTCAAGTTTTCAGTGATATAGCTAACAACTTCTGTCATAGCACTAGAATAAGTCAAAGTTGAAAAATCAATGACTGCTTGACAATATTCTCTATAAATATCATAATAAACGTTTTCTCTCAAGTATTGAATTGATTCCGCGTCTTCAATTAATATAGAAAAACGTTCTGAAATAAGATGAAGATACAAAGGTAAAACTCCACCATTTTTAGCAGCTATTCTACAATAAGTGTTTACGATAATAAGATGATTTTTGAAATTTCTAAGCTGAAATTCTTTTCCTTCTTCACCCAGATACTCTAGCATTTCATCTAAATTGATTATTCTCAGTGTATCCTCTAACATTGAACGATTTCCTTCAGTTATCGCATCAGTTACTTGGTCCTCAATCAAGTAACGGTAACTAAATGCATCGTTATTTAATTTTTTCAATTTTTCAACGCGTTCGCGTTTATATTGATCTTTAACTTCTACCTGTTTCATTCTACACGACCCCTCATTATTAGAAAAGTTAATATTTTACTCCTATCTATCTTAAATTAATATACCACAAATTCGTATTAAATAAAGTAGTTTTTCTAAAAAAAAGTACAAATTTAATAAAAAATATAAGAATATTTTATTATAAAGCGAACCGATTGTTCGTTAGATATTTTAAAACAATATTTACATTTTATAGTCTTTATGTTTAATAATATATTAATAATGATCGTTTTTTAATAAGAGTTTCTGTTGCAATTGTATACTTATTAATTATTATTACATGCAATTTGAATCGTCTAAACGCATATTTTGTCATATATTTGCCATTATTTATAAAACACTATAAGTATAATTAATAAACAAGGTAAATTGCTCCTTATTGTTTAAGGCTTATCTTTTTACTTCATATTAATAGGATGGTAACATTTCTATATAACCAAGAGTATATTAAGATTTGATTATTTAAAAAGAAGTAGCCAGGGAGATGATGTATTGTATGGAAAGAAGATTTGAAGGAACATTTCAAACAGAAAACGAAGTTAGAGCAGAAATTAAGCGTCTAATCAGTGAGGAAGAGTATTCAGCTGAGGAGTTACTGGTCATTACAGATGAACAGAATAGTGATTTGTTTAAAACAAATCATTTAGAATCAGTTGAAATTGACATCGTGGATTCTGAAGAGAACGGTTCTTTCTGGGAAAAAATAAAAGAAACGTTGTCCTTTGGCACTTATGATTCTGAAGAAGCTCATAATGTACTGGAAGCACATGGGGTACCTCATGATATAGCTGAACATCACTTAAATGCTTTAACAGATGGAGACATTATTTTATTAGCTGATACAGATGCTCCAAAATATTCTAAACTGTCTAATGTAAATAAAAATGTAACAAATACTAAGGAGACTGATAATAATATGGTAGATAAAAAAAATGAACCAATTGATGAAGTAAATGCAGAAGAAAAATCAGCAATTAAGAAAGACAAGCGCGATGTTAAACCTTCTGATGTAAAAACCTCAGAGACTAATGATCATAATATGACAAATTCTATTGATCCATCTCAGGCACAAGATACCAGAGAAGAGGATCAAGTGGATACAACAGAAACTGAAAATCAATTAGATGAAGACGATACTACAGAAGATGATGGTCAATCATTAGAAAACATTCCAGAATTAACTGGTGAAGAAGAAACTGTTCAAGCGGAAGATGCTGATCATGGATACCCAGATAATATTGCAAAAGGAGTAATAAAACCAGAAACAAAAAACCCTTTGAATACTGAACCAAAAAGTGAAAAAGATCCTTCAGAAAAAAGTGAGACACCTGAAAGTGATGCTAAGTATACGCAGGATACCAATGAAGCCGGCATAAAAGAAATAACAAATGATGAAACTGATAAAAAAATAAATAATCATTCTATTAATAAATATTGAAGGGGGAACATGATGCCTGAACAAGAGAAGATTAAGACTCAAAAACCGAAAAAAGATTATTTGTTGGATGATGAATCCGATAATTTGAAACGAGAACCGATTGTTGAAAATGAAGACTACAAACCGGCAGGAAAATTAGTTGGAAAGACAGCAATTATTACTGGGGGAGATTCTGGAATCGGTGCAGCAACAGCGATTTTGTTTGCTAAAGAAGGTGCAAAAGTTGCATTTACGTACTACTCTTCAGACGATGATGCAGAACGGACAGAAAATCGTTTACAAGAATTAAGTGCTGATGTACTTGTTTTCAAAGGTGATGTCGGGGATGAAAATTTTTCTGAAACGGTTGTTGAAGAAGTTGTTTCTAAGTGGGGAAGTATAGATGTTTTAGTTAATCATGCTGGAGAACAACATTTCCAGAAATCTATTACTAAAATCAGCGCAGAGCAAATTGATAGAACTTACCGGACGAATATATTTAGTATGTTCTATTTTGTAAAAGCGGCATTTCCTCATATGAATGAAAATGGAAGTATCATTAATACTTCTTCTGTTACAGCATATAAAGGAAATCCAAATCTTATGGACTATTCTGGTACAAATGGAGCTATCGTTTCATTTACTCGCTCATTATCTCAGAATACGGAATTTGTAAACAAAAAGATTAGAGCGAATACTGTGGCTCCTGGTCCTATTTGGACACCTATGATACCTGCTACCTTCCCGAAAGATGAACTTGCTACATGGGGGAAAGATGGAGCGCTGGGTAGACCTGGAGAAGCTTACGAATTAGCTCCTGCTTATGTCTTTCTTGCAAGCGATGATGCAAGTTATATTACTGGACAAACGATCCATGTCAATGGCGGAGTCATCGTTAATAGCTAAAATTGTGATGCTTTAAAACTACAGTTCATGTATAGGAGACCATTTATGAATGAACAAAATAAAAAATCAAAGGATGATTTGATACGTACAGATCAGTCTGAGAAACATCTTGATAGACGAAATCCTACTCGAGATGAAGTGACAAATCCAGAAGTTTCTGAACCATTAGGTTATGTTAAAGAAAGACCAGGTAAAGATGGAACGGATACTCAAGACAAAAGTGGTCGTTAAAATACTGAAGAGTGATCCATTCAACTAAGAATTACAAAAAATCTTTAAAAAGAATAATAGTGTTAATTCATTTCACAGAGTTTACCCTAGGGTAAACTCTGTTTTTTTATAATTCTATAAATTAAAGAATGGCAGATTATATTGCTTATACGAAAGTATATTCCCATATGTTATAATAAGAATAGTCAAAATATGGAAGGTGAAGTTCATGGAACATTCGAATAAAGAAAATGAACAGAATGATCAGTTAATCCGATTAGAACCTAATCAACCAGTAAATTTAACTAAAGATAATTTAAGCGAGCACTTAAAGAAAGTTGTTAATACGGACAGTGAAAAAGGTAGTATTGATCCAGATAAAAAAAATACAATAACTAGCATTCAAGCTCAAAAAAGAAAAGGCCGTTATAATATCTTTATCAATGACAAATATGCTTTTCCAGTAGATGAAGAATTGATTATTACTCATATGCTGCATAAGGGAAAGGTTTTAACCCCTGAATTTCAAGAACAGCTTCAAGTAGAAGATGTCTATAGAAAAGCTTATCAGAGGGCGCTTAACTATCTGAGTTACGGATTGAGATCTGAAAAAGAAGTGCGAGATGATCTTAAAGATAAAGAATTTGAAGAACAAGCTGATGAAGTTGTTGAGCGTTTAATAGACCAAAAGTTAATAAATGATTTAGAATATGCTAAGAGTTATGTGAGAACTGCAGCCAACCTTAATAGTAAAGGTCCTTCGAACATCAAGCATGAACTTAGCAAACGTGGCATTAATAAAGAACAGATAGAAGTAGCCATGTATGAGTATTCTTTTGAAGATCAATTTGCAAATGCAATGTCATTAGCAGAGAAGTCTTGGAAAAAATCTAGACTTAAATCACAACGTGAAGCTGTTCAAAAAACAAAACAGTTTCTTATGCAAAAAGGATACAGTATGGATATTATTCAAGAAGTTATAAGTGAATTAGATACAGAAAAAACAGAAGATGAAGAATACGAAGCATTAGCGAAACAAGGAGAGCAAGCATGGAGAAGATATTCTTCTAAATTTAGTGATTATAAATTGATTCAAAAAACGAAATCAAGCTTATACCAAAAAGGATATCCTTCAGAGTTGATTAATAAATTTATAGAGATGAAGGAAGAAGAGACTAATGAATAAAAAGTTATCAAAAAAAGAACTTAAAGATAAATATAATATAAATATGTGGTCTGAGGATAAAATAGCCTTATTTCAGGATACTTTATTGAAATGGTACGATCTCGAAAAAAGAGATCTACCTTGGAGGAGAACTTCAGATCCTTATAAAATTTGGATATCAGAAATTATGTTGCAACAGACTAGAGTAGATACTGTTATTGCTTATTATAAAAATTTCTTAACGTCTTTTCCTGATATAAATCATTTAGCGGAAGCAGATGATGATCGTTTACTCAAAGTTTGGGAAGGGCTCGGTTATTACTCAAGAGTGAGAAATATGAAGGAAGCAGCTATTCAAGTTGTTACACATCATGACGGGATTTTTCCTGATAACTATGAGGAGATTAAGAAATTAAAGGGGATTGGACCATACACTGCAGGTGCAATAGCAAGTATAGCTTTTCAACAGGCCGAGCCGGCAGTAGATGGAAATTTAATGCGGGTTCTAAGTCGTTTGTTTGAAATAGACATCGACATTGCAAAACCAGCCAGTAGAAAAGTGTTTGAAGCTGTCATGTATCATATTATTGACCAAAACAGACCAGGAGATTTTAATCAAGCACTGATGGATCTGGGTGCTACAATTTGTACACCGAAGAATTACGATCCTTCCATTAGTCCGGTAAAAGAATTCAATGCCTCCTATGTTAATGAAACTTATTTAAATTATCCAATAAAAAGCAAGAAGAAAAAGAAAAAAATTGTCAATTATTTTGCTGTCCTTGTACAAAATGATAAAGGAGAGTACTTACTTGAAAAGCGTCATGAAGATAGATTGTTGGCGAACATGTGGACTTTTCCTTTAATTGAAGAGGAGATGACCAGTCGTGATTCTGGATGGAAATCATTCGAAGATACTGATCTTTATGAGCTGAATGATTTAAAACAAGATTTACTAATGAAATATGTGAAAAAGAAATATAGTTTGAATATTAATCTAGGTATTCACTCCAGTGGAAAGATTTCTCATGTATTTACTCATTTGCACTGGAATATTTATGCCTATAGAGCAAGTACCAGAAATTCTATTGAAGCCATTCCATCAAATTGTGAATGGGTACATGAAACTAAATTTAATGATTATGTTTTTCCTGTATTACAACAAAAAATCTGGAAATCAAGCCAAGAGATCACGTTACTTTAAATATAATGACTGTTCTACTAGTAATACTTGCAACTACTATTTCACTCGTTAACCTTGAATTAGAAGGGAACTAACATTTTCCTACGGATAATATCAGTATTATGATATAATACATGATGAGATGAATGAAAAGTGAGATAATTTATTATTTCAGCTCACTTATTTTAAGAAAGTTGGTATAGTAGATGCAATTTCCAAAAGAAGGAGATTTCATCACAATCAAAAGCTATAAGCATGATGGAAGTTTGCATCGAACTTGGCGAGATACAATGGTTTTAAAAACTACTGATCATTCACTGATCGGTTGTAATGACCATACCCTAGTTATCGAATCTGATGGTAGAAGGTGGAGGACAAGAGAACCGGCATTAGTTTATTTTCATAAACACTACTGGTTTAATATCGTAACCATGATTCGTCAAAAAGGAACTTCGTATTATTGCAATATGGCTTCACCATTTTTGATCGATGAAGAAGGTGCAAAATATATTGATTATGATCTAGATGTTAAAGTTTTTCCTGACGGGGAAAAAAGACTTCTAGATGTAGATGAATATGAAGAGCATGGTAAAAAATGGGATTATCCAGAGGAAGTAGATCTTATCCTGAAAGAGCATATTAAAATATTAGTAGATTGGATCCGAGAAGAAAAAGGTCCTTTTTCAGAGGGATATGTTGACATGTGGTATGATCGATATAAGCAACTTACTGGGAAAAAATAATCATTGTGATGAAATGGAATGTAAAAACAGTAAGAGTCTTTCTATAAAGTCTTTTACTGTTTTTTTTATTATAAGTATATAAAAAAACAGGTCAAGTTTTTTAGAATATAATTGAAAGGAAGTTAACATGTGAAAAAAAATATTTTGATTACAATATTTTTAGTAATGATATCCATACTAATTATTATCCTAGGAAAAGGATATGCTTCTGAACAAGAAAAAAAAATGTTTGCAGAAATCCAAAATAGTGAGAGTACAGAAGGGTCTATATCTCAAGAATCTACTAATGAAGAGGATGAATCAGCTGATACAGGTAAAATATCTGTAGATGAACAATTAAAATTTTATAAAGAAAATATTAATTCACTTACTGCTATTGAAAAGATTGATTATCAATCACTACTAAAAAGTCCGGCAGTATTGACTTATTACGGAGATATAGATTCTTCATCCGACTGGTATGCAATAATGAACAATTATATTGCGGAGCATACAGATGAGCTAGAGGTTCAGAATGCTGTATATCCAGAATCCGATACATATGAACTATATATTGAACAAACGACAACTAACGTAGTGGCTATGGAACCGGATATTATAGTCTATCGTATGCCGGCATTAGCAGATAAAGTCAGGGACATTGGGCTTTCAGAAACTAATGATTATTTATCAAGTATTTTGACTACATTAATGGATAGTTTACCTGATACAGAGATTATTTTAGTCGAACCAGAGCCAGTACTATCTGAAATGGAGAATTTGAATTCGAGATCGCTGGATTATAGAAGCTACATGAATGAAATGAAAGAAGTAGCTAATGATATGGAAATTCAAGTAATTTCTACTCATGAACAGTTTATCAATATTGCCGAAGAAGAAGGATTTGAATTAGCAGAGTTATATAAAGAAGATGAAACGAGTTTGAATGAAAATGGGTTGATTATTTTACAACAAGCAATTGAAAGAGGATTGACCACCAAAACAGAAGAATAAAAAAACGGAAGGAGTAAAATACCTTCCGTTTTTTATATGGCTTAAACATTAATTTAATTTAATGTAACTCCTTTATTTCTGAACTTTTTTCGTTATGATTTTTCTTGAAGCTGCTTACTAATCGATTTAAGTGTTGTAAACTTTCTTCATAATCAAGCACAGAAGACATGATGTGAATAACGGCATTACTTTGACCATATTCATTCTGTAGATAAGATTCTAAGTTTGCTTCATTAAAGAAAGAATCCATGAAAGATTTTCTTAGACTGGATTTATGTGTAATGAAATTGACTTCTTCAGGTAAGACTCGTCCGTTCCATTTTAATATAATCTGCTCATGAGCTGACATCAGGGTTTCTAAACGTTCTATCAAAAGATGTCTAAGTTCTTGTGGAAAATGGTTATAAACGTTTTCGGCCTGATGCAATGTATCCACAAGATTATAAGCCGCATCAGTTGTATGAATAAATTGTCTGTATACGACGATCAGTCTCGCGTAGGAATACTCAGAAGACCTAAAAAATTTCCTTAAATCTCCATCTATTAAATGACCAAGGTAAACTTTCATTTTAGTAATACTTTTCTCAAGATTCTCCAGATCTTTACGCATCATAGGATATTGAATATTCTTTCTTAAACTTGCTCTTATAAAACGAGTCAAATCATCAGTTACTTGATTATTTAGATGAAAAAGTTTTTCATCATATTTTGGAGGAAGTAATACACCGTTGATAACAAAGGAAGAGACTACACCGAATATTGTTGCAAGTACTCTAAGAGACGCGCTGATTACGATAGGATAGTCAGTTGACATCATAATAACGATCAATGTAATCGTAGATAAGACAATCACATTGTTTAATTTAAATTGGTGTAAAATAGCAATGAGTACGGCTGAAGCTATACTAATCATAAAATAAGAATTTCCGAATAGAATTACAGTAACGACTGCAACGATTGCACCAATTGTATTTGCCATAATTCGATCTTTTAAGGTCTGAAAGGATTTCTTTACTGAGGGTTGTAAAGAGGCTACTGCAGAAATACCTGCTAGTGGAAGCCCATCGGGCATATTGAAAAGTGCTGGAATACTTAAAGCTAAAAATATAGATAATCCCGATTTAAATGTTCTTGCGCCAATTTTCATAATTAGTTTCACTGCCTTTAATAGAATAAATAGATGAATGATATAATAGTATAGCAACTAAGGCAATATCTCAAAGGTTATTTTAATATTTTTTCATTTTCTTGCAATAAATTGAATAAGAGGGTATCATAATAATTGAAAAATACTGTAATCGAATAAATCTATTCGATCAAAAAAGGATTGATAAGCATGAGTTATTTAGTAGATCAGTCTATTGAACGGTTGAAGTATAATAATGTCCGCATTACACCTCAAAGACATGCTATATTAGAATATCTAATTGACAAAGATACTCATCCGACAGCAGATGATGTTTATCAAGCATTAGAAAGTAGATTTCCCAGCATGAGCGTTGCGACGGTATATAATAATTTAAGATTATTTATTGAGTTAGGTTTAGTTAAAGAAATGAAATATGGAGACTCTTCAAGTAGATTTGATTTTTCTTCCACTGAACACTATCATGCGATTTGCACAGAATGTGGGAAAATCGAAGATATTTATTATCCTGGTTTGGATGATGTAGAAGTTGTAGCTAGTAATCTCACGGGTTTTGAAGTGACTTCTCATCGTTTAGAGATATATGGACTTTGCCCAGATTGTCAGAGGAAGTAGTATAACTAAGACTATATGAGATATAACTCATATAGTCTTTTTTTTATGCGGTAGCAAATAAATATAGTATACTGATAATAAGTAATTCATGAAAAGAGGGTGATCCTAATGAAAGACATAATAATTATTGCAAACCCATCATCTGGAAAAAAACAGGCGGAGGAATATGCAGCAAAAGCTCAATCATTATTTGAAGATAATCAAAGACAAGCAGATGTTAGAATTACAGAAAGTGAAGAAGATATTGTAAAATATGTAAAGGAAGCATCTTCAAACAAATATGATACCATGATTCTTTTAGGCGGTGATGGGACTGTCTCTAAGGCTGGAGAATCTTTGAAAGATGAAGAATACAGACCCAAAATAGGAATTATTCCTACAGGTACAATCAACAATATTGCTAGAGGATTAGGCATAGCAACTAATATTGATCAAGCTGTTGAAGACCTTGTAAACTGTAAAGAGCAAATTACTGACGTTGGAATGATCAATGACAAACTCTTCCTAAGTTCAATTTCAGCTGGGTCGATTCCGGAAACTGTCTGGGAAGTATCAAAAGATCAAAAAGAAAAGTTTGGCTCCCTTGCTTACTTTATAGAAGGGTTTAAATCACTCCGAGAAGAAGAAATTTATTCTATTGAGATGACTATAGACGGTAAGGAAATGGAAGTTGATTTAACTCTATTGGTAATTGGCTTATCCAACTCTGTAGCGGGTATTCCTAATTTTTTCAATGAGGCTACTTATGATGATGGCTATTTATATTTATTTGGACTAAAAAAGTCGACTTTAGGAGAAAAAATTTCGGTTATGACTTCATTACTGAATGATAGTGAAGCATTGTCCGATGAGCAGAATAAAGGATTCGTCATTCCTTTCAAACAAGGAAGTTTTAAGAATGATCATAATTTAAATGTGGCATTAGATGGAGAAAAAGGTCCATGTTTTCCTTTTGATATCAAGATTCTCCCAGCATTTCTTACATTTTTAGTACCAGAAAATTAAGTTATAAAAAGTAAAGAAAGTATGGGTGAATAAGTTTTTTAACTTGCTATACTATAAATAGCTTAATTTAAAAGTGAGAGTTATACGCAGAATTCTAAAAGAAAATTTATTTGATAAGATAAGCAACAAGACAATATACTCAAATATTATAAACAGTTAATTAAATTGAAAAAAACTGATTTATTTATAAACTTTCGATGGCAGCTTATAGATACAAAAGAAATATATGTGAGAAAGAATAGATGAAGATGGAAAAAGTCTAGCATGTTGTAATTTTTCTGATAAAATAGAATGTGTAACTCTCCCAGTCGATTATACAGTGGGAGATAAAGGTCAACTCATAAACTTCAATTAAATCATCAGAAACTGAATTTATTGCTTTCCAGTGTTTTTGTATTTGTAACAAAATGGATTATTATAGTGAGCTTGATAAGTAGGTAGTTGCTATTTACTTATCAAGCATTTCTTTTATTATAATAAATAAGCTTATGTATCAAGGGATTAATAATTAAATAGTATAAAAAATATTGACATTTTAAGCTATTGAAGATATACTAATGAAGTTGTTAATGTCCTAATTCCGCAATAGCTCAGTTGGTAGAGCGCGCGACTGTTAATCGCGTTGTCGCAGGTTCGAGCCCTGCTTGCGGAGTTTTACTATGGAGAATTGTCCGAGTGGCTTAAGGAGCACGCTTGGAAAGCGTGTATACGGGTTAAACCGTATCGAGGGTTCGAATCCCTCATTCTCCTTTTTGGGGTAAATATAAAACAAGTTGAGAGAACTTGAAAAGTCGTGTAAACATTTGTATAACAATGTTTACATGACTTTTTGTTTTGTTGAGAAAACAAGAGTAAAATAGAGAAAACAAAAAATTCATTCTGAATTCATCTTCTAAATTGGCTCCATCACGTCATCTACTTTAGAAGATTCACGTTGTTCTAGTTCGTCTAAAACATGTACATAAATTTGATAAGAAATTATGATAAAATAATGGCGAAGACGTTTTGAATTATATTTTATATTGATATCTATGTTGCGTTCGTACAGTACAAAAAAATAGAATAAGGTGCAAAGGTCTGGTGACTCAAGTGTGAGTGTTTAAAAATCTCCACTTGTTTATTCAAAATGTGTTTTCATTAAAATTAATTTCTTTTAATATTATGTGGAGAAAGAAAAGGAGCTAGTGTAGATGAACATAGAAGAAATAGGGATGCAGCTAATGATAGGTACGTTGATTCAAGAGTTTGGTGAAGATCAAGTCATGATCTTTGCTTATTTAAGAGAAGGACTTGAGCCCATAGAATTTCTTATTGATAACGATGAATCTAGAATAATTATAGAAAAATTGAAGCAAGAGTATGGAGATCGAATAATAGTACATAAACATAAGTTGAGTTATATACGCGATACATTAAGAAAAGACAGCTAGTAAAAAGAAGAGTAACCCACCAAAACCTACTCAAAAATCCATGATACTCTTACGCGTTATTCACGCACTGTTTTTAAATTCAACTTATTAAAAACCTATACATAATGCTTTAATAGTTGTTGGTTCAGATTTTCATTCACTTTTTGGGATTGAATAATAAAGTGAGAGAACTTGAAAAGTCTTGTAACTGTATATTTAATAGAATTTTTATATTTAAAATAAATAGGTTTTAATAATTTAAAGTATAAAATGCTAAAAAGCTTATTAATCTTAATCAATATTTTATTTTTAGATAGAGGTTTTAAAAATAAACCTCTTTATATTTTACTCACATGTGTATGGCAGAATAAATATGTAGAATAGTGCAAGAAAAAATCCATAACTCGGGCCAAATAAAATAGCCCATTGCTTCCACCCATACCATTCGCCTAAAATGGAGTTTGACTAAGAACTTCAGAAAGGCGTGGGAAAGGATGCTCACAATGGACCAAATTTATTCTATCAAAAAAATGAGAAATGAAGAAGGCTATTCTTTAAATAAAATTGTCACGGAAACCGGTTATGATTGGCGTACAGTTAGAAAATACGCAGATCACGATGTTCTTCCAAAAGAAAAAAACAGTAAAAAGCGCGGAATGATGTATACGAAAGGGT
>NZ_FMZD01000028.1 GCF_900101525.1 Marinilactibacillus psychrotolerans | reverse complement strand
TTATCTGGTAACTGAATGGAGAACTCTTATTGAGTTGATTGATATGCTGCTTTTATCTGGGAACTGAATGGAGAACTCTTATTGAGTTGATTGATATGCTGTTCTTATCTGGTCAAGTTCATATAACTGTGTAAAAACAAAGAGCCTGGGACAAAAGTCCTAACAAAATAATAAGATCCGCTGAAAATCTACTTGAGATTTCAGGGGATCTTATTTGTTTATGCAAGCAAAAGGAGCACGGCTTATCATCCGAAATTTTTACTCAAAGCACGACTGTTTGCCTATTCAGAAGGGATCTTTTCCGGTCGAAAAAATGATGCAAGAAAATCTAGCGATGCAATGGTTAACAGGTCAAACGTTAGTGTCTTACCGTGCACTCAACCGATTCAGGGTATCCGAAAAAAACTAAAGACCTTTCACAAGATCTGTATTGTACTTTTTCTCTTCGGTTAAAAGAAGAACAATTGATTCAAGGCAAAGCATTATTTATAGATGATACAAGGTTTGAAGCAGATGCTAGTAAACATACCTTTGTTTGGAAAAAATCTGTGGATCTATTGTACTCGAATTTAAAAGAAAAAGAAATTCAATACTATGAAGAAGAGATCGCTCCACTCATCAACCAAGCGATTGAAAGAGATCAAAATCGGGCGTTTACTAAAGAAGAAGGCACTCAATTTTATAGTAAACGTAAATTTTATGTAGAACCAACTTTCGGATAGGTGAAGGCCAATTTGAGGTTCAATCGATTTTCAGTTCGTGAAAAATCGAATGTAGAAAATAAAACGAATCTGATCTTCATGGCCAATAATCTACGAAAATATAATAAAAGAAAGAAGAAATAGAATCATTAAAGTAAGAAGAAACCCTGAGAGAATTGTAAAAATGTACCGACCCCCAAGAATACAATTCTTTCAGGGTTTCTCTATATTTAAAGACGTTCAGAGACTTTTGTCCCAGCCTCTTGGGCGGTTTGCTTAGTATGTTTTTTCTAGAGTCATTGTTTCAAGATACTGCATGGCGTTGTAGATATCATGTTTTGTAATGTCAGCGATGACTAGATTGAAAGTTTCTTTATCGTCTGCCGCAAAAGCAGCGATTCTTTTCATAGCTGCATCTAAATTTTCCGTGATTCCAAAACTTTTAAGCGTATGTGGGAAACCATTTTTCTTATAATACGGCAGAAGGCGATCAACTTCGTTAAACTTTCCATCGGCGATTAGTTGCACTAGAACCCCATAAGCTACTTTAACTCCGTGTTCGTAGGATCGGGTTTCCGGCACTAACGACATCCCATTATGAACGGCATGACCACCGGCCATTCGACCGTATTCACCGGCGAATCCACCAACTGTACCAGCGATAGCCACGACTGCTTCTGCTACACGCTGGAAGGCAGGTGTCACTTCCTGTCTATCCATACTAATCAGAGCTTCTTCACTGTCCTGTAATAGAATCTCTTGGATCACTTTAGCTGTATGAAGTCCTACTGAAACCATGGCTGGTAAGGTTCCAGTTACCTTTTCTGTGATTCCCTCTGCTTCATACCATTTAGCTAAAGAATCTCCGATTCCACCAGCAAAGTACTTTTTGGGTGATTCGATCAGCAAAGAAAGATCCATTAAGCACAGAGAAGCTGATCGAGTATAGTAATCGACACTTCTAAATGTTCCATCAGGATGGTACGTTGCAGAAATAGGGGTATAAGCAGCGCAGGTTCCTAAAATAGTAGGAATCATGACATATTCAATCGCTAATAAATCTGCCGTTCCTTTGGCAGTATCTAAAACTTTTCCACCACCAATCCCAACGATACAGTCAACTTCTGAGCATTGATCTGCTAGCCGTTTCATATCTACCACTGAAGCGGTATGGTCATATCTTAGAACGGGATAATCATGATGACCCGGGTAATGTTTAAGAAAAGCTTCATATGATTTTTCTCCAGTAATCACAACTGGATTTGAAAAACGTGTCAGTTTTTCATCAAAGTATTTCAATGCACCTTCTTGACTAATGTATTGATCTGGTCCACTTCTAACAGTCTGACTAAGTTTCATGACGATTTCCTACTTTCTGAGTTTTGTTTGATTATTACTTGATTTAGGCTTTTACATTGGTAGAAACCGGGGTGATACTATTTATAAGTTCTAATTTCTTTTTGTCTTTCCTGCGACATAAGTTAGCGTAAATTGTGCCAAATAAGGTATGCACGATTGTACCGGCAGCTGCCGCTAAAGCTGTTGCTGGAGTGAAATGAGCTAATCCCAAGTTCGCTGCTAAACCAGTATTTTGAAGACCAATCTCAACAGCGACCGTTCGAGTTGTCGGAATGTCACGCTTTAATACCTTGCAAGCGAGATAACTAATTCCATACCCGCTCAAGTTATGCAGCCAGACGACTAAAAAAATTATCAACCCAGTACTTAACAAATTCTCTTGATTCACTGAAACAGTACCAGCAAGAACAAGTAAGACAGCCAGCGAAGAAAAAGATGGTAATATTTTTTCAGCTTTTTTAGTTTGTTTCCCAAAGAAGTAACTAAGGGTAAGGCCTAATAGAACAGGAAGTAAGACGACTTGGATGATTGAAAAGAACATTGTCCAGAAATCAATATTCAAATAAGCTCCTCCATATAAAGACAATATAACGGGCGTTAATATAGGAGACAGTAGGGTAGAAACTGAAGTTGCGCTGATTGATAAGGGTAGGTTCCCATTTGCCAAGTAAGCCATGACATTTGAAGAGGTTCCACCAGGTACAGAACCGACTAGTAATAATCCTAAAGCAATTTCTGAAGAAAGATTGAATAGACTTGAAAGTGCTAAAGCAGAGAGCGGCATGAATAAGTATTGACCAAACACCACCAGAAATACTTGCCAAGGTTTTTTCATCACTTCACTAAAATCTGAGGGCTTCATTGTCATACCCATAGTGAACATAATAAACTGAAGAGTATAAGTAGTAATTCCAGCAGCCCATGTGAATACATTGGGTACTAATAAAGCAGCTGCAGCCGTCAAAATGACGATCCATGATAAGTATTGAGTAAATAATTCATTAAGTCTTTTTAAATAGTGCATATTAGTCATCCCCTAAAATGTAAATTTTGAATGTTACGGATTTGTTGAAGCATACTCCTCCTTTATAATTCTCTCTAAAAACCTGGTTAAAAAGAAAAGACCTCCCATTCTTTATTAAAGAATGGGAGGTCTTAGTCCCATTCACACAACCATGAATAGGACTAAACAGCTGTAAAATTTCATACAGTGTTAAGCCCTGAGCGTAATAATAATGACTAAGTTAAGTTGTGATTTCATGAGATTTACCTCTTTCGTTTTCAGATTATTTATTTGTTTTTATTAGTTAATCATTAGAATACAGGGGTCGGACTAGAATTGCAACCGTCTTTATTAAAATAGAGCAGTCTTTTTGTGATTAGTAATATAGTTAATAAATAATGAAATCGTAAGCGATCTCTATGTAGGTAAACTTTATAAAATAAAGTAAATAATATAATTTATTTAATAAAAAACCCAGCAATGTGTATCTAGGTACACATTGCTGGGTTTAAAACATAAGCTAATACAAAAGTAATTATAAGATTACCATTCTTGAACGTCTTTTCTTTCTCCTTTGAAATTGTTCTGTTTCTTGTGGCGATTAGCCAGCACAGATTCTACTTCTGATACTGAGACACCAGAGTGATGTAAAAGAACACCTAAGTGATACAGGACATCTGCCGCTTCATTAGCAACTTCTTTTTTATCCTTATTCTTTGCACCAATTACGACTTCAAATGCTTCTTCACCGAACTTCTTGGCGATTTTATCTATACCTTTTGATAATAAATAATTCGTATAGGAGTCGTTATCGGAAGAGGCAGCACGGTTTTGAATAGTCGCTTCTATATCTTTTAAGGGGAATGAAGAATCTAAATTAAAGCAGCTGTCTGTTCCAGTATGGCAAGTTGGACCTGCAGGATCTACCATTACCAATAACGCATCTTGGTCACAATCCAGATACATATCTTTTACATACTGTACATTGCCGCTGGATTCTCCTTTTTTCCATAATCTTTCTTTAGATCTAGAGTAAAACCAGGCAACTTCTTCCTGTTTTGTTAATTCAAATGCTTCTTCATTCATATAACCAACCATACGAATTTCTTTATTCGTATAATGTTGTAAAATGACTGTAAGCAATCCTTTAGAAAAATCTGGTTTTAGTTTATCGTATTTAGACACTTCTCATTGGCACTCCTTTTTGTATACAGAGATCTTTAACTTCTTGAATAGATACATCTTCATCATGGAAAATAGAAGCAGCTAGACCAGCTGAAACATTCGTTTCAATGAATAAATCAGAGAAATGATCAGCAGAACCAGCTCCACCCGATGCTATTACAGGAATAGTTGCCATCCCTTGGATAAGGCTCAATAGTTTATGATCAAATCCTTGCTGCATTCCGTCATAATCCATGCTTGTAACGAGTAATTCACCGGCTCCAAGAGCTTCTACTCTCTTAACCCAATCTAATGTACGGATATCAGTGGCTTGTTTTCCACCATGAGTATAACAGAACCAGTCTTGTTTCTCTTCATCCCATTTAGCATCTATTGCAATACAAATGCATTGAGAACCGAATTTTTCACTTGCTTCACTAATTAAATCAGGATTTCTCAAGGCAGCTGAATTTAAACTTACTTTGTCAGCACCAGCTCCAAGCAAGGCAGATATATCTGATACAGATTGAATACCGCCGCCTATAGTCATCGGAATAAATAATTCTTTAGCTGTCTGCCTGATTACATCTAACATCAAAGCATGACCAGTCTCGGTTGCTGAAATATCTAGGAAAACTAATTCATCCGCACCTAAAGCATTATAACGTTTTGCAAGATCAACTGGATTTCCTATTTCTCTTAGTCCTTTAAATTGAATCCCTTTGACGACTACGCCATCCATAACATCTAAACAGGGAATAATACGTTTTTTGATCATTTACTTGATTCCCTCCCAAAAGTCAGTCGTATTTGCAGCTTTTCCAACTATAGCAGCATTCACACCAGCTTTTTCTAATTCTTTCATATCTTCTAAACTTCTGATACCGCCGGAAGCTGTGATTGGGTGAGGAGAGAGATGAACTAATTTAGCTGTCAATTCAACATTAGGTCCAGCCATTTTACCGTCTTTTGAAATATCTGTATAAATAATGCCGCCTAATTTGAAGGAAGCTGTCTCTTCAGCCACATCGTAAATCGTACGTTCTGCAGTTTCTGTCCAGCCATTTACTGCAACTTGATCTTTAACTGCATCCAGTCCTAAATAAATTTTATTCGGATATAAGTCGGTCATTTTCTTTAACCAGGGTAAGTCTTGTAATCCACGAGTTCCAACAATTACATAGGAAGCACCGTTTGATAGATAATAGTTAATCGTTTCTTCAGAACGAATGCCGCCACCGATTTCAATAGGGACCTGGCTTGTCTGAATTAGATTTGTAATAAATTCTTGTTCTGCAGGCTTTTGATGAAGTGCACCCATCAGATCTACAATATGAATACGAGTGACTTGTTCAAACTGATTATAGTATGCAATCGCTTCTTCAGCAGTTCGATTCATAATTTCTTTTGACTCGTATTTTCCTTCAGTTAATCGTACGCTTTGCTGATCAATCAAATCGATTGCTGGCCATAGTTCAATCATGCGTAAACCCACCTTTGAGTGCTTGATCTAGTATCTGTAGCCCTTTTGTGCCACTTTTTTCTGGATGAAATTGAATACCCACGATTGACTCTTTCTGAACGATAGCGACTACATCTTCATCGTATTCAGCTGTTGCTACGACATTTTGATCAGTGTGTACTTTAAATGAATGAATGAAATACACATCATCATCCAAAGAAGGGATAGTAGAATTTAATTTGTTCCAGCCTAAGTGAGGAACAGCTACGTTTCCAGTTATTTTTTTAACAGTTCCAGGAAGATAACCAAGACCCCTAACATTTCCTTCTTCGCTGTGCTCAAAAAGCAGCTGCATTCCTAAACAGATTCCAATAAAAGGTTTTGTATCCTTAAGTTTTTCTAGAACAGGAAGTAAATTTAATTCTTCTATTTTATTCATTGCGTCTTTATAGTGACCAACACCTGGTAAGATAATCTTGTCTGCTTTTTCAAGTTCATCTTGTTTATTAGTGATATTTACTTCATAGCCTAAATATTCAAGAGCATTTGTTAGATTCGCAATATTACCTAATCCATAATCTACAATAGCGATCATTCTTGAATGACTCCTTTCGAAGATGGAATTCTATCGATATTAGAATCACTCAAAGCTATTCTTAAACTCTGAGCAAAAGCCTTGAATAAAGCTTCAATTTCGTGATGCGTATTTCCACCGCGGATCAAGTCTAAATGTGCAGTAATTCTAGAGTTGATTGCAACTGCATAGAAAAATTCTTTTACTAGTTCCACATCGAACGTACCAACTTTCTGAGCAGTGAAAGCTGCTTCGAAGTGTAAATAAGGGCGACCGCTGAAATCTACCACTGAACGGGCCAAAGTTTCATCCATCGGGACATACGCTGTTCCGTATCGTTGAATTTTAGCTTTGTCTAGATTGAGTTCAGCAATTGCTTGACCAAGTAAAATCCCAACATCTTCTGTAGTGTGGTGATCATCAACATCTGTATCTCCATCCACTTGAATATCAAAAACGAAATGACCATGGAAAGCCAATAGATCTAGCATATGGTTAAAAAAACCAACGCCAGTGTCGATCGTTGAAGGAGTTAATCCACGTTCAACGGACATGCGAATAGAAGTTTCTTTCGTTATGCGTTCTTTCTTGATGACCATTTTTCATCTCTCCATTTTTGAATAATTTTTCTAATCTCTTCCAACTGATCTTCGGTGGCGATAGAATACCGAACGGCTTTTTTTAGAGCTGGAGATTTTTCTTCAGGGTACATTCTAGGCAAAAATCCATTCTCGACAATATAGTTTCCTAGATCGAGTGCATCGTCTCCATAAGTAAATAAGAAATTTGTATGGCTTTCAAGCATAGGAATGATATCCCCGACCTCTTCTTTAAAAACACTACGTAACTGTTTTGAGAGCGTTCTGTTTAATTCAATAAATTCTTCTAGACGTTCTGGTTGATTCAGCAGAATTACAGCTACATTTAACGAAAAAGTATTTAAAGGATAGGGGTGAGCAATTGAATCTAATAGATCCATAGTTTTACGTGTGGATGTAGCTACTCCAATCCGCAAACCAGCTAATCCATATACTTTTGAAAGAGTACGCAAGCGAATAATATGATCACCTTCCGGATAATCAATGGGCTCTTCAATAAATTCTCCATAGGCTTCATCTAAAATAAAATAACCATTTACTTCTTTCATCAATTCAGCGGCTTTAATAATAAATTCTGAAGGGTGTAAAGTTCCAAATGGATTATTCGGTTGTGAAAAGATGAAAACAGAAGGACGGAGCATTTTTATAAGTTTGTACACTTCTTCGTAATCAAAAGTAAAGTCATCATTGGCAGGTAATTTTACAATTTCACGATCGAACTGCTTTGCATAAACATCATACATTACAAAATCGGGATCAAATGTTAACACTGGCCCTTTGCCTAAAACAATTATCGCTTTTTGGATCCATTCATCTGAACCATTTGCAAAAGACACCAGTTCAGGATCTAACTGATTAAAAGCTGCATAACTGTTCTGTAAATCTTGGTATTCGTTTTCTGCATATTGGTTGAATTGAGTATCTACAGCTATCTTTGCGATTTCTGCTTCTGTTAGTGCTCTATAAGGGCTCTCATTTTTATCAATCCTAATCATTGTTTATCCTCCTCCAGTCGATAATAAAGGGAATCATGGTGAGCTTTTAATGCTTCTTCTTTTGCTAAACGAATCCCAGAAGGGGCCATTGTATTGAATGTTTTACGTGTTAAATTGATTACAGAATTGGTACGTAAAAAATCATTTACAGATAAGCCATTTGAAAAGCGGGCATTTCCTCCTGTTGGGAGAACGTGGCTTGGTCCTGCTACATAATCGCCGATAGCTTCTGGAGAATAGGGTCCAATAAACAAAGCTCCACCAGTAGTAATCAGATCTACATAAGATTCTGCATCTGTTGTTTGAATTGAAATATGCTCTCCAGCAATCAAATTAACAACTTCAACCGTTTCTTGTTTTGAAGCAGTAAGGACTGAATAGTGATGATTTTTTAAACTTTCTGAAATAATAGTAGTTCTAGGTTGTGAAGTCATTTTATTACTGACTTCTGTTAAAATTTCATTTAATTTAGATTCGTCTTCGCTAATGAGAAAAGTCCTAGCCTGTATATCATGTTCTGCTTGCGCTAGCAAATCATACGCTACCCAATCAGCTCTAGTAGATTTATCCACAACAACAATGATTTCACTCGGACCAGCGATAGAATCGATGCCAACGTCTCCATAGACTAGTTTTTTAGCTAAAGCAACGTACTGGTTTCCTGGTCCAACGATTTTATCGACTTTAGGTATTGTCTCAGTTCCGTATGCTAAGGCAGCAATGGCTTGAGCTCCCCCTACTTGATATACATGATCAGCATCTACAATATAGCAAGCAGCCAAGATGGCCTCTTGAATTCCATTCTTCTGGGGAGGTGTCACAATTACCGTTTCTTTTACACCTGCCACATTAGCCAGAACGGTTGTCATTAATACAGTGGAAACAAGTGGAGCTGTTCCACCTGGGACGTAAATTCCGACACGATTGAGAGGATGAATTTTTTGGTATAATTCTGAAGCATCACTTTGTGTCCACATAATAGACTTTTGATAGCTTTCAATGTTTTCTTTAGCTGCTTCAAGTGATTCTCTTAAATCATCATCAATTGCTTCATAAGCTCTTTTTAAGTCATTTTTTGATATTTTTAACGAAGTTAATTCAACGGAGTCAAATTTCTTAGAATAATCAAATAACGCCTGATCTCCCAGTTCTTGAACTGTTTTAATAATTGACTGAACACTTTCTAGAAGTGTCCAATCAATATCATTTTTAGTTGCATAAATATCTTTAAATGTTTTAGTTGTATACATGTCAGTCCATCCTTAATTGATTAATAATCGTTTGAATTTCATCATTTTTAGCAAAATAAGCATGTTTATTGGAGATCAAACGAGCATTGATTTCATCTAATTTAACTTGTTCACTTAATCCGTTTTCTTTTAAAGTTGTTCCAGTTTGTACAATATCCATAATAGCATCTGCCATATCAATTGTTGCTGCGAGTTCTACAGAACCTTTCAACTGAATGATCTTGACAGGTTGTTTGACTGAATCAAAATAGTTTTGTGTGAAATTTATATATTTAGTTGCTACTACGGGATAAGTTTCTTGGTTTTTTTTGGCTGCAATTGCAAAGTGACAATAGCCAAAAGGTAAATCTATCAAGTTATTAATTTGACGATTTTGTTCAAAAAGAACATCACTTCCCGTGATGCCTAAGTCAGCTACGCCTTCTTCTACATAAACTGGGACATCTTCTCCTTTTACTAATAGAAATCGAATAGAATCTGTTTCGATTACAAGTTCTCTAGAGATAGACTTTAGTGCAGCACTCCAATTTGTTAGGTCTTTTTTATCTAAATATTGAATAAAATCTTTTAATTGTCTTCCTTTAGATAGAGCCATTGTGATCATAAAAGATATTCCTCCGTCAGTTATCTTAATTTTTTAAATATTCAATCCAATTCCAAAGGCGTTAGTAGGACTAGAGTACTGTCCACCTGAAGCAATAGGTTCTACTTTATCTTCTGAATATAATTGGATCGAAATACCTTTATAGTATGTTTGAGAGGGTAGAGCCAGCATATCTCCATAGACATAAGAGACATTTTCTTCTATTAAAATACTTTCCCAAAGATTCATTTCTTCAATATGGCGTTTCAAATGAGGCATATGTTCTTTTACATAATTTGCTTGCTCCGCTGCAGGGTGAGACATCAATTCAATAACAGGGTGCTTTTCTCCAATTTTAATGGCTAAAGCATCACGATTACGTTCTTTTATAAATTTGCGTGTTAATTCATCAGCTAATTCTTTTTCAGAAAGTAAAGTTTTCAAAAGGGTATTATGACTGATAACTGCTACTGACAACGTTATAGATAAATGTTCTTTTATATAATGGACCATTTGTTTTAATATTTTAGTTTGTTTATCAATGTCGCTTGTATAAGTTTCTAAGCCATATTGATGTTTTTCACTGTTTAAAGTATATACGGGACCCGAGTAAGCTATCTTCTCTGCGTCTAATTGATACTTTTTTCTGTACCTTACAATTGCATTTGTCCAATCACTTCTTAATGCAAACAAAAAACCTTCGTGCTGCCACTTATGACGTTCGTTCATTAGTCCAAGATCATCTTCAGATAATTTTGTCCAATCAAATTGTTCAATTGCAGATAAGTCTATCAAGTCATAGCCTAATCCATGGAAATGATGGAGGAAGTCCAATTCTTGATGCTTTTGATGGAGTATGGATTTGCTCAGGCTAGTTGAATTCATGATATAGCTTCCTCTTTTCATAATAGTTTAATATTTTTTATCAGCAAAACTTGTTATTAGTAAGTTTTACTAATAACAAAAATAGTAACATAAACTAGGGTTTATATGAATAGATTCAATGAAATTTATCATTTATACTACAATAAGTGAAATAATTAAGTGAGAATTAAATTAGTCATAACTGAAATAATAAGATAATATATAAAGTATAGAGGAAATTGAAAGTAGGTATAATATGAAAATCGATAACCATGTTCATACACATTATTGTCCCCATGGTTCGAACGAAAAAATGGAGAAATATGTAAAAAAAGCTATAGAACTAGGGATAAATAAAATTACATTTACCGAGCATGCTCCATTGCCGATTCTAGATACTGTGCCCGATAAAGATAGCGCAATGAATGAAAAAGATGTGTATGAGTACCTGAAAGAAGCAAAGGGATTAAAAGCAAAATATCGTCATAAAATTGAAATTAATGCAGGATTTGAAATAGATTATATTGAAGGGTATGAGCAGGAGACAAGACTATTTCTAGAAAAGTACCCTGAAACAATCGAAAATTCTATATTAAGTGTGCACTTTTTGAAATTGCCAGATGAAACATACTTTTGCATTGATTATAGTAAAGAGAGTTTTATCCAAAAAGGTGAAGAAATAGGGTACCATATGCTGTATTCAATCTATGAAAAAACAGTGTTAAAAGCCTTATCGAATCCTTATGGACCTATAACTCCTAAGAAAATTGGACATATTAATTTGATCCATAAATTTGAAAAATCATATCAGTATAAAGATATGATTGACTGGGTAAAGTTATTGAAATTAGCAAAAAAAAATGGCTATATACTGGATTATAATTTTGCGGGAATCGATAAAGAGTTCTATGGTAAGACCTATCCTAATCAAATGATTCTAGATAAAGCTAAAAATTTGAATCTGAAATTAGAAACAGGATCAGATGCACATAAGCCAGAAGAAGTAGGAAGATATTTTATCGAAAGAGAGGATTAAGTAATGGCTGGAATCGAATATGAAATTATGGAAGAAATTGGTGTGATTAGTGAAAGTAAAAGTGGGTGGAAAAAAGAATTGAATATAGTAAGTTGGAATGGTAAAGAGCCCAAATTTGATATAAGAGATTGGAGTCCAGATCATTCTAAGATGGGAAAAGGTATGACTTTTTCTGCAAATGATTTATCTTCTTTAAAAGAATTACTGAAGAAAATGGATTTATAGTAGCTGTTTTTCAGCCTTAATAAAGACAGCTTTTGTATAAGTTAAGTATGTAAGAATCATACGATATTAATTATTACGAATTTGAAGTTTATTGTTGAAATAATTTTTATAAGCGTTATAATGAGAATAGTTACGAAAAGTAAGGTTAATATGGAAGGGAAGATTTAGATATGCAATTTGTTGATGAGTTAAAAAAACGTCGTTCTATTTATGCATTAGGAAGCGATGTTTCAGTTTCAGAAGAAGAATTAGTTAGTTTAATTAAAGAAGTAGTGAAAGAATCACCAACTTCATTTAATTCTCAAACATCAAGAGTGGTTATTTTGTTCAACGATGAACACAAAAAACTATGGAATTTTACTGAAGAGTTACTTAAACCATTAACTCCAGAAGAAGCTTTTCCAAACACTCAAGCTAAATTACAAAGTTTTGCTAATGGTAAAGGAACAATCCTTTTCTTTGAAGATCAAGATGTAGTGAAAAATCTTCAAGAACAGTTTGCGTTATATGCTGACAACTTCCCTATCTGGTCTGACCAAGCTAGTGGAATTGCTCAAGTAAATGTTTGGACTGCACTGGCGCAACTAAACATTGGTGCTAACTTACAACATTATAATCCAGTAATCGATGAGAGAGTTGCACAAGAATGGGGAACTCCTTCAAACTGGAAACTTAGAGGGCAATTGGTATTTGGTTCACCAGAAGCTCCAGCGGGCGATAAAGAATATATGAATGACGAAGATCGTTTCAAAGTATTCGGTAAGTAATTAAATAATAACTAGAGCACTTCCTCATTTTAGAGGAGGTGTTTTTATTTCGGTATAGGAGCATAAGAAATCGCATATCGAGACTGCGACCAAGCTAGATAGAATGTAAAATCCCGTCAAATCTAGGAAACTCAATCTTTGATATGACGGTTTTTTTGATGTTATACACTTCAAATTATTGCTCAATAGAGACATTTGTCCTAGATTCTTTTTATATGAACGATAACTGGATCCTAATAATTAATTTAATATACAAAATCAGAATTCTAATAAGGGAATGGATAGGTATGATTGCCTATATGACTTTGAAGGTTATTTAGAATGCTGACTACTTAAATTAATGGGCAGAAGAGTGAACGAAAGATGCTTAGGAGGAATACGCATTATTTCAATTTTAATTCCATACTATCCATACAGTGACTTGGTCTGGTGGATGTACTGAATACCTACCTAAGGCAGATTTTACTTAACCAATAATTAAATAACTGACTTCCAATGATCAACAGTATCTAATAGATAAGCATTAAAACAGTGGAAATTTTATTTTTATCGAACTTTTAAAGCATCCTTTGCAAGCTGATCAGCCAATTCATTGAATTCTACTCCAGAATGAGCTTTCACTTTCTTAAATTCTACCTCAATATTTTGAGATAATTGTTTGAAATAAGCAACATAATCTTTTGATACAGCCTTGTTCGTACGCCACTTTTCGGTAGCCCACATTTCAATACCCAAGTAATCATAATGAATGACAACTTTTTTATATCCATTATTTTTAGCCCATTTAACTGCATTAAGGCTCCCGAAACATTCTCCTGCAATTTGAAAGCTTTCTACATATTTAGGATCATTATCTGCATTGTTTAATGTGGCAAGTACAGTATTGTTTTTCAACATTACTACTCCATAGCTGTAACGATTATTCAACTTATCAAATGAGCCATCTACATAAGCGGTTACAGTGTCTTCATCAGAAACCTCTATAGCCTGTTTGGAAGGAGATAGGTAGTTTTCTGCTTCATTTTTTGATGAGAATGATTTAAATTCTGCTCCTGAAAAACCAGAAACTTGTTGCTGAGCTTCTGCCCAGGAAGTATAAATACCTGGGTTTTTACCTTTTTTGATTGCATAATATTTTTTAGCCATACTTACCTCCGATTGATTGTGCACTTATTACTTTATGGAACTATAAAGTAAATGTCAATATACTTAATATGGATATAATTTAAAAGCCATTAGAATATATTGACAAAGAACTTATGATTAAGTACATTAGAGATATCTTATAATGAGGCATTACTTTAAGAGAGAATCCATAGAGTTTAAGATTTTGAAAGCTTTTTTTTAAAAAGTAATAAAAGAACATTGGAAATGATGTTCGGGTAGAAAATTTTACTCAAAACTGAATTAAAGAGTTACTAGTATAGTGATTCGGTATGAAGAACAGCTTTCTATAAAAAATCAATAAAGCACATGAGCTTAATGAATGAATCAGTGAAATAATAATATTGTATTAATGGTGCATCTGTTAAATCCTTGGATGAAAGATTTATTCTTATCCAAGGATTTTCTATTATAGCACAAGCATAAGTTAATTGAGAGGATGTTTCAAATGACAAAAGTTATACAGACGGCCCCATATAGAGTAGACCACGTAGGAAGTCTTTTAAGACCTGAAATATTGAAATCATCAAGAAGTGCTTTTGAAAAGGGAGAGATTTCAAAGTCTCAGTTGAAAAATATTGAAGATCAAGAAATTAAAAGAATTATAGAAAAACAAAAAGAAATTGGATTAAAAGCGATTACTGATGGAGAATTCCGACGGGGATGGTGGCACCTTGATTTTATGTGGGGAATCAATGGGATGGAAAAGTATCGAAAAGAGCATGGATATAAATTTGCAGGAGATATAGAGAGTGAGCCATTGGATGTTCGTACTATAGATAAAATTAGTTGGAATAAAAATCATGAGTTCTTAGATCATTTTAAATTCCTGCAAAATTTTGTGGGAGAAGATGCTGTATCGAAATTTTCGATTCCTAGTCCAAACCAGTTCTTACATGAAGGAATTAGAAGGAATGAACACTATCCAACCATAGAGTTATTCTGTAAGGATTTAAGAAAAGTCTATAACGAAGCAATACAAGATTTTTATGATTTAGGTTGTCGCTATCTTCAAATTGATGATGTGTTTTGGGGTTTTCTAGCTGCGGACGGAATTAAGGATGAACTCATTCCAGAAGAAGAATGGGAACTGTTAAAAAAAATGGCTAAAGAAAATATCCAAGATATAATCTATAATAAACCAGAAGACTTAACGTTAACAACTCATGTTTGTAGAGGGAATTATCGTTCTTCCTATGCAGCAGCGGGACCGTATTATCCAGTCGCAAAAGAATTATTTGAAGAAATTTCATATGATGGGTACTTTTTAGAATATGATGATGATCGTTCTGGAGACTTTGGTCCTCTAAAATATTTTACGGGGAAAGGTAAAATTGTTTTGGGATTAATGACTTCGAAATTTCCAGATTTAGAGGATGTTGAAGTGCTTAAAGCCCGTATAAACGAAGCCGCAAAGTATGTACCGAAGAGTCAGATTTGCATCAGCCCGCAATGTGGCTTTGCTTCTACTGAAGAAGGAAACATTTTAACTGAAGAAGAACAATGGAAAAAACTGGCTCATTTAGTTGATCATGTAAATACACTATTTGCTGATTAGAAAAAGATGACAGGATAAAATTCAACAAATTAGATAAATAGGGGAATTTAGAATGTTAAAAGAATTTTGTGCTGAAAACTTCACAGATATTCCAAAAGCGATTCAAGCCGGTGCAGATAGGATAGAGTTATGTGATAATCTTGCTGTAGGAGGAACAACGCCTTCCTTTGGTGTAATGAAGCATACTTTAGAATATTGTAGCAAGCATTCTATCCCTGTGATGACAATGATTCGTCCTAGGGGAGGCAACTTTAACTACACGTTGGCTGAAATAGAAATAATGAAGCAGGATATTAAGATGGCTAAAGAGGTTAAAACAGATGGGGTTGTATTTGGATGTTTAACATATGAAAACCGTATTAATCGTGAACAGATTAAGGCGTTACTCCCTCTTTGTAAGGGATGTGAAGTGACTTTTCATATGGCATTTGATCAAATTCCTATAGAATACCAATTAGAGGAACTTGAATGGCTAATATCACAAAATATTACCCGTATATTAACTCACGGAGGCATAAATGGATCTCTTCAAGATAATGGTGAAAAAATAAATAAACTGATTGAACATGCTACAGGAAGAATCGAGATTTTGCCTGGCGGAGGTGTTACGTATAAAAATCTGCCGCAAGTGGCCAAAATCATTGCAGCTAATCAGTTTCATGGGACTAAAATTATTGAATTTTAAAATTAAAGAGCCGGATCATCTTTTGACAATCTAAAAGATGATCCGGCTCTTTAGTTTAATAAATAATAAATTAAGAATTTACGCTAATGTAAGTGCGATTACGTTCTTTGAGGATTTTATAGATAAATTGACCAACCGTTAAAAAGAAAAGTATTGAAAAGGGAATAAAAAACAATAGTGATTCTCTAACGATGTTGATAGAAGCTACATGCCAATAAGTAAAAGCTACTCCGGCAGTTAGAAATCCATTTAAGGATAGAGAACCAAGGGAGGTTTTAGAGATTTTATTGAGTACTTTAACACCTATTGCTAACCCTATAGAAATAAGAGCCGTGTATCCTAACATATTAGTAATTGCAAACAATCCAATAGAGGTTAGTAACTGAATTTCTGTATAAATGTGAATTCCTGCTAAACCTAAACCAGATAAAATTAGAAATTTTGAAGATAGAGTAGAATGTTTTTTTGCTGAAAATGCAAGCAATGCTAAGCCAATATAAACAATGGTACCAGCAATCATTGAACTACTTCGTTCAGGGTATTGAGGTACTATAGAGAAGAATAGCCCCACTAATAATAAAACGATGGATATACCAAGAAGTCCACTAAACAGAAAATTATGAGTTGATTTATTCATATTCATTATTCTCCTTTCATTTTCTAATATTCTTTATGTTAATAATTTATCACAGAGTTTTAGCGAGTACGAATGATTTGCTTAAAATCATTCGTGACAATAGATAGTAAAACAGGCATACTTATAGGAGAATCTGATACAAAGGAATGATAGATATGATACATAAATGGATGCTTCAGATTTTTAGGCGTCGAGTCTTACTAGCAATACTTATATTGATACAATTTGGGATTTTTGCAGTTTTGATCAATCAGTCAATTACTTATTCCATTTTTTTGAAGACTTTATTTACTTTTCTTTCCATTGCAATTGCATTGCATGTAGTTTGGAAGAAAGGAAAGGAAGCCTATAAAATTACTTGGATATTACAAGTATTGATTTTCCCGGTTTATGGGGCCTTGTTTTATCTAATGTTTAATCGACAAACTAAAACAAAAAAATTACAAAAAAAATTAGAAGATGTATATAATTTTCACCAGTCACATTTATACAATGAACAATCTGTATTTTTAGAAGCCAATAAGTGCTATCCAGAATATGGAGCTCAGATGTACTATCTTCAAGAAACAATGGGGTTTCCGGTATATAATCAGACGGAAGTTAACTATTATCCAATCGGAGAAGAATACTATCAGGCAATGCTTGAAGAACTAGTCAAAGCAGAGCACTATATATTTTTTGAATTTTTTATTGTCTCCGAAGGAAAGATGTGGACAGAAATTCAGGGAATTCTAATAGAAAAAGCCGCTTTAGGGTTGGATGTTAGAGTAATGTACGATGATATAGGTAGTTTTGTAACCATTCCTAAAGATACAAAGAAACAGTTGGTTGAAAATGGGATTGACTGTCGTATTTACAATCCTTTTCATCCAGTGCTGACTTCCTCACAAAACAATCGAGATCACAGAAAAGTGCTATCGATCGATGGAAAAGTAGCTTTCACAGGGGGGATCAACATTGCAGATGAATATATCAATGAAATTGAACGATTTGGACATTGGAAAGATACAGGGATTAAAATGAAAGGTCCGGCAGCTTGGAGGCAAACATTGATTTTCTTGGAACTATGGCAGACTATGGACGAAATCCTATTAGAGAGTGAAATGAATCTTCTTGTCCCAAATTTTAAAGTTACCAGCCAACCAAAAGAAATTGGATATGTTCAACCGTTCGCAGATAGTCCTACTGATACACAAAACGTGGGAGAACAAGTCTTTGTTAAAATGATTTATGAAGCTAGAAAATCGATATTGATAAATACACCTTATTTAATTCTGGATGAAAATTTAGAAACAGCTCTTGTACTAGCAGCTCAAAGTGGAATAAGTGTGAAAATAATATTGCCTAAGATCTGGGATAAATATCTAGTTCATATGACAAGTCGTTCTTATTATAAAGATTTAATTAACGCAGGCGTAGAGGTTTATGAATATACTAATGGGTTTATGCATGCAAAATCGATCATAGTTGATGAAGCAGTTGCCGTGATCGGAACTATTAATTTTGATTATAGAAGCCTTTATCTACACTTTGAAAATGCTGTGGTCCTATATGGCGTTCCAGCAATTAAAGATATGATAGAAGATTTTGATCAAACTATATTAGAAAGTGAGAAAATTAAGATTGAAGACCTCTCTCAGTCACTTATCGTAACATTCTCTAAAAGGATTCTAAGGTTGTTCGCTCCGCTAATGTAAATTATAAAAATAGATTTATTTAAAATGATAAATATACCAAAAGCAGCTGCTTGTAAAACTCTATAGACTATAAAAAGCATAATAAGAAATTAGGAAAAGTAATAATAAAGTTTATGTTTAAAAGAAGAATTGCATACTGTACTATGATAGAGTAATGTTAAGATAAATGATATATTATAATAAGAAATATCTAGTAAATACATGGTTCAAAGCAAACAAGCGGAGGGTTATGGTTTGGAAAAAATTTCGATATACCATACAAATGATATACATTCACATTTGATGAACTGGCCACGAACTGCAAAGTTTTTACGAGATGTGCGTTCTTTTCATGAAAATCAAAAAGAAGAAGTATTGATTTTCGATATTGGAGATGCCTGTGATAGAGTTCATCCGCTCACAGAAGCAACTAATGGTCAAGCCATTATCAGGCTTTTGAACGATGCTCATTATGATGCTGTTACAATTGGAAATAATGAAGGAATTGGTAGTACTAAATATCAGTTAAATCAACTCTATAATGATTCCGATTTTAAAATCATATTGTCCAATTTAACCGATAAAGATACAAATGCATTACCAAATTGGGCTGTGCCTATTAAAATATATAAAACGAGCTCTGGATCAAAACTAGGCATATTTGCTTGTACAATTCCATTAACTGTAAGTTATGATCCTTTGGGCTGGAATGTAGATGACCCTTTTAAGACAATCGAAAGAATTTTAGAACAATATGAGGGGATCGTAGATAACTGGATATTACTCAGCCATCTAGGAATTGACTATGATAGAAAAATAGCAGAAAAATTCCCTGAACTAAATGTTATAATAGGAGCACATACTCACCATTTGTTGCCTGAAGGAGAATACGTAAATAGCTCACTTTTAGCTGGGGCAGGAAAATTTGGAGAATATATTGGACAGATCAACATAGAAATTGAAAATCAAAAAATTGTAAAGGCTTCTGCAGAAGTGATCGATATAGAAAAAGCAATAAAGCCTGTTAAAGATGAAAATATACTTGTACACCAGTATACACAGCTAGGACATGAGCTATTACAAGAACAAAAAATTGCAGATATTCCCGATACACTTGAAGCAGATTGGAAACAGTGTACAAATTTTGTGAATATCGGACTTGACGCATTATGCAATTATGCAGAAACAGATGCTGCAATTTTAAATTCGGGTTTATTCCTTCAACCGATTATAGAAGGCAGTGTGACAAATGATGATCTCCATAGAGCCTTGCCTCATCCTATGCGCGTGTTAAAATATACAGTAACTGGCAAGCAGTTAAAGGAATTAATCTACTCTATGGAAACTCAAAGAGCCAGATTAGAACCATTACCCATAAAAGGATTAGGGTTTAGAGGTAAAATATTTGGTAAAATTTGTTACAAGGGTATTCAAGTAACTGAAAACCAAGAAATCCAATTTAACGGAAAATCGATTAGAGAAGAAGCTGACTACACAATTGCTTCAGTAGATCATTATTTATTTGTTCCTTTTTTCCCAATAATTGGGGAGAAATCTGATTATCAAGTTCTGTTTCCACACTTCTTAAGGGTGGTCATAGGAAATTATCTGCAAAAACAATATCCGATAAAATAGAAAGACAAGAAGAAGGGGTCTTATGAGCGACACGTTAAAAGAAGAAAATAAAGAAGTACAAAATAAATCTGATATTACCCAAGACATAATAGATCTAGATATTTCAGAAGAAAATAAGTTAGTCAAAAAATTAGATCATGATACACTTTCCTTGAATGGTGCTGCTTACAAAATTGTTGAGGATTATAGAGAAGCAATCGATCTGGAAATGATAGAAGCAAGATACAGTGATTTCCTGGAAAAATATGACTATATTGTTGGAGATATTTCATACGATAAGCTTAGATTGAGAGGATTTTATTACTCAAAAAACAAAAAAGTACCGATCGACATGAGAATTTCTAGTTTAAAAGACTATTTGACTGAATATTGCAGCTTTGGATGTGCTTATTTTGTATTGGAACGATTAGAACCGAAGAGGAAACATACTGGTTCTTCTAAACGTAAGAGCAAACCAAACCAGAACAAAAAGAATACACAAAATAAAAAGCAGAAAAACTTACGTAAATTTGATCAAGCAAAAAAACGAGAAGAAAAGACTAAGCCAGAAAATAAAAATCAAGATAAAAAAATAGATAATATTGGAAATAAGAAATCTTTTACAAAAAAAGGTAAAATATCCGAGGAGTATGCAGATAAGCAGCCAGCTTCCGAGTCTAAGGACAACAAAGTGAAAACTGTTAAAAATCAAAAAGGCGAAACAAAATTTAAAATACGCCAAAAAAATAAACCAGAATGAATAAAAATAAAAGAAACCAATGAGATAGGTTAGGAAGGCTAGTGTATGGTAGATAAAATGAAAGATTATAAAGGTTATTTGATTGATTTAGATGGAACTATGTATAAGGGGAGTGAACCGATATCAGAAGCCCCTGGGTTTATTAATCAGCTAAGAAAAGCAAAGAAACCATTTTTATTTGTTACAAATAACTCTACAAGTAGCCCTAAAGAAGTTTCAAAAAAGTTGAATGAGCAATTTAAGGTTGAAGCTTATGAAAGTGAAGTCTATACGAGTTCTCTAGCAACCGCAGATTACCTTAAGTCATTAGGTGGTAAGACGGTCTATGTTGTAGGTGAAAAAGGATTGATAGAAGCAGTCTTAAATGCTGGATTTAAAATAGATGAAGAAAACCCTGATCATGTAGTAGTAGGATTGGATCGAGCACTCACTTATGAAAAATGCGAAAAAGCAACCTTAGCTATTCAAAAAGGGGCAAATTTTATAGCAACGAATAAAGATACAAATTTACCAACAGAACGCGGAATGGTCCCTGGAGCAGGATCCGTAGTGGCTTTAATAGAAAAAGCAACTAGAATAGCTCCAACTTTTGTAGGAAAACCTGAAGCTATTATAATGGATGAAGCTATAAAGCGAATTGGATTCAAAAAAGATGAAGTTTTGATGGTAGGCGATAACTACGAGACAGACATTCTAGCTGGAATCAATAATGAAGTGGATACCTTGCTTGTCTATACTGGGTTTACAAAAGAAGAAGATATGAGAACGGTTATTAAACAACCAACCTATGCCATTCAAACACTGGCTGACTGGAAATTGAATGATGATTAAAGTGAAAGATACTCTAGGGATTATCAGCATGATTATATTTGTTATAACACTTTCGATCGCTGTTACGATTTGGTTTATACCATTGTATCAAATTACAATACAAACACAGAACATTCCTGAATCTTTAGGGTTAACATATGATAAGTTAATGGATAATTATTATGCACTCTTACAGTATTTACATTTTCCATGGATACAGGAGCTAAACCTTCCAGACTTTATAAGCTCAGAAAATGGCTTACTGCATTTTTACGAAGTAAAGTTACTATTTTATCTTAACTATAGTGTGCTGCTGATTGCATTCGTTTCTACGTTTTTTTATTTGAAATTTGTAAAAAGAACAGGGAGAATATGGGTGTTGATCAAGCCATTTTTCTTTGCTTCTTTGATACCACCAGTATTATTGTTTTTTTTAGCAGTTAATTTTGATAGTATGTTTGTGTCTTTTCATCAGATCTTTTTTAATAATGATGCGTGGATATTCAATCCAGCAACAGACCCGATTATTAATGCATTACCACAGGATTTTTTCATGTATTGTTTTATTTTGTTCTTTATATTAATTGAAACTTCTTTTATACTCGGGTATCAGATTAGTAAAAGAAAGGCATTTAAAACGAGTAAATAAAAAAGTTGACTATATTAAGATGATAAAATCTCCAACCTATCTTTTATAAAAGATAGGTTGGAGATTTTGTGCTTGAAAAAGTGAATTATAAGAGAGGTTATGTATAACTTTAGGGTAATGAAGCTATTTTAACTGAAAAAATGATCAATAAATCTCAACGAGCTATAGAAATAGGATTATAATTGCTCTTAAATATTCTTTCTGTTGTTAATCATTTTATATTTAAAACTTTAAATATAAAAATATCTGTAAATTTCAAGTATAAGTTAGCCACTTAGTTTAAAATATATTATCGGTTAATTTTCTGTTGTTTAATCGGTTATTAGAAGATGTCACTCGTCATTTGTTCAGCACTAACGAAACTTAGGTCATTTGGGACAAAGAGCGTAGAGCGTTGGCAAAACAGACATGAGGTGTTTGATAGCCGAGTATCTTCCGTGGATAGTCATTCATCCATTGTTGTATTCTCAAGCATTGGGTTTCACTAAACTGACTGATGGCTTTCCCTTTTGGAATAAATCGACGAATAAATTTATGTTGGTTCTCGCTCGTTCCTCTTTCCCATGAAGCGTAAGGATGGCTGAAGTAGACATCCAGCGTTTCTTGAAGCGCCTCATGAAGACCGGCGAATTCAGATCCATTATCAGAAGTAATGGTTTTGAATATTGTAGAGAATCTATCACCCGCTCGTTGTCTTAACTGACTAATGGCTTGATCAACAGATTCTTTATCTTTCCCCGTGAGTTTAAGGATGATTTCAAAGCGTGTTTGGCGTTCAACTAATGTGAGTAATACAGAATCCGTCTTTCCTTTATTACCAACCACAGTATCAATTTCCCAGTGACCAAAGGTCTGTCGATCATTGATTTCAGCAGGTCTTTGTTCAATGGATTGACCTAAAATACGCTTGTTTTTTCTGCTTCTGTAAGAAGAATCTTTTGGCTTGCGTGATAGTTTTTCAAGCAAATCCATATTCGTGGTTCTCATGATCCCTTTGTCAATCCATCCATAAAGAGTGGTTGTACAGGGAATGATAGACGGATCAAATAAGTCGTGTGTCCTAGCAAATCCAACAACCACATCTGGAGACCATTTTTCCAGTAACAGTTTATCATCTGCCCACTCAATAAATGCATCTGTATCAGCCCATTTTGGCCGACGACCACAGTTCAATCGAAGTCGATCGTAAGCTGCTTGTCCGGCATCAGGATCGTAGTAGGTCGTATAGTAATCATACACTTTGCCGGATTGCTTTTGACGGTTAAGTTGAGTGATTGTCCCACGATGTATTTCACTATGAATGGTTTGCGGGACACGTCCCAATGCATGCGCAATCTGACGATTAGAGTAATTTTGGTTCTTTAAAATGGCAATTTGAGCCCGTTCTGAATGAGATAAGTGTTTTCCCGTACGTGCTAATGTGTTATGGTTAGAATGCGTCATGTGAATTCATCCTGTCTATTGAGAGTTAGTGGTATAACTTCAATATAACATGAAATTCACATGGCGTTTTTTTTAGTTAGTCTTGGTGGCTAACTTCATTATAAAATCCAGC
>NZ_FMZD01000025.1 GCF_900101525.1 Marinilactibacillus psychrotolerans | reverse complement strand
CGATTTCTCCATAGGTTTGTCCTTCAAACCCTTTCGTATACATCATTCCGCGCTTTTTACTGTTTTTTTCTTTTGGAAGAACATCGTGATCTGCGTATTTTCTAACTGTACGCCAATCATAACCGGTTTCCGTGACAATTTTATTTAAAGAATAGCCTTCTTCATTTCTCATTTTTTTGATAGAATAAATTTGGTCCATTGTGAGCATCCTTTCCCACGCCTTTCTGAAGTTCTTAGTCAAACTCCATTTTAGGCGAATGGTATGGGTGGAAGCAATGGGCTATTTTATTTGGCCCGAGTTATGGATTTTTTCTTGCACTATTCTACATATTTATTCTGCCATACACAAATATACTTTTTTTAATATCAAATTTGTTTTTTCAATACTGCTTTTAGTTTTTTTATCGATAAGATAATAGGTTTTAAGGTTTTCTGGACTATATATACCAACAGAAATAATAATTAATTTACTATGCAAGGCTGCATGTTTTTTTATGAATTTTCTCAAATCTAATATTTTTCCCATATACGTTGCACCAACATAGATTATTTCTTCAATATCAAACAGGTTATTAGGAAAATCTTTACTTGAATAAACAGGTATATTTTTTCTTTCCAATTTCATGAGCGTATTGTTTGCTAGTTCCGTATCGACTTGCATAAACTACTACTTTATTCATTGAATGTTTCCTCCAATCGTTCAACTCCTGCGTAAAGTTTTGTAATCATATTATAAAATAGATGAATTTCATCATTAGAATAGTCTTGAAAAATATTATTCAAATAGTCTGTATGGTTATCGAATACAGCTTCCGAATATTCATGAGCTTTTTTTGTCAAAATAATTAGAGTGTTTCTTTTATTACTAGGCTCGATAGTAATCGTGATAAACCCTTTTTTTTCTAAAGAAAGAGCAAGATTCTTTACATTTTGCCGAGAAGAGCCTAATAGTTGTCCTAATTTGGTGTATGTAGTTTTTTCCTCAGAATACTTTATCATTCTTATCTACAGCTTAATATTAAGTAATAAGGATTCACTTAAAGGTAGATTTTTCTTAACAGGAACTTTAGGATATTTTCTCTACTCATATGCTTCTTATTCATTTGTTGCAATGTACAATAATTTTTTTCTGATATTTGTAGCGCTTATGGGTCTTTCCTTTTTTGGATTTATAATAAATGTAACTTCATTTAATTTAGAAAGTCTAAAAGAGATATTTTCAAATTTAGCCCATAAGAAATATCTTAGCTATTCTACAATTATATTTGGTATGACCATTGGCTTAATGTGGTTAGCAAGATTACTACCTGCACTTTCCACGGGTATCCCTGCTGGTTTGGAGCATTATACAACACTTCCTATCCAAGCATTAGATTTAGGTATTATTGTACCTGCAACTATTATTAGTGGTATTTTATTGTATAGAGAAAAAACATTAGGCTATTTATTAACCCCGATTATAATCATTAAAGGAATTACCATGCTAATGGCTATAGATGCAATGGTAATATCATTATCACTAAATGGCAAACCCGTTTCCATTGGGGAGCTAGTAATTTTTCCATTATTTACAATAATATATATATTCAATCTCCAACTTATTACAAAAGAGATTAAATAAGTTGGAGTCTATAAAGTTTATTAACAAAACCTGATGAATGATCAGATGAGTAGTATAATCAAAATTTTCTAAAAGGTAGTTTTTAATACGATTATCTAAAATTGAAAGTATACAAAGTAAAAGAAGTAAAAAGAGATATTCCGTTAGCTTTTTAAGGGATTTTTTTCTGATATCTTTTAATTTTTGAAAAAGAAAGACACTATAGCACCTAATGAAAAAGCACAAATCAACTTTTTGTTAAATAATTGATTTGTGCTTTTTTATTCAGTTTATTGGAAAAAAAAGAATTAAACGACTCTAGAGGGAATCGAACCCACGACCTAGTGCTTAGGAGGCACTTGCTCTATCCTACTGAGCTATAGAGTCAGGATAAATTGAAAGATTAACTTTAAGAATATTTCCTTATAATTTTATTACTAAATAAATTCGTTAAGTTAAAATTTTTTTTAAAATAAGATCAGTTTGTTTATCACTTCCCAAGAAGAAGGAATGTGAACCTGCTTGTTTAAAACCCATTTTATTATAAAATTGCAGTGCTTGTAAATTTTCTTCCCATACTCCAAGCCAGATAGAATCTAGATGCATAGCATGAGCTCTTTCAGAAGCTTTTTGAATCAGTAGTTTACCTAAACCCATTCTTTTAAACGGGGTTCTTATATAGATTCTCTCAATTTCTAAACTATTTATATGAGTATGTTCCGTTTGAGCAGTATCTCGATTAATCTTCAAGTACCCAGCTATAACGGAATCCTGGAAAATAAAGTAAAACTCAGAATGAGGATGACTGAATTCTTTGGTTAATTTCTCTAAAGTATAATGATTATTGATATACTCTTTCATATGAGTAGGATCATTTGCTTCTGCAAATGTATCGGTAAAAGTTTCAATACTAATATCTTTTAAGACTTGTACTTGTTTAATCCCAATTTGTTCTAGTCTAAACATGGCTCTAGTCACCTTTCTGTTGAAATAAAATTTATCCAAAACCCATTGTAGAGTTTAGCAACTCTATAATTATAACAGAATTTTATAAAAATTGGTAAAAAAATAGATAGATATTGAACTATGGAAAAGTAAGCACAGTTGATTTATAATGGACATACAAAAAATATGGAGTGAATAATATGAAAGTATCAACAAAATGGCAAGGCGGATTTGCATTTACAATGGATAATGGAAAAGGATATGATTTACCAATGGATGCTGGGACAACAGCAGGGGGGAATGGTGAGGGAGTTTCTCCTATGGAAGCCTTACTAGGGAGTTTAGCAGGTTGTATGGGAATTGATATATTTATGATACTAAAACCATACCAGGAAAAGATCGAACGTATTGAATTAGAAACAGACGGAGAGCGAAACGAAGAACCGCCAAAATACTTTAAAAAAATACAAGTTACAGTCCATGTGGATGGCGATGTACCTGCAAGTCGAATTTGGAGAGCTGTAAACTTGAGTAATGACAAATATTGTTCCGTAGCTAATTCATTAAAAGCTGAATTGTCTTATAAGGTCGTCTTGAACGGAGAAGAAGTAAACCAAGCATAATAAAATGCTGCTTATGCGTAAGCTTTGTGAACTTTTAATTTATACATTCAAATTAAAGGAATAAAGGTGACCCTTTTCTGGTTATCTTTTCTTTTAATAAAAATGGTTGCGCTATCAAGTCGGAACAACTAAACTACTCAATATAAAATAAAAAATCTGGAGGAAAATGATGGCAACTTTTACAGGTACGATGCAATCTAAAGAATTAATGAGGAAAGTTTCTTTTTCGGCAATTATCCCTTCAAGCACAAAATCTATTTATGATCCACGGATAGACGAATACAAAAATGAAGGTCCTTTTAGAACACTTTATCTGCTTCATGGTTGGGACGGAAACCATGAAGATTGGATACAGAATACACGAATAGTAGAATTAGCAACTAAACATTCTATAGCAGTGATTATGCCTTCTGGAGAAAATAGTTTTTATGTTGATCATAATAATGGAGATTTTTACGGAAGATTTATTGGACAAGAATTGGTAAATGAAACTAGACATTTATTTAATTTATCTACCAAAAGAGAAGATACATGGATAGCGGGTTTATCCATGGGAGGTTATGGAGCACTAAGAAATGGTCTAATTTACAATGAGAATTTTTCAAAGATAACTGCATTTTCAAGTAGAATTCTAACAAAAAAGGACGTTATTCATGATTTATCTAAAGATGATCGGATGAATCGACATCTTCAATACATTACTGGCAGCAAGTCTTATCAAGACTTAAATCCAGATATGGATATCTATGAGCTTGTTTTACGAGGTAATATTCCAGAACTATTTATTGCATGCGGGACAGAAGATTTTATTTACGAAGATAGTCTTCTATTTCATCAATTTTTAAAAGATAAGCAGATCAATCATCTATATAAAGCCTCAACGGGAGAACATAAATGGGATTTTTGGGATCAATATATTGAGAAAGCAATTGAGTGGATGGTTTTATAATAGAAAGGAGTAGGCACTTAAAAATATCGAATAAATCAATTTTATTAGAGAACACTCATAAAAAAAGAAAAGGCTTGCAAAATATATTTTGGTTTTATATAATTCATTTATCGAAACGTTTCGAAAGGAAGTGCATAGTTTTATGACAACGATTGATGCGACTTTCTTTTCAGAGAATCTTTCTAGAAAAGTTAGTTATTCTGCTATTATTCCTGAAAAAAGTAGAAAGGAAAAGTCATTAAAAACTTTATACTTACTACATGGATACAGCGGAGATCGGAAAGACTGGTTTTATGCTGGTAATATAGAACAATTAGCGGAGAGATACAATATCGCAGTAATTATGCCATCAGGTGAAAATAGTTATTATGTAGATCATCCAAATGGCATGCAATACGGTAAATTTATAGGCGAGGAATTAGTAAAAGAAACGAGGAGCCTTTTTCCATTGTCTAGAGATTTTAAAGAAACATGGATCGCAGGATTATCAATGGGCGGTTATGGGGCTTTGAGAAACGGATTGTATTACAACGAAACATTTGGAAAAGTTGTAGCTTTATCTAGCAGAATTTTACGAAAGGATTTTAGTAATCCTAAACATACTTACCCAGACAGAATTATGAGAGTGCTGATTGGCTCAGAAAATGTAAATGATATGCCAGATACAATGGATTTGTATCAACTGATTACTGAAAACAAAACCCAGCCAGATCTTTATATGGCTTGTGGAACTAGTGATTTTCTTTATCAAGACAACCTAGAATTTCATCATTATTTGAAAGCACAAGAAATTGAACATCATTATGTTGAAAGTGAAGGAGACCATAATTGGACATTCTGGAATCAGCAGATTATTCCAGCGTTAGAATGGTTAACGTTATAGTTTAATGAAAAGATTAATAAAATAAAAAAAGCCATAATTTTTTTAATTCTTTATCGAAACGTTTCGAATAGAATTTAATTGGTTTATTAAAGAAAGACACACCTATTAGGAGGAATTTATCATGGTTAAAATAAATAAATTGTTATTAGGAACAACTTCTTTATTATCTTTAAGCTTATTAGCAGCTTGTGGTAATGGAGATGAGGAAAGCGGTTCTGAAGAATCATCAGATACTTTATCCGTTTGGATGATGGGAGACGGAAACGAAACCGTACAACCGATTTTTGATGCGTATACTGAAGAAACAGGAATAGAAGTGGATTTACAAAGTATCCCTTGGTCAGCGGCACATGACCGTCTATTAACGGCTGTAGCTTCCGGTGAAGGTCCCGATGTTGTACAAATGGGTTCAACCTATATGGCTGAATTTACGGATGCAGGTGCACTACTTGATATCAGCGATTATATAGAATCAAGTGATGCACTTTCTCCAGAGAACTTTTTTGAAGGAAACGTAGCAACAACCATGTTTGATGATAACTATTATGGGGTTCCATGGTATACAGAAACACGAGCTTTATATTATAGAACAGACTTGTTGGAAGAAGTTGGTTATCCTGAAGGACCAAGTAACTGGGAAGAATTATATGATGCAGCAGTGAAATTGTCTGAACGTGGAGATAACATGTACGGATTTGATATCAATCTTAAGGAACAGACTTTTGGACCAATGTTTGCTAAACAAAATGGCTCAGAAATTATCAATGAAGCAGGAGAACCGGTGCTGAATGAGCCGGAATTTGTTGAAGCGATTGAATACTTGCACAGCTTTGTTGAAGCAGGAGCAACTACAAATCAGGATCTTGGTATTGAACTATCGCAAAGTTTCGGTGGAGAGGGAATCGTACCAATGTTCATCAGTGGGCCTTGGTCAATTTCAATGATTGAAGATCAGACAACAGATATCGAAGGCAAGTGGGATATCCGTACCTTACCAGAAGGACCGGTAAGCAACGTGTCAAACACAGGGGGAGCAAACTTAGCTGTTTGGAGTAGTAGTGATCATCCAGATGAAGCGATGGACTTAATTGAACACATGGTTAGTGTAGATAGCCTAATGACTTATTATGATACAACCAGTTCATTACCAGCATTGGTGGAAGCATGGGAAGAAGAACCATTCCAAGATGAAAAAATTGCTGTATTCGGAGAACAACTTGAAAACTCAGAACACATGCCTTTAATTGAAGGATGGGATAGAATGTCTCAAGCCTATCTGTCTAGCTTTGAACAAATTATGGTTGGTGGAGCAGATATTCAAGAAACATTAGATAACTTGAATGAAGAAGTTAAAACAATCATAGAATAGTAAAAGTTCATACATTCAGAGAATCGGATAGATTTTTATTCATTCTCTGAATTTTGATTTTAGAGAGGATGTTTTATATGAAAAGCAAAAAAGCACCATATTTTTTTATAGCACCTGCAATCATTTTATTGTTGATGTTTTCGATATTCCCGATTCTGATTGCTTTAGTTATCAGTTTTACAGATATGAGTCTAGCAGGGCTAGCCGATTTTTCTCGAATCAATTTTCTTGGAATAGAGAACTATCAGAATATCTTGCAAGATAAGGTGTTTTTACAATCTATTACAAATACCTTATTCTATGTCATCTTCGGTGTACCGTTAGTTATTCTTTTCTCGCTGACGATTGCTATTCTGATTAACATGGGCCAGTCAAAATATTTCTCTTTTATGAGAGTCGTATTTTATTCTCCCTCTATTACCAACATAGTAGCGGTTGCGATTGTTTGGGCTTTCCTGTTCAATCCAAGTGAAAGCATCGGACTAATTAATCAAGTTTTAGGAACTGTCGGTATCGGACCAATTGGCTGGTTGACAAGTACAGAATTTTCTAAAATTTCATTAATTATCTTAGCAGTCTGGAGAGGGATCGGAATAAATATGCTGATTTTTTCAGCAGCATTGCAGAACATTCCTCGGACAATGTATGAAGCTGCGGAACTTGATGGTGCGACCAGGTTGGAACAAATCTGGTATATCACTATCCCACAGCTGAAATTCTCAACATTCTTTGTAACGATCACTACAATTATCGGATGGCTACAGTTCTTCGAGGAGCCTTTTGTAATGACTGAAGGTGGTCCACTAAACAGCACCACAAGTGTAGCTTTGTTTATTTACCGCAATGGATTCCAAAATAACCAGTTTGGATATGCAGCTGCAGGGTCGTTACTGTTATTCATAGTTATTATCCTAGCGACTATGCTTCAACTGAGATTGCAAAGACGTGCTGACTAAGAGAAGGGGATATAAATGATAAATATTGATAAAAAATTAAAAATTATAATTGGAATTGTTTTAAGTCTCTGGGGGTTAATTACAGTCATTCCTTTTGCATGGATGATTCTATCAGCATTTAAGACAAATCCAGAAATCGTATCGACTCAGCCGAGTTTATTTCCAAATGAATGGACATTTGATAATTTTAGAGAACTATTTGAGCGATTGAATTTTGATGTGTACTTGGTTAACACAGCGATTATTACAGCTCTAGGTTTTGTAGGACTATTTTTAAATGCTATGGCTGGTTTTGCGTTTGCACATTATGACTTTAAGTTTAAGAACTTTTTATTTCTTTTAGTATTAGCAACCATGATGATTCCAGGCCAAGTAACGATGATTCCCGTTTATTTACTTTTAAATCAAATGGGGTTGACCAATACTTACTTAGGAATCGTACTTCCGGGACTTACTGGAGCTTTCGGAATATTCTTATTCAGACAATTTTTCTCAAATATTTCAGAAGAATTTTTTGAAGCAGCAAGACTTGACGGTGCAAGTGACTTTTATGTATTTTTCAGAGTAGCGCTGCCATTATCTAAACCGATTATTGCAGTTCAAGGAATTTTAACATTTATTGCGGGCTGGAATTCATTCCTATGGCCATTGATCATAGCGAATGATCAAAGTTTCTATACTTTGTCAGTAGGGCTGCAATTACTCCAAGGTCAGCATGGAACCAACTATGCACTGCAAATGGCAGGTGCTGCGTTTATGGTTATTCCGATCCTGATAATATTTATTATCTTCCAGAAATACATTTTAACTGGATTTAATATCTCAGGTGGTAAATAAAAAAGGGAGTTTGAGGAGATTAATATGCTTACAACAGAATTAAGAAAACTTTTTAATCAAATGACAATTGAAGAAAAAGTAGGACAGACGATTCAGTTATCCGCTGATTTCTTTTCAGAGGAGACAGAAGATATTACCGGACCAATGAATGAGATGGCAATGACAGAAGAGAAAAAGTTTCAGGTTGGTTCAGTGTTAGGCGTTACGGGTGCTGAGAAAACAATTAAATTACAAAAAGAATATATGGAAAAACACCGACTATCTATCCCGTTGTTATTTATGGCGGATATAATCCATGGCGATCACACTATCTTCCCAATTCCGCTTGGACTAGGCGCAACTTGGGATCCAGAGTTGATTAAAGAAACGGCTAGTATATCCGCAAAAGAAGCAGCAGCCCAAGGACTTCATATAACATTTTCTCCCATGGTGGACTTAGTGAGAGATCCTAGATGGGGAAGAGTCTTGGAATCTACCGGAGAGGATAAGACTTTAAATAAACATTATGCCAGAGCTTTTGTTGAAGGCTATCAAGGCACGGATCTGAAAGAAGATTTAACTAAATTAGCCGCTTGTGTAAAACATTTTGCTGGATATGGAGCTCCAAGAGGGGGACGAGACTACAATTCAGTTGATTTAAACGAAAATACTTTCAGAGAACATTATCTTCCTGCATATCAGGAAGGGATAGAGGCCGGAGCTAAATTAGTGATGACGGCTTTTAACACGATTGATAATATTCCGGCTACAGGAAATAAACGACTAATGAGAGAGATACTGAGAAAAGAAATGAAATTTAATGGTGTCTTGATTTCTGACTGGGGAGCAATTGGAGAATTAGTTCCTCATGGAGTAGCGCAGGATAATAAACAAGCTGCAGAATTAGCTTTAGAAGCAGGAGTAGACATTGAAATGATGTCAGCTGCTTATAGCGAACATTTAGTAGAGTTAGTTAAAGCGGATAAAAACTTAGAAACTTTATTAGATGAAACAGTCATGAACATACTGGTCTTAAAAGAAGAACTGGGATTATTTGATAACCCTTATCGAGGAGCCGATACAGAAACTGAAAAAACAGCTATCTTCTCTTCAGAAAACAAAAAGGTAGCATTAAAAGCAGCAGAAAAATCACTAGTCCTCTTAGAAAATAAAAATGCACTTCCACTAAAGCAATCTGAAAAGGTAGTGTTAACCGGTCCAATGAAAGATTCTCATGATTTACTGGGCGCCTGGTCTTGGAAAGGGGATAAAACAAAAACGCCTACACTCAAAGAGGCAATGGATCATCATTTAGGAAAAAACACCGTTAAAGTTATTGATGAAACAGAAATATTTAACGGAGCCCAGAGCTTTTTACTAGCCGAACTGCAAGAAGCAGATACTGTTTTAGTAGCTTTAGGAGAAACTTCTGAAATGAGCGGGGAAGCCACTAGTCGGACCAATATTCAACTTCCTAAAATGCAAATCGAACTATTAAAAGAATTAAGAAAGTTAAATAAAAAAGTTGTTGCGGTCTTATTTAATGGAAGACCACTGGATCTTTCTGAAGTTACGCCGTTAGTAGATGGTCTGGTTGAAGCTTGGTTCCCAGGTTCAAAAGGAGCTGAAGCAATTGTCAACTTATTATATGGAGTCATCAATCCATCAGGAAGGTTATCTATGACCTTTCCACGCTTCGTTGGCCAAATTCCGATTTTTTATAACCAGGATAATACCGGTAGACCCAGTGAACAAGGTGGACCAGCTGACAAGTATTTATCTAAATACTTAGACAGCGAGAACACCCCCTTATATCCATTTGGATATGGATTATCTTATACAACCTTTGAGTATACAGAGTTAACATTATCAAAAACTGAAATTACATCAGCAGATTCAATTGAAGCATCAGTGGTGGTTCGTAATACGGGGGTATCTGCAGGAACAGAAACCGTTCAGCTCTATATTCGTGATAAAGTCGGAGAAGTCGTTCGTCCAGTAAAAGAATTACATGATTTTAAACAAATCAACCTGCAACCTGGTGAGCGTCGAACAGTAAACTTCACCCTCTCAGAAGAACAATTAAGATATACACATGCAGATCATACTGTAAAGAGCGATCCGGGAGAATTCCTACTTGGAATAGGAGCAGATAGTACGATCGAATTAACCCATTCATTCAATTTGATCAACTGAGTTAATTACTGAAAAAAAGTATTCGTTTTAAGGAGTAGTGGCATGAAAACATTAAAGCAGGAAAATAGGTATATGGAAATATTGGAATCAGGCAAGACAAAGGTTACGTTTCTTCAATCAGGAGATTTGTATACGTTCAAGCATGACGATATTATGATCAATCAAATTGAAGGAAATATGATCGACGGTTCAATGAATAATATCTATCTGAGATTCTTTGATCAGCACGGACAAGTCCAAAGCTACAAACCTCTATTAGGAATTAAATCTGATAGTACATTTGCGGTTGGAAAAAAGCAGGCAAGCTGGCAAGGATCTTTTGAAGGGATTGAATACGTTGTTCGTTTTGTTTTATCTGAAGAGTCTATTTGGTTTTGGGAAGTAGAAGTTAACGGTTCAAACCGAGAGATTGATATCGTGTATGGTCAAGATTTAGGATTGGCAGAAGAGGCAGCATTAAAAGCAAATGAAGCCTATGTCGCTCAATATGTGGATCATAAAATTATTGAAACAGATCTAGGCTACTCAATCAATTCTAGACAAAATCAACCGCAGAATGGCCAGCATCCTTATCTGCAGCAAGGAAGTCTAACGATTGCAGATGGTTTTTTGACCGATGGATTTCAGTTCTTCGGTAAATCCTATAAAGAAACAAATGAACCAGAAGTTATCTATTATCCGGATTTTGAAAATAAAAATATCCAGTTTGAATTTGATTACAGTATTTTAAAATCTAAACGTACATCACTAGACGGAACTGCTAAGTTTATTTTTTATAGTTATTATAAAAATTCTCATCCTGAAGCTGTTGAAAAGTTAGAAGAAATAAAAAAGATACAGTCAAATTACGATCAAATAATATATGAAGAATTGACTGAAAAAAAATCTGTAAGTAAAAAAAATTCTCTAGGACAACCTTTACAAACAGTATCTATACAAAAAGATGAAATAGAAGAACTGTACCCAAAAAGAGTACAAGAAGAAGTCGTTGATGAAACGTTACTCTCTTTCTTTACAGATAAAAATGCTCATGTGGCACTAAAGGAAAAAGAGTATCTACTAGAACGTCCTCATGGACATATCTTATTTACGCATAATAAGACAGTCCCTGATGAAGCTATTATGAGCACAACTTCCTGGATTTATGGAATCTTTAATGCTCAGCTGGTTTTAGGAAATACAGACATGAATAAAGCACTATCTAACGCTCGAAATCCAATCAACTATTTTAAAACAAGTGGTCAGCGAGTATACGTTAAGCTTGAAAATACGTATTGCTTATTAGCTATGCCTTCATTGATCGAAATCGGAGCGAATTACGTCAAATGGTTGTATAAAACTGAAGCTGAAACCTTTATTGTAACGAACCTTTCTTCTGCAACTACCTCTGCTATTCAATTGTCAGTAGAAAGCAAAAGTGGGAAAAGTTATGAGTATCTGGTTACTAACCAGTTCACAATGAATAGCCGCGAGTATCAAGTACCGGTCTGGTATGAAGAAAAAGATCAGGCAGTCTATTTTACATTTGATGAACAGACTGCTGCTCATCAGAAGCTTCCTGACCTCACTTATCGGTTCAAACTAGAAGGTGCGACTTCAACGCTTGTGGGCGAAGACTTTATATTGGAGGGGATTGACGGGGGAACAGCGATGTTGCTGAATTTTAAAGTTGATGCGACAAAGCAGTTCCAATTGATGATGCAAGGATCTCTTGATGGAAATCAGTTTGATAATATCCAGTTGTCATTTACTCAAGAAGTTGATGCTTTCTCATCCTATTTTGATCAATTAAGTAACGGATTTAAGGTTAATGGTCCCAAACAACTGACTGGAATTTCTCAAAAAATGAATTTAACGACTTGGTGGTATACGCATAATATGCTCGTTCACTACCTTGTACCGCATGGTCTAGAGCAATTTGGTGGAGCAGCATGGGGAACGAGAGATGTCTCACAGGGACCGGCAGAGTATTTAATGGCGATGCAGCAATATGAGAGTACAAAAGAAATTATAAAAAAAGTCTATACGCATCAACACGTGCAGGACGGGAACTGGCCACAGTGGTTTATGTTCGATTCTTATACTCAAGTACAAGCGGATGAGAGCCATGGAGACGTGATTGTCTGGCCATTAAAGATGCTGGCAGACTATATTGAAGTGACTGGTGATTTTGGCATTTTGGATGCTTCAGTACCTTATTTTGATAAAATCACAAAAGAAATAACGCAAAAATCTGAAACAATTAGAGATCATGTAACCAAGCAATTAAATTATATTCAAAATCATTTCTTGGGTAATACCTTCCTATCTTCTTATGGAGATGGTGACTGGGATGATACATTGCAGCCACATAATCAAAGTCTCAAAAAAGATATGGCTAGCAGCTGGACAATCGCTTTGACTTATCAGACTTTACAGAAATTTGCGCATGGGTTAAAAACTAATCAAGATGGATGGTCAGATGAGGTTAGAAAATTATCAGAAAATATTGCAGCTGATTTTAGAAAGTATGTCTCATCAAACGAAGTCGTTCCAGGATTTATCTATATGCCAAGTGAAGATGAAATCGTAAAAATGATTCATCCTGAAGATACAACAACAGGTATTCAGTATCGTTTGCTTCCTATGATCAGAGGAATGATCAGTGAACTGTTTACAAAAGAACAAGTTGATAAACATTATAAAATTATACAGGAATATTTAAATACACCAGATGGCGTTCGACTAATGAATCGACCAGCTACCTATAGAGGCGGAGTCAGCCACCAATTCAAGCGAGCAGAGCAAGCGGCAAACTTTGGTCGTGAAATTGGCTTAATGTATGTACATGCCCATATTAGATATATTGAAGCGATGGCTAAAATCGGTAAGCCAAATGAAATCTGGAAAGGTCTTGAGACGATCAATCCAATCAATATTCAGCAAGTCGTAAAAAATGCAGAGCTAAGACAGAGCAATACGTATTTCAGTAGTTCAGATGCTGATTTTTCTGATCGTTATGAAGCACAAGAACACTTTGATTTAGTTAAAAAAGGGGAGGTAAGGGTAAAAGGCGGATGGAGAATCTACTCAAGCGGGCCGGGTATTTATATGAATCAACTGGTCTCAAATGCCTTAGGTATTCGAATTCAAGACAAGAATCTAGTACTAGACCCAGTTTTAACGAAAGAAATGGATGGGCTAACTGTAGAGTATTGCTACGACGATAAACCGCTTATTATAAAATATCATTATAATGAACAAAGCCAATTGAGTGTTAGAGTAAACAAACAGGAAGTTACCCATAAAATCATTGAAAATCCTTATCGAAATGCTGGGGTTTGCCTTGAGGATTCAGATTTAATCCATCACTTGAATCAAGAAACAACTAGTATTGATGTGTATTATCCAGTTTATAGTTAACCATTAAATGGAAAACTTGAAAATTCAGCAGGAAAAAGCAGTATAAAATATTCTAGGAGAGATCATCTTGAAACTACTATTCATTGATGTAGATTCATTGAGACCAGACCATTTAGGTTGTTACGGTTATCATCGAAACACTTCTCCAAATATTGACCGTATAGCAGAAAGAGGCATAAGATTTACTAAATATTATGCTTCTGATGCTCCCTGCAAACCCTCTAGAACAGCATTTACTACAGGGAAGTTTGGTATACGAACAGGCGTAGTGGATCATGGTGGTAAAGCGACTAATTTAAGGAATTCAGAGAAAAATTCGGATTTTAAAGATGGTCTTGAAACCTTCAGCCTTCCAGGGATTTTACGGCAAAAAGGCTTGGAAACCGTCTTAGTCAGTACCTTTCATGAAAGACATTCGGCATGGCATTTTACAGCAGGATGGAATCAGGTTTTTAACTGCGGTAAATTGGGAGACGAAATAGCATCTGAAGTCACATCAATTGCATTAAAATGGTTAAAATCAAATACTGATAAAGATAACTGGTGTTTATATCTAAATTATTGGGATCCACATACTCCTTATCGTACACCAGAAAGTTATGGAGAACCATTTAGGAATGATCCTTTGCCTGACTGGTTGACTAAAGAAAAGCTTGATAGAGACAGAGAATTAGCTGGACCGCATTCTGCTAGAGAAGTTGACATGTACTGGAATAAACCATTACCTGAGTATCCAAGATATCCTACTGAAATAAAAGATATGAATGATATGCGAAAATTAATTGATGGATATGATACGGGGATTCGGTATATGGATGATCATTTAGGACAGATTTTTGAAGAGTTGGATAATCAAGGGATTTTAGATGAAGTTGCGGTAATTATAACTGGTGATCATGGAGAAAACTTAGGTGAGCTTGGGATTTATGCGGAACATGCTACGGCTGACAAAGGTACATGCAACATACCCATGATTCTTTCACTTCCAGAAATGAAAGAAGGTAGGGTTGACGGCAATTTTCATTATAATATGGATATCTTACCGACTCTTGCAGAATGGTTAAACGTGAAAGTTGATCCGGATTGGGATGCAAAAAGCTTTGCGCCTGCATTAAGTGGACAGTCCTATAAAGAACGTAAGTATCTAGTAATTAGTCAATGTTCACACGTTTGTCAGAGAAGTGTGTTATTTGATAATTGGTTATATATAAGAACGTATCACGATGGCTTTCATCTATTTGAAAAGCACATGCTGTATGACTTAGAGCAAGATCCTTATGAACAACATAATCTGGTTGAAACTAGAGAAGGCATTGTAAGAGTAGCAATAGAATTGTTGAATGAATGGCATGACGAGATGATGGCTAAAATGACAGAACCATTAGACCCTTTATGGACGGTGATGAATGAAGGCGGACCTTATCACGCCAAAGGTAATCTTGAAATGTATATTAATCAACGATTAATGCCAACTGGCAGAACAGAAGCCATTGAAAAATTAAAGCAAGCGCATCCAAATGAATTTAAGGTATAATGAGAATAGGACTTATAAGTTCTCTTAAAATAGCTTGCGAAAGCGATTCAAGATAGTTAAAGTGAAATATGTGAGTTAGTAGATTGTAAAAGAAAGTTAGGTAGATTCTTATGACTGGAATCAAAGATATCGCAAAAAAAGCGAATGTATCTATTTCAACCGTATCCTATGCATTAAATAATAGTTCTAAAGTTAGTGAAAAAACTAGAAAACGTATTCTGATGATTGCGGAAGAAATGAATTATATCCCAAATAGAGCAGGACAGAATTTGAGAAGGAAACAAACTAGAATTATCGGAGTTCATCTATCCAGTTACAGTGGTAGTTTCTATGGGGAATTACTTGATGGTATTCATAATATGGCTAGAGAACTGGGATTTGATATCATTGCTTGTTCTGGAGAAAAGTCTCGTCTGTTTCTGCCGCAAGGAATGATTGATGGTATTATCGTATTGGATCAATACTATCCAGATGAACAGTTGCTTAAATATGCTGAAGAAGGTCATTCGATTGTAGTCTTAGATAGACAATTAGAGCATGAAAATATTCGCCATGTCTTGCTTGATAATCGAGAAGGAATGAAACAAGCCGTTCAATCATTAAAGTCTTCTCCAGTAGAAGTCATTGACATTATCGGAGGACCAAAAGGGAACTTTGACAGCAAAGAACGGTTAAAGACTGCAACGCAAGAGATTAGCAAATTAGGGAAAAAATTCCGTATTTATAAAGGTGAATTTACAGAAGAATCAGGCTATCTAGCGGCACGAGAGATAGCAGCTGAAGCAAAGAAACAATCTGGGCTGCAGGCAAAAAAAATCCAGATTATTGCATTAAATGATGAAATGGGAATCGGCGCTTATAATTATTTTAAAAACTCTTCATTAAATACGGAAACTGAAGTGAAAATCATTGGATTTGATAATCTTGTCGTCAGTCGCTATCTAGATCCCAAAATGCATAGTGTAACCTACTCAAAAAGAGAGTGGGGGGCCGTTGGAATGAATACATTATATAAGATGTTGAATGGAGAAAGAGGAAATGATGCACTGATTTCAACGAAGTTCTCAGCTGATTAAGAAACGAGGTGAAAGGTTATATGACATGGTGGAAAAATTTAGTCGTTTATCAAATCTATCCCAGAAGTTTTCAGGATTCCAATGGGGATGGAATCGGGGATATTCCCGGTATTATAAAGCGTTTAGATTATCTGCAGACATTGGGCGTGAATGCAGTTTGGCTGAGTCCAGTCTATGAATCTCCAAACGATGATAATGGCTATGACATCAGCAACTATGAAGCGATACATCCTGAATACGGAACGATGGATGATATGAATAATCTGATTGCTGAAGCCGATAAAAGAAATATTAGGATTATTATGGATCAAGTAGTGAATCATACTTCTGATGAACATCCCTGGTTTCAAGAAGCGATTAGAGATAAAACAAGCAAATATAGAGATTATTATATTTGGAGAGACCCAGTTAATGGGAGAGAACCCAACGATTTAAAATCAGCATTCGGAGGTTCAGCATGGGAATATGATGAAAAATCTGGACAATACTATCTTCATATTTTCAGCAGGAAACAACCGGATCTAAATTGGGAAAATAAAGAAATGCGTCAGGATATCTATAAGATGATGAATTTCTGGCTGGATAAAGGAATTGGCGGTTTCAGAATGGATGTTATTGATTTATTAGGAAAAGATCCTGATCAGAAAATAACCGGGAACGGTCCAAAATTACATGATTTTCTGAAAGAAATGCACCAGAAGACCTTTGGAAACTATGATGTCATGACTGTTGGAGAAAGCTGGGTGCTGACGCCTGAAACAGCCCCGCTTTTTGCAGACGAAGGCAGAAATGAATTAAATATGATGTTTCAATTCGAACACCTGATGATTGATGAATTGCCCGAAACTTCAAAATGGGACTTAAAGAAGTTAGACTTAATAGAATTGAAACAAGTGTTTAACAAATGGCAAACTGGGATACCGGATACTACGTGGAACAGTTTATTCTGGGATAATCACGATACCCCTAGAATCGTGTCAAGATACGGTAACGACAAGAAATATCGGGTTGAGAGTGCAAAGATGCTAGCTATTTTGCTTCACTTGATGAAAGGTACACCATATATTTATCAAGGGGAAGAAATCGGGATGACAAATCTAGTAATTAATCACATCTCAGAAGTTCAAGATATTGAAAGCTACCGACTATATCACGAAAAATTAGCTCAAGGTTGGACAGAAGAACAAATTATTGAAGCAATCAACACCAAAGGAAGAGATAATGCACGCACACCAATGCAATGGGCAGATAGTGCGAAGGGAGGATTTACAATCGGGACCCCTTGGATGAAAGTCAATTCAAATATTCAAGAAATCAATGTTGAAGAGGCCCTGAAGGATGAAAATTCCGTTTTTTATACTTATCAGAAACTAATTCAGTTAAGAAAAGAACATACTGTAGTTATTGATGGAGAATTTAAAATGATGCTTTTAGATCATCCGAAGATTTTTGCATATGAACGTCAAAATTCCGATACTACTTGGCTGATTGTGGCTAATTTCAGTGATCAGGAAACCAAACTGTCACTGTCAGATAAAGAACAAATTGTGGAAGTCATTATTTCTAATTCAGATAAAAAAGCTTACAATTTAAAAGAACTGAATCTATCCCCATATGAAACTTTCGTAGTGGAGAAATAACTATCTTTAAAATACACTTATTCCTTTTAAAAGGGAGTAAGTGTATTTTTCACCTCAATCATTATGACTTGTTTAGTTAGTTGTTTTCATAGTTAAAGACAGGTATTTTTTTATTCGCTCATTACATATTATGATTGAATAATTATTTAGTTGCGTATACTTTTATGTTAGGATTTTATAGGACAAAAGGAAAGAGGCGAAGTAAATGGAAGGGTTGAATATAAGACCTGTTACTAAAGATAACTGGCGAGCAATAGTAGAATTAAAACCGCTAACTGATCAGGAAAAATATATTACCTCAAATGCTGAATCATTACTAGAATCGTTTTATGAAACACGATACAACTGGTCTGCTTTTGGATTGTTTAAAGAAGAATACCCAATTGGATTTACGATGATTGGAGCTTTTAATGCCGAAAAAGAGTATATCTGGTTAGATCGGTTTATGATTGATGGTCAATTTCAAGGAAAGGGATATGGAAAGAAATTTCTTCAATTGATAGTGGATTATATTCAGTCAAAATGGCAAGTAAAAGATATTGTGCTCAGCATAGTGAAAGAAAACAATCAAGCAAAAAAATTATATGAAACAATTGGATTTATAGATACTGGAAGAATCGATGAGGAAAATGGAGAGTTGGTTATGGTTTTAAATGTTAAAAAATAATACGGAAGATATCCTTTGATCTATCAGATAAAAACAATAAAAACCAGAAACTTCTGATTAAGAAGTCTCTGGTTTTTGTGATTTATTGGTTGTTCAAGAAATTTAAACCCAAGCACCTTTACGGAACACTGGTACACGGCTACCATCTTCACGAATTCCATCTACGTCCATTTGATCTGACCCAAACATGAAATCAACGTGAACATCAGAGCGATTTAAACCAGCAGCTTTTAACTCTTCTTCGGACATTTCAGTTCCGCCAATTAAATTGAAAGCATAAGCTGATCCTAAGGCTAAGTGGTTTGAGGCATTCTCATCAAATAAAGTATTAAAGAATGTTAACCCAGATTGAGAGATTGGAGAAGCATCAGGCACTAAAGCCACTTCACCTAAACGAGCAGAACCCTCATCTGTTGCAATTAGCTTGTTAATGACGTCTTCTCCTTTTTCAGCAGTTACTTTTTCTACTTTTCCATCTTTAAAGTGGAACTGCATACCTTCGATGATATTACCTGCATAACTCAGTGGTTTTGTGGAAACAACAACACCATCTACGCGGTTTGCATCTGGAGCAGTGAAGACTTCTTCGGTCGGCATATTTGCCATGAATCGTTCTCCACGTACATTAAAGCTTCCAGCTCCTTCCCAACGATGACCTTTTGGAAGCCCAACTGTCAAGTCTGTTCCTGGAGCAGTGAAGTGTACAGCAGTGAATTGTTCTTTGTTCAATTCTTCTGCTTTAGTATCTAAGGTAACATCTTTGTTTTCCCAAGTTTTAATAGGGTCTTCATCATAAACATTGACCGCCTTAAAAATCGCATCCCATAAAGCATCTAATTGATCTTCTTTTGAATCTAAATTAGGGAAAACTTTAGCTGCCCATTTTTCACCTGCAGCAGCCGCTACAAGCCAGCTAACTTTGTTTGATTGTGTTGCACGTCTCATTGCTGAGAATGCTCTACCTGAGGCAGCTTGCGCTGCAGCGATCTTAGAACTATCCAGACCTTGTAATGAATCTGGATCAGCTGAGCGTACACTGATACGGCTTGCGCCTTTTTCAATATGATCTAAGCTCTCATCAATTTTGTATTGTGGAATATCTGTTAACACTTCTTCAGAAGCATGTTTGAATGTAGAACGGTCAATATGATCGTCTGACCATTTAACAATGACTTCCTTAGCACCTTTTTCGTATGCAGCTTCAGTAATTAAACGAGCCAGAGGAGCTTGATCCACATCAATATTCAACACTACTGTGTGCCCAGATTGAACGTTGACACCACTCGAAACAATCAGGGAAGCATATTTTTTCAATAATTCCTCAAAATTTGCAATTGCCATTTTTATAATCCTCCTAAAAAGTAAAAATCTATACTGTAATATAATAGCATACTCTAGAATCCAGTGCGAGGAGGCAGCTTATATCCGATAAAATACTACCCAATTAGGCTGATTTTAGCGTAAAGTTTATTAAATTTGTTATTATTTAACTACGTATTTCATTTAATTATGACAAAATTAGCTAACATGTTTAGATAACGAACGTTATGAGGAAGTTGATTAATCAGTGTTTTAATAACTTTTGTTTTTTGATATACTCATTAATAGGTAATTATCTGTTCTTTTTTTATTATGTTAAGTATGTTATACTTGATAATATTATCAGATGACCAAGGTAGAAAATTTAAGAATTGAGGGAGACAAGAAGGTGCCAAGACAAAGAACTATTTTAAGAGAAAATATTTTAGGTGCTTCTATGGAATTGCTCAGAACCAGTGGATTTAATCAATTCACTGCAAGACAAATTGCAATTAAGATGAACTCTTCGACTCAGCCCATCTATAAAGAGTTCAAAAACATGGAAGATTTAAAAATAGGGTTACTTGACTATATAAAGCAGTATTTAATAGAACAGGTTTTTTCTGTTCATGAATCTCAAGATCCTTTAGTCGAAGTATGTAAAAACTATATACTTTTTGCAAAAAATGAACCAACATTTTTTTCTGCCATCTATATGGATCGCGAATTTGAAGCCGTTCAACTGCATGATTTTGCATATGAGAACGTTAAAGCAATCATTGAACGTGAAGAAGGAACCCGAAGCGAAAGCAGTATAAATAACTATCTTGATAGATTGTGGCCAGCTATCTATGGAGTAGCAATGCTAGTAGCTCAAGGTAAAATAGTGTACGAAAATGAAACAGAAATCAGCCAGAAAGCTGCTGATATCATTCAAGCGGTAAAAGAAACGCAGCATTAAATTGTCCTAAAAAGAAGGCAGTCCGTTCCTAATTCGGACTGCCTTCTTTTTGTTTTTTTGATGTAGCAAACTATATTATTATTTTACTGAAAAAACTCTCATTTATATATATGCTATTTCTTTATGCTATTTTAATGTTCCATGATAAAATAGATATTGATTGAAAACTAAATAATCAAAAATGGGAGATCAAACGAAGATGAAATTATTTGAACCTTTTCAATTTGGGAAACTAAAATTAAAAAATAGAATCGTGATGGCACCCATGTGTATGTATTCTGTAGAAAAAAAGGATGGGGAACTAACCACATTTCATAATGTACATTATGCGAGTCGAGCTATTGGTGGAGTGGGTCTGATTATTTTGGAAGCTACAGCTGTTTCTGAAGAAGGACGAATCTCTGAGCGAGACCTTGGTTTATGGAATCATGACCAAATGATTAAACTAAAAGGCTTAGTCAGTACTATTCATGAATTTGGGAGTCGAGCAGGCATTCAGCTTTCTCATGCCGGAAGAAAAGCAGAAGATGCGAAGAATTTAGTAGCCCCAAGCGCCATTGCTTACAGTGGTGACTACCAAGTACCATCGGAACTGACTTTGAAAGGTATAGAAAAAGTGATTGCTGATTTTAAATCATCTGCCCAAAGAGCAGCTGATGCGGAAATTGATGTTTTACAGATTCATGCCGCTCATGGCTATCTCCTAAACCAATTCTTATCACCGATAACAAACCAAAGAAATGATCATTATGGTGCACAATCTTTAGAAAATCGTTTTCGACTACTTAAAGAAATTATTTTAGAAATTAAAAAAGTTTTTAAAGGCAGTATATGGGTGAGATATTCTGCTACTGATTATGACGAAAGCAGTACAACAATTGAAGAATTCAATCAAATGAATCAGTGGCTAGAAGCTCTTTCTGTAGAAGTGATAGATGTTTCTACAGGTGGACTGCTGCCTAAGAGACCCACTATGATTTATCCTGGTTATCAGACCCAATATGCTAAATATTTCAAAGACAATTCTGGTCTTAAGGTTGCAACCGTAGGAAAATTAGGCGATCCCAATCTGGCAAATCACATTCTTGAGACAGAACAAGCAGACTTAATCTCTCTTGGAAGACCTTTATTAAGAAATCCAAACTGGCCGATGATGGCTGCGAAAGAACTAGGTTATCATCAATTCGAGCCTTACAATGCATCTTATGGTCGCGGGTTCAACGAGTAATCAGTATGTAAACAATAGAAGTGAGGAAATAAAAATGAAAAAATTATCTGTAATTATTCCTGCTTATAACGAGGAAGAAGTTCTTCCACAATTAATTGAAAGACTGAATGAAGTAAGTGAACATTTAAGTAAGTATGAATTCCAATTCTTATTTATTAATGATGGAAGTTCAGATAATACATTAGAGCTTTTAAAAGAACTGAATAAGCAAGATAAAAGGATGCAGTATGTAGACCTTTCTAGAAATTTCGGGAAAGAAACGGCCATGTTGGCAGGATTTGATTATGCAACAGGTGATGGGATCGTTATCTTGGATGCAGATCTGCAGCATCCACCGGAAGTGATAGAAGAAATGACTGATTGGTGGGAACAAGGATACGAAGATGTATATGCAGTCAGGAAAAAACGGGAAGGGGAGACCTTCTTGAAAGAATGGACATCTAAGGCATATTATCAAGTCGTTCAAAAGATGACTCCAGAAAAAGTTATCCCACAAGCTGGAGATTTCAGGCTATTGGATAGAAAATGTATTGTGGCGCTTAGGCAGCTGCGAGAAAAAGAGCGCTACACTAAAGGTATGTATGGCTGGATAGGTTTCAAGAAAAAAGAAATTACTTATTTTGCCGAAGAGCGTGCAGCTGGAGAAACAAAATGGAAATGGAGCAATTTATTCAAATTAGCTATCGATGGGATCACTTCTTATAGTACAGTTCCGTTAAAAGTATGGTCCTATATTGGCTTTACGATTTCTTTGTTGGCTTTTATTTTCTTGGCAGTTGAAACCATTAAAACATTTTTATTTGGAACAGATGCTGCTGGATATCCAACACTTCTTGCAGCTATTTTATTTTTAGGTGGAATACAGTTAATTTCATTAGGGGTCATTGGAGAATATTTAGGAAGAGTTTTCGTTGAAACAAAAGGCAGACCTGCTTACTTCATCAGAGAATCTTCAGAATTTGACGAATCAGAAAAGGAAGAAGATAAATGATGAAATGGTTAAAAGATCAATATACTAAGTATAACGAGGTGATAAGCTACTTGTTTTTTGGTGTTCTAGCAACCATTGTGAACATTGGAATCTTTTATTTCTTTGACACATTGCTCAACACCCCTTACTTGATTGCCAATGGGTTATCTATCATTGGTGCCATTCTTTTTGCTTTTTTCACAAATAAAAAATATGTGTTTAAATCGAATACGACTTCTAAAGAGGAGTCTTTTAGGGAGTTTATTCTTTTTGTAGGGTTTCGATTGGCTTCCGGAGTTTTTGATATGCTCAGTATGTATATTTTAGTTAGTCTCTTAACGGTCGACACAAATATCTCAAAGATATTAACACAATTTATTGTAGTAGTCGTAAATTATGTGTTCAGTAAAGTTTTCATCTTCAAGCAGGAAGAGGGAGAGCATGATTAGTGCAGGACAAATCGATAAGCAGAAAATATCGAGACGAACAGTAGGATTATATAGTTTGTTATTTTTAGGAATGATGTCAGCTATTTTTGGATATTATTTTTTCATTGAAAAAGCTTCTTTTATCTGGACAACGGATGGATATACACAGCATTACTTGATTTTCCATGACTACCTTGAGAAATTACGAGGCTTTTTGACTGGCGAAGGATTTCCATTGTGGGACTGGACAATCGGCATGGGGTCAGATGTCATTCAATCATATGGATATTATGTAATTGGGGATCCTTTTGTGTACTTAGGATTATTGTTTCCAGAATCATTAACGGAAATTGCTTTTCACTTGCTCATTTTTCTTAGGATTTGGGCAGTGGGAGGCAGCTTTTTATTATTTGCAAAGAAAATGAACTTTTCTCATTATGCTGGTCTGACGGGTTCCATTCTTTATGCTTTTGCTAACTATGGTATCTTTAATATGTCTAGACATCCATTTTTTATACTGGCAATGATCTGGTTTCCTTTACTTTGCCTTGGGATGGAAAAAATATTCCTTAAAGAGCGAAGTACAGTTTTTACAGTAGCCGTAGCATTAAGTGCCTTCAGCAATTTTTATTTTTTCTACAAATTGACGATGCTGATATTCCTTTATGCGATAACGAGATACTTTATGGTGTATAAAAAGGAACAAGATGGTTCTTTGCTTAACTTATTCCTTAAAACGACATTAGCCTATCTTATTGGTCTAATGATTTCTGCAATGTTATTTGTGCCCGTTGTATACGGATTTTTGAATGCTTCAAGAACTCCAGGTGGCATTGAAATGAATATGTGGATCTATCCATTAGAATATTACTTGGCATTATTTGATCATACAGTTGTTCCAGGCAGTTATTTTTGGACAATAGGAGGCTTTTCTTTACTTTCCTTTATTGCTTTGGTATCTCTAAAACCTTTGCCAAAGTTCAAGTTTATTAAAGTGATGCTTTCTTTGTTATTTATATTGCTATTATTTCCTTTTTTTGGATCATTGATGAATGGGCTATCCGGTCCTTATAATCGATTTTCCTTTGTATTTGCTTTTTACTTGGCGTTGGCGGGTGGATATTTAGTCGACCAAGTAAAAAATCTTAAGCCAGCAGCAAAGAAAAAGACTTTTTTCCTTTTAAGTGTCTACACAGCAGCTGCAGTAATCGCAATTTTATTTCCTGACTATTTAACGGTATATATGATAGTTCCTATCTTCTTTGGCTGGGCAATGTGGTTTGTCCTTTTTTCAACTTACTTCAGTCATTCTGGTAAAAAAAATCAAATAATTTTAGGACTAGTTATACTCAACTTAGTTGCCAATGGCGTTGGATACTATTATTCATTTGGTGGGAATATGATCTCTAAAGTATTGGATTATGGGACAGTTGAACAAAAGTATCAAGAAGCTTTAGGTGGACTTGAAAAGGCCAGAACAATAGAAAATCAGGATATCAGCAGAGTAGGCGTTACTTCTCAAGATAATCGTATTCGAAACCAGTTTATCTATCTGGATACAATGGGGCTTAATTCTTATTTATCTGTTTCAAACGGCAACTTATCAGAGTTTGCACGGACTATTGAAACAAGTCCTTACCAAACGATTCAGCCACTAAGAGGTGGAGTAGATGATAGAAGTGGAGTGAATAATTTCTTAGGGGTTAAGTCTATCATTGCAAAAAGACAAGATGAAGCCTTTATTCCATTCGGGTATGATATCACAAACAAACCTGATAATAATCAGAAATTTATTCTAGCAGAAACAGAAAATGACTTTCCCTTTGCTTATACGATCAATCGAGGAATGTCTCGGTCTTCCTTTATGGAATTAAATGCGCTGGAAAGAGAAGCCGTATTATCAAATAACATCATACTAGAAGATGAACAATATGAAGAAAACAAACTAGTACCAGCTGATCGTCAAACAGAAATAGAAGAGGTACCGTTTAAACAAGTCATTTCTGCTAAAACACCCGTTATACAAGCTGACCAAATGTACACCACAGAATCAGATGAAATGACCGTCAAGTTAATGATCGATCGACCAGAAGAATTGATGGGGTCAGAGTTATATGTTCGATTAGAAGGGTTAAACTATTCTCCTATTAAAGAAAACCCTTTGCTCAGACAGCCAACGAATTACACTCTAAATGCAGCATACGGGGATATTAACAAAAGTGTCTATCAAGCTGATCGATATAGCTTCAGTTCATATTTTCACAGAGATTCTATGCTGATCAATCTTGGATATGTAGAAGAGAATTCTAATGTAGATAATCAAGTTACACTGAACTTTAATCGAGCAGGCAGATATGAGATCCATTCAATAAAATTATATGCTAAAGCAATAGATGAAGCTCAGATTTCAGAAGCAAGTGTAATCAGAAATGAAAAAGCACTGAAAATGACTACCTTTGATGATCAGAAAATAGAAGGTACTATTGAAGATACGACTGATAATTGGCTTGTGACAACCGTTCCTTATTCAAAAGGATGGAAAGCTGAAATCAATGGAAAAACGGTTGAACCAGTAAAAGCCAATATTGGCTTTACAGGACTGCCTCTATTTGAAGGAGAGAACCACATATCGATGACCTATCAGACGCCTTATCTAAAAACAGGATTTATAATCTCTGTATTAGGAATAATCATAATGGGACTCAGTCATTTTGTATTACAAAAAGATAAACAATAATAGAATATAATATAGAAAAGACCCGCTCTGAGAGCCGATCCTTGGAAGTTAGATTTTAGGTCTAACTTTTAAGGACCACTATATCAGAACGGGTCTTAATTGAATATTTAGAATGAAGTTTGATCTGGATCTTGAGCAGAACCTGCGCGACCTTCTAAATGATTGATTTTTTCCATATCTTCTTTTTCGATTTCAAAATCAAAGATATCGGCATTCTCATGGATACGTTCTTCGTGAACCGATTTAGGTAGAGGCAGGAACCCGTGCTGTAAACTCCAGCGTAATACTAATTGGGCAATAGATTTATTGTATTTAGCCGCTAACGCTTTAAGTTCTTCAACTTCGAAAATTTTACCTGTTCCCAGTGGGCTATAAGCTTCTGAAACAATATCGTGCGCTTGGTTATATTTCACGACTTCAGTCTGCATATCACTTGGATTTAATAGAATCTGGTTTAAAGTCGGTTCGATCTTAGCTGTTTCAGCTAATGCTTCTAAATGATGCGGATGGAAATTGGAAACTCCGATAGCACGAATTTTTCCAGCTTCAACCGCTTCTTCCATAGCACGCCAGCTTTCAGCATTTGCTTCTTTCCAGTTATCTCTATACTTAATTGGGTTTGGCCAATGAATAATATATAAGTCAATATAATCCGTATCCAGTTTGTTTAACGAATCTTGAATGGCTTGTTTTGTTTCTTCATATCCATGTTCTTTATTGCTCAGTTTAGTCGTGATGAAAATATCTTCACGGTTCAAACCGCTTTTTTTAATTCCACGTCCAACACCTGTTTCGTTTTTATAGGCAGCTGCAGTATCAATATGACGATAACCAGCTTCCAAAGCCCAAAGGACAGACTTTTCAGCTTCTTCATCTGAAGATTGCCAAGTCCCGAAACCAACTACTGGAATTTTAACACCATTTTTCAAAGTATACGTATCTGTTAATGACAAAATAATCCCTCTTTCCTATCCTTTTATAAGTAAAATTATACACCATGTATCTAAATAGTGCGAACAAAAGGAAACGAAAAACTGACCTTATATAATATGAGTAAATATCATATCATATAAGGTCAGTTTATTTTACTGATTATTGAATGTGTCCAACAATGATTTTGCAAAAGCTTGGAGATTTTTAGTATCTTCTTCTTCAGGATCAAGATCGACTTTGACACTCTCAGCTCCTTTAACAGCGCCAGTCTTATCAAATTGTTCACTGAAATCATCTACTGATTTGCAATATTTTTCATAAAATGTATCTCCTGAACCAAATGTGCCGTAAATCTTTCCAGATAGATCGAGTTCTTCTAATTCTTCATAAAAGTCTACGATCTCATCAGGAAGATTAGCATCGGTACCATAGGTGTAAGTTCCGACAATTGCGATATCTACATCTTCGAAGTCTGTGGGATCAGCTGAGTAGCTCTCAACCAGCTCAACTTCTGCACCTAATTCTCTAAACGTTTGCTCCACAATTTCAGCACATTGTTCCGTATTTCCCGTTAGACTGGCATATACGATCATTACTTTAGGCACGTACTTCCATCCTTTCTGTATCCTAATCTCATTAAAATAGTATAGCAAAGAAAGAACAACAAAAAAAGTAGTGTGACACTTATTTAATGTTAACCCTTTAATCCTTTTGACTGACGAAACATATCTTCTACCACAATATCAAAAATCTCCCCTAAAGTAGAACAATATTCTAGAATTTCCCAAGGCTGGTTAGTATGAAAATGAATTTTAATTAAATTTTCATCCCCAACTGCTAGGAGACAGTCACCGCTAAAATGTTGATTAAAGTAATGGGAAATAGCCTCTTCAGACAAGTTTTCTCCTTCTATCAATAATTGAGTATCGTATCTATATTCATTTTCCATAAGTATTCTCCTTTGTGTAAATCGTATAGCTTACGATTTTTAAATATGAATATAATATATCTGATATATAGAAGATAAGCAATCCTTTGAATTGAAATCGTAATGTTATCTTTGATTTATGAGAGGAAATTAAAGAAATTTATATAAAACAAAGTAGCTGGGACAAAAGTCTTCATTGTCTAAAATTTGAAGTGTTAGAAAATCAAGGAATTTATTTTGATTTGACGGCGTTTTACTTTCTAGCTCGTTTGCTGTCAGCCTCTATTTTTATTGTTACACATGCCAATTTTTCTAAAAATAGATACTTTGCTTGAGATAGAAACCTGACTGAGATGAGCTGAATAGTGTGAGGAACTGCTCTTATCTGTTAACTGAGTGGTAATCTCTTATTGAGTTGCTTGATATGCAGCTCTTATCTGCTAACTGAGTGGCAATCTCTTATTGAGTTGCTTGATATGCAGCTCTTATCTAGTAACTGAGTGGTAATCTCTTATTGAGTTCATTGATATGCAGCACTTATCTGGTAACTGAATGGTAATCTCTTATTGAGATGCTTGATACGCAGCTCATATCTGGTAACTGAGTGGAGATCTCTTAATGAGATGCTTGATAGGCAGCTCATATCTGCTAACTGAGTGGAGATTTTTTAATGAGTTGATTGATAAGCAGCTCTTATCTAGTAACTGAGTGGAGATTTCTTATTGAGTTGACTGATATGCAGCTCTTATCTGGGAACTGAGTGGTATTCTCTTATTGAGTTGATTGATAAGCAGCTCATATCTGTTAACTGAGTGGAGATTTCTTAATGAGATGCTTGATAGGCAGCTCATATCTGCTAACTGAGTGGAGATTTTTTAATGAGTTGCTTGATATGCAGCTCATATTCGGTAAAGTTCATATAATTGTGTGAAAACAAAAGTCCTATGCAGATTAATCTAGAACCAAAACAAACAGATACAAATCAAAGAAACTGGGACAAAACTAGATAGAATGTAAAAACCCATCAAATCCAGGAAATTCAATCCTTGATTTGATGGGGTTTTTGGTTGGTATACACTTCAAATTATTGCTCAATAGAAACTTTTGTCCCTACCTCTTTGTAATGATTCAATCGTGTATTTTAAGATTTAATATTAATAACGATTTTTCCTTTTGCATGATGTGTTTCGCTTAGACGATGAGCCTCTCTTAATCCATTTTCAGAGAAAGGGAACTGGCTGCCGATAGTAGCTTTAAGTTGATTATTTTTCATCAACTCACCCAGTTTAGCCAAACGTTTACCATTTGGTTCCAGGAAGAAATAACCGGTTTTAACTTCTTTGGCTTTAGCGAGTTCTTCACTAGGAGGATTCGTAATGGAAACGATTATACCGCCTTTTTTCAATACATTAAAGCTTTTTTCTTGAATTTCTCCGCCCATGGTATCGAAAACAATATCATAGTCGTCAAGTTCTGATTCGAAATCTTGTTTCTTGTAATCAATAAAGACATCTACGCCTAAATCTTTCAGATAATCTTCATTATCAGAACTTGCAGTTGAAGCGACAGTAGCACCGAAACTTTTAGCAATTTGAATGGCTAAGCTGCCGACACCACCAGCACCTGCATGGATGAGCACTTTATCGCCTTCTTTAATCTTAGCAATTTCTACTAATGCTGTCCAAGCCGTTTCACCTACTAGTGGAATGGAAGCTGCTTCTGCATAGGAAACATTTTCTGGCATAGGTGCGAGTAAATTACTATCGACTGCAACATATTCAGCGTATGTCCCGTTAGGGTTCGTAGCGGGTCTAGCAAATACTTTATCTCCTACAGAAAAACCGGTTACGGATTCTCCGACTTTTTTAACGATTCCAGCAGCATCCCAACCTAAAATAACAGGGAATTGAAAAGGTAAATTATCTTTCAGGTATCCTTCTCGAACTTTCCAATCTACCGGATTGATAGAAGTAGCATGTAATTCTACTAATACCTGGCTTTCTTTGATTTCTGGTGTAGGCACGTCTCTCTCAACTAATTGATCAGCTGAGCCATATTCTTCTATAACAATTGCTTTCATTTATTCGTCCTTCTTTCCTCTTAATAATAATGAATACCTTATTCTAACGTTTTCCTGTATAGAATAAGCATATCAAAAATTTATTGATCAACAAAAGATTTGCATCTTTCCTATACACCAATAGAATCTAATGTATTATACAAATTAAATTGTGCAAAATCAAATTTAAATAATCTCATTATCTTTTTAATTTTTAATGAACACATGATATCCTAAAGAGACAAAGGAACGAATTTAAAAAGAGGAAGGGTAAAATGGCTAAAACGCAAGTCAGAAATATACTAAAGTCAAACGATTCTAATAAAGAAAAAGCAGCTTACATATGGGAATATTATAAATGGCATTTAATAGCTGTCCTAATGACATTATTGTTCATTATCTATTTTGTAATGCAATTATTTAATCAGCCCCAAGTGGATTATCATATTGGTGTACTGGGCCCGCAAGCGACAACAGAACAATCGGAAACTTTAGCGAATGATTTGAAGACCTTATTAGACCCTGAAGACAAAGAAGGTAAAATGCTGGTTACGATTACGCAAGAGGGTCAAGGAGCAGAACGGTTCTTTGCCCAGTTAGCAGCGACGGAATATGACTTAGTATTGGTAAATGAGGTAGCTTTTGAAAACTTTGCGGATAGTGAAACCATGGAAGTTCTGCAAGTTGATGGTATGGAAAGCAAGGATCTTTTTGCTGCGCCAGAAGAAAACAAAATAATTGGAATTGAAGCAAATGCCATTCCTTACTTTGAGAAGCATGAACCAACGACCAATCTGATTGCACTCGTTCCAAAAAATTCGACAAGAAAAGCTGAGACAGAGAAGTTCTTTGAAGAACAAGGTATGATACTTCAATTTCAAAAATCTGAATAAACAGAGGTTCACTTCCCTTTGATTTATTAAACCTTCCTCGAAAAGGTTCCAGAATCATTAAAATTTCTGTATAATAGATAATAATTTGATACTTTAAGGAGACTGATGAAGTGATTACGCTAAAATCACCTAGAGAAATAGATGCTATGGAAAAATCTGGTGCCGTGCTGGCTGATATCCATGAGAAACTAAGAGAGTTCATTAAGCCAGGGATCTCTGGTACAGATATTGACCAATATGTAGAGAAACTTATAGAAGAACATGGCGCAAGTGCTGAGCAAAAAGGATTCGAAGGATATGAATATGCGACTTGTGTCAGTGTAAATGACGAAATCTGTCATGGGTTTCCTAGAAGCCAGAAATTAAAAACTGGGGACCTGATCAAAGTTGATATGGTCATTAATTTAAATGGCGCATTATCGGATTCTTGCTGGAGTTATTCAGTGGGAGAGGCAAATGATGAAGTTAAAAAACTAATGGACGTTACGCTTACTTCTTTGTATAAAGGCATTGAGGCAGCGAAAGTTGGCAATCGAATCGGAGATATCGGACATGCGATTCAAAGTTACGTTGAACCTGAAGGTTTCGGTGTTGTCCGTGAATTTGTAGGACATGGTATCGGACCGACGCTACATGAAGGTCCAAGTGTTCCTCATTACGGTCAATCGGGTAAAGGAATGCGATTAAAAGAGGGCATGGTTATTACGATTGAACCCATGATCAATACAGGCACTTGGAAGTCGAAAATGGATGATAATGGGTGGACTGCTAGGACTAAAGATGGTGGATTAAGCTGTCAGTATGAGCATACCATTGCGATCACAAAAGAAGGCCCTAGAATATTAACAAAACAGAAAAATGAATAACCGTTTTTGAGTAATCAAATCATTTAATCTAGGAGGATTGAAAAGAGACTGAGTTTAAGCAAGCCTCTTTTTAGCCTTCTAGTTTTTTTGTGGAGAAGAAGTGGTGGATACACTTAAGCATCTAGATACTCGTTTAGGTTAATTTCTGATATGATATTTAGTGATTATCTTACTTGAGAGGAATAAAAATATGAAGCAGAGAGTCTGGTATGCAGATGTATTGAGAATAATAGCGATTATCATGGTTATCCTGATTCATATTGTATCTAAAGATACCAATCGATATGAGCTAGAAACAATGGACTGGCAATGGCTCAATTTTATCAATGGAATTTCGAGAATTTGTGTCCCGATATTGTTTATGGTTAGTGGCATGTTCTTTCTTGATCCAAAGAAGAACATAGAACCTAAAACAATGTATACGAAATATATCTGGCGACTGGTCCGAGCTTTTTTTGTCTGGTCTGTTATTTATGTATTGTTTGATCAATATAAACAGCCTGAAGTGGCCCTAACGGAAGAAGTAGACCGCACCATTATTCAGATTGTTCAAGGGTATTTTCATCTTTGGTTTTTATATCGGTTGACCGAAATTTATGTAATGGTCCCGCTTTTAAGGCCATTAACAAAAGAAAAACAATTAGCTATCTATTTCGTACTTGTAAGTTTTGTCGTAGGGTTCCTGATTCCAACCATCAATCAGTTCCCAGTTAGATCAACGGACACGGTTGCAGATAATGGGCTCAATGTAGATATTACCCTTGGATATGCTGGATACTTTATGGCAGGGTATTTATTAAGCCGATATACTTTACCAAAAAACTGGCGCAGAACCCTTTATGGATTAGGCATAATAGGATTTACTGTAACTGTTGTTGGAACAGCTTTAAGATCGGCACAAGATGGTACAATGTATTCCTTGTTTTATGAGTATCTGACACCAAATGTCTTTTTTGCTAGTTTGGCTACGTTTGTATTCGTAAAACATTCAATGGAGCAGGTAACCTTATCTGAAAAAATGCAGAAAATCATTATTCATATCTCTAAATATTCCTTTGGAGTTTACCTTGTTCATGTATTGATTCGTGATCTGATCTGGGATCTTGGTCTGAATACCACACTATTTACCCCAATTTTATCCATTCCACTTCTAGCAGCACTGGTGGGTGGAATCAGTTATGTTATTATATGGGGACTTATGAAGATCTGGGAGTGGATAATGAATTTAGTTAATCAAAAAAACCGGAAAGCAACATGATCTACTCTTTTGCTTTCTATATTGAAGGAGAAGTAAGAATTGAGATATAGAACACATCTGGCAACTACATTAGCGATTTCTTTACCGCTAATGGTTACCTCGGATTCTCTTTCAGTGGAGAGTTTATCTTTTGTAACTGTAGGAGCCGTCTTTCCAGACATCGATGAACCACACTCCTATATTGGACGTAGAATGATCGGAATTAGTAACAGCATGAAAGTTGTTTTCGGACATCGTGGACTTACACATAGCCTAGTAGGGCTCTTTACAGCATTATTTATTTTTCATTTAGGATCTACTACCATTGGTTTACCTCTTGAACTGATTTACTGGTTTGCCTTTGGCTACTTTGCACATTTACTAGAAGATTCTTTTTCTAAAAAAGGCATTGCTTGGCTGCAGCCGTTTTCCAAGAAACGTTTCCAATCCGGGTTCCGCTTGATCTATTACACTACAGGTGGAATAATCGAAACGGTTCTTTTCGTGATAGCGATTTTATTTTTGATTCAAGAAATGCTGCAGTTGAATTTAAGTGATTTTTCTTTTAAATATATGAATCAATTTCTCCACTGAGGAGAGGACATTTTTCAGAAATATTAGATCAGTCACGTAGCAATGAATTATATTAACATATCTTTACGGAAGCCATTGGAATAAGAGGGCTTCTGTTTTTATTTTCGCTTGATGAACGGTTAAGAGATTTTATTACAAGTGTTTGTAATAAAACGCTTTTTAATTTAAAATGTAAAGATAAAGTTATTTGGAAATAGCCTACAAAGAAGAGTAAGGGAGGCAAAATAAATGCCTAAATATAAAAAAGTTGCAGAGTTGATTAGAGAGCGGATAAAAGATAATACATATTCAGTTGACGAGAAATTACCCGACCAAAATTCTTTAGCAGAAGAATTCAGTACAAGTCGAGTAACCATAAAAAGAGCATTAGACTTATTAACAACTGCTGGACTGGTCTATACGATTCAAGGTTCAGGAACTTATGTGAAGAGAAATGCACTTTTACAGGCACAATCTAGTATTCAAATTGGACATAATGTAGGGCTCACAACAGCTGTCCGAGATGAGGTTGAATTAAAAAGCAAAATTATCAAGTTTAATGTACGCTTTCCTGATGAAAAAGAGCAACAGCAATTAATGATTGATAAAGACACACCCGTTTATCACTATCAGCGGTTAAGAATACTTGGTGGAAAACCTTACTCTTTAGAAAATACAGTTGTTCCTGTACACACCATTCCCGGTATAACGGAAGAAGTACTTAAAGATTCGGTATATAGATATATAAGAGGAGAGTTAGGAATCGTATTTGGAGATAATCGTCAAATAGTCCGGGCAGCTAAACCTAATGAGCTAGATAAAACGTATCTGGATTGTAAAGAGGATGATCCAGTACTTGAAGTGGAAAAAATTATGTTCCTAAAAACAGGGACCCCTTTTGAATATTCTAAAGTCCACCATCGTTTCGACATGGTGGAAATGTCTTTTATTAATCAAGATTCATAGAAAAATTACATGCGAATCCCTTTAAATATGGGATTCTTTTTTTTAAACTTGAATTGTAAAATTAAGCTAGACGATTAAAAAGACCATATGTGGTACACTCATTCCAGATTTACAACCACGAAAATTAGGAGAGTGACCACAAATGGCCTACACCCATCTTACCATGGAAGACCTTGGATGGATAGAAACTTATCACACTATGGGACTATCTGCTTCAAAAATTGCAAATAAACTTGAACGGTCAAAACAACCTGTCTGTAATGTAGTCAATTATCTTAAACAAGGAGATACGATTCAAGATTACTATGCACGCTATAAAAAGAATAAAAGCAAGTGTGGTGCCAGACATAAAACCTTTACCGATAAAGAAATCCGTTACATTAAAGAC
>NZ_FMZD01000002.1 GCF_900101525.1 Marinilactibacillus psychrotolerans | reverse complement strand
TTAATTTTACTTTGTTCAGTTTTCAAAGATCTACTATTCTATAAGATGTCGCTGCGTTTGTCAGCAACTTTTATATCATACCATGTTGTCGATTCGATGTCAACAACTTTTTTAAAAAAGATTTTCAAGTCTTCTTTATGTAAGCGTTACACATGTCTCTATGACAACTACTTAAGTATATCTGATTGTTTGTTTATTGTCAAGAAAAATATTGTTTTTTGTAAAAACTTTTTCTTCTTTAAAACTAAGTTGCTTTGCAGCAACGAGATTAATAATAACAGGTTATCGACTTCTAGTCAATAGTTTTTTATGGAAAAATAAAAAAGCATACTCATAACTTTAAGAGTATGCTTTCTAACTATTTATTCTCGGAGTTTTCTTGGTCTTCTTTTGACTCTGTTTTATTCATTTCTTCTTTTGCTTCATCTCTATTTACTTTTGCTTCTTTTATATTTTTTTCGTATTGTTTGTCTTTGTGATCCTCGCCTCTTACTGCGTCTTCTATTGATTTAACTTCGTAATCGCCAGCTATATCGCCGTAATATTTATTGTATCTTTCTTTGAATTTTTGGAAAAAGTGGACAAATATTACTTTAAGAATTGCATAAATTGGCACTCCGAAAATTAAACCAAAGATGCCTAATAAATCTCCAATCACTAATAATACAACGATAATGGTCAGAGGATGAACATTAAGTTGTTTCCCCATAACGTTTGGTTCTATTAAATTTCCATCTACAAATTGGACGACTATCCATACAACAATTAAAAGTAGAACCATTGTCCACGAACTCATTAGCGCTATAACTACAGCTGGAATAAAAGCTAATGTTGGACCAATATACGGAATAATTGACGTAAAACCTGCAATGATCGCTAAAATCCCAGCATAGTCTAAATCAATAATCAAGAACCCAATAAACATCATAACTCCAATTGACGTAGCGATGATTAATTGCCCTTTAATGTACGCGCCAACTTGAGAATTAATTTCACTTGAAATACGTAATATATCTTCTCGCCATTTTGGTGGGACAGCAGATAGTACAGCTGTGGACATCTTCTTTTCATCTTTTAATAAAAAGAAAAGAATGAGCGGGAATGTAACCAAAGTAATTACCACGTTTGTCACACTGGAAACGACTGTAGAGACACCACTAAGCCCATCAGTTAGATATTGGTTAAGATTATCAGGAACTTGAGAGATAAAGGTCTCTCCTTGATTTATAAACGATTCAATTTGTTCACCAAAAGGTACATTATTTAGCCACTCTGAAGACGTGTTTATAAGTGTATCAATAAAAGAAGGGAAATTTTCAACCAAACTATTAAATTGATTACTTAGCAGTGGAATAAGTGTTCCAATTAATACTACAAACAAACCAATTAAAACAATAAATAATAAGGCTACTCCCCATAATCTTTTAATCTTTCTTTTTTCTAAAAAATCAATTATTGGATTTAATAGATAATATAGTAATAATGCTATTACAAAAGGCATCAAAACACTTGATATTAAAACAGCAATTGGATAAAAAATGAAATCAACTTGATTAAACAATACTATTATAATTCCAATCATAATAAGAACAGCTAGGGTAAAGACTAAACTTGATCCCCCTAAGAAATTAATCCATCTTGATTTTTTCATGTATCTTCCTACTTTCTATACAGTTAAATGTATTTATTCTATTATTCTATATCATTTACGTTACATAATCGAATGATTTGTGTGGATCAAATAAGATATAATAAAAAGCATGCTTTTCCCAAGTTTGATTTAGGGTAAACATGCTTTTTAAGTAAGTTGAAAATCTCATTTAATCAATATTTTTTAAAGTAGGAAATAATAATACGTCTCGTATTGTATGAGCGTCAGTCAACAACATAACAAGACGATCAATTCCGATACCAAGCCCACCTGTTGGTGGCATACCATATTCAAGAGCCTCAATAAAATCTTCGTCGATTTCTTGTGCTTCATCATTACCTTGATCTTTTTCTTTCATCTGTGCTTCAAATCTTTCTCGCTGATCAATTGGATCATTTAATTCGCTAAACGCATTTGCGTATTCATGACGCGCAATAAAAAGTTCAAAACGATCAGTAAACCTTGGATCTTCAGTATTTTTCTTAGCTAGTGGAGAGATTTCTAATGGATGCCCATAAACAAAAGTTGGTTGAATCAGTTTTTCCTCCACGAATGTTTCAAAAAATTCATTAACAACATGACCGAAAGTCGCATAATCATCTACCGCTACATTATGTTCTTTTGCTAACTGGCGTGCTTCATCACTAGACATATCTTTCCAAAAATCAATTCCAGTTTGTTCCTTGATCAAATCCACCATGTGCCTACGTGCCCAAGGTTTTCCTAATTCTATTGTTTCTTCACCGTAGGAAAGTTCATTTGTTCCTAACACTTTCTGAGCTACCGTCTTGATCATATCTTCAGTCAAATTCATGACATCTGATACGTCATGGTACGCTGTATACAATTCTAACATTGTGAATTCAGGATTGTGTGTAGTATCTATCCCCTCATTACGGAATACTCTACCAATCTCATAGACTTTTTCCATACCTCCAACAATTAAACGCTTCAAGTGCAATTCAATGGCAATTCTTAGATATAGCTCCATGTCTAATGCATTATGATGTGTAATAAACGGACGTGCTGCTGCACCTCCTGCTAAATTGTGGAGCAAAGGTGTCTCTACTTCAAGATAATCTTTACTATTTAGATAATTTCTAATCTCTTGAATAATTTGACTACGCTTAGTGAAGCGTGCAAAGGAATGCTCGTTGGCTATCAAATCAAGATATCTTTGACGATATTTTTGTTCTACATTTGTTAATCCATGGTATTTATCTGGTAATGGTCGTAAAGCTTTTGATAAATAAGTTAGTTTTTTCGCTCGTACGGTGACTTCACCAGTATTGGTTTTCATTACAGTACCTTCAATACCTAAAAAATCTCCTAGATCAGCTGTTTTGAAACTTTCATATTCTTCGTCTCCTACAGCATCTTTACGTACATAAATTTGAATCATCCCTTTTTTATCTTTGAGATGAGCAAATCCGGCTTTGCCTTTTCCTCTTTTAGTCATTAAGCGTCCCGCTATAACCACAGAGTATTCTTTTTCAGATAATTCTTCTTTTGATTTATCTGTAAAGGATTCTTGTAATTCAGAAGAAAAGTGTGTCCTTTCAAACCGATCTCCAAACGGATCAATTCCGCGTTCACGTAATTCATTCATCTTTTCTCGACGTACCATAAGTTGATCATTTAATGTTTCTTGATTTGATGGCTCTTGAGTCATTCGTTTCTTCGCTCCATTTCTGTTTAAACTTTTTAATTATCTTTAATATATACCCATTTTTTATTTCATCTATTCTTGTTCATTTCTATTTTGCTTCAAAAGTAAATAATTCAATGACTTTAATTATTTAGTTCAGACCAACTAAGCTAAATGATTTTTATTTTTCGAAGAAAAAATTACTTTTCAATTTATTATTAGTATAATTTTTATGCACTATTTTTTTTAATGAAAGCTTTATACTTTATTTACTATACTTTGGTTCTGAATTATAGTAACACAACTCCTATTCTTCTTAAAGACAGAATGCGAAACCCCGCTTAAAAACTTGCCTGGTTACTGAGAAGCTGCTTCTTCTTTTAGTTTTTCTAAATCATTTTCGGTATATTGATATTTTGTACGACAGAAATGACAAACCGCTTCTGCTCCATGATCCTCATCTATCATATTCTGAATCTCATCTACTCCAAGGGATATAATTGCATCTCCAAATCGTTCTTTTGAACAATCACACTTAAACTGAACTGGTGTCGTCTCAAGCAGCTGATAATTATCTTTACCAACTAATCTTTCTAAAATCTCATCAGGTGTTTCACCATTTTCCATTAATCTAGATACTAATGGTAATTCTGCAATTACTATTTCTAATTTTTTTATCGTTTCTTCTTTAGCATTTGGTAATACTTGGATCATAAACCCGCCTGCAGCTTTAACTGTTTCATCTGGATTAACTAGTACAGATACACCAATTGCTGATGGTACCTGTTCAGAATTTGCCATATAATAGGTGAAATCTTCTCCCAGTTCCCCACTCACTAGCGGAACTTGACCGACAAAAGGTTTTTTCATACCTAAATCCTTACTGACCGTCAGCATTCCATCAGTACCAACAGCACCTCTTACGTCTAATTTCCCATGGCTATTCAATGGTAAATTCACTTGGGGATTATGAATATAGCCTTTTGTCTCGCCTTTTCCATTGCTATCAATCACTAAATACCCTATTGGACCATTTCCTTCAATTCTTACAGTGATTTTTTCGCGTCCTTTTAAAGTGGCTCCCAGCAACGTTGTTCCTATCATTGCTCTTCCTAACGCTGCAGTAGCAGTACTCCAACTATCATGTTTCTTCTGTGCTTCATTGACCATCTCAGTTGCTTCTACTACATACACTCTGATTTCGTTTTGGTAGGCTAACGCTTTTATTATTTTATCTGTCAAATCATTCTCTCCTTGACTAGTTAGAGTCTTTTGATTATCTTACTATATTTCATTAAACAAGGAAAGAAGAGGAGGGTGATGTTTCACCTCCTCTTCTCATCCTTTATCATTTTGTTCTACAGATTACTTTTTCTTATTATCCTCATCCGAAGAAACTTTATCGTTATCTTCTGAATCAGATACTTGTTCATCATGGGTTTCTTCTTCAAACTGTTTTTCTCGTTCTTTTTCTTTTTGTTCTCTAGCTGCTTTCACTTCTTCGAACGAAGTGCCGATAGGTTCTTCTTCTGGATCTCTATCCGCTTCTTCACTTTCTCGTGGAAATTCAACTGGATCATTGCTGTGTTTATCTGGCATTTCACCTTTTTCAAATAAACTCATGATTTGTTTTTCGTCCAGTGTTTCAACTTCAAGTAGTTTTTGAGCAATCAAGTCATGCGCATCTTTATGTTCTTCAACAATGCGTTTAGCTTCGTCATGCGCTTCATTAATAATTCTCAACACTTCCTGATCGATCTGATAAGCAAACTGTTCAGAGTATGCTTTGGATTGTGAATAATCTCTTCCTAAGAAGACTTGTCCATTTCCTTCATATTGAACCGGACCTAATAAATCACTCATTCCGTATTCTGTTACCATACTTCTAGCCAATTGTGTTGCTTGTTGGAAGTCGTTAGATGCTCCACTAGATTGAGAGTCAAATATAAGTTCTTCCGCCACGCGTCCACCTAAAAGACCCACGATTTGTTCAAACATTTCTTTTTTAGTCATTAAGAAACGATCTTCTCTTGGAAGCATGATAGCATAGCCACCCGCACGTCCTCGCGGAACAATCGTTACTTTATGGACAATTCGTGCATCATTTAAGACTAATCCGACAATAGTATGACCTGCTTCATGATAAGCTACCATACTTCGTTCGACTTTAGAAATTACACGATCTTTTTTCGCTGGTCCGGCTATTACTCTATCATGTGCTTCATCAACATCTAATGCTTCGATTTGTTTACTATCACGTCTAGCTGCAATCAATGCTGCTTCATTTAACAAGTTCTCAAGATCTGCTCCGGCAAAACCAGGAGTTTGTTTCGCAATTTGCTTCAAATCAACGCTAGAACCCATAGGTTTATTTTTAGAATGAACTTTAAGGATTGCTTCACGTCCTTTGACGTCTGGTCGACCCACAAGGATACGACGGTCAAAACGACCGGGACGAAGCAAAGCTGGATCTAATACATCTTGTCTGTTAGTAGCTGCTACAACAATGACGCCTTCATTACCAGTGAAACCGTCCATTTCTACTAATAATTGATTTAGTGTCTGTTCACGTTCATCGTGTCCGCCACCCATTCCAGCTCCACGTTGACGTCCAACTGCATCAATTTCATCAATAAAGATGATTGCTGGCGCGTTTTTCTTAGCATTTTCAAACAAATCACGTACTCGGCTCGCACCGACCCCAACAAACATTTCTACAAACTCAGATCCTGATATAGAGAAGAATGGAACGCCTGCTTCTCCAGCCACTGCTTTTGCAAGTAATGTTTTACCTGTTCCTGGAGGACCTTCTAGTAATACTCCTGCTGGGATTCTCGCACCTAAGTTTGAGAATCTGCGAGGATCTTTAAGGAACTCTACGATTTCAACTAGTTCTTCTTTTTCTTCATCTGCTCCTGCAACATCTGAGAAGCGAACTTTACTGGTTTTTGCATCATTTTCTTTAGCTTTAGACTTACCAAAGTTCATTACACCTCGGCCACCACCAGCACCGCCGCCACCTTGTCCGGCTTGATTCATCATAAAATACAAGAATCCTACCAGTAAAAATAACGGTAATATTGAAATTAAAAGACTTCCCCAAATCCCAAGAGAGGGTTCCTCAAGAGGTTGGATTTTCACATCGTTCTCATTGGCTAAAGCCATTACTTCTTCTACTGATGAATCGTTCTGTAGAATAGCTGTTGTAAAATTTGTTTTGTCCTGTTCTACGTTTCCAAAAATTGAAATACCATTTTTATTTTCTACTTCAGGTTCTTGATTTTTTCGAAACTCTCCACTGACCTCGTAAATACCGCCTGTTGGTTGAATTGTAAATTCTGATACTCGATCTTCTTCAAGAAATTCAACAAACTCAGTTGAAGTAAATCCTTCTGATGCTCCGTCAGAACCCCTTGTCGCCCAAGACACAATCCCTATGACTGCGATAAACACCAAGATGTAGAAGAGTCCACTATTGAAAAATCCCTTCTTCATTTCATCCTCCATCTAACTATTAGTTTTGTTATTTAAATAGTCTATACTATTTAGAATTGATACTGTTTTATACTTTACTTATGTTAACATACTTGACCTATTTTGACTATGAATTTTGTTTGATGATTTTATTATTAAAAGAAAACTATTTCTTTTTTGTTTTATAAAGGTAGTATTCTATACTCTATTGATAGATTTCAGGCTTCAATACTCCAATATACGGTAGGTTACGGTATCTTTCTGCAAAATCTAGTCCATACCCAACAACAAACTCATGCGGCACTTCAAAACCTATCCAGTCAACTGTCATGTCTACTGCTCTACCCGATGGTTTATCAAGTAAAGTTACAATTTTTACAGAAGCCGCTTTTCTATACTTGAACATATCTTTTAAATACGCTAGGGTACGTCCAGTATCAATGATATCTTCTACAAACAATACGTGTCTACCTTCCACATTAGTATCTAAATCCTTAAGTATCTTAACTTCTCCTGAAGAGGTTGTCTCGTTTCCATAGCTGGAGACATCCATAAAGTCAATTTCAAGATAAATTTCCATAGCTTTAATCAAATCAGCCATAAAAGGCAAAGCACCTTTCAACACACCAACTAGTAAAGGATTTTTATCTTTATACTCTTCTGATAATATTTCCCCAAGTTCTTGAACCTTTTTTTGTATTTCTTCTTCTGAAATTAATATCTTTTCCATGTCTGACTTCATGTTGATAGTACTCCTTTTTATTAGTTTATAATCTTTTGTAAAAATAGTGGGATTATTCTTTTAATATCAACCCGTACTGTATTTTATCAGGTATCTTTTTAGTAGACAATGACGATTCTTTTAATCCTAGTAGCCAAAGGACCTGTTTCTCTGCATCTTCTATAATAATAGCCTCTTTTCTCTTAGAGGACGGTATCTTCTGATCAATCAAGATTCTCTGAATTTTTTTGGTTCCGTTTATTCCTTTTATATTTATGCGATCACCAGCAGCTCTATGACGAATCTTTAGTGGCAAAGTAATGGATTCTAAGTTAAAAAATAGGGTAGCAATCTGTTTTTTTGACTCAATTATTTCATTAGAATAGAATAATCCAATTTTTTTCCCATTAGGTAGTAACACCCATTTCCCTATCTCGAGTTGTTTAGCATCAGACAAGAGTTTAGGCTGAATATGTGCCTCTTTACAGATTGAAAAATCATTATACTCTTTAATACCTACGTAATCTCCAGGAAGCTCTATTTTACTATTAGCTTTATCACTATGGAGCCATTTCTGTAAAATTTCTACATGGCCTCTTTTATATTGCAGCGAACTTTTTTCATAAAGTCTATCAAGCATATGCTTAAGGACTAATCTTTGTATACTGTCTGACTGCATCAGAAAGGATTGTTTACTTATTTTCACGCCATGTTCTTCAAATAATAGACATTCAGTTGCTTGTTTATCAATTATTGGATTTACAATGTCCAAGAAATCTTGAAGGTCCGCTGCAAAGTTTGTCAGGTGATCTTCGACTTCTTTATTTTCTTCTTTTAATAAAGGTAAAATCTTATTTCTATAACGGTTTCTAGTATATTGAGACGAAGCATTACTCTCATCTTCATAAAATTCAAGTTTATTTGCCTTGGCATAGGTATATAGCTCGGATTTTTTAAAATCGAGCAAAGGTCGAATAATTTCCCTATCTTTAAATAACCTATTTTTATGAATTCCTACTAATTGACTTATGGCACTCCCTCGAACCATTCTCATTAAGATGGTCTCCGACTGATCGTTTTTATGATGAGCCGTCAGTAACTTCGTAATATTCTGCTCGACCATAACTTGATAAAAAAATTGATACCGTATTTCTCTAGCAGCCTCCTCCGTTCCAGATTGCGGCTGATCTTCTTTAGGCCATATATAAGAATAAAATGGGACTCCTAAATTTTCTGCTATCTTTTTAACAGCCTGTCGCTCTGTTATTGACGTGCTGCGCAATTGATGATCAACATAGGCGATTGAATAAAACGGTCTGCTCTCACTAGGTAAATGAGTGATCAAATGCAAAAGGACCATGGAATCTACTCCACCAGAAACCGCGACTAGCACTTTATCTTCGCTTGTCCAGTAATGATTTTCTCCTATTATCTTAGTGAACTTATCTGTCAAGCCCATCTCAAGTCCCTTTCTACATTTTCAGCTTTCATTTATTAACACAGAAGAATTCTATCTATAAATAGCTTGGTTGGTAACAAAAAAGGGTTAGGGAAACTCCCTACACCCTTTTTACTAGATCGGACGTTTACTCAAAAAAGCAAACTGATTATCCTCTACGTCCGCCGCGTCCGCCACGTTTATTTTCTGTATTACGTTTTAAAGAAGTTAAGCGATCTTCACTATCTTTCAAGAACGAGTTCATCAAAGAATCAAAATCCTCTTTTTTAGGAGCTGAAAAATTGCTGCGCTTATTTGAATTACTGCTACTTTTAGCACGTTGAGGCACTTTTTTCTTGGGAGCTTCTTCGGCAGGTTTATCTTGGGCTTTACGAATAGATAATCCTATCTTTCCATCATCCGCTATAGACAACACTTTCACCATGACCGTTTGTCCAACTTCAAGCACTTCGTTAATATTTTCAACATAATTATCGGATACTTCACTAATGTGTACCAATCCAGTTTTCTTGTCTCCAAGATCAATGAATGCACCGAAATTCGCAATCCCGGTAACCTTACCTTCTACTTTGCTTCCAACTTCTATTGACATGTTTTCTTTGTTGCCTCCTAATTAATTTGTCCATATTATACCATGCTAAAATTTTAGAATAAAGTGTTTTAGAAAGGTTTTGACTACAATCACCAAAAATTATTCGCATTATTCCAACTTATTTCTTTTATTACGGGAATAAATTTTGGATTTAGGATATGTTCTTCTGCTAAATCCGAATTCTTAATGATGCTGACATTGTATTTATATTTCTACAATCCACTTATTTATCTGTGTCCGACTGCCCCTCTGCAACTTCTGCATAATCCGGGTTTTTATCTTCTGGAAAACTAAAGACAATCTCATTATCTTTAGTTAAGTAGTATTCGCTTCTAGCAAGCTTAAGTACATAGTCCTCGTTTTCCAAAAGCCCTACATAATAATTCAATTCTTCTTGATGTAATTCTAGTGCTTCCAGTTTTTCTTTTGCTTCTGTTTTTTCAACATTTGATTCTTGTAACTGCTGATAATTATTAAAAAGTGGTGTCACTAAAAGGGATACAAAGAATAGTCCACAGATAGCAATTAACGTTGTTCGTCTTTTAACAAACTTAATTCGTTTTCGCTTTCGGATGCTCTCCAAAGTCTTCTCTTCTATGTACTGGTTATTCAATTTTGTAATGACTGGTTGCTTTTTCTTCTCCATTACACTCTACCCTCTCAAAGAATAACTTTTTTAATAGTATAATGATTATAGCAATAATCTCTCTGTATGCAAAGGATTGTCACAGTAATTTAATATAACCTATTTACAGTTCCTCATCTGCTAAGAAAGATTATAGCTACTCATCTATTCAAATAGGATTCATTTAAGCACGTTCTAATTATTATATTTTTCTTCAAGGATACTATATAATTCTGAAGCTTCATCTTTTTTAGTTGTATCCCTTAGGTCTTCAACCTTTGCAATCATCGTCTTATTCCCAAAGCGAATTTCCAATTCATCGCCAACTTTTACTTGAGTAGAAGATTTTGCTGGTTTACCATTAATCTGAATACGATCTTTATCAGCTATTTCTTTAGCAACTGATCTTCTTTTAATAATTCTTGATACTTTCAAAAATTTATCGAGTCTCATTTTACTACCTTCTCTCTTCTTTTTCTTTTTGTTTTATTTTTTGCCATATGGTATTTACTTCTTCCACAGTATTAGCGGTAACACCATCAAATACATGCGGATGTCTACGTCTTAATTTACGATTGATACCTTCTAATACTTCTTCTAAAGTAAATTGACCTGTTTTTTCTGCTAAATTGGTATGATATAAAATTTGCAGCAAGACATCTCCCAACTCTTCTATTATATTATCGACATCTTCTTGTTCATAAGCTTGAATCAACTCATCTACTTCTTCTTTTAAGTAAGACAGCAGTGATTCAGGAGTTTGTTCACGTATCCAAACATCTCCGTTTTCACTTGTTATTTCGTCAATATAAAATTGCAGTAATTCAAAGGACTTTACTCTTTCATCTCTTTTTAATGGTGGAATATACACAGATCGTAAATTGTGTATGCCATCAAAATGGTCTAATTCATACAAGGGTATCCATTTTATTTCTTCGTACTGACTTCCTGCTGCATCAACGATACACACTTGATGTTCATCTGGATATAACTCCATTAGCGTCAGCTTAACTTCACTTGCCATCAGCTGATTAAACACTTGCATAATAATTAGTGATTGGCCTATTTGAATCTCATCTTGAGATAAATCAAAAGCATCCAATAGTTGAAACCCCTCTACAGGATCAATCGTTATCGCTTGAAACATATCATCAATAAAACTTTTTCCGCCAATAATTTCCACTTTTTTTCCTGATTCTAACAGCAATTGAACACTTTTTTCAGCGACCATCGGATGTCCCGGAACAGCATACACAATATCTCTTTTCTCTGATAATTTCAAAAGGTTTTCTACAATCGCAGGATAAACTTGCTGAAAAGATGAAAAATTTTCATAGTAATCATCAAAAAAAGTCATCTCTACGCCTTCTTCTTCCAACTCTTTAACCACTGGATGCTCTTTCGTTCTAACATAAAGTTTATCTGACTGTTTAATTGTTCTATAAACGCCTAATGGTAATTGTTCTAACTCTGAAGCACCTAAACCAATTACTTTGATTTTCCCCATCGAAACCTTCCTTCCTAGGATTAGATTATTCATTTCTAAAACGACTAAATTTCTCTTTAAAAGGGATATATTGCCATTCTTGTTCACTTAAAAGATCAAAAAGCATTAACCCTTTAATAAATATAATACCTCCAAAGAAAGTTCCAATAAATGTCAAAACAAGAGACACCGCTCTTCCCATAAGAGGAAATATCAGTTCCAGTCCTTTAAGAGTCAAATAGGTTATTCCTCCCATAATAATAAGCGTAATTAGGATTTTAAAAATCTTTCTATCTTCAAGAAATTTAATCCAGATTTTTTTCGGCATTTGACTGTTCATTAATAATAGAACAATCAACAGCGAGAAAATAGTCAAATAACTCGAACCCATAATCCCTAAATGTTTTACTGCAAATTGATTTATTGAAGCTTTAACCATGAGCCCAATCAGTAAGGCAATCAGTGGTAACATTCGGTTCGTTTTACTCTGCAGGATAGATAATGTGCTACTAATCATGGAAGCTAGCAAAATACTAATGACATAAATCCGCAATACGCCTGTCCCAGCTTCATCAGAAAACAGCGCATGATTAAGCCAAGGCATAATGGCAATTAATCCCACAGAAGCAGCTCCTGAAAATAAAAAAGTTAGATTCAAAACTGTGAAACTGATTTTTTCCCATTCTTCTTTTTTATTTTCTCGACTGTATTTTCTAAGCAATGGTAATGCACTCGTTGAGATTCCTAGGCCAACAACTAGCCCAAGCTGAACAAATGGTTGTCCTCTATCATAAATTCCTTTTAAGCTCATTGCCATTTGTTCAGATATACCTGACTCTATTAGCCCGTTATAGATCGTAAAGGAATCTAACAATTGAAAAAGTACCATCATACTGCTCATTGCGGTTAATGGTAACCCTTCAGCCATTAACCTTCGACCAATTTCAAAAAAATTCTGTTTATCAAACACTTTACTAGTGTCTTTTTTTTCTGCTCTATGGAATACGTACCAAAATAATATAACCGAACCAACTATACCCGCAATCCAGGAAGATGATAGGGCTATACTTCCCATTTGGTAAACAGTCCAATCAGTAATTGTATAAGTGTATGCTGCTCCTAACAAGACCAAAATCCTTGCAATCTGCTCTCCCACCTGTGAAATACCAGTGGGGATCATATCTAGATTCCCCTGAAAAAAACCACGTATACTAGATAGAAAAGGTATAAACAAATAAATGTATGAAACTGAACGAATCACTGGTAAAAGCTCTTCATCTCCCATTTTTTCAGCAATCCAACTCGCTCCAAGCCAGAAAAAAACAAACAAGGTAAATGATATGATCATCAGCCATAACCCAATCTGTTTTATAATCAATTGTTGCTTAGAAGTTTCGGTTTCTTCTGCAACCAATTTCGAGATAAATAATGGCAGACCGTTTAAAGAGAGTGCCACTGCAATGCCATAAAGTGGATAGATCTGCTGATAAACATAGAACCCTTCATCTCCTGTTAAATTCTGAAACGGAACTTTATATAAAGCACTCAGCACTTTCGTTATAAATGCAGCTACTGATAGAACCAACGCGCCTTTCATCATATGATTTTGATGGTTATTATTTACTTTATTCATTTTCTTTCCCTGCTGCTACCTCTTTTTTATTCATTTGAAATTCTGAAATATTTTTAGAGAATAAAACTAATGTGTCTAACCACTCATTATCCATTAATCTAACAGGTAACTTGAAATCAATACTCAAGCGTTCATTTGTGTTCATATTTGTTTTCAAACTGATCTTTTTCAAAGCTTTGAAAACTTCTGGTAATGGCAAACTTTGCGTGCCTTCTTTAGAGAAGGTAACAGTAACTTGTTGTTTATCTCGTTTAATCGTTTCAATCAATGCTCTATCGCTATACATTTTAAGCAATCCAACTGTTAACAGATCAGAAACTTCTTGAGGATAATCTCCAAAACGATCAATCAATTCATCTTGAAGTTCTACATAATCCTGATCACTAGCAAACTCACGGATACGTTTATACAACTCGATTTTCTGTCTTTCATCTTCAATGAATGTGCTCGGAAGATAAGCATCCACTGAAAGATCTAGTTCAACATTAGTATGCTGCTGCGTCGTATCTCCTCGTTTTCTCGCTACTGCTTCTGATAGCATTTGAGAATATAGATCGAATCCAACTGAGTCAATAAATCCATGTTGTTGCTGACCCAATAGATTCCCAGCTCCTCGGATAGATAGATCTCTCATCGCAATCTTAAATCCAGAACCCAGCTCAGTAAAATCTTTGATTGCCTGCAATCTTTTTTCACTGACTTCTGTTAAAATTTTATTTGGTTGATGCATGAAATAAGCATATGCAACGCGACTACTTCGGCCAACACGCCCTCTTAATTGGTACAATTGTGAAAGCCCCATACGATCCGCATCTTCAACTAGAAGCGTATTTACATTGGGCATATCAATTCCCGTCTCAATAATCGTCGTTGTAACCAGTACATCATAATCTCCTTGAATAAATTCGAATAGGACATTTTCCAGCTGGCCTTCAGACATTTGTCCATGTGCTACCCCTATGCGGGCATCTGGAACAAGCTGTTGAAGTTCTTCAGCTCTCTGATCAATTGTGCTTACACGATTATGAAGATAAAAGACTTGTCCGCCACGAGCCAACTCTCTCTTCATAGCTTCTCCCACTACAGCACCATTCATTTCCATCACGTAAGTTTGCACCGGGTAACGATTTGCAGGCGGAGTCTCAATAACAGACAAATCTCTTACACCAAGCATGGACATGTGTAAGGTTCTAGGTATTGGAGTAGCCGTTAGGGTTAGTACATCTACTTCATTTTTCAATTGTTTAAGTCGTTCTTTATGTTTAACCCCAAAACGCTGTTCTTCATCAACCACAAGTAACCCTAAATCTTGAAATACAACATCTTTAGACAAGATTCTGTGCGTCCCTACTACCACATCCACTTGTCCTTTACGCAATTCTTCTGTTAACTTCTTCATTTGTTGTCCAGTCCTGAAGCGGCTCATCAACCCTATTTCCACAGGAAAATCACTAAAACGTTCTAACATCGTCTCATAATGTTGCTGTGCTAAAACAGTGGTCGGCACTAATATAGCCACTTGTTTTCCATCTTGTACAGCTTTGAAAACCGCACGCATTGCGACCTCAGTTTTTCCATATCCAACATCCCCAACCAGCAAACGGTCCATCGGTTTATCTTTTTCCATATCTCTTTTAACTTCTTTGATCGACCGCAGCTGGTCATCTGTTTCAGAGTAAGGAAATGCGGCATCAAATTCATGCTGGTATTCATTATCTTCAGAAAAAGGAAATCCAGTTTTTCTTTCTCTTTCAGCGTATAACTCAATAAGATCATCAGCGATATCCTCTACTTGGCTTGCAACTTTTCTCTTCGTTTTTGCCCAAGCAGTGCCACCAAGTTTATTTATCTTAGGTGTTTTTCCTTCTGAAGATACATATTTTTGTAGCAAGTTTACTTGTGTGACCGGGATAAACAATTTAGATTCATTGTCATAAACGATCGACATATAGTCTTGATGTACTCCACCAATTTCCATTGTTTCCATCCCTGTATATCTGCCAATACCGTGATTTACATGAACAACAAAGTCTCCTGGATTCAGCTCTGTATAACTTTTCAGCCTTTCAGCATTTGTTATATTCTGACGACGGGCTTTTTTACGATTAACCCGATTAAATAATTCTTTTTCGGTCAAGACAGCTAATTTTTCGCTAGGTAATTCAAATCCATTCTGAACAGTTGATGAAATAACTTGTATTTTTTGCTCTTGTATTTCATCATTTCCCACAAGAATACTAGGGATTTCAAAATCCAATAGTGTACGGTTAACTTTGTCAGCCCGTTCTTCATCTACAGTCATTACGATTACAGTGTATCCTAATTTTTCCCAGCGATCCATTTCTGTTTTCAGCAAGTGCATTTGCCCAAAGAATTGCTGCATGCTACGATACTGAAAGGGATGGATTGCATCAAATCGCAGCCCTCCCATACCTTTCTGAAATAAAGCAAAATGCAGAATATCCAGCTGTTTCTTTTTGATCTCATGTCTAAAATCATTTGAGAAAGTCTGTTTCTGCAAAATCTGTCTTTGACTCAACTGAGAAGTAATCCACTCCGCTTCTTCTTCGTTCAAAAGAGCATCTTTTTCTAAAATCCTAGGGTATTCATCCATCACTAAAATAGCATCATTTTTCATATAATCTATTACAGAAGATTGCTTTTCATATAAATAATCTCTGAACTTAACTAAGTCATCTGTCAGTTCTCCGGTTTCTAAACCTTTGATTATAGAATTCAATTGTTTACTTAATTTTTGTTTGGCTTCATTATCTGTTAGAGCTGTTAGATTTTTTGATAATGCTTTTTTTAGTTTTTCAGCTGCTAATCCCATTTGTTCTTTTGTAACTAAAAAATCTGTGGCGGGTATTAAGGAAATTTTGTTTAAATTTTTTATAGAGCGTTGAGTATCTGCATTAAAAAACCTTAAGGAGTCGACCTCAACATCAAATAATTCGATTCTAACCGGATTTTCTTCTGTTAGTGGATAAACATCAATAATCCCCCCTCTGATACTAAACTCTCCTGGCGCAGCAACTTTTTGTTCTCTTCTATATCCCATTCCTATAAGCGATTCAGCAAAGTGATCAAACTCGATTTCAGCACCTAATTCAATATTGATATGAGACGCTTGAAATACTTCTTTCGGTGGTAATAACTTTCTCACTCCCGAAAGCGGAACAATAATTATTCCTGGGTTACCCGACAATAGATAATCTAACGCTTGTACTCTTTCTGCCCGAGCTTCAGGCGACGCAATCGCCATTTCAGCATGAATCATATCATCGACTGAAAACACAAATAACTGGTCATCAGGAATTAGACCAGTGAAGTCTGCCATCAATTGATTGGCATGATATAAGTTTTGCGTTATAACCACAATCTGTTTTTGTTTCTCTTTCAATAAAGAAGAAAGAAACAAGGCTCTAGCAGATCCAGCGATTCCAGTAATCAATTGTGTTTTTTGCTGTCCAATAGTTGATAAAATCTCTTGTACAGAGGATTTCTCTGATAAAAAACTTGTAATCGTTGACAATAGTTTCCTTCTCCTTTTCAAATTCGTACAATAATTCATACTATCTTTTTTAGTTTATTTTTAATTTAATTAAATTTAGTCATTGTATCCTGGAACGTTTTTCCTTCTGACCAGTATTTAACAGCATCAGCTGTTACTTTGACCGCTGACAGCATATTTTCATGAACATCTTTTTCAAATCCGCTTAATACATGAGAAATTACAGACTGATTTGGATAAGGTCTTCCCACACCTATACGGATTCTGTTAAAATTCTGCGTTCCAATATGCTGAATAAGACTTTTAATTCCATTGTGGCCTCCAGCGCTACCTTTCATTCGCAAACGAATTTTTCCAGTTGGCAAATCCATATCGTCATATATTACTACAATATCTTCTTCCGATAAATTATAAAAATCCATCCACGGACGAACAGATCTTCCAGAATCATTCATATAAGTCTGAGGCTTAATCAATACAACTTTTTCTGATCCAATTCTTCCTTCTGCATAAACAGAATCAAATTTACTTTTATTAAACGCTAATCCTAGTTGATAAGCAACTTCATCTAATGCAATAAAACCAATATTATGTTTCGTTTCCTTATATTTAGCTCCTGGGTTCCCTAATCCTATGACTAATTTCATCGTCAAACTCCCTTGCTTCGCATTTTCTTATACATGCAAAAAAGCTGAACGATTTATCCGTTCAGACTTTTTCTTGAACTCTTTAAATTGAGTATATCATAGTAACTAACTGAATTAAATCTTTCTTGCTTTACTAGTTGAGGATACTACTACGTCTTTTTAACAAATTGATTATGACAAGAGGGACAAGTAATCTTAACTTTCCCTTTCCCTCTAGGAACACGCACTTTCTGTTTACAGTTATTGCATTTATAGTATTTATAGACTTTTCGTTGTACTTGCTTGTTTTTCAAACGCTGTATTTTTGTCATTACCTTTTGTTTCACTTTAATGTATCGAGTAAACTCTCTGTACCGATTTGTTTTTTCTTTAGATAGAACACGCAAGATTGCGTAAGCTATAAGAGCAATTCCTATGCCTTGTAAGAGCCACCCTCCAAAAAATCCAGATAATATGTTTGCTATAAGCCCTACTACCATCAATACCTTAGAAAGCTCATCCATTCCATAGCGACCATTCATATAAAACATTAATTTTTGAATAAATTGCATTAGAACCCACCCTTTTGTCTTGTTTAAATATTATACCAGTAAAGTGTTAAGAATTTATGAAAATTTATTCTTTTGAATATTCTTTGTCTTATATATAGACATAAAAACCGGAGCCTCCTAAAAGGAACCTCCGGTTTAAGCAAATTTTTTATTCTATTGCACTATTTGATAGCCTAGTATCAATTTCGTTGTTCTTATTTAGAAATCTCTTCGTATTTGTCTACAATTCTTTTTTGAATATCCTTGTTGTTTAATTGAGTAACCTCTTGTACAACATAAGAAACTGATTTTTCATTTAGCATATTTTGTAATTCTACACTCTCAGAATCATTTAGATCATTATATCGTAATGCTTTTGCCACTGTAGCAACCAATGCATTAACTGATAATCCTCTTTCATAAGCTTCTCTAATTGGTCTAATAAAACGTTCATCATACCCAAGTTTCCGGATAGGTGTTCGACCTACTCTGGTTACATCGTCAGATAATTTAGGATTTTGAAATCTGGATAGTATTTTTTCAATATAAGCTGTATGTGTTTTTTCATCAAATCCCCATTTATCAATTAATAAAGCGCCTGTTTCTTGCAGTACATTCTTGACCTCTTTAAGGACTTTATCATCTTTTAATGATTCGTCAATTGTTTGATATCCAGCAAAAGCTCCGTTATAGGCAACTGTTGCATGTCCTGTATTTACTGTAAATAATTTTCTTTCTATAAATGGTGCCAGGTCTTCTACGTAATGAACTTGTTTCAGTTTCAATTCTGTGTTTTTCATTCCCTGCAAACTTACTACCCATTCTTTGTAAGGTTCTACAGTAACTTTCAGTGGGTCTTCATGTGTTTGCTGGGGAACGATACGGTCTACAGCTGCATCGGGAAAGCCTACATACTGCTCTAAGTATTCGGCTACCGTTTCATCTTTAATGTGACTCATTACTTCTTGTTTCAAGAAAGAGCTACCACCAATCATATTCTCACAAGCAATTATGTCAATAGGTGTTTCGTTTTGAAGCTCTTTTCTTTTTTGAATTCCTTGAGCAATTAACGGTGCGATTAATGGTAAAATATTGGGTCCAATAGCTGTAGTAATCAATTTCGCTTCTGCTATAGCTTCGATTACTTCAGTTGGATTTTTTGCATTATTAATTCCATAGACAGTGTCTACTTCAATAAGCGTTCCCTCATCGGAGGCTTCCTCGATTGTATATTTATTTTCTTTGTTTAATGCGTTAATAACCTGTTCATTTACATCTACAAATGCAATTTTTGAATGATTCTGATTTAAAACTTCTCCAATGAATCCTCGACCGATATTGCCGGCTCCAAAATGTACAGTTAACATTAGGCTTCAATACCTCCTAATAATTGAACAATTTCTTTTTCTGACTTCGCATCTGCCAGTTTCGTGACATTTTCAATTTCAGAACAGTACACAGCAATTTGAGACAAAACTTCTAAGTGATCGTCTCCAGCCCCTGCAATTCCAATAATGATGGTTGCTAGTTTATCCTCACCAATTTTTCCGAAATTAACACCCTCTGGTACTTGAACAACTGATATTCCAGTGTAGTTGATCAATTCCTTAGCATCTTCTCTCCCATGTGGAATAGCTATGAAATTGCCCATATAAGTTGAAACTGTTTCTTCTCTTTCGATCATGGATTCAATATATTTCGGTTTAACGTACCCACCATCTACTAATAAACGCCCAGCTTCTCTAATTGCCTCTTCTTTATTTGAAAATGATTTATTTAATACTACATTCTCTTCTTTTAAAATTGTCATGCTATTTTACTCCTCTTTTAATTCATTTTTTCTAAAAATAGTTGATTCAGATGATGCTCTATTTGTTCTTTCGATCCATTATTAAACAGATGTAGGTTGGCATCACTTTCTACTATAGACGCACTGATCGTACCCATCATATCCTGTGTTGAAGCATCCATAGGATCAGGAGCTAGAAGTAACAAAATCCGGTTTAATTTCATCTTTTTCTGCTCCATATTGATAATGTCAAATGGTTGTGGCAAATCGACTATACTAAAGGATGGTTCTTTTATTGTTTCGTGAATACAGTGAAACAAGCCTATTCCGGTATTCGGTATACCAATCGGCGCTGTATTCATACGCTTCTCCAATTTTTGTGCTACTACTCGTGGATCTTCAAGTACTGTTTCTGGCAGACCTAGACAGATTTGATAAAGTGTTTCTTGCAAGTTTTTATAATAGGCTATCTCCTTTAAATCAAATAACTCTAATAAACGCTTAACAGAAACAATTTTTGCGTAAAGATCTTGAAAACTTTGATGGTCCTCCTGTTTTTTCGGCATGCCTTTTTCTGAATCTCTTAATTCTCTTACCTTCTTACGTAGGAGTTGTCCGACGTAGGTTCTTATACTTTTAAGCTCATCGTCCATTAGCAGTGGAGTGACAACTTTGTATTCTTCTTCAAAACCTTGAAGAAATATTGTCGAAAGAATCAAATCATACTTTTCGTAATTCAGTTGATGCAGCTGTGAGATCCGAGATACATCTACATTTGTCACTTCAGGTATATTTTTTCTGAGTCTACTCTCTAATATCTTCGCTGTACCCATTCCACTTGAACAAATTATTAATACATTGAGTAACTGCGCACTAGAATTTCTTTCATATGCTGAAGCAAAATGAATAACCACATATAATAATTCGTTAAACTGGAACTCAAAATTCGGAAATTCTTTAGAAAGCTTCTCTTCTATTGTCAAACTTAAATCCTTATATTCATTATGGACTTTTTCAAGCAGAGGATTATTCACTTCTGGCATCGGAGCTTTATTTCGCTGTATAGCAGCAGATATATGTGCAAACAGGTCTTTAAACAAGGTTTCATCTTGATAAAATTGGACTTGCATCTCCTCAGAAACAGATCGAATCAGTTCTCTAACTTGAAAACTCAATTGAAGATCATAATCATCTGAAAACTCATCCCTAAGCGGAACATTAAGCCCATCAATCTGGAGAGCTAGAAAAACAACTTCTTCAAGTGGAATATGACTCAAGCCGTATTGGGCACTGATTTCCTTTAATAATGCTCTAGAAATAGATTCACTGCGTTCCCGAACCTTCAATTCTTCTGTGTGCTTATTGATTTCTTTCAGTGCAACCAACTGATTCTCTTTGATTCTCTTAATTGAAAAAGTGATAAATAGAATCAAGCTTTGTAATTGAGTATCATTTACTTCTTCAAATTGAAATTCTTCATATTGTTTGACTAGCTTATACACAATTTCTAAAGCCGCTGGGTCAAGAACTTTCAAAAAAGGATTTTTATTTTTATTCATGACCTTTTTCTGGAGCAAATTATTCTGATCAAATAACTTAAAAAAATTATATTCATTTAATTCGCTAGCAATCAATCCGCTAACAATTAACCTTAGAGAAGATTCTGAAGCTTTTGCTTTAATTCCTCTAGCTTTTTTACGTTTAATTTGAATATCATACTCTTTAAAAATTTCTTCTATTGCCTGAAGATCCTGCTGAATCGTTCCCACACTGACCTTAAGATCATAAGCTAAAGATTCCATCTTTATTTCATGGGGTTCCATTAACAAGTTAATCATTAATAAGCTTTGTCTCTTTTTAGTGGTTAATTCATCTGAAGCATTATAAATTTCCGACTGCAATTCTTCAATGAATTTAGAATTCCCTTTTATATAATAACCATCTTCTTCTTTCTGTAATCTTAATTGGTACTGAGCAAGGGTACTTTCTAAACTAGAAATTTCTCTATAGATCGTTCTAGTACTTACGTTTAGTCGATTAGCTAAATATTTGATTGTTACACCATTCTTCTGATTCAATAAATGCTCTAATATTATTTTTTCTCTATTTGAGATGTACAGGTCGTTCACCTCTTTTCGTTTTCTTTAATTCTTTTAAGGATTTTCATAACCTAATTTATAAAAACACAGAAAACAGTGAATTTCTCCACTGTTTTCTTAGGGTTTTCGTGCTTACAAAATAGATTTTCTATCGATTAAGATTGATTTTTAATTTTTTGTACAATTTCATCGTATTTGGGACTGCCCAAGAAATTATCTACAGAAACATGAACCGCACTTGGCGTACGCTGAGAGGCTCTCTCTGTCAATTCTTCTTGGGTAATAACCAGTAATCCTTCTTCGTCTTGTAAGTTATTGATCGAAGAATTCGTTACACTTATATTTAAACCAGCTTCTTTTACTTTTTTCTTCATAAGGGAAGCACCCATTGCGGATGAACCCATTCCTGCATCACAAGCAAAAATAATTTTGCTAACATGATTATTTTCGACTGCATCTACTCCTGTTGCTACATCTCCTGAACCTATTGCTCCAGCACCATTGGCTGTAGCTTGTCCTTTAGCTTGCGCTTTGTTCGCTTTAGTTTTTGCAATTGCTTCATCCAACGCTTCTTCGCTCTCATCAGAACGATCTAATTTTAATATGATTGATCCTACTGCAAATGAAGCTGCTGCTGCAACTAGAACACTCGAGATAACGGCAATATATGCCCCTGAAGCCGTTGCTCCTAACACAGCAATAATTGAGCCTGGTGATGCTGGAGAACGTAAAGCTCCTCCTAAAATAACGTTAGTAAATGTTCCGGATACCCCACCGGCAATAGCTGCTAAAAACATTGCTGGTTTCATTAAAACGTATGGGAAATAAATCTCGTGGATCCCACCAATAAAGTGAATGAATACAGCTCCAAATGAAGATGATCTAGCTGAACCTTTACCAAAAGCCATATAAGATAATAAAATTCCAAGACCAGGTCCAGGATTTGCTTCAAGCAAGTAAACAATTGATCTACCTGTTTCAGCTGTTTGTTGTGCGCCCAGCGGAGTAAATATTCCATGGTTAATGGCGTTATTCAAGAATAATACTTTTGCTGGTTCAATAAATACGTTTGCAAAAGGTAGCAAATTCGCATCGATGATCCATTCTACCCCAGTAGCCATAGCATTATTCAATCCTAAAAACACTGGTCCGATTGCAACAAAGGCAGCTAAAGCTAGAAAGAATCCAATAATACCACTTGAAAAGTTGTTAACTAGCATTTCTAATCCAGTTGGGATCTTATCTGAGAAAAAGTCATCGAATTTCTTGATGACATACCCACCTAAAGGTCCAACCCCCATAGCGCCTAACAACATTGGTGCCCCAGGTGCTCCTAAGATTACACCCATTGTCGCGATTACCCCAACAACTGCCCCACGCTGTCCATGAACCATGCTTCCTCCTTGATACGCAATCAATAGTGGAATAAGGTAATTAATCATCGGTCCTACCATCGTTGCAAAATCTTCATTTGGCCAGAAGCCATCTGGAATAAATAATGCTGTAAGAATTCCCCAAGCGATCAAAGCTCCGATATTCGGCATGACCATTCCGCTTAAGTAAGAACCTAACCGTTGAATTGCTGACTTTCCACCTCTACTTTTTGTTTCTTGCATGTTATACTCCCCTTTATTAATAGTTTATTTATTGCTTAACTTTATAAACATATTGTAAGCGCTACGCTTACTTAATACTAGCTCTACTAGTGTGGACTTTGTCAAAGTTGTATTGACAAGATTCATATTAGTGAGCTGTTTATAAAATAAAGAATTATGAAGAGTTCCTTTATTTATAAAAGAGTTCTTACCTAATCGCTTCATTTTATTAAGTCTGGTTTCTTTTGCTTAAGATAATTAAGCAAATCTCTCTATAACTCGATCCGAAAATGCCGAGTATACCAATTTTATTATCTTATTGGTTTAAAGTTTGACAAACAGCTTGAATGGTTATAATATTGTCATGCATTAAGATTTTCACTAAAAAAGACAGTATATACCAATCAACATTTGGTCTATACCCCTAAAAAAAATGAAAGTAGGAAAGCATATGTGTGGAATTGTAGGATATATTGGAAATAAAGATGTGAAGGAAATTTTATTAAGCGGTTTAGATACACTAGAATACCGTGGATATGATTCTGCGGGTATCTATATTACAGATGAAGCGAATCAAGGTCATTTATTTAAAGAAAAGGGACGTATTGCTGCTTTACGTGATAAAGTAGATAACTCAATCAGTGCCTTCTCTGGTATTGGCCATACACGCTGGGCTACTCATGGTATTCCTAGTGTAGAAAACGCACATCCTCATCAATCAACCAGTGGTCGTTTCACTATTGTACATAATGGTGTAATCGAAAACTTTGAAGAAGTAAAAGATGCTTATTTGGCAGATGTACACTTTCATAGTACTACTGACACAGAAGTTATTGTTCAGCTCATTGCTTGGTTTGTAGAATCAGAAGAACTAGATACGATTGATGCATTTAAAAAAGCAATTGTTACCTTAAAAGGTTCTTACGCTTTAGCCTTAGTTGATAACGAAAACCCGAATACATTGTACGCTGCTAAAAATAAATCTCCTCTACTATTGGGTACTGGCGAAGGATTCAACGTTATTTCATCAGATGCAATGGCAATGGTTCGTGAAACAGATCAGTTCATCGAATTGATGGATGGAGAAGTTGCCACTCTGACTAAAGACTCCATAAAAATTGAAGACCTAGCAGGGGAAATTATCGAGCGCGACAGCTATACAGCCCACATTGATGCTAATGATCTAGGCAAAGGCACTTACCCTTACTATATGATCAAAGAAATTGATGAACAACCTGCTGTAATGCGTAAACTAATCCAGCAATATCAAAATGAAAATGGCGATCTAGAAATCAATGAATCTGTATTGTCAGAAATAAAAGAAAGCGATCGTGTCTACATCATAGCATGTGGAACAAGCTATAACGCTGGTTGGGTCGGCAAACAATTAATTGAACGTATAACCGGTACCCCTACAGAAGTTCATTTAGCAAGTGAGTTTGCTTATAATACACCTTTATTGACTAAGAAACCATTCTTTATTTTCTTATCTCAATCTGGGGAAACAGCAGATAGTCGCCAAGTACTGGTTCAAGTTAATAAAGCTGGTTACCCTTCATTAACACTTACGAATGTGCCGGGATCTACTCTATCTCGTGAAGCTAAACACACTTTATTATTACATGCGGGGCCTGAAATTGCCGTTGCTTCTACTAAAGCTTACACTGCTCAAATTGCTGTTCTCGCTATCTTAGCAGAATGTGTAGCTAAATATAACGGTGTAGATTCTCCATTAGATGTAGCTCATGAATTAGGAATCATTGCAAATGCTATTGAAACAGTCATTGATGACCATGAAATTTTCGAACGTTTGTCTGTTACTCACTTGAGCACCAGCAAGAATGCATTCTATATTGGGCGAGGAATCGACTACTATGTAGTAATGGAAGCTGCTTTAAAACTTAAAGAAGTTTCTTATGTTCAAGCTGAAGGTTGGGCGTCAGGAGAATTAAAACATGGAACAATTGCGTTGATCGAAGATAATACACCGGTCATTTCAATTATCACGGATAAAGTCTCTGGACCGCATACTCGTGGAAATGCTCATGAAGTAATCTCTCGTGGAGCAAATAGTATGATTATTTCTATGGAAGGTTTAGATCGTCAAGAGGATGCTTATGTTCTTCCAAAAGTACATGATCTATTAACTCCACTAATCAGCGTTATTCCTACACAGTTGATTGCTTACTATACAGCATTGCACCGTGGAAATGATGTTGACAAACCTCGTAACCTAGCAAAATCAGTAACCGTTGAATAAATCGAATAATACGTAAGACATTTCGCAGGATTATCTTTATAAAAAAACCACTAAAAAGTTCAAGGATGGTAGGATACCTTTTACTTATTTAGTGGTTTTTTTTGATGACATCAATCTTTGAGGAGAATTGAAATTTTTAATACATACTCTTCATATCCATTTACCAAAATGATCATTTATTTAATTGTTTTAGATAATTCTTCGATATCTTCATTTTCAAACATACCTAGTTCGCTAAAAAAATGAAGCGAATGGTAAATTTGATGCACTTTATACAGCGTATCTATTTTATTGACAATACGATTACGGAGAAAAACTGACTTATCTAAAATAAAAAATTCCAGGGACCACTCAAACAGAGAGTGGTTCCTGGAAACTAAATCAACTAAATTAAGCTTCTGTAGGTTGCGTTGCCTGTACAGCTCCAGCTTCTACTTGCTCAATTCCGTCTGTTCCATCTGTTTCTAATTTATATGCTTTTTGATCTATAATTCTAAAGAATGGATAATAAACTACTGCACTGACTCCTATTTGGAAGACTTGTAACACAGCGCCTCGCCATCCACTTAACAAGAATCCTGAAATAATTGGGGGCGTCGTCCAGGGAATATTCGCTCCATTAGTATACGGTACTAGATCAATGGCCATTGCTGCATAAGTCATCCCGGCCATCAATAATGGCATTATCAAGAATGGAATAATCATTACCGGATTCAATACAATTGGAAGTCCGAAAATTAGCGGTTCATTAATATTAAATAATCCCGGAACAATTGCAAGTCTACCTAATGTCTTATATTGTTGCGACTTAGCAAACATTAATACACATAAGGCCAAACCTAGTGTTGCTCCTGCTCCCCCGATTTTTACAAAGTTTCCATAGAATTGAGCATTAATGATATTTGGTAATTCTGCCCCTATTTTAAGTGCTGCAGCATTTTCAGCTGTCAGGTTTAACCAGATCGGGTTCATAACAGCTCCAATAATATTAGAACCATGAATACCAAAGGACCATAGCAACCCTTCAAATATAAAGATAATAAATGTGGTAGGCAACGTACGTGCCAATGCTAATAGAGGTGTTTGTAAAATTTGGAAAATAAATGCATGTGCTGTTTCATATGGAGTAAAACTAAATCCAATACGAACAAAATTAAATAAAATAATTACAATAAGTCCAGGAACAAGTGCTGAAAAAGATCTAGCTACGTTTGATGGTACTGAATCAGGCATTTTAATGATCCAGCCCTTTTGAATAACCCAGCGGTATATCTCAGTAGAAAGAACTGCTGCTATCATACCTACAAACAATCCACTAGCACTTAAATTCAGAGTTGGGATACCAGTAGCACCCTCCGCGGTCACAATTGATGGAGTTAGAATAAAGAATGAGACTAAAGCAAATAATATTGCTCCAATATCATCGACTTTATAATAGTTGGCCAAAGATTTTGCTATCCCTACCATAACAAAAGGTGTCATGATTTCCATAGTCATATTATAAGGGACCATAAAATAAGTATCCCAATTAGATCCTAAAACCCCTTCCATAAATTCAGGATATCCTTCTATTGGGATATTAGCGAAAAGCAAAAATATTGATCCAATAATGAGTAATGACATAGCTCCAAAGAATCCTGCTTTGACTGCTGATAAATATCTATTAGCATCCAGTTTAAAAGCAATTGGTGATAGTATATCTGATAATTTATTTAGTGCTTTTTCCATATATAATACCTTCTTTCCTTTATACATTCTGAGTATCTTCAGGTCAAACTCACACAATTAAGCAGATGCATAATTATGTAACACTATTCTTCTTTTCCTCCTTTTCAAAAGTTGGATAAAGTATCTCATCAAAGATATTTTACCTACTAAATTTTATTCCGCTTTTTTAAATCTGGTTACGAAATATCTAACCAATCATTTTGTAACCCTTTTCATATCTATATTATATTTCCTCTCCCATCCTTTAGCAAGCGTTTTCTTTGCTTTAAAATCAGCATTCTTCTTATGTAATCCATTACATACTTGGTATAACAACATTTTTAAAAAAGAAAAATTTAAATTATTTTCTTTTATTTAGATTTTCTATATCAATTACCCAATAAATTTTTCTTCAAAACAAAAAGTCTTATCAGAAAAGAGTAAACACTCATTTCTGATAAGACTTTTTGTATAATTATTTATTTAGCTCTTCCCACTCTTCTCTCAATATTCCCATACGAATAGAATCGTAATATACTCCGTCCCAATAACGTACTTTTCTCAATCGGCCTTCCATTGTCATTCCTAATTTTTCTCCTATATGAATCATACGATAGTTTCCTGACCAAGTTGTATACCCTATCCTAACTAGATCTAACGTATCAAATAAATACTGAATCCATAATTTCAATATACGAGTCCCATACCCTTTTTCTCTGTCTAATTGTTTATATATAGTTATCCCCATTTCGAGCCATTTTGATGGTTGATGTTCCCAGTAATAACTAACTGTTCCAACAATTCGATTATTAATCTCAACCACTTTCTTTTGATTATTACCTATCCAACTATTTTTTTCGCTTAGAAATTCTTTATATGATTTCGAATGATGCTCATAATAAGGTGCATCCCATAACTTCCATTCGGGATTTTCTTCTTTGTAGATCAGTGTCCACAATGTTTTCAAATCTGTTTCTTTTATACTTCTAACTACTATTTCCTGGTCTCTTAACCTTTCCACGTTTTCACTCCTTCTACCACTTTCCTTTTCCTATACTACCAAAAAGTCTATTTCATCTGTATTTACTCATACATCTCTTCTTTAAATTATTATTCGTTCATTCTAATTTGTATCTATTTACATATCGATTAAAAGAAAAAACGTGCATCAGATTAACCCTATTATCTTATACACGTTTTTCCTATTCACCTATTTATTTCCATGATTGATACATTCGTTCCACCATATTAGTAATACGTTTACCAACTTCAGCATAAGTCTCTGTAGGTAAATTAGCCAGCGAAACTCTGACTGTCCATTTGCTTGAACCAAACGCTTCAGACTTCAACAACATCAACTGCTCTTCTTCTACTAATCGAGCGACTAAGTCAGTCATTGTCCAACGTCTTTGAATATACTCGACAAATTCTGTCTCATATTTTTGTTTCAACCACCATTCGAAGTCAATTTCACAATAATAAGCTGTATTTAATTCCTTCAGTGGCATGGTCATCCCGAGTGATGCATAAAGGAGTTTCCCACGTTCTTGACAAATATTGATAACTTCTCTTTTATAGATATCTTCTCTATCCAACAAAGCATAAAGACTAAACAGGGTCATCATCACTTGCTGCGGAGATGAAAGCCCGGCGGCATGATTTAGCGCAACCGAACGACTATCCGCTACCAGACGATCAATGAATTTTATATCTTCCGGCTCTGAAGTCAATGTTTCGTATCTATGATTCAACTGCGCTTTTTTATATTCAGGTAATGCTTTTAATCTTTTATCAAACACGTTTTCTTTTGCAACTGCAATTGTCCCAATTCTCCATCCTGTCGCACCAAAATATTTAGAATAAGAATAGATACAAGCAGTATTATAGGGCAGCACGGTAAATAAAGAAGTAAACTGATTTAAAAATGTTCCATATACATCATCAGATAGAATCATCAATTCAGGATTATCTTGCTTTACAATGTCCTCCAGCTGTGAAATTGAGTCCCCGTAAATTGCATTTGCTGTAGGATTACTTGGATTTACAACAAATACTGCTTTAATATTTGGGTCACGTAAACGATCCAATTCATTTTTAGTAAATTGATAACTAGTATGTCCATCAATATCCATTAATTCAGAACAAATATATTCCACATTAAATCCATATTCCGGCAACTCCGGAATTTCCATATATGGTGCAAATGTAGGGATTAAAAGTGCAATAGTATCGCCCTTTTCCAATAAAGCATTATTGAAGAGTGAATTAAACGTGTATACTATCCCCGCAGTACCACCTTCTACTGCAAAAATATCAAAAGGCGAACTCTTAGCATCAAACAATTCATGATGCAAATACTGTTTGATCGGTTCTTCACAAGATTTCAAAACTCTTTCGGGATGCGGATAGTTATCTCCTATCACATAATCGAGCATGTTTTTCAACCAGTGATTTCTAGGCATTCCCATCAAATGAGTGCCGTTCTCCCAGATATTCTGCAGCAAGGTTGCACCTCTCGACTCTTTTTCAGATAAAAAGTATTCGAATCGTTTTGATTGTTCCTTCTGCTCTTTAATCATTCCACCGATCTGACTGTTTTCAGTGATCATCGTTTCTTTCGTGGCAAATTCCCCTAATAAGAAAAAAGCTTCTCTTGGAATCGGGGCTGTCCAATTAGGATTCCCTCTACCTGCATTTAAAAATTCTTTCGTATTAGGGGTATTCTGCATACGATTTTCCAAATATAAATTCAATTCAAAAGGACTTAAACTTTCTAGATCTTGCTTCAAAATTCCACTCCTAAGTTTTTTATTTTTCTTTTTATTCTCTCATCCGTGATTGAGTATAACAAACAAAATAAGCAAACCCAAGTTTATAGGCTGGTTTATAGGGAATTTATCCAAATTCTCATTTAAAGATCAATATTTTAAACTATTTATTATTTTACTGTTTTAGCAATATTTATCGACTTTTTTGATTAATATCAAAAAAACAGACTTTATAATTAATATAAAGTCCATCTTCTTTAAAATTTCCTATTTAATGCTGTTCAAACCAACCTGAAATAGCATCCATTCGTTCAAGTCGTAAATTCGGCAACCCCATCCTAGATAATCCATGACTAGATTTAGGGAAGGTAATCAGCTTCGTTTCTACCCCCTTCTTCTTCATTGCAATATACATCTGTTCCGCCTGTTCCTGCGGGCATCGAAGATCTTCTTCTCCATGAATAATCAATAGTGGTGTCTCGACTTTTTGAGCATACGCAAGTGGGGACATTCTCCATAATTCTTCCATGTTACTCAGGTCTTGCTGTAATTGAAATTCTACAAAATGGGGGCCAATATCGCTCGTTCCGTAAAAACTGATCCAGTTAGAAATACAACGTTGGGTGACAGCCGCTTTGAAACGATTTGTATGTCCAACAATCCAGTTAGTCATAAAACCACCATAACTACCTCCAGCTAGATACACATTGTTTTTATCAATATTCGGATGTTTTTCTAATACATAATCTGTACCGATCATCAGATCTTCATAGTCTTTATTACCATAATCTCCTAGGATTGAGGCTACAAACTCTTGACCATACCCATTTCCTCCACGCGGGTTCAACAGAATAACTCCATATCCTTGGCCAGATAACTTCTGCATTTCATGGAAAAAGGTTTCACCATAGTTCACTTGCGGTCCACCATGAATATATAGAATAGCTGGATGTTTTTCTTCTTGAGTTATCGGCGGCATATACCAACCTTGAATCTTCCAATCATCCGCTCCTCTGTACCAGAACATTTCTGGTTCGACAATCATATGTTCAGATACAAAATCAGCATTCGGATCATAAAGCACTTCAATTTTTCCAGTACTTAGATCCAGCAGTCCCACTGCGCTTGGCTTTACGGACGTTGAGTATGTTACGGCTATAATATTTTCAGAGCCTGTTAAATCTCCTCCCGTTAAATGAAACTTTTCATCAACTAGTTTTTCATACTTACCCTTCTTGTCCCCTTTGTAGACTTGAAGTTTCCCATGTTCTGTTATCGGGAACAAATATTCCTCATTGTTGATCCATTTTACTGGAAAGTCCGAGACATTCTGCTGAAAGTCTCCAATAATCGTATCCCCTACTTCTGCATCAAGGTTTTCTGTCAGACAACTCATTCTACTGGTCTTTACATCATATCCATAAATTTTCGTCTGTGAAACAAAGGCGAACTCAAAATCATTTCCAGATAATAGATAAAAATCTTCTGCTTCATTTGCTTCTAAGAATTGAAAGCTTCCATCAGGCACAGAGCTAGTCAACATCGTAGTGATATCTGTAGACAATACATACTTATAAATACTTCCTCCATAAACCCATTCATCTTCAGGATTTAGTTTATCAACATATAATAGGTAGCTTTCATCTTTAGCAACATAGCTCAACCCAATAGGACGATCTTTTTCCAGAATCAGTTGTTTAATTTTTGTAGCAATTTCTATTTTTTTAATTTGATAGGTTAAATCAGTTGGAATAATCCCCGTACCGTCCATTTTATATTCAAGTTTGGTGATTATTTGGGGTTGAGGTACCTTTTTATTAACTTCCTCTTCCTTTTCCTCTGTTTTTTGAGCAGTTTGGTAATAAATACCGGATCCGTTGCTGTTCCATTCATAATTAGTAATCCCTTGTTTTTCTTCAGTCAGCTGCATAGCCGATCCGCCTTTTAGACCAATTAAAAAAAGTTGTTTCTTTTTATTCTTTGTATTATTAGATACATATGCTAACCATTTACCATTTGGAGAAATACTGATACCTATATTAGCAGAACCGCTATCTCCCCAGTGAACTCGCTCCTTTGTATTTTGATCTACACTATAGATAGAAGTGCGATACTCATTTTCTTCTTTATCCATAATTGTTTCAACAAAAAATACATTATCTTGAAACACTACCGGTTGTGAAACAGTTTTTAATTCAAATAAACTTTCTCCCATAATTGTCTTCAAATACTCATCCCATCCCTTAATATAATACTGAAAATAATTAAATTATAGCTACAATATAGTTTTTTGTATAATTTCATCAAGTGCTTTCTTGCGTAAACGCAATCATTACTTGAAATTGGCTTAATTAACTAATTGATTATTTCATTAATAAATAACTTAATACAATTCTGCCACTTTATTTAATTATAGTCAATATCATTTTATGATAACCATCTAATGATTTATCAAATAACATATAAAGAAATATTCTCTATATTTTAATTAACAAAATTTTAATCATAATTCCTACCTTAATTCACAGTTTTTCATAGGAAATGTGTGATATAATGAACTTATAATTTAAAAAGGAGTGTCCTATTTTGAAAACTTCAAAAGATCAACAAAAAATCATATTAATTGGAGACGGTGCCGTCGGATCAAGTTATGCTTATTCTCTGATAAATCAGAACATCGGACAAGAATTAGGGATCATTGATGTTAACCGCGAAAAAGCTGAAGGCGATGTAATGGATTTAAGTAGTGCGTTAGCTTTTACTGCTCCAATGAAACTTTATGTTGCAGATTACGCTGATTGTGGAGATGCTGATTTAATTGTTTATACAGCAGGAGCTAGCCAAAAACCTGGTGAATCTCGTTTAGATTTGACTGAAAAAAATCTGCGTATTACAAAAAGCGTAGTAGAGAGTGTAATGGCAAGTGGCTTTAACGGTATTTTCCTTGTTGCAGCTAATCCAGTAGATATCTTATCTTATGCAGTTTACAAATGGTCTGGTCTTCCTGCAGAACAAGTAATCGGTACAGGTACTTCTTTAGATAGCGCCCGTTTCCGTCAAGCTGTAGCTAATTTACTTGATGTAGATGTGCGAAATGTTCATGGTTATATTATTGGTGAACATGGTGATACTGAATTCCCAGTTTGGTCTCATGCTAACGTTGCAGGTTTACAAATTAATGAATGGGTAGAAAATAATCCTAATACAGATGAACAAGCTCTTGTGGAAATTTTCTTTTCTGTTAGAGATGCTGCCTACACGATCATTGAGAAAAAAGGCGCAACTTTCTATGGAATCGGAGTTGCTTTAGCTCGAATCACTAAAGCAATTTTGAATAATGAACATGCTGTATTACCATTATCAGTATATTTAGAAGGTCAATACGGAGAAGAAGAAATCTATTTAGGAACAACAGCTATTATTAATCGTAATGGACTTAAGAAAATCATCGAAATTCCTTTAAATGATTCTGAAAAAGAGAAAATGAAACATTCTGCTAACACTATACGTACTCACTTAAATGAGGTTCTTGAAAGATGTCCTGATTTATCTTTTGACAAATAAATTTTAAACTTATAAACGTACTAAAATAGCAGGTAAAGACCACGACAGTGGTTTTTACCTGCTATTTTTCTTTTATATAGATATAGATATAGAAAGTGTGAAAGGGAATCCGATCGATCCCTCAGAAAGAGGAGTTCGAAACAAAAAACTGAGCTCCTTTACTATCATATCTAATCATCGTTAAGCATATGGTACCATGAGCCCAAGCATAGAAAGTATGAAATGAAGCAGTACTGGTCTTTCAGTCTGCTTTTCTTCTAAAATTTACTTGATAAAAAACTATTCAGAAACTTTCCACTTTTTGTTGTTTTTTCCTAACGGATACTTCTTCAATAGAACTATACCGATAACAAAAGCAGTCACTTCCATAAAGATAAATGTAAGCCAGATTCCATCATTTCCGAAAATCAACGGTAAAACCAAGAGACCGATTAAAGGGCCGATAAACGATCTGTATACCGTTAGCAAAACAGAATGAAAAGGATCATTTATAGCTGTATAGTAAGTTGGTAGTATTATGTTAAATCCAACAAAAATAAGAGCGACAGCGACGTAGTTAAGAATTTCTATGGATAACGTATTTACTGCTGTTTCAGAAACAAAAATTTGGGATATCTCTTCACCAAATACGAAAGCACCGCATGCCATCAATACACCGATTATAACGCTGACCGTTATAGCCATTTTTCTTATGGTATGAACACGGTTATACTGATAGGATCCAAAGTTATAGCTCCAGATATTCTGATTGCCTTCTCCGATTCCATACCCTAATGCTCTCGCAAATTCCATCAGCTGCATTACTACTGCAAACGCTGCGATCCCCATAGCACCTATTCTTCTGAGAATGATGACATTAAAAATAACACTTATCACAGCCATTGTGATATTTGTTAAAAATTCAGAGAAGCCATTATAAAAAATTCTCTGAATTTCCATTACATGAAAAACAGGTTTGCTAAATGACCAGTCAGAGTTCCAAACTAAAATTCCAAGACAAATGAAAAAGGAGAATGCTTGAGAAGACCCTGTTGCCATTGCAGCACCTCTCATTCCAAACTGGTAGTAGACAATGAACATATAATCTAATCCTATATTTAATAATGCACCCAAAAACATAACTCCAGTAACTAACAGCGGTTTTCCATCTAATTTCAAAAAGAAACCAATTACAAAATTCAATAAAAAGAAAGGAATGAATAGGCTCGTATAACGGGCATATTCGATAGCAAACACCTTAGTTTCTCCTGTAGTTGACAATAATCCCATCAACAAGGGAGAAGCCACAAATAAAATAATAGCTCCCCCTACTCCAGAGATAAGCGTCAACATCATGGTGACATTAAATAGGTTATTGCTGTTCTCCTTATTTCCTGCCCCTCTCTCAATACCTGCCAAAGTAACTCCACCAATGCCAATCATCATAGCAAACCCTGCAAAAAAAATCACCACAGGCATGACCAAGGTAATTGCTGAAAGCCCTTCCGAACCAATGTATCTTCCTACAAATACTGAATCAACAAAGTACGCCATGGTCTGTACAATCATCATAAATACAGACGGAATTGTATAAAATAAAAATACTTTATAAATACTACTTTTCCCTAAATCCACTTTTTTATTCAGCAACATTTATATTCCCCTATCCAATCATCTTAAAGTTCGCTTTGCTGTTTAAGCATATAAGTAATATACTAAACGTTGAACTAGGTTTAATGTCAAGAAGAGAATAGGTGATTATCTTGAGAAAGTTATTAACTATAGGAGAAGTGGCCAATTTATTATACTTATCTACCTCTCAAATTCGTTTTTACGAGAAAAAAGGACTTCTAACTCCCCATCACAAAGATGAAAATGGCTATCGCCTTTATTCTTACAAAGAAATCGATATCCTTGAATTCATTACTACTTTAAGAAATACAGGCGTGTCAATTCCGGAAATAAAGGAATTTATGTATCGGAAAACAGACAACAATTTGATTGAAATACTGGATAATACAACGGAGAAAGTAGAACTAGAGATTAAAAAATTAACTAGTCAGATTGATACTTTAAGTAATTTCAAAAAGCACCTAATACGCAATTCATCTTCTTTTTCAGAAGTTATCCATTGTTCTGAACGAATACTCTATATTATTGATGAGGATATGACTGTAGAAAGGCATGAAAAAGATGTTTACGATTTTGTAAGCAAGTATTCAATTGATTACCGATACCACGAGCAGCAGTTTTTGACTTTATTAGAGGGAAAAGCTCAAAAACTTTGTCTATTCTCTAAAGATAAAAATAAAGGGTTAGAGAAATTAGAGACACATACTCTAGAACAAGGTGATTATTTCACTTGCAATACCGAGATAAAGAACTATCAAGCATTAAACAAAGCTTATACTTATGTTTATCAGCAATGTACTAAAGCAGGATACACTCCGATAGGTCAAGCCATAACAATTGAAGACATCCATACATTACTTCTTTCAAAAAAATCAATTCATTTAACTGTACAAATTAGAATCAAATAGCGAAAAAATCAAGCTCAGTATGTTTATTTATTTTTATCTAACTGGATTAATTTAATTATCACTGTATAAATTCCCCCTTATCTTTGGATAACATTTATAAAAAAGCCAAACATTCTGTCTACTCAGTGGAATGTTTGACTTTTCTTATCTTTTAATTTATTTTAGTGCGATGTTTTATTCTTAAGTTGATTCTTTCGGAAGAATTTCAAAGTATTAATATGTGCCATCATGTAATTTGCAATAATACCATTTGCTATCCCAGCCATTATGCCCATAAAGGATAGTATCGGTAGATATAAGAGAACTGTCCAAGATTGGGCAATCGTACTTGCTACAATTAATTGCCCAAGATTGTGCAAGATACCTCCTGTTGCACTCACACCTATAACACTTACTTTATTTGATCCTAGTAACTTAATCACTAGCATTCCTATATAGCTTAAAAGTGCTCCGACACAACTGTAAAGAAACGTCGATAACGTTCCGCCAAGCAATGTTGTCATGAGCAATCTCATCCAAACTACAGTAAAGCTATCTTTAAATGGTAAAGTATAAATGGCAATAATGGTAATGAGGTTTCCAATTCCGAGCTTGGCTCCTGGCGCAAAAGCAAAAGGTGATGGTATCATTCTTTCCACCAAGCTCAAGACAACTGCCTGAGCAGCGAGTAAAGCGATATAGATCATTTTTTGGCTTTTTGTCATATTCAGCACCTTATTCTAAAGATTACGTTGAAGCAACTGCAGTGTTATTTTCTCAATGATCTTTTTCTCTGGTGTATCTGGTAATTTTTTTATTCGTTTTAAAGCTTTTTCGGTATATTTCTGCGCTATTTGTCTGGCTTCTTTTACCCCTTCAAATTCAAGAACCCACTGTTTAATTGTTCTAATATCTTCATCTGTCATTTGATCTTGTTTCGATAGCAAAGGCTCAAACTTAGAACGATTTTTACGCATAGCAAAAATAAGGGGAGCGGTATAGATTCCTTGCCTTACATCTTCTAAAACTGGTTTTCCGAAGTCTTCTGCACTTTGTGTATAGTCTAAAATATCGTCTAATAACTGAAACGCCATGCCAATGTGGCTTCCAATATAATAAGCATTTCTTGACTCTTTTTCAGATTGGCCCCCCTCTAATGCTCCAGTATAACAGGCCAATGCAAATAACTGCGCTGTTTTACCAGAAATTTGTGTTAGATACTGACGAATGGTCATATCTTGCTTATAATACAAATTCATCTGATCTAATTCGCCCATCAGTATTCGTTCCATTCCCCGAGTATTTACTTCAAACTGATTAACCGTATTAGCATATTGTGCACTTAAACGAAATGAAACTGTGAATAAATAATCTCCAGCATAGACCGCTGCGCTTTTTCCATATCTAGATTGTAAAGAAACTTTCCCTCTTCTTTGTGATGCATCATCGATAATATCATCATGAATCAGGGTCGCTGTGTGCAGCACTTCAATGGATGCAGCTAATGCCTGAGCGCGTTTGGGATTATGATCAGCTCCAAAAGTAGAAAACAGGAGCGTATAAGCCGGGCGCACCATCTTCCCTCCCGAATCAAGCATATCTTTTAATACAAATTCTACTTCCTTATTTCTCATGCGGACTGATTGTTCAATTAGTCCGTTTACTTGTTCCAATTCAGTTGCTACCTGAGGGTAATTATCCCACATTGGATGCAGTTTCATATATTTCTCCTTTAAACTAAAATAACTTAGATAGAGAGAGGAGGCAAGTCTGCAAACCTGCCTCCTCTCTCTACTATTATACTCAATATTCAACTATACGTTAAGGGTTAATACAGAGATTTTTCTTTTCCATACCACCATGATCCAGCTTTTTTCTGAATCCATGGGATAACATAGTAATCCAACCCAAATGCACGTCCTGATCCATTCATCAATGCAATTGCAACAAAGATAAACCAGATATTAATCCAGTAGAACATACCTGAAAGAGCGAAGGATATTACAAGCCCAATTGTTGCGGCACTTGTCAACCAAGTAAATAACCCAAAGATCAGTGCTAAAGCTATAGCAATTTCAACACAAGTCATAAATTTCTGGAAGAATAACGCCATTTCTGTATTAGGAATCATTATTTTCATAATGCTTTCAAACCAGCCTGGAGCTTCTTTAAAAATCATCATCGGTTCTTCTCCATATGCATAGCTTAGTCCAAATACTGGTTTTGCAACTGTTTCTTCCACTACTTCAGATGCACCGGATGCCGGATCTTGCAACCAAGAGAAAGGCAAGGCAACGTAATCTCCAAACCAGCTCTCTGCCCCGAGCAATCCGAAGGCTTTTTTGAGACCTTCTACTAGCCACATACTCCCATAAAACACCCTTAAAGGCACACTCCATAATACATTTCCATACCGTGATAAGTGCCCGCGGAAAATATTACGCTTGTTTTTAATATGGAAAAATTCATGGAATATATACTGTACTAAATAATATAGAGAATTAATATCGACAAAATACTTAAGGTTTACAATGTGTTTCATTAATATTGCAAAGAATCCACTTAAATGAATTTTATCAAATAAATAAGCTACCCCATATGTGGACCCTACAGAAACTAACGTTCCTTGATAATTAGATTCATGTGGATGTTTTTCTCCACCTTGAATGGCTGCTGCAATATTTTTAGCTGCTGTATGGCCTGTTTGTTCAGCTGCTTGTACAATTTGTGGAGTAGGTTTGCCATTTTCTTCATAATAAACAAGATCTCCAATGACATAAACATTTTCTAAACCTTTAGCTTCCATAAATTCATTTGCAACTAATCTTCCAGCTCTAGCTTTTTCTACACCAAATTCGTCAGTATCTGTGTTAGCTTTAACTCCAGCCGCCCATATTAGTGTATGCGTTGGTAAGTTTTCGTCTGTTTTTAATTCTACATTATCTGGAGCTACATTCACAACTGGAGCATTTTTCAAGATACGAACTTTCTTCTTCGTTAAATATTTTTCTACTTTATTTGAACTAACACGAGGAATAGTTGCCAATATTTCCGGTAATGCTTCTACGACGACCAATTCAATTTCACTTTCATCGATGTGATACTTGTCCGCAAGTACTGGTTTCCAATCAATTAGTTCCCCAACCATTTCAATACCCGTTAGTCCAGAACCACATACAACGAAACGTAACATAGCTGCTCTTTTTTCAGCATCTCGTTCTATGGCAGCCGCAGCTACTGTATCTTCTATATGACGGCGAATGCGAACTGCATCTTCCCAAGACCAGAGAGTAAATCCGTTTTCTTTAACGCCTGGAGTCCCATAGTCATTCGCTTCTCCCCCCATACCTAATACAAGATAATCATATGAGTATTGACCATTTTCAGTAATAACTGTTTTGTTCTGATGATCCAAGTCTGTTACATTATCTGTCACTAACTGAACATTTTTTCTTCTAGAGAATAAGCGCTGTAAGTCATATTGAATAGCACTAGGTTCTACTCGCCCACCTGCAACTTCATGTAATTCAGTCATGTAAGTATGATAAGGATGACGATCAATTAATGTGATCACTACATCACTATTTTTCTTCAATTTTTTCGAGAGTGATTTTGCAGCAGATACCCCTGCAAACCCGCCTCCAACAACAACAATGTTAATCTGTGGCATATTGGTATACTCCTTTTATAATAGCTAATTCTATTGTGATTCCAACATCAAATAATTTGATAATCATTTCACAATTATTCCGAATTAATTATAACGTAATCAATAAGCATTTGTCTAGACTATTTTTAAATTATTTCAAAACTTTTAAAATAGCATATAATTAAACATGAATAGGCTTTCTATTTATATGAAAATTATATTAAAAAATAGATAAATAAAAATAATTTATTGTGAAAGTATAGACAAACGATAACTAGAAAGGTATACTATGTTTGTAAATTAATTTGCAAGCGAGTAAATGCTCGTAAGCTAAAACTAAATTCCTATTGGAGGGACACCATGGAAATCATGAAAAGTTTCAAATTCGCAACAACACTTTTTGCATCAACATTAATTTTGGCAGCATGTGGCAATTCAGATGATTCTGAAGAATCATCTACTGAGGATTCAGCTACTGAAGAAACTGCTACTGACACTGAGGATTCAACTACTGAAGAATCAGCTGCAAGTGAATTACAAGACGGTACTTATTCATTAGAAGAAAAAAACTTCGATGAAAATGGCTGGCGTGTAGTTTTCGATATGACAGTAGATGGCGGAAAAATTACTGAATCAAACTATGACTACAAAAATGAAGATGGCGATTTAAAATCAGAAGACGAAGGCTACCAAGAAGCAATGTCAGAAAAAGTTGGCACTGGTCCAGCAGATTATCTTCCTGAATTAAACAATCAGTTAGTAGAAGTACAAGATCCTTCTGAAGTAGATGTTGTATCAGGTGCTACTCATTCATCAGATAGCTTTATCAAATATTCTCAAGAATTAGTTGATGCTGCTGAAGAAGGCAATACTGAAATGATCGAAGTAGATAACGCAGCTGCAGAATAAAAAAGACTTTGTATTAAGTCCAATTTAAATATTGCAATAAAGTGATTCTATAAATACAATGGGTCTTAGAGATAAATCTAAGGCTCATTTTTTATTTAGATTAAATAAGCCTGCACTTATAATGAGGAGTTTTTATATGAAACCGAGAATGCACACTCGACTATTTTTATTATTATCTATGATACTTATTCTTAGCGGCTGTGGCTCTGATAGCACTGAAAACGAGCGCACACTAGCTGACAAACCATATGAAGAAACAGAATTCTTAATGGGAACCGTTGTACGTGTTACAATCTATGATCAAGGAAAAGAAGAAGTATTATCTAAAGCGTTTGATCGAATAAAAGAATTAGCCGAATTCATTACGACTGAAGACGAAGAAGAACATTCTATGATCAAAGCGATCAACGAATCAGCTGGTCGAGAACCTGTTTCTGTTTCAAGTGATTTATTTGCTCTTATAAATTCCGCTCTCACCTACAGCGAAAAAACAGAAGGCAGTTTCGATCTTACTATTGGACCCATTACAAACTTGTGGCGAATTGGCTATCCTGATGCTCGAGTACCTGAGCCTAATGAAATTGAAAAGGCATTATCTTTAGTGGATTATAAGCAGGTAGAGTTAAACGAAGAGAATCAAACGGTTTACCTTTCTCAAGAAGGAATGAAAATTGATCTGGGAGCAATAGCAAAAGGATTTATTACAGATGAAACTGTTAAGGTCTTAAGAGATAACGATGTTGAAACTGCCATTATCGATTTAGGCGGCAATATTTTTGTTATGGGTAATAGTCCTCGAGACGTAAAGGAAAAATGGCAAGTTGGTATCCAAGATCCTTTTGAAGAACGTGGAAAAATCATTGGTTCAATACCTTTAAGTAATCAATCTATGGTAACTTCCGGTGTATATGAAAGATTTCTTGAAGTCGATGGTAAGAAATACCATCACTTAATGAATCCAGAAACAGGATACCCTTTTGATAATGAGCTTGCTGGAGTAAGCGTGGTAACAACTAGCTCTATAGATGGTGATGGTTTATCCACCTCTTTATTTTCAAAAGGTTTAGATGGTGGATTGGAGTATGTGAATCAATTAGATGGCGTTGACGCTGTTTTTGTTACGAAAGATAAAGAAGTATATCTCTCAGATGGCTTAAAAGACTTTAAATTAAAAAATGATGATTTTACATTAATGAATGGAGATTAATCATGACGGCAAAAACGTTTTTAGACCTAGTAGAAATCAAAACTAAATTAGCCAGTTTGTTCCCTTTCATATTGGGCCTTCTGTTTACTATATATTATTTCCAGGTTTTTGATTTAACCAATTCACTCCTTTTCTTTACGGCTATGCTTCTATTCGATATGACCACTACTGCCATCAATAATTTAATGGACTATCAAAAAGCAAAAGCTACCGGATATAAAGAAGAAGTCAATATTATCGGTCAAGCTAAATTGTCAGAAAGACTTGTCATTTATCTAATCCTTAGTATGTTAACTCTAGCTTCACTTCTAGGAATCATTTTAGTAATTCGGACTAGTCTGCTTTTGCTTTTTATAGGTGGATTGTGTTTTCTAATTGGAATTTTTTATACTTTCGGTCCTGTACCAATTTCAAGGATGCCTTTAGGTGAAGTTATATCGGGATTAACAATGGGCTTTGGTATCTTTTTTATTGTTGCATTTGTCAATGTAGATAATGATGTATTACTGAATTTGAGTCTTCATTTACCTCAATTTAGTATATCAGGAAATTTATGGGCTTTATTGATTATTTTTTTCGTGTCTTTACCAACTGTCTTTTTAATAGCTAATATTATGTTAGCTAATAATCTTTGTGATCTTGAACAGGACATCTCTAATCACCGATATACTTTACCTTATTATATTGGAAAAAAAGCGGGTATACAGCTCTTTAACCTGCTCGTCTATGCGGCTTACTTGATTATAATAATTTCTGTTTTAGTAAATTGGTTACATCCAATCCTTTTACTTGTGTTATTAACGCTTATTCCAATTCATAAAAATTTAGCTACGTTTAACCATGAACAAATAAAGGAAAAAACATTTGTCATTGCTATCAAAAATTTAGTTCTATTCTCAGGAGTAGAAGTCATTCTTTTAGGTATCAGCATTTTGATCAAATAGACTTTTCCAAATTAAAAATCCTCTGACGATTATCCAATCTGTCAGAGGATTTTTAACTATATCAGAGGGGAATAATAACCTCATCATCTTCTTGAATTTCTTTTCCATCGGGAGATTCTGCATGAATTTCTATAATCAATTCATGCGGCAGCACTACTGCGGTCTCGCCGGGTTGGCTGATCCAACCTTTTCTGACACCAATCTGATCTGGACTATTATCTTCTTTATTCCGTATGCGCGTTCCATCTACTTCAATAATATTATATTGATTATCTGCAGGGTAAAAGGTCATTGTTTCATGCGGGGTATCCTCAGAAAGCTCTACACGATAAACTTCTTCTCCAGATATTTTAACCGTCGCATAAATTAAAGCATCTTCATCTACTTGACTCAATTGAATACCATAAACAACATGAGGAATAAAGGATGCCACAAAAAGACATACAATGATGACAGCATCTAGGGGTTTCATTTTGCTCAAATGGAATTTAATTTTATCAAGCATGACTGGAACGGCTCCTTTTCTCTGATAAGCAAACAAAAGACACTATACTAACATAAAGTCCTCAGAAAATTATTGTATACTCAAAAGATCAATAATTATTTGGAAATTTCTTTAACTTATATAGTCAGAGTAGTGCCTCTTATCTTATCTTTTTAGTTTATTTTTTAAATTTTTTCTCAAATAACGGACTTACTGAGCGGTTTTCGTGAATGCGTTTAATAGCATGCCCCATAAGCTCTCCAACACTTACCTGAGCAATTTTATCGATCTTTTTGTCTTCAGATAGGTTGATTGAATCTGTAACGACCATTTTTTTTATTGGTGATGCTTCTAATCTTTCAATTGCTGGTCCGGAGAATACAGCATGCGTTCCACAAGCATAAACTTCGTTTGCTCCTTGATTGATCAGTGCGTCAGCAGCCAAAGTAATCGTGCCGGCTGTATCAACTAAATCATCAATCAGTACAGCAGTCTTTCCATTTACATTCCCAACGATATTCATCACCTCTGCAACATTTGCTTTCGGTCTACGTTTATCAATAATTGCTAATGGTGATTTTAAGAATTCAGCTAATTTACGTGCGCGGGTTACTCCACCGTGATCAGGGGACACAACAACTGTATCTTCTCCACCTAACCCTTTATCCAAAAACCAGTTTGCAAGCAATGATGCCCCTAACAAATGGTCGACAGGAATATCAAAGAATCCTTGGATCTGAGAAGCATGAAGATCAAGCGTTAATATTCTATCTGCTCCAGCTTGTGTAATCATATTCGCTACTAGTTTAGCTGTAATTGGTTCACGAGATCTTGCTTTTCTGTCTTGTCTTGCATAACCGTAGTATGGGATAACTACGTTAATTGTCTTCGCACTCGCTCTTCTTAAAGCATCAATCATAATCAGCACTTCCATTAAATGATCATTTGCTGGAGCTGATGTTGATTGAATCAAATAAACGTGATCTCCACGTATACTTTCTTCAATATTGATGCGTATTTCTCCATCGCTGAATTTCTTTACAGATACGTCTCCTAATTCTACTCCAACGTCTTTTGCAATTTTTTCTGCAAGTGGCACGTTAGAACTCAAAGCAAAAATCTTAAGTTTTGGATCTGAATAATGTTCGGACATGTCGGCCTCCAATTTTTTATGCGTTTCTATTTTTCCCATTTACTAGTTTATGATGAAGCGCGGGATAAATCAATATTCTTATTTAATAATAACGCTTTTATAGAGAGACTTCTAATCTTTTTGTGGCATTTTAGTGAAATATCCTTCTTTTATGGTTTGACGAGCTCTAGCAATTGCCAAAGCATTTTCTGGAACAGTATCTGTAATAGTTGAACCAGCAGCCACATACGTATTCTTTTCAACAGTCACAGGAGCAATCAAGTTAGCGTTACATCCAATGAACGCGTTATCACCTATATTGATTTTATGTTTATTCTTCCCATCATAATTTACAAAAACAGTTCCACAACCTATATTAATATTTTCACCTAATTCTGCATCTCCTACATAAGTTAGATGTCCAATTTTCGTATTGTTACCAATCGTTGCTTTCTTCACTTCCACGTAATTTCCGATATGGACAGATTCTTTTAAAATCGTTTGGGGTCTCAAATGACTGTTTGGTCCGATATCGCTGTTATCTCCCATAATTGATTCTTCAATCGTTGAACTTGTGATCTTAACATTATTTCCAATCTTACTATCTGCGATTACTGAATGAGCACCAATAAGAACATCTCTGCCAATCTCTGTATTTCCTTTAAGATAAACCCCAGGTTCTATAACTGTATCTTGTCCAATTTTTACATTACTCTCAATATACGTATTTGCTGGATCAATAATTGATACACCATTTCGCATATGCTGTTCATTAATTCGCTCTTTCATTGATTTATGGGCCTGTGCTAAAGCAACACGATCATTCACTCCTAGCGCTTCATCCATATTATCCAATTGGAAGGCCGCAACTAGTTCTCCCTGTTTTTTTAGAATCTCAATTACATCAGGTAAATAATATTCTCCTTGAATATTTTCGTTGGTTACTTTTTCTAGAGCATTGAATAATGCTTTATTATCAAAACAATAAGTACCTGTATTGATTTCTTGCACTTTGGTTTCTTCTTCTGATGCGTCTTTTTGTTCTACAATCTTCATAACCGCACCATTGTTTGAACGAATTACACGACCATATCCAAATGGTTCATTTGCATGTGCTGTCAATACAGTGGCTTTAGCTCCTTCACTTTCATGAAAATCTACTAACCCACTTAATGTTTCCGAAGTCAATAACGGGGTATCTCCACAAATCACAAGTGTAGTGCCTTCTTTATCTTTCAAGATAGAAGCTGCCTGTTTCACTGCATGTGCTGTTCCTAATTGTTCTTCCTGCAGTACATAAGCGCTTTTATTTCTCAAATATTCTTGAACAGTTTCCGCACCAACACCAGTAACTGTAACTATTTTGTCCATTTCAACTTCCAGTGCTGCATCTACAACATGTCCAACCATCGGTTTTCCCATGACAGGATGCATAACTTTGTATAATTTCGATTTCATTCGAGTTCCTTGACCTGCTGCTAAAACTACTGCATATCGTTTACTCACTTTCGTACTCCCATTCTATTCATTATGTCTTAGATTAAATTGATGCATTGTTTAACCCACATTACAAATTTTATCCATGTGCTTAATGTTTAACTTTATTGTACAGAATACTTACTATATGATACTTTACCTTCCTTATCTTTTCAAGTTTCTAAGTTGTTTTGTTTGTAGAATACTCTCGGTACTTTTATACTAGTACCATATCGTCTTAGACACATTTTCGTCACAATTATATCTAAATCAACTTTACAAATAGAACTTATTTTTAAAAGGTACTATTAGGAGGAATAAATATGAAAAAAAAACAGACGGTTATAGGTAGTTATAAAACAGAAGATGAAGTAATCAAAGTGATCAAGAGACTCCTGGCAGACGGTTATTTAAAAGATGAAATTACACTTTTTACAAATCTGAAGAGAATAGAGAGCTTGGATAATCCAGAAGATATTGATGTAGCTGAACCAAATATGAGTGATCCAGAAGAATCTCACGAAGGTGATAAAAACTTCTGGCAATCTATCAAAGATGCATTCAAAATTCGCGAAGATCATCATTTTGATGATCCTAATTACACTGCGGATAACGAATTGCTTTACCGATATAGAGATAATCTCATCAAAGGCGAAATTGTTATTGTAGTTAACAATTTCAAAGCTGATCGTTCTGGTAATTCCAGCAGAACTGCACCTCAATAAGGCAGTATAAATGAAGTTCATAGCAAAACTGAAACTTCTCCTTCTAATACTACGATGACAGGATTCCCTACTGAAGGGGCTGTTGAAGGAATGACAGATGGCGGACAGCCTCCACTAGAACCTGAGCAATCAGAAGGTACCCCTCCTGAACTTGAAGATACTCAAGGTCAAAGTAATAACGAGACCATAAATGATAAAAAGACTAAAAGATCAGATGATTTACTCTAATAGTTAGTCAGAAAAAGGAGCTGCCCAAGCAGCTCCTTTTTATCTTTTATTATTCTTTATAAAGAAGCAACAAAGTTACCAGGAACAACTTGAATTGTTCTGCTTTCAACATCCACACTTTTCACTTTCAATAAAGCGGTATAATTGTCGATTGAACGAACACCTTGGTAAATATTCTCAGCAATCACAGTAGCTCCAACGAGTTCTGCATCAAATTCTTCAATCAGACTCTTCATACCGTTGACTGTACCTCCACCTTTTAAGAAGTCATCCACAATAAGAACTCTTGAGCCACGTTTTAAACTACGTCGAGACAATTCCATCTTTTCAACTCTTTGAGAAGAAGATCCCGATACATAATTAATACTAACGGTCGAACCTTCCGTTACTTTGGAATCACGACGTACAATCACAAACGGAACATTGAGATAAGTTGCTACAGCTTGTGCAATTGGCACACCTTTTGTTGCAACAGTCATAACCGCATCAATTTTCTTATCCATATAAAAAGAAGCGATGACTCTTCCGATCTTTCTTAACCAATCTGGTTGACCCAGCATATCAGATAAATAAACATAACCTCCAGGAAGAAGTCGCTCAGAATGGTTCAACTCATCACATAATTCTTGAATAATTCCTTTTATATCTTCTTCTTTCATCTTAGGAATATATCTTGCGCCACCAGCAGCACCAGGCACCGTTTCAAGAATTCCAATTCCACGTTCAATAAAGGTTTTTTTTACAATGGTTAGATCTTCACTAATACTAGATTTCGCAGACTCATAGCGCTTAGAGAAAAACGTAAGTGATACTAATGTATGGGGATGTTCAAGCAAGTAATGCGTGATATCAATCAGTCTTTCACTTCTTTTTATTTTCAATTACAGACACCTCGTTTAATTAACGTACATTCTTTTTCCTTATTATCTATTCTACATCTTATTATATTAAAAACATAGCAATTTCTATATTTTTTTATAAAATGTTCGGAATTTTTAACAAAAAGAGTGAATCTTGTATTTGAATTTCACTCAGCTTAATGTAAATTCAACTTCAATTACTTGAAGAATCGAATAGCAGAGTTGCACCCACACAAGATTCACTATATGACAATTTGCTTTTAATTTATTTATTTTGCTTCAATTTCGATTAACAAATCACTAGTTTCAATCTGATCACCTTCAGTGACATATAAATGTTCTACGCTTCCTGAAATTCCCGAGCGAATAGTTGTCTCCATTTTCATGGATTCCGTGATGACAATCGGATCACCTTTTTCGACCTTATCTCCACGAGTGACTAGTATCTGTAATACAGAGCCTGGCATCGTTGCTCCAATATGACCTCTATTAGAAGGTTCGGCCTTTTTACGCACTGCTTTTGTATTTGTGATACTCTTGTCTTTGATTTCTATCTGTCGACCCTGACCATTGAGTTCAAAGTACAGGACTCTATTCCCTTCCGAATCCGGATCTCCAATTTGATTAAGCTTGATAATAAGTGTTTTACCTTTTTCGATACGAATCTCAATCTGTTCTCCAGTTCTCATACCATAAAAGAATGATGGTGTATCAAATTTCGTTATATCTCCATATATATTCTGGAAATAAATATAGTCTTTAAAGACTTGTGGATACATGGCATAACTAAGGACCTCTTCAATATCTGGTTCGCGATCAAGTTGTTCTTTTAGTTCTTGACTAACCGTTTGGAAATTTAGCGGCTCTCTATAATCTCCAGGGCGACCTTCAATTGGCTTTTCATCTCCTAGAATAATTTTCTGCAACTGTTCAGGAAATCCACCTTCAGGTCTTCCAAGATCTCCTCTAAAGAAACTGATCACAGACTTAGGAAAGTTCAAAGTTTCTCCTCGCTCGAATATATCTTGCTCTGTCAAATTATTCTGGAGCATAAACAAAGCCATGTCTCCAACCACTTTTGAAGAAGGCGTTACTTTAACAATGTCCCCGAACATTTTGTTCACGACAGCATACATATCTTTCAATTCATCCCATCTATCTTCTAAGCCTACACCTTTAGCTTGCTGTTTCAAGTTAGTATATTGTCCACCAGGCATCTGATGCTTATATACTTCCGTTGATGCAGCGGGCATACTTTCTTCGAAAACAGAATAGAATTTACGAACGTCTTCAAAATAACGATTTATATATTCAACATTTTCAATATTAATTTCAGGTTCTCTGGCAGTATTTTCCAGTGCATAGTACAAACTACCCATACTTGGCTGACTTGTTTTTCCACTCAAAGCGCTTTGCGCAACATCAACTATGTCAACGCCCGCTCGTATTGCAGCTCCGTACGTGTAGACACCATTTCCACTTGTATCATGCATATGCAGATGTATCGGTATATCAATTACTTCTTTCAATTCACTGATTAAGCGATAAGCAGCATGTGGTTTTAATAAACCTGCCATATCTTTAATGGCAATGATATGTGCCCCTATTTGTTCTAGCTCAATTGCCATATTTTTATAATAATCCATTGTGTATTTTGTTTGAGAAGGATCATTTAAGTCTCCCGTATAGCAAATTGTGGCCTCTGCAATTTTGTTGTTATCTCTAACATACTGGATGCTTTTTTCCATTTGAGGAATCCAGTTTAGACTATCAAAAATACGAAAAACATCTATCCCATTTTTAGCCGCTACTTGAATGAAAGTTTCCAAAACATTATCAGGATAGTTTTCATAACCAACACCATTTGACCCTCTAAAAAGCATTTGGAAGAGTGTATTCGGCATTTTTTTTCTCAATTTTTTCAATCGTTCCCAAGGGTCTTCTGTTAAGAATCGATAGGCAACATCAAAAGTCGCTCCTCCCCACATTTCTACTGAAAATAACTCAGGAATCCCTTTTTCCATCTGCTCTGCTATCGCAAGCATATCTTTTGTTCTCATTCTAGTAGCAAGTAAACTCTGATGTGCATCTCGGAAAGTTGTATCCGTCAATAGAATAGCATCTTTTTCTTTTACCCACTTTGCTACAGCGTTTGGTCCCTTCTGATCTAGCAATTGTTTCGGACTGGTCATTTGCTTGTTTGGAATAATCAGTTCATCTGGCATTCTGGGTATTTCAAATGGGGGCTTTTCAATTTTCCCGATTCCTGGAAACCCATTAACTGTAACGTTTCCGATATAATGTAACGTTTTATTTCCTCTATCTTGACCTTTAGGGAACTCATATAACTCAGGAGTCTGATCAATAAATGTAGTTGATGCTGCTCCACTAATGAAATCGGGATGTTTAACCACATTTGCCAAGAATGGAATATTTGTTTTAACGCCTCTGATACGAAATTCCTTTAATACCCGACTCATCTTTTGAATCGCTCCAGGAAAGTTTACTGCATGAACAGAAGCTTTAACAAGCAAGGAGTCAAAGAATGGCGTGACGACGGTTCCTTGAAATCCATTTCCCGCGTCTAACCTTACTCCGAAACCACCTGGTGATCGATAGGTATTGATCTTTCCAGTATCAGGATAGAATTGGTTTAACGGGTCTTCAGTCGTAATTCTACATTGAATTGCAGCACCTACAAGATGAATATCTTTTTGTAAAGGAATACCTACTTCTTTATGTAGATCTTTTCCTTGCGCAATCAAAATTTGAGACTGAACAATATCTATCCCTGTAACCATTTCAGAAATAGTATGTTCAACTTGAACTCTTGGGTTTACTTCTATAAAGTAAAATTGGTCATTTTCAAGTAAAAATTCGACAGTTCCAGCATTCACGTATCCTACATGTTTCATTAATTTAACTGCTGTCTGACATAACTGTTCTCTGACTTCCTCCGTTAAAGTTACACAAGGTGCTACTTCAACAACTTTTTGATGACGTCTTTGTACTGAACAATCTCGTTCATATAAATGAACTAAATTCCCATGAGTATCTCCTAAAATTTGTACTTCGATATGTTTAGGATTTTGAATATATCGCTCTACATAGATATCTCCTCGTCCAAAAGCAGCGATGGCTTCGCTTTGTGCACGTTTAAATCCTTCTACAGCTTCTGATTCATTATATGCGACGCGCATGCCTCTTCCGCCGCCGCCAAGTGCTGCTTTCATAATAATTGGGTACCCATTGTGATTAGCAAATTCAATCACTTCATTAATAGAATGAATCGGATCTTTTGTGCCAGGGATTGTTGGTATTCCTGCTTCAAGAGCTACTTGCTTAGCTTTTAACTTATCTCCAAAAACATCTAATTGAGTAGTTGTCGGTCCAATAAACGTAATATTTTCTTCTTTACATCTTTTCGCAAAATCAAGATTTTCAGATAAAAATCCATAACCTGGATGGATTGCATCTGCTCCAGAATCTTTCGCAATATGAATTAATCCTTCTATATCTAGATAAGCATCGATTGGTTTTTTTCCTCTTCCAACTAAGTATGCCTCATCTGCTTTAAACCGATGAACACTTTTTTCATCTTCCTGAGCATAGACGCCTACTGTACTAATTCCTAATTCAGTCAGCGCCCTAAAAATTCGAATAGCAATTTCGCCTCTATTTGCTACAAGTACTTTTTTCAATGCTTTCACCTCTAATCTTTAATTTCTTCCCATGAATATTTTATCACTTTACCATTTTACCAGAGTTTATATCAATAAGTTTAACAATCTGGATAAAATTTTCTAACTAATTTTTTAAGATAGTCTTTAAAGAACAAGTTCTATTATTTTTTTAATCAAAATATTAGTTACAAAATAATTTTATCTTAATTAAAAGGAGGGGCGCGGAGTGAAACAGGTTAAAGCAAGCGCAATTATCTTAATTGCATGGATCATTCTTTCCTTACAATGGAATATCCCGATTGTGGATGCTGTAATTGGGGGCGTCATCATATCAGTGATGGTTTATGTTATCGGAGACTTATTAGAAAGGCTAGTTATTTCAGCTGAATAACAGTTTTTGAGTGGTTCTTCCATTCTTGGTTACTCAAGAAACATATTGTTCCAGATGAACGTTCAATGAAATAATCTATAATTAAAAAAAGGCTACAGATATTAGAAAGTCCCATTGACTTTCCTGATATTGCACCCTTTTTTTGAATACTATTCTTCTTCAGTTTTCTTTTTAAATAATACTCCAGCATAATAATTATTAATAGAACGCTTTACCCAACGAACTTCACCAAAATAATCTACTAGATTTTTTTCTGGCACCTCTAAACTAACTTTATCTCCTACTTTTAATTTAGCTTTTGTTCTGATCTGGGTGCCTTCTTCACTTAAATCAACAATAGAGGCTGAATATTTTAAATGCTTGAATGTTATAATCCCTCTTGCTTTGGTTCTTTCTCGTAGCAACAATCTTGATTTTGCTGCTGGTACTTTTTTAGTTTGTCTAAAAAATCCAATAACTGTTGGAACAACGCCTGCGTTCTTATAACTTTTATCTCCAATTATTTTCTTGATGTCACTATAAACAGTTTTTATTATAAATCTATATTGCTCTTGACTCAATTCTTTAAACCGTATACCAATTTCTATATGTCCCGAAGCATATTTATCAATCCAACGCACCTCAGCTTCTATAGTTGGGCCATCTTGAATTCTTAATTTAATATTTTCAAGTTTCCCTTTAATCATATACTCATTCACTGTTAAGCGAGCACCATATTCATTCAAATCTGCAACTTCAACTTTTATTAATTTTGACTCATTTTCTTTTTCAATTACAGCTTTTTTTGCAACTGCAAATCTTTCAGCTGTTCTATATCTTGGTCTTTCAAAAAAAATCATAATAACTATTACAATTCCAATCAGATTATAAAATACCCAAAACAAATTAATCAACACACTATTCGGATTAAGTGAAACCATCTCAGGTGCAATTAAAGATAGAATAACCCTAGAAATTCCAACTATAGACAGAACACCTAAGACAATATGGAAACCACTCGCTCTCCATAAAAATTGTCTTTCACTTGTTTGAATTCCTTTTCTTGTAACATTAAAATTAACATTCCTCTTTAAAAACGCTTCTGATAAAACTGACCACGCCATTGAAGGTGCTAAAGCTGAATCGTAAACATTTGTCCACATTGTTGTTCTTTTTTTATCAGAAATTATACTAGCAAAAACTTGCGCCGACAAAAATGCTGGAATCCAAAAAATTAGCAGCTCTAAAAAAGTTGCATTTAAAACTACTATACCAAAGACAAGATATAAAATCGGTGAAATTAAATAAACAATTTTATATACTCCAAAGAACCAGTAATGAATCCCATCTAAATAAAGTAACTTTTGCATAAATGATAACCCTTTAGCTTTTAGAGGGTTCCATTTTCTCATCACTTGAATGTTCCCTCTACACCATCTATCTCGCTGTTTTAACAAGTCTTTATAAGTTTCAGGTGCTAATCCAACTGCAATAACTTTATTTACAAACACAGTTTGCCAGCCATCTGCTTGTATCAGCATTCCAGTAGCCATATCTTCAGTAATAACTCCTGTAGCAAATCCTCCGATTTTTTCTAAAGCATCTCTCCTGAATAATGCATTACTTCCTATGTACATAGTAGCATTAAAGCGATCTTTTTTGTCCTCTAACATTCGCATGAAAAAATCTTGTTCATTATTAACTCGATCACTAGCAAAAAGATTGAATTGAAAAGGATCATCATTATAAAAAGCTTGCGGAGCTTGGACAAATGCTACTTTGGGATCAGAAAAATACCCTAATGTTTCTTTCATAAAATTAACTTTAGGAATCATATCTGCATCCATTGTTACAATAATCTCTCCTTGAGAGACTTCCATAGCGTGATTTAGATTTCCTGCTTTTGCATGCTTATTGTCTTTTCTAGTAATGTGTTGAACACTCAATTCTTCGCAAAGCTTCCTAACATCTTCACGACGCCCATCATCACAAACTAATATTTCATACAAATGATCCGGGTAATCCATTAATTGAGCTGCAACTATCGTTCTTTTCAAAAGATCAATTGGTTCATTATAAGTAGCAATCATTACATCTACTGTGGGTAGTAGTTCAAAAGAGGAGAGGAAAACTTTTTTTCTCTTATTTTTTTTCCAGAATAAAATTGAAGTAACAATACTTTGCAAATATCCCATCCACTCCGTAAAAAGAAGTAAGAGACCTGCCATAATACTTATTATTGAAAGTGTCGGAAGTGTGTAAAAGGTTCTCCATAACAAATAGGCCGCTTGAAAAAACAGAAAAAATACTATACTTATTCTCAAGACATTCTGATTTTCTCGTCCATATTTATAGCAAGCTATTAAAATTGCAACTACAACTATTAAGTAAATAAATTGAAAATCAATCATTTTAAACCTTCCTTTCTAAACAATTTAAAAAGCGACTTGATTCCTTCCACTGTCTTTCGCAAGATATAAAGCAGCGTCTGCATCCTCTACCATAAGATCCAGTTCTGTTGTCGTTTCTGGATAACTAATTAATCCAATAGATATTGTCACCATAATCCTTGTATTCTTATCTATGCTAAATTGATGTCTTTCAACTGTAACCCGGATTTTTTCTGCTATATCTAATGCCTGATTTTTAGCCACCCCAGGAAGAATAATAGCAAATTCTTCCCCTCCTTTTCTGAAAACAGTCCCTATTTCAGAGGTTGCTTCTTCCATTATGCGAGAGATCTCCATCAGCACAAAGTCTCCATTGCCATGACCATATGTATCGTTAATATTTTTGAAATGGTCAATATCTAACATCAATAACGAAAGAGGTATTTCCTTTTGCTTTGTCATTTTTATAGAATAATTCCAAAGATCTTCAAAATTTCTTACATTTTTCAGCCCCGTTAGAAAGTCAATCGTAGATTCACTTTCATATTTCTTATATAGATATTCCGAAGTTCGTAAATATCTCATTAAAAAAATTGAAATAAATCCACCTATAGTAGAAACGATAAAGTATATAATAGATAATGGTATTAACACACTTATATCACGAATTAAATAAAATAAGAAAAAAACAATCACAATATTAGAATAGACGACCATATACATACCCTTAACTAAAAAATCTTCTTCCTTTTTCTTTAAATTATCTATAATTAAAAATCCGATTATTATGGTAACGTTAAAAAAAATTGCAGTATATGAGGAAAGATTAAATCCAAACAGAAAACGAAAAAGAGTAATTGAGAAAGTTGTAATAAAAGCTGGCTGTTTCCCGACAAAAAGCAACATTAATAATATCGGAATATATCTTAAATCCACAATAGTTTCATCTGTAACTCTAATCGAAAATTCCATTAATATTAACCCCAGAATTCCACCTAATAGCCCATCGATCAAATACGAAACTCTAATATTTTTCTTTTTATCTGCATGACCCCATCTAATTTTCATATACACAAATACAAGGGTTGTAACTATACAAACATTGATAAACAAATCTTCAATTATCGCCATATTATCCTCCATAAAGTGCCACTATTTCAGACTCTTACTTTTTTAAATTCTAATAAATAAATATATACTTTTATACTAATAAATAACTATCAACAAAATTGTAACATTTTTTTAATAAAAAAGAAAAAAATAAACTTTGAGCTAACTAGTAGCTTCAAAGTTTATTTATAAATTTCATATAAGAAAGATTATTTCACTTCTCTAAATAATGATTTACGGCGTAGTTTCTGAGAATATTTCTTTAATTCAAGTCTTTCAGGATTATTTCTTTTATTCTTCGTTGTGATATACAGTCTTTCTCCTGTTTCAACACATTGCATAGTAATATTAACTCTCATGGGTCAAACCTCCTATTTCTTCAAGCCTCTTTTTAAGCGTTTTGTTTCTTTAATTATTTTAAGTCCACGTCTGGCTGTTTTCTTATTAGGACTTTTCATCATTCTGCGTGCAGTTGCTAAGTCAGTTTTTTCAGGCATGTTGATAAACATTCCTCTCTTTATTTAATCAGTTCTTCGTCCATAATGCAAGCTTTAAATGAACGTTTTATTTCTTTTTCGGGTAAATCTTTTCCTATTAATACTAGTACAGATTCCCGGTTCTCATTTTCCCAAGGTTCTGTTCGATAAAACTGCATCGCCATATTGACTCCTTGATAGACTATTTTGTTGGGTTCATCATATAATTGCAAGATTCCTTTATATCTCAGAAGATCCATATTGAATGTCATGACGAGTTCGCTGATCCATTCGTCTAGCCTAACTGGATGCAGGGGCCGGTCTGTTCTTAAGGAAATACTGGTTATTGCATGAGTATGACTGTGATGATGTTCACCCGACTCTTCATGATCATGAAAGTGAGTATCCGTTTGATTGATTTCACAGCTGTCTTCTTTTGCTTCATCCAAATGGCTAAGATTAGCAGCCTCGAAAAGCTGCTGTCCAAAAAAATGATCAAAAGGTAAATCAGTCTTGTCTAATCTCTCAATTTCAGCATGTGGGTTCAATGATACTAATTTTTGTCTCAAAAAATACTCTGCGCGACTGTCTGCTTCATCCAGTTTTGTCAGCCATATTTTATCTGCAAAAGCAATCTGATCAACAGATTCTTCGTAATGTGCAATCTGGTGAAGTCCGTTAACGGCATCGACCAGAGTCATCACGCTATCAATCACAAAATACTCTTGTAGATAAGGAAGACGGAAAAAGGTTTGAACAATCGGGCCAGGTTCCGCCAAACCTGTTGTTTCGATAATGATCCGGTCGAAAACAGTCTCCTGTTCCTTTGAAACTTCAAGAATCGAATGCAAAACGTTAGACAGGTCAGATCTCAAAGTGCAACATAGACAGCCATTGTTCATCTGAAAAATTTCTTCCTCACTATTAATGACGAGCTGATGATCTACGCCAATCTCTCCATATTCATTTACGATCACTGCAATTCTTTCCTGATGAGGTTGCTGGAGCAACTGGTTGATCACAGTCGTCTTACCAGATCCTAAAAACCCAGTGATAATCGTAACAGGTATTTTTTGCAAATAAATCATCCTTTCAATCTGCTTGTGACTTCAGATTCGACAGATTACCAGCTTGCTTTTTTAACGCCAGGAATCTTTCCTTCATGCGCTAATTTTCTAAAATTAATTCGGGATAAACCAAATTTACGCATATACGCATGCGGACGACCATCTAATCTGTCACGGTTTTGAATTCTTGTTGGGGAAGCATCTCTAGGTAGTTTCGAGAGTCCTTCATAGTCCCCCTTCTCTTTCAATTCTTTTCGAATGGCTGCATATTTCTCTACGGTACGAAGTTGTCGTTTGTGTTTTTCGATTTTACTTTTTTTAGCCAATATTATCCCTCCATAATTATTCTAAATCGTAAACGTTACGTTTTACATCTTACCCTCTTTTCCGCTTTCCGTCAAGCCTATCTTTCCGATTCAAGCAAAAAAAGATTCCTTATGAAAGGAATCTTTCTTGAAAATGTCTCATTTGAATATAAATCTATCTGTTTAACTACTTATTCGCCGCTCCTCTTTGTTTTAAAGTTATATGTTTAGGTTCAAAGAAAAAAATCAGTGCCCTAGAAATCTGCACTGATTTGAACTTTATTTAGATTGATTTTTTCTTTACTTTAAACTTTTCAAAAACGAGCGTGACTACAAATACGCCTATAAAGATTAGCGTAATCGTTGCTCCCGGTGGTGTTCCATATTGGTAAGAAGATATGAGCCCTGTAATCATTCCAAAAACAGCAATCACAATTCCAATCAATATAACCCCTGTAAAACTTTTGCTTAGACGCATCGAAATAGCGGCTGGTAAAATCAGTATTGCAGATACTAGCAGCGCTCCTACGATTGGCATGATGACTGCTATGGTTACACCCGTTAATACGTTAAATAAAATAGACATTAATTTAATTGGTAGTCCAGCAGTAAAGGCTGTGTCTTCATCAAATGTCAGAATATACATTGGCTTACGGAAAATTGAATAGAGTATCCCGATAATGATTGTTAAGGTAAGCAGCATCCAGACTTGTTCCTGGCTGATCGTAACGATCGACCCGAATAAAAACTGGTCGACTGTCAAGGTAGCACCGCCACCATTCAATCCCATTAAAACTAATGCCACAGCCATCCCACCAGACATCAAAATAGCGATTGAAATCTCTGAATAAGAGCGATAGATCAGTCTGAGGTATTCTAATAAAATAGCGATCGCAACAACAACCAGAATATTCGTGACCGTTGGGTTTACGCCTATCAGCATTCCTAAAGCAACTCCGGCAAGAGAAACATGTGAAAGAGTATCTGCCATCAGAGATTGTCTACGCAAGATCAAGAACAGACCAAGTATAGGCGCTATTAATGAAATGAGGAATGATGCTTGGAAGGCTCTTTGCATAAATCCATAGAAAAACATCTCCAAGGTGAATTCTCCTTTCTGATCAGTTCAATATGTTTATCTACATATTGTTTCAGTTCGTCATGATCGTGTGTCACCATCAAGATGCCTTTACCATGCACTTCACTGTTATGTTTTAATAACTTATAAAATTCTTCTCTCGATTGAACATCCATACCAGTAGTTGGTTCATCCAGGACAAAAAGGTCGGGATCCGTAGCAAAAACGCGCGCTAGCGATATACGTTGCTTCTGACCACCAGATAGTTCTCCAACTTTTTTATTGCGCATTTCCCACATTCCAACTGATTCCAGCGAACGACGAACATGTTCTTTATCTTCAGTGTTCAATCTTTTAAACCATTTCCCCCTAGGGTAACGTCCCGACTGCACAAGCTCCAGTACAGTACTTGGAAACCCTACATTAAAAGAAGCTACTTGTTGCGGTACATATCCAACGACCAGCTTTTTGCCGTGTCTATTTTTCTTTGATAAGGTTACATTCCCTTTAGATGGGTTCAATAGTCCAAGTATATTTCGTAAAAGCGTTGTTTTGGCCGCGCCATTTTCGCCAGTCAGCATAACAAATTCTCCAGAATTCACTTCAAAAGAAATGTTCTCCAGCACGGGTTCATTCTCATAATGAAAAGCAAGATCATCTACTTCTATATATTGCATTTTTACACCCTCTCCATAGAGCGTTGCGCTCTCTTTCGGTATTCTACTTTAATACTGTGAGCATTGCAATAGATATTCTAAAGGAACAAAAGGACACACGCTTTTTATCTGTATAAGCCTAAAAGGTGGTCCTCACGATTTCTTATTTAGTTTACTTGATACTTAACTTCAAGGATTCGATATTTTGTTCCATTGCTTCGATATAGCCCAAGTTTTCTGATTGAAGTTCTTCAGAAAGACTTTCCAGATCATGAAGAACGGCTGTTTCTGTGCCTGTTTCAGAAGCAATCGTCTGAGCGATTGATGAGTCTGAGCCTTGCTGGTAATAAATTACTGGTACATTGTACTCTTCAACCAACTTGCCGATTTCTGCAATTCTTGAAGGGCTCGGCTCTACTTCTGTAGATAAACCTCCAACTGCGATTTGTTCTAAGTCATAACGTTCTGCAATATATCCAAACGCTTGATGTTGAACAACGAATGTACGGTCTTCTGCTCCTTCGAATGCCTCTTGAAATTCTTGGTCAAGAGCTTTTAATCTATCGTTAAAGTTTGCAGCATTTTCCGTGTATATTTCCTCTCCCTCAGGATCGATTTCAATCAGTGCATCACGAATTTCATTGACTTGTTCCTGAACCAATACTGGGTCAAGCCAGCTGTGTGGATCTTCATTTTCATGATTCTCAACCATAATTTCTATTGTTCCAGTATTTACAACCTCATTACCTTCCGAATCAAGTCCGACTCCTTGAAGTTCGAAACCTTCTGTACCTGCTTCTTCACTAAATTGTTCGGTTGTCTGATCAGAGGCAACGGACCATTTTGCTTCTTCGTTTTCACGTGTTGACCATTGCCATTCACTGATTTCAATTTCTGTCTCAGCTACGATCGTTACTGTATCACCAGTATGGTAGTGTCCAGCTAAACCGGCAATTGTTACGTCTCCTGATGTTTCTGTAACTTCAGCTTCGTGATCATGCGCTTCTTCACCTTCATGATTATCTACTGTTATGGTAACAGGTTCTGATTCAGTTAAAACTTCATGATCTTCACCATAAAGCTCTGCTTTAATTTCAAAATTTTCATCAAGAACCAAGTAGCTCAATTCAGAATCAAATTCATCTGGAATGTTTTCCCACTCTGCTTCTTCGTTAGAACGAGTGTACCAGTGCCAATGATCTAGAGAAGTGTTCCCTTCCATTCCCGCTGTTAATTCGACCATATCCCCACTATGATAGTGCTCGGCTGCACCTTTAATTGTAATGGCTCCAGTTTCAACTTCTTCCTCAGCATGATCGTGCTCTTCTTCAGAGTGTACAGGCTGATTTATTCCTTCTGCTGCACTGACAATTTTCAAATCATCATTTTCAACTGTTTCAAACAGGCTTTCTGTCCAAAATTCCATTTCCGGGCTACTATAAACAAATAAGTCAGCTTCATTGACAGTGGCAACGTCTTTGGCACTGGGTTCATAATGATGAGGATCATCCCCGCCACCGACCATCATTGTGATGTCTGCTCGATCACCAGCTACTTGACTTGCGAATTCATACATTGGATAAAATGAAGTAACAATCGATACTTTGTCTTCTTCAGCAGAATTTTTTTCAGTCTCTCCAGTTGAACATGCTGTCAACGCTGTTCCTGCAACCAGTGTCAGCATTGCAGATCTTAACCATTTATATTTCATATTTAATTCTCCTTTTAGCTTACCTTTTACATGAATACAGCGCCCTTTCAAAAAACTGAAAGTAGCACTATATCCAAATTACTTATCTATAAAATTAGTTTAAACAAGTCAAAATCGTATACATTACGATTTAAACTTTATCACCTTTCACCTGTCAAAGTCAATGGAAAGTTTATAAACTTTCTTAATGCGCAAACATGTCTCTTACAATGTCTTCCTTATTCCAGTCTATGGGGTAATATGTCGGCCAGTTATCTACTTCGTCTAACAATTCTTGTTTATTGTCTCCCCAGTAAATATGGAAGTGAGTAGCATCTTGCGGTGCAATAGAATGATCACTGAACTGAATGTACTGTGGCATTTCTTCTGATCCACCTACGCGAGTAAAAATAAAGCGGACACCTCTATTTCCTCTTTCATATTCAAGCACTTCATGGCCATCATAATCATATTCCGCTGTCATTTCAGTTCCGTCGGCGTTTTGGAAAGTGAAGCTGTTGTCTTCAATTTTCATACCGTCAACTTCTGTTACATATCCTATTTTGTAATATTCTTTATACTCTTCAGCATTCATTGTATCACTATGGCTTGCTTTGTCCTCGAATACTACATCCAAATCTCCAGCTTCAAAATATGGATAAATCGATTGCCATTCGCCTTCCCAATCCGCTAATGTACGGTCTTCAATCTCATCATTATAGAAGAACCCATTATAAATTCTTCTTCCGACTTCATCATTTGCCCCATGGTCATCTATTACTACTTCAACTGGTTCTGATTCTGCAACTGCTTTATCCTCTTCATTAAGTAATTCCGCTTTAACTTGTAACCCGCTGATTGTCGCTTCTCTAGAGAAGACATCAGAAGTCATTCCTGCTATAGTTTCCCAGTCACTTGCTTCATCTTCTTTTATATACCATTGCCAGCTTGTAAGCTCTGTCTCTTCTTCTGGTACTGCAGTTAGTTCTACTTCGTCTCCTGTATGATAGTGGTCTGCTATCCCTTCAACAGCTACTGCACTTGTTTCAGCACTCTCTTGACTATTCTTATCTGATGATGCATTTTCTCCATTTGCATCTTTTGCACCTGTATCCTGACATGCTGCTAGAAGCATTCCTACAGATAAAATCCCTGAAAACTTAACCAATCTATTCACTTATATCCTCATCCTCTTCCATTTTTTGCAAATCGTAATCGCTACGATTTAAAATACTACAGGGAAAAGAACTTTCTGTCAATAATCTTTTTCAAAAAATAAAAGGTGTGCATCTTTTTTTCAGATACACAACCTAGCTTAATTCTCTATTATTTCAATGTTCTAACCAGATACACTTCTCTGCAGAAACCTTTCAATCCATTAACAATTCTCTGTGCTTTTGAGTATTTTTGCGTCAACCCATATACCGTAGGACCTGTGCCACTCATAATCGCTACATCTGCTCCAAACTTTTCCATCTTTCCTTTGATCATTTTGATATCAGGCCGATATTTTCCAGAGATTTCTTCCAGAGCATTTCCGGCGTATCGAATCATTTCTTCGTAATTATTCTCATTAATGGCCTCAATCATCTTATCGTGATTATAATGAGGAAGTGATGCTAAGTCTAATTCTTCAAAAACAGTCCAGCTTGAAATACCTTTAGGAGGCTTCACTAAAATCACCCAGCACTGTGGAATCTCATGGATTAGTTTGATCACCTCTCCTCTCCCTGTTGCATAAGCTGTCTTATTGTATATACAAAAAGGCACATCAGAACCTAATTGTTCTCCTATAAGCGCTAGTTCTTCTAGAGTAAGCCCAAGCTCCCAGAGACGATTAAGCCCTCTCAAAGTGGCTGCAGCATCACTACTCCCTCCTCCCAGTCCAGCAGCTACAGGGATTTGCTTATCAATATTAATATCAACTCCCTTTTGGATTTCATATCGTTCTTTCAATAAGTGAACTGCTTGATATACAATATTTTTTCTATTCAGGGGTATAAATGCAGCATTTGAAGTTAAAGTTATCTGCTGGTCATTACGTTCATTAAATGTAAGATGATCTGACAAATCAACGGAGGTCATAACCATTCTCATTTCATGAAATCCATCTGGTCTTTTATTTAATACATTTAAGGTCAAATTGATTTTTGCCGGTGCTTTCTCTACAATTTCCAATTCTTCTCTCCTTTCTAAACATATTTTTATTCCTAACTTGCTCTGTTCTTTAAATACAGTTTATCGAAATTCATGTTAAATATAAAAAGAAGACGCTTATAACCTCTAAACCGGCTAATTATTTATTTTATAAACTACCTCTATAAATAAAAGCCCTCAAACATTCACTTGACAAGGTATGCTATACTGGATTCTAAATCGTAATCGTTACGTTTTAAATAAATTTAGGAGTGAAAAACAAAGTGGTAGATATACTTTTTGTCGTTTTATGTATTCTAATTATGTGGCCGATGTTGTTTAGTGTCCCTATTCTATACGGAAGCAGTTCGAAAGAGACCAGCATCAGTGAAACACTCACTATGACATCTGTCGGTCTGTTTACAGCTTTTATGGCTTGGATGCTATTTGGTTATGTGCTTACTTTTGGTATTGAAAGTTCTTTTTTTTCAAGCATCGATTCTTATTTCTCAAGTATCCAACAAGGAGACGGACCTCTCATATTAAATATGGTATTGCAAGCCTGCTTTTTCTTATATGCAGCCGGCATGTTCATAGGTACCTTAATACACAAAGTCGACTGGAAATTTTTTACAGTCTTTATTCCAATCTGGCTGCTTGTTGTATACGTACCTATTGCTTTTAGTTTTTGGAATACTAATGGATTTTTAAGTCAGTTAGGTGCTCTGGACTTCTCAGGAGGATTAGTAGTTCATATTACGGCTGGTGTAACGAGCTTACTTTTGGCACATCAATTTACTGACGACCCCCTTGAAGTACAAGAAAGAAGTTCGGATCTGCCAGTAAATTATATTGCAACTACTTTAATTTGCTTTGGATGGTTTGGATTCAATTTAGGCCCTTTGGGAACAGTCAACGAGTTAACTGGCTTAGTTATTTTGAACACAATTTTAGCTATTATCGGAGGTTCGTCGGGCTACCTGTTACTCCAATGGAAATCAGTGGTCAGTGAAGACTTGCTGACTGGTATGATGGTCGGTTTAGTTACAAGTACCGCTTTAGTCGGGTACGCTTCTCCTCTTGCCATTTTATTTACCTCTATCATCAGTGGTTTGATTACTTGTTATTACCGCAATCAGTCACTCATTAACGATCCTGTCGATTCATTTATTTTGAATGGAATAGGTGGAATAATTGGAACAATTGGGTTGATACTTTTTGCTAATCCAATTTTCACACCTAATGGCCAGACTGGTTTGGTTTCAGGAGGAAACTTAACTAATTTTCCGTTAATAGAACTTTTGGGACTAGCTTTTACGCTACTAATCTCACTCATAGGTGCACAATTTTCTATATCACTTACAAAATTAATCTTATTTAGAAAGAAGGAAATCGTTTATGAAAACTAAGTCACTTGTGACAATCATCGGAGCAGGCGCAGCCGGTATCGGAACTGCTACTGCTTTGAAGCGTCTAGGAATTGAAGATATACAAGTTATCGATAAAGGCGAGATCGGTCAATCTTTTCTTGACTGGAATACTGAAACCCGATTTATCACCCCTTCTTTTAATACTAACGGTTTCGGATTTCCTGATTATAATGCTATTACTCCAGATACCTCTCCAGGAAAGTTTATTGATAAAGAGCATCTATCCGGTGTTGATTACGCAGACTATTTACAGCAAGTAGCTGAATTTTTTCAGATACCTGTTATAACGAATGAAACAATCCTCAAAATTCACAAAAAAGAAGATGGTTATTTACTATCAAGTGAACAAAACGATTATGAAACAAATTATTTAATTGTGGCCTTAGGAGATGTTGCCTATCCGGATGTAAATAAAGTTATTGGCAGTAAACATGGAATCTTCTATACTAACTTAGGAGACTATACTCATTTAAAAGATTCATCTGTTTATTCTATTATTGGAGGAAATGAATCTGGGTTTGATGCAGCGATTCAATTAGCCCGTCGTGGTAAACGTTCCATCATTTATACACATACTGCTGGTATAGATTCAGAATCATCTGATCCTAGTCAATCTTTGTCCTTGTATACAAAAGGCCGTTACAGAAAATATGCTGACTTAATTACCATTCATTCAGGAGTGAAAATCAAGGAAATCACGCCCTTTGAACAGAGCTACTATCTGACTACAGACGATGGTACTGTTTTTATGTCAGAAACGCCGCCCATTCTTGCCACTGGGTTTTCCAATGTCAAGTCCCCTTTAATCAAAGATTATTTTGATGTAAAAGGAAATCGAGCAGTTTTAAATGAATGGGATGAGTCTACGCTATCGCCGAATTTGTTCATGGTTGGCTCTCAAGTGGAGCACGAAGGCGTAATCTTATGTTTTATCTATAAATACCGTCAGCGTTTTGCTTTTATAGCAAATGAAATTGCTTCTAGAGAAGGTATCTCGATAGATGAAGCAGAACTGCAGTTGTACAAAGATTACCAGATGTTCTTGAACGACTTATCTTGTTGCGAAACGGATTGCGCTTGCTGATATAAATGTTATCATTAAAGGTATCAAGTGATAAGGAGAACTGAAGATGTCAAAAGGAGTACTACATCATCTAGAATTATATGTTTCAGATTTAGATCGCACGGTTGAGTTTTGGGGATGGTTGCTTGAAGCGTTAGGATATAAACCCTTTCAAAAATGGGAAAAAGGCCGAAGCTGGAAACTGGACGAAACCTACATCGTATTCGTTCAAACTGAGGAACGTTTTTTAGATATCCCTTATCATAGATGTAGAGTAGGATTGAATCATCTTGCTTTTCATGGAGAATCACGCGCACAAATCGATGACTTAACGGTTCGCTTAGAAAATCGCGGAATTAATGTTCTATACAAAGATCAGCATCCGTACGCTGGAGGAAATATGCACTATGCTGTTTACTTTGAAGATCCAGATAGGATCAAAGTTGAAGTAGTAGCTCCAAAAGACTAAAAAACTGTCTATCACTAACAAACAAAGTGATAGACAGTTTTTTATTTTTCATGTCTGGCCTCAGGTATTAAAAAAAGCCTCACAATCGGGCTTTAATTCATAAGCTAAGTACATATTTAAATAATTTGATTAAACTTCAGTTCCTAAAAATTCTAATTCAACAGTTTGTGTTAAGACATCGGCATAACTATATGAAACACGTTCAAATGCATTTTCATCTTTATTTAATTCCACAATAAATACCGCTGGAAATGTATCTGTCAGTATTCCTTTACGTTCTGTGGTTTTCTTCCGTCCGGCTTGAGCTGTCAATTTGATTTGTTTACCTAACTGACCGTCAAGATTTTGCTTAATACTTGCTATAGTAATTGGCATAATCTATTCACCTCACAAAGTTATAAATTAAGTATAACACAAAAAACCGAAAATTAAAAGTTTATTTGAAAGGAAAAGGTTTTTTCCAATACAGTTTTTAAAAATGGTTTTTTTCTAATAATCTCCCCTAAATAATAATCTCTAGCGTACTTAATAAGTGTCTAAAATAATCGATTAAGTAAAAAATTAATGAACATCTCCATCAATTCATTTACCTGAACACAAAAAACATGTTAACTTAACAATAAATTTACAGTTTAACCTATTTCTATATCTTTAATTCTCAAGTTAATATATTCCTCTTCAAAATTATTTGTTTTTTTAAAATAATTAGATAATTTATTTATTAAGTGACTAATCTCCTTATTATCACACGATAAGATATAGCTATTACGTATTTATTCAATTCCTTATATCCGAACTATTTTCTCTTTAATCAATGAATCTATATTGTTTTGTAAAAAAATAGAAGACTCTCTCTTTTTATAAGAAAGTCTTCATTGTAAATAAATTATAAAATGATTATTTGTTTTGTTGTTGAAACTCAAGATTTTGAGTAACTATCGCATCTGAAAGACGGCCGAACTCTTTAAGTGACAAAGTTTCTCCTCTTCTAATCGGATCAATCCTGGCAGTGTCCAGAGCTTTTTGAAGTTTCTCTTTTATATCTGGTTCTTTCCCATATGCGCTCTGAAGATTATTCCAAAGTGTTTTCCGTCTTTGGACAAAGGCCGATCTAGTTACTTGGAAAAAGACCTTTTCATCTTTGACGACAACTTCGGGAATCGCTTTGCGTGATAACCGAATGACTGCTGACTCCACATTCGGTTGCGGAGTAAATACTGTTTTAGGCACGATGAAAGCGACCTCTGCATCCATATAATATTGAACCGCTATTGATAATGATCCATATGCTTTGGTACTCGGAATTGCTGATAAACGATTGGCTACTTCTTTTTGCATCATCAGTACCATACTGTCTATTGGAAGTGATGATGCTAAGAAATTTAAGATAATGGGCGTCGTTACGTAATAAGGCAAGTTTGCAATGACAACAACCCGTTCTGCTTCTTTTAGGTATTCTTTTTCAAAATCTTTCATATCTACTTTCAAAATATCTTGATGAATGATTTTCACGTTATTATATGGTGATAGCGTATCTTCTAAAACAGGAAGCAGTCGGTCATCAATTTCAAAAGCAATGACTTCTTTTGCCTTCTTCGCAATCTGTTCCGTTAAAGCGCCAATTCCCGGACCGACTTCGATTACTGTTGTTTCTTTATCGATTGATCCAGTAGCTACAATTTTTTCTAATATATTCGTATCCACTATAAAATTCTGACCTAAACTTTTCTTGGCAGATAACCGATATTTATCTAATATAGCTTTGGTTCGAGCTGGTGTTGCAATATCTTTATACTCACTCATTTGCTTCCTCCTTTCTGATCTTCTTTAAAGCTTTTTCAACTTTTTCTTGTGTGATCCCAAACATATTCAATCTTTTTTCCAATTGTTTTCCATTGGTATAACCAATTCTCAATTCATTCCCTAATTTTATTCGAAGTTCTTTAGAATGGGGCTTTCCCATTAGTCCTTCATTTAGTAAAAATAATCGATCTATCGTTGGTTCAGCTTCTGGTCGCTCATTATATAATCCTTCTAGTGCTTTTTGAATTATTTCAATAGAAGCATGTTCGATTCCTAAACTACCTTTTTTATTCGGTTTTGCTTCTTCACGATTTAAAAAAGCATGTTTCACACCTGGTATTCTTCTTGAGATTGTTTTACGAATCATTTCCCCAGGCACATCTGGATCTGTAAAAACAATTACTCCGCGTTTCTTTTGAGCATGTTCGATTTTAGTTAATGTCTCTTCATCAATCGCTGAACCATTGGTTTCGATTGTATCTGCATCAACCGCCATTCGAATGCGCTTCGTATCGTCTCTTCCTTCAACGACAATCACTTCATTGATCTTTTTCAAAATCTGGAGCTCCTATCTAAATTAATCTGAAAAGCTTTTCAGCATTCATAGTAGTCTGATCTCCAACTTCATCAATAGAAATATCTCTTAACCGGGCAATTTCTTCTGCTACAAAACGTACATAGCTCGGTTCATTCCTCTTGCCACGATAAGGCATTGGAGACAGGTATGGTGCATCTGTTTCGATCAGTAATTTATCAAAAGGTACTGCTTTAGCTATTTCTTTAACTTCAGGCGCATTCTTAAATGTTACGACACCGCTTAATGAAATGTGCATACCAAGATCCAGAAATTTTTCCATCCAATAGGTATTAACATTAAAACTATGCATAATCCCACCGATTTTTTCGATCTTTTCTTCTTTCAAGATTTTATACGTATCTTCTGTTGCATCACGGTTATGGATACTAACCGGAAGATTCAATTGTTTAGCTACTCTGATCTGCCGTCTAAATGCTTCATGTTGAATCTCTTTAGGAACATTTTCCCAATAATAATCGAGTCCCATCTCTCCCATTGCAACAACTTTAGGTAACTGCAGCTTTTGAATCAGCATCTGTTCTATCTCATCTGTATACGTATCAGAATCCGTTGGATGCCAGCCGATAATAGAATAAACATCTTCATAATCACGACTTAATTCTAATGACTTTTCAATAGTAGGGGCATCAAATCCTACTATCGCCATCTTATTTACATTATGCAATTTTGCTTCTGCTATCAATTCTGCTTCTTCACCTTTGAACTTATCTACATTTAAATGAGTATGTGTATCAAAAAACATTTAATGATCTTCTCCTTTATACTATGTTATCTTCATACTACCAGATGCCTCACTTAGATGCACTTTTAAAAACAAATGAAAGAGCTAGGGTTTAGCCTAGCTCTTTGTCTGATTCATAAAAGTTTAAGCAACGATGGATCCATTAGGCATATGCGCCGGTGCGTCGACAATAGTCAGATTTCCATCTTCATCCTCTGCAGACAAGATCATACCTTGGCTGATTTCTCCGCGCATTTTCCGTGGTTTCAGATTCGCAACAATCACGACTTTTTTGCCAATCAACTGCTCAAATTCAGGATAGTATTCAGCAATTCCTGATAAGATTTGACGATGTCCACCTTCATCATTTGCATCTAACCGAAACTTCAATAGCTTATCTGCATTTTCAACTTTCTCACAACTAATGATCTCAGCAACTTTCAACTCTACCTTATCAAAGGTATCGTATTTGATTTCTTTTTCTTTAACAGATGATAGCTGTATTTCTTCTGGGTTCCAGTTTTCTTCTTCAGTTTTCGTTTCTACACTCGAAGCATTCCCAGACATTGCTTCTTGAATAGCTGCGATTTCCTCTTCTCTATCTAATCTAGGGAAAATTGGCTCGCCTTTTTTCGTGACTTTAGAATCCGCTGGAAACTGTCCAAACGCTACTGTATCCCATCCTGAATTTTCTTTATCTATACCTAATTGTTCAAAAATTTTCGCTGGTGTTTCTACTAGTACTGGTTGTAATAGAATCGCTGCAACTCTTAAACTCTCAGCTAAGTGCGCCATGACACTCCCTAATTCTTCACGACTTGTTTCTTCCTTAGCCAATACCCAAGGTTTTGTTTCATCTATATATTTATTTGTACGTGAGATCAATGTCCAGACCGAAGCTAAAGCAGAACTGAACTGCATGGTATCCATATGCTGGTTATATTCTGTGATACTTTGAGTAGCTGTCTGACGAAGAATCTCGTCAAACTCCGTAACGTCACCATTATACGTCGGCACATGTCCATCAAAATATTTATTGATCATTGCAACTGTACGATTCAACAGATTCCCTAAATCATTAGCTAAATCATAATTCATTCGATTGACAAACTCTTCGGGCGTAAAAATTCCGTCACTGCCAAATGTTACTTCTCGCATTAAATAATATCTCAATGCATCTAGTCCATAACGTTCTACCAAAAATTCAGGATAAACAACATTTCCTTTTGATTTGGACATTTTTCCATCTTTCATTAATAACCAGCCATGCGCAAAAATTTGTTTCGGCAACGGGAGATCCAGCGCCATCAACATAATTGGCCAGTAGATCGTGTGGAATCGTACAATTTCTTTTCCAACCATTTGTACATCAGCCGGCCAGAATTTTTTGAATTGTTCCGGTTGATCGTCAAACCCACCTAAATCGGGGTCATAACCTAATGCAGTAATATAATTTGTCAGTGCATCGATCCATACGTAGATAACGTGTTTCGGATTTGATTTAATCTGAATTCCCCAATCAAATGTGGTACGAGACACCGCTAAATCTTCCAATCCAGGTTTAATAAAGTTATTAATCATTTCGTTTTTTCTTGACTCTGGCAAGATAAAGGTGGGATGATTTTCGTAATACTCAAGTAAACGATCTGCGTATTTGCTCATCTTGAAGAAATAAGACTCTTCTTTCACCCATTCTACTTCATGTCCACTTGGTGCAATTCCACCCGTCACATTACCTTCTGCATCACGGTAAACTTCCTCTAGTTGTGTTTCTGTAAAGAATTCTTCATCCGAAACAGAATACCAGCCTGCATAATCTCCTAGATAAATATCCCCTTGCGCTAATAATTTCTCAAAAATCTTTGCAACAACTTCTTTATGGTAAGAATCCGTGGTACGAATAAACTGATTGTTTGTAATTGCAAGTGTCTTCCAAAGCTCTTGTATTCCTTCTGCCATACCATCTACATATTCCTGAGGTGTTTGACCAAGTTCTTGAGCTTTTGTTTCGATTTTCTGTCCATGTTCATCAGTTCCTGTTAGATAAAAAGTATCAAATCCTTGTAGCCTCTTATAGCGAGCCACTACATCACAAGCAATGGTCGTATAAGCATTTCCTATATGCAATTTACCACTTGGATAATAGATTGGTGTAGTAATATAAAATGAATTTTGTTCAGACAATTCTGTGTCCTCCTAGATAATTAGATTCTATAACTCATAAGTTTTTATTTATTGAAGTACTGCTTCAGCAGCATGATAATTCTTCTTAAATAAGTATTCCCTGTTCGATATACCTAAATAGTATAGCATACAAAAACAGCAGAATGAAGGTGCGAAAAACACCTTCATCCTGAAATGTATATTTTGTTTTTTTTATTTAAAAATGACTGTCCTCTTAAAGAGAACAGTCATTCTAACAATTGTTTTAAGGAATCAAGTTCAACTTTTTCAGACCCTTTTCGATTCCATCTTCTGAAACATCTGCTGTTATCATATCAGCCACTTTTTTCAGTTCATCCCAACCATTGCCCATAGAGACACCTGTTCCAACGTATTGGATCATTTCTAAGTCATTCAGACTATCTCCAAAAGCATATGTGTTTTCTAGATCAACACCAAGCGCTTGAATTACTCGCTCTATTCCAGTAGCTTTAGAAACTCCTGAACTGATTACGTCAATTGTATAATCGTTTGATCTCGTAAAATGAAGCTCTTGAAAATTCTCTCTATAAGCAGCTTCGTCTTGTTCTCGAATTTCAAGAATTACTTGACAGATATCTTTTCCTTTATAATCTTCGGGTTTGGGTGGCTTACGAATCAAACGGCTGAATAAGGACATCTGAATTTTATTAGGAATAATTTTCCCTATACTTTTGAGTACTTTCAATATCGAACTTCTTTGTACTAAAGAAATGATTGAATTACTAAAAATATCTTCCGTCCCACATAAAACAATCCCTTTTCTATCTTCTGAAGCTTGTTCCATCAACTTGACTAGTAGATCCTCCGAAATAGGATTAGTATAAATAGGCTTACCTTCCAGGACAATATATTGTCCATTCATTGCAATATAGCTGTCTATCTCTAATTCATCTTTAACTTCCTCTAACAACACAGTCGCACGACCCGTTGCAATAACAGGTAAAATATCCCGTTTTTTAAGTTCTTTGATCGCTCTTTTAGTAGATTCAGGGATATAATTTTGTCTTGAGACCAGTGTGCCATCAATATCAAAAAACACAACTTTCTTCATAGATAAACTCGCTTTCTAAAAAAGGATTTTTACCACTATATCACGTTGGATCGCAAAGTGTCTTTCAATATACAAATAAATTGGGGTAGAAATTTCTTACCATTATTGTATACTTTGTTTTCATAAGAAGCAAAAGGGACTAGATTTCACTCTAGTCCCTAATTTGTGTCATTCCTTTATCACTCTATATCTCCTGGATTAGCCCAAATCAATTCACTTAGTGCTTCAAGTAAATCAGGATCAATATCCAAAGCAAGTAGCCCACTAATCACTCTAGCACTATTTCGACTCTTACGAACAGTCGTATAAATTTTCTCTTTCAAGCTAGTCGATAATTGTGCACGATCTAAAAATCTGAAAATTTCTCCATACATATCATTTTTCTTAGCTGATACTCCTCTAAATCTAACGAAATACCAGGAATCAATTTCTTGTTCAGGAATTTCAACAGTAGTAAATTTCCCTCTTTTAGTAAAATTGACATCCACTAATTTGTCTTTTACATATACTTCAGGAACCTCATCGTATGAGAACCCCACAAATGTCAAAGTGTACTGTCTTTTTTCCGGCAGACATTCCCAGTCTCCTTCTGGTTCTTGAATCTGGAAGTAAGACCAATCAGTATCTTCTTCGTGCCATTTCAGAGAAAATTTAGTCGTAGCATGTTCATCATTTTTACCTAGACCATCATCTTCGTACATTGTAAAACTACCGTCAGCTCCAGCAAAAATACGTACATCCATTTTTTGAGGATTATCTACGCTATTATCAAAAGATTGATCCATAGGAACGATTCCACCTGCTTTGGCAAAAACCGGCATTGTCGAAATCGGACGGTAGACATCTAATACCCTGCCACCTTCATACATTCGTCCATTAAAGAAATCAATCCACATACCTTCTGGGAGCCATGTTTTGACTTGTGCAAGACGTAAATCTCCTCGTAGTGGTGTTGTAATAGGTGCAACTAGCAACTGTGTCCCAAAGAAATATTGATTTGGCACTTCATATGCTTCTTCTTCTCTCGGATGGTGATAGTACATCGGACGAATCAACGGAAAGTTATCTGTATGGGTTAAAACATTCATTGTATATAAATAAGGAATCAGTTTGTGTCGTAATTGCATAAACTGGGTCACAATTCTTTCAGCTTTCAACCCATAACGCCAAGGTTCTTTTCCACTGAACTCTCCGTCTTGACTATGCAGTCGATTAATTGGAGAAAAGACGCCAAACTGTACCCACCGGATAAATAGTTCACTGTCTTTCACTCCACCAATATGGCCACCAATATCATGGCTCCACCAATTATACCCTACATTTGAAGCAGTTGATGTGAAATAAGGCTGAAAATTCAAAGCTTCCCAAGTCGAAGCCGTATCCCCAGAAAATCCAATTGGATATCGATGTGAACCTAATCCCGCATATCTAGAAAAAATTAATGATCGGTTTTCACCTCTGCCTAAATCCAAATAATGATAATGATTCAACATCCATAACGGGTCTAGTCCTTCTACTTTGGTAACACTGCCTTGCTGCCAGTCGATCCACCAGAAGTCGACTCCAATTTCTTCATGGGGATGATGTAAATATTCAAAGTACGCATTCAAAAATTCAGGATCAGCAATATCAAAGTTAATCGGCTCTCCGTTTTCTGTATCAACATCTAATTCTTTTGCCATTGGTTCATACATTTCTTCAAAAGGCTGTACGCCATTTGCGGGGTGCAGATTCAATGTCGTTTTAAGACCTTGTTCATGCAACCATCCCAAAAATTCTTCTGGATCAGGAAACAATTCATTATTCCATGTATATCCTGTCCATCCAGAGCCGTATTCTGAAGGAACTTCTGTAACATGCCAATCCATATCTAATACGGCTACTGAAAACGGAATTTGCTTCTCTCCAAATTTTCTGATCAGCTTTTTATAGCCATTTTCTGAATACGGATAGTATCTGCTCCACCAGTTCCCTAGAGCGTACCTAGGCAATTTAGGTGTCTTGCCTGTAAGGTGATGATAATCTCTTAAGGTACCTAAATAGTCTCTACCATATCCCAGGAAATAAATATCAATGATATTAGATTCTCGTTTTTCTACCCATCCATTATTAAGCAGCTTCATTGAATGGCTATCATCAATGATTGAAAAGCCGTTCTTACTCATCAACCCTTCTTCCAAATCAATCGGTCCATCCGAAAAATCCAAAGTGCGGGCTGTACCTTTTAATGTATCGGGTTTATCTCCAAAGTACCAAGTACTATGGTATAAACTGTAATTCCCTAATGCTTCAATATTTAAATTATTCTTTGTAAATCCTCCTGATTCTTTATGGAAATTCAGATGAACATGGGTAGTGATGATTTCAATAAATTCATCTGTTTCTTTTAACTTATATTCAGGCGTCTCAAAATTTCTATTTAAAACTGTCTGTGTAGCAGCATCTTCAAATGTTTCATTCGGATCATACTCCACTCTAACCATCGCAGGTGTTAATACTGTAAAACGGTACTGTTCCCATATGACTTGAGAATTTTCTGGTGCTTTCGGTTTTACTTCTAATCTAAATGTTTCTTGTCTTTTCGTTACCACTAACCGTCTTCCTTTCCGCGAATATCTATCATTATTTATTTTAGCATACCTAGAAGTAGTAAAGAACTGCTTTGCCCAGATTAACACATGAAATCCTTTTTTAACTAAGTTTTGTTTATAATTAGTTTACTGTTTTCAAAAAATCCATATCCAATGTTGACTAATGATTTTTAATAAATTATACTGAAATTTATATATAATGCAAATAAGCGATGAATGGGCATAGTAGTTTATCTGTCACTGTCTTAGAAAGCGAATGGCTGCTGGAAATTCGCATATACAGATTAAATGAATTACACTCTGGAGCTTTCCTAGTAAAGGCGCTACCCAGCGTTATGGGAATAAGTGAAAATGGTCTATTTCGTCCATTTTAATCAGGGTGGTACCACGGCACTGTTCGTCCCGGTAAAAAGTATAAACTTTTTATGGGGATTTTTTTATGCTCAAAAATCACATTTCATCGAAAGAGATGATTCTATTGAATGATGATACTAAATGGATTTTGTGCTTCGGTGTATTATATATCTCGAATAACATCTTACTCTTATTCTAAGAAACCTTAATAAATAGATGAGGGATAAGTGGAGATTAATTTGACGTAGACGTAGTTCAAGATAAATAATAATAAATAAGTTAAATCAAAGGAGATGGACCATGAATATATTAGATGAACTCGAATGGCGCGGAGCCATTAACCAGCAGACAGATGAAGAAGGCTTGAAGGAACTAACAGAAGAAAAGAGTATTTCTTTATACTGCGGGATAGATCCTTCTGGTGACAGCATGCACGTTGGACACTTGATTCCATTTATGATTCTGAAAAGATTTCAGTTAGCTGGACACAAACCTGTTATTCTTATCGGTGGTGGAACAGGTTCAATCGGAGACCCAAGTGGACGAAATTCTGAACGTATTTTACAAACAATGGATAAAATCGTATTGAATGCTGAAAAACTGGGCAACCAGATGCGTAACTTATTTGAAGCAGGTTCAGAGCATTCCGGTATCAAATTAGTCAATAACTACGACTGGCTGAGCAATCTTAATTTTCTTGATTTCCTGAGAGATTATGGTAAAGAATTCAACATCAATACGATGCTGGCAAAAGATGTTGTGGCGAATCGGATGGATAAAGGAATCTCATTTACTGAATTTAGTTACCAGATCATTCAGTCTGTCGACTTTTTACATTTGTTCCAGAATGAAAATGTTCAACTTCAAATCGGTGGATCTGACCAGTGGGGTAACATCACGGCGGGACTTGACCTGATTCGTAAAAAATCTGGATCAGCAGCCAAAGCATTTGGTCTGACAATTCCTTTGTTGCTCAAAGCAGACGGAACAAAGTTCGGTAAGTCAGCTGATGGCGCTATATGGCTGGATCCTGAAAAAACAACACCTTACGAGTTCTACCAGTTCTGGTTTAACCAAGATGATCGTGATGTTGTGAAATACCTGAAATACTTTACTTTCCTGTCTAAAAACGAAGTGGATGCTTTAGCTGAGCAAGTTGAAGCCGAACCTCATAAGCGTGCTGCTCAAAAAACATTAGCCGAAGAAATGACACGATTTGTTCATGGTCAAGACGCTTTGGACGAAGCTATCCAAATTTCTAAAGCTTTATTTTCTGGTGAGATACAAGACCTGACAGCTGCACAGATCGAAGCTACGTTTAAAGATGTGCCTTCTTCAGAAGCTGCTAAAGGCAATCACCATTTAGTTGAGTTTTTAGTCGATGTAACCGGAATTGAACCCTCTCGTCGACAAGCTCGTGAAGATATCAAAAATGGTGCGATTACCATTAAAGGAGAAAAAATCCAAGATACTGATTATGTTTTATCAGACAAAGATAGTTTTGAGAATCGATTTGTGATTGTCCGTCGTGGTAAAAAGAAATACTTCTTAGTTAACTTAATAGACTAAACCAAAAAGCACGTTGCTCGTATATAGAGTAACGTGCTTTTATCTATTTAATTAAATATTCCTGCTACAGCATCCCAGATTGAACGAAAGAAATTCCCTATTTTGTCAAATAGACCACTATCTTCAGCTTCTTGAATAGCATCACCAAATTTTGAACGGATATCACTTGATAATTTTCCTAACTGTTCTTTCACTTGATCCGAATCAATCGCGCCTGTTTGTTGATACGTTTCAAAGAATGACAGCAAGCGGTCCAATTGTTCTTGAGTAATCACATTTTGCAAGTTATTATTTTCTAATGCATCATTTATAATCTGTTCAATATCTTCTCTTGTTGCCAATTCACCTTGTTGTTCTTTCAACTCTGCGAGCTGTTGTTTAATTTCAACAATAGCCTGATCAAATCTAGAAGTATCAAACTCTGAATCTCCACTATTTTCCTGTGCAATCTGGTTAGTAGTCTCTAATTCTTCTTGAGCTACTTCCATACGGTCCTGATCCAAATCTTCCCCATTCACATCAAAAGCTTTATAGATACCCGTCAGTGCACTTTCTCCTGTTACGGGACGAATACTTGCCACCATAATCGTTACATCTTCAACACCAGCTGTGATAGCAGCATTTGCATATTGTTCCTGAGTAATCTCTGTAATATCATCCGGCGTTTCAATCAATACATCGACGCCTTCTCCTTCGTCTTCTCGTTGTACCAATACAGACGAAATCATACTTGCTGTATTACCAGAACCGGTATTTAAGTAATTCTGTAAATCCTCCCCGGTAACACCTACGCTGGCAACATTTTCCATGCTATCTATCTTAAGAATATCTGCTGTTTCTTGAATCTGCTCGTCACTCAACCCCCCACCATACACATATGTAGGCAGACCCCAAGCTTCATTCACGACACTTGTGTCGATTCCTTCTGCTGCTTCAACATTTGCATCTCCTAAAAATGCTACTGATGTCATTGTAGTGATAATAGTTAATGTTTTAATTATTTTTATTTTGAACTGTTTCATTATTAAACTTCCCTTCAAAAATCATGGTTTTAATTTTCTTAATCTATTTCTATTATATCATTCTACCTACTCTTTGCACTCATTTGAGAAAATCTAAACTGATTCTTAAATTTTGGGGTTATCATATCAACATTTTATTTGTGTAAATTATTTTATTGTCTAGGCATTGTTGCTCTTTCATATTGATTTTTCTAATTGAGTATCTCCATTTCTATATTTAATTAGATTTTTATTCAGATTCAACTTAACGGGTTTTATTGTTCATTTTATTTCCTTTTCCATATGCTAAAATCAAGAGCTTCTCCTCATCACACAAAAAAACACTTTCCCAAGCGATTATACTCGCCTGAGAAAGTGGGTGTCTATATTTTATAATCCTTTTAATGCTTCTGTAATTTCTTGGTCACCAGTTGTTACATCAAAAGACTGCAGAAACGTGCGGTCATTTTCCAGTGCTTCTAAAATTAATTGTGCAACATCTTCTCTTGGTATCGTCATAGGATCAGATGCTTCAGTTAGCGCTCTAGTTAATGCTATTTTCCCAATTGCTGGTTTATTTTCAAGCATTCCCGGACGAATGATTGTATAGTTTAAGTCACTATTCATCAAGAATTTATCTGCATAATGTTTAGCAGCAAAGTATGGTTTCATTTCTTCGCTCCAATTTTCTCGTACATCAGCTTGGAATGCACTAACCATGATAAAACGCTTGATATTCATATCTTCAGCTGCTTCCATTACTTTTACAGCTCCATCAAGGTCAATCAACATGGTTTTATCTGTTCCAGTACTTCCCCCAGATCCTGCAGTAAAGACGATAGCATCAATATCTTTCATGCTCTTCTTAAGATCTGATACTGAGTTTTCTAAGTTACCAAGTCTTGCTTCTATACCTTTATCTTCAAACTTAGTCACTTGTTCCTCTTTTCTTACAAAAGCAACTGGTTTATACGTTTCCGTATTTTTTAATTTTTCTACAAGATGGGTTCCAATTTGTCCATTTGCTCCAACAACTAGTATATTCATTATTTAACGCTTCCTTTCATCTTTTATTCTAAACTTACTTTAACAAAGTTGTATCAGAATACCAAAGAGTATGCTTGAGAGTCTATTGATTCAATATTTATTTACACAATAAAAAGAACGATAACTACCTCTATCGTTCTTTCAATACTATTTTCTATTATTCTATTAATTGATAGCTCAGAAGTGTTGGCTTTCCTGTATACGGATCTTTTACAATGTTTGCTTCAATATCAAAGACTGTTCGTAAAATATCCGGTTGCATGACTTCTTCTGGCGTACCGGACTTCATCACTTTCCCTTCACGAATTGCGATCAGATGATCTGCAAATCTTGAAGCATGGTTTAAATCATGTAAAACCATTACAATCGTTCGCTTATATTTCTTGTTGAGTGTCTCTAAGACCTGCAAGACTTCCAGTTGATGTGCCATATCTAGATAAGTGGTTGGTTCGTCCAATAGAAGACAGTCTGTATCTTGCGCAAGCGCCATCGCAATCCAGACACGTTGTTTTTGACCACCTGATAAGGCACTGACTGATCGATCTGCTTGGCTAAGCAGCTGGGACTGATCTAATGCCCAATGGATTTTTTCCCAATCCTTAGCTTGTAGTTGTCCAAAACCTTTTTGATAAGGCGCTCTTCCATATGATACTAATTCTTTGACCGTTATATCCTCTGGCATTTGCGGCGCTTGGGTCAATATAGCTATCTGTTGGGCAATTTCTTTTGTAGATTCTTTATGAATAGACTTCCCATCTAAAGTGACACTTCCATGAGTTGGTTTCAGAAGCCGAGCAATAGTTTTCAATAAAGTGGATTTTCCACAGCCATTAGGCCCAATGATACATGTGATTTTTGATTCTGGGATTTTCAACGATAGATTTTTCAATACTTTACGCTTTCCATATCCAATCGACATTGTATGTGTTTCAATCTTCGTCATACTCTCAGCTTCCCCTATAACTCAGTTAAGTTTATTACTGAACTCTATTTGTTATACTCTCTACTACATTGTCCATTACTTGTTCACTTGCTATCGGTCCATAATATAACCAAGAAGTTTCCGGTCCAAACTCATAGACTTGCTCATTTTGAACAGCCGGAATATTTTGCCAGAGACGGTCTTCCAACATTTCAGCATTAGGTCCATCGCTGTTTATAAAAAATAAATGATCAACATTCATTTTTGCTAATTCTTCTAAAGAAATCGCTGCCCAGTCTGCATCACTAGACAATTCTGAAACTACTTCCGGAATTTCAAGACCTAAATCTTCATATAAAACTGCTCCGCTTGAGCGCTCAGGGTGGACAACAAACAAACTATTATTAACCATCCATATAGCTGCAGCTGATTCTCCTTTTACTACTTCAGCTAATTCCTCTGCTTTTTCTTTTGCTTTTTCCTTATAACTCTCTAAAACCGACTGCGCTTTTTCTTCCTTTCCCAACACTTCTCCAATTTCTTCCAAAGTTGCTCGCCATTCTGTCGGGCTAGAATTTAGTACATAAGTCGGGGCAATCTGAGCATATTGATCATACATATCTTGTTCAATAGGATCCCTTATAACTATTAAATCCGGCTCATATTCTAATACCGACTCATATGGTAGATCATGAGGAATTAGCGGAATGCCCTCTAAATCAGCTTGGAGATATTCTTGAATACTTTCTCCGTCATATATTGACCATTGCGCTACCGGCGTAACATCTAATGCAACTAAATAATCTTCTAAATAAGAAGCTAATACTTTTTCAGGATTATCAGGAATTTCAACTTCATTCCCTAAATTATCCGTCATGATTTCAGGTTCTGTATTGTTGGATGTTTTCTTTTCTGCTGTTTCTCCAGAATTTGATTGCTCATTTCCACAACCGGCTAACATTAGCCCTAACATTAGCAGTATACTACTTGACCAAATCTTTTTCATTTTATTCTCCTCCATTTACTTTATAAAGCGATGATTCAATTCTCACTATTGACTAGTAAATATAAAAAGTAGGGCGCTCCTAATATTGAAACAATTATTCCCACAGGAACTTCTGCGGGAGCTAACAAGTTTCTTGCTAGAATATCTGAAATAAGCAAAATCAAAGCCCCAATACAAGCTGCAACTGGCAGTAATCTTTCATGCTTATTTCCTATTAATTTCCTCGCAATATGAGGTGCTCCTAATCCTAAAAAGGAAATTCCTCCAGCAACTGACACGCTGACTCCTGCTAGTGCTACTCCAATGGTGACTAACTTGGCTCTTTCCAGTTCAAGAGATACACCTAATCCAACTGCCATTTGATCTCCAAGCTGCAGTATATTCAGTGTACGGGCTTTGTACATACTGATTGGAATCAAGAGCAGTGTCCATGGTAATAAGCTGAAAACAGCAGGCCAATGAGCATTCCATATAGATCCTGAAAGCCAGATCGCTACTTGATTAAAATCACGCTCATTCATCCTAAGCTGCAGCATGGTCAGCAAAGCTCCAAATCCTGCATTTATGCCTATTCCCACTAGTAACATACGAATAGGCGTAATACCTTTTTTCCAAGCAATCATATATATGCAAACAGCTGCCATAAGGCCTCCAATAAAAGCTGCAACAGGTAAACTGATTGCATTGATTAGAGTAGATGAGCTTACCTGACTAGAACGAACTGTCAAAAATAATACAACTGCTAAACCTGCTCCTGAATTAATTCCTATAATCCCTGGATCTGCAAGTTCATTTTGCGTAACACCTTGAAATAGAGTGCCCGCTACTCCTAGACTAGCACCAGCCAGTATTGCAACCAATAATCTAGGTAATCGAAATTCTATAAGTAAAAGCTGATTTCTTTTCGTCCCTTCTCCAGTTATCGTCGACCAAATATCACTTAATGAGATCGATAAATATCCGGTAACTAAACTAAAAAGGCTGATTATTACGATTAAGAGAAGAAGAAAAAATAGGAAACTTTTATAATTTTTAGTTAAAACCATTCTAAGATTCATTTCCAGCCTCTCCCATCTCTTCTTGCTAAAACGAGAAAGAACGGCACCCCGATTAGTGCAGTAAGTGCTCCTACAGGCGTTTCATAAGGCGGATTAATTATTCTCGCCGCGATGTCCGCAGTAACTAAAAGCCACGCACCGAAAATAGCAGAAAATGGTATAATCCAACGGTAATCCATTCCTATTAACTTTTTAGTAATATGAGGGATGACCAGTCCTATAAATCCAATTGTTCCAGAAATTGAAACGGCTGTCCCTGTAAGCAATAAAACGATCAGAACGCCTATTAATCTTATCAATCCAATTTTCTGACCCAGTCCTTTTGCAACTTCATCTCCTAAGCTCATCAATGTCAAAGATCTAGACAGACCAACAGAAAAAACAATCCCTACAAATGCTACAATAACTGCCAATTGAACACTTGCTGGCGAGACCCCTGCTACTCCTCCCGCATACCAGAAACTAATGTCTCGGGTAACATTAAAATACATTGCCAACATAGTGGAAGCTGACTGCAGTAAAATACTAACAGCGGCTCCTCCAAGAGCTAATTTAACTGGTGTCAATCCTCTTTTAGAAATTAGACCAATTGAAAAAACTAGTCCAGCTCCTAATCCAGCCCCTAGAAACGACCATATCATCAATCCACCTTGGCTCGTTTCGGGGAATAAGGCAAAAGCAACAGCTACCATAAACCCAGCGCCTGAACTCACACCCATAATAGAAGGAGAAGCTAACGGATTACGAGTCAGCCCTTGCATAATTACCCCTGAAATTGCTAAAAAAGCTCCTACCAAAGCAGCTGCGATTACTCTCGGAAACCTAAGGTCATATAAAATCAAATGGTTTGTATCATACTCGTCAAAATGCAATATCGATTCTCGGATCGTTGTCCAATTAATATCGGCCGCTCCAAAAGAAATCGATAGTATCATCGTAGCTATTAAAGCTACAACACCAAGAAAAAAATAAAACAGTGCAGAACGAGATTCAAATCTCTTAAGAATTCTCTTCTTTGTTTCTTCTTTATTCAATTGTTGCTTTCTGAGCTGCTCCATATCATTCTCATTTCTGTCCTTTTATTCACTGAAAAACTCGTCAAAAATAATCTCAGTCTTTCTTTTCCTGATTCATCTTATCAAATCGGTTATTGTGTGAAGACACACGCGCTTTTTCTTCTGCATCCGGATCCAAGGATAATTTAATCTGGTTAACCGCATTCGCTGCATCGTTATAGGCTCCAGCAATCAACCTTACTTTTCCTTCAAATTCCAGAATATCTCCAATAGCATAAACACCTTTTACTGAAGTTTGTGCTATTGAAGAACCTTCGATATAATAGTCGTCTTTCAATTTAAATTTCAAAGATGGGTCATGGTGAAAATTTAACTCATTATCAAAGCCAATATTCACAAGCAATTCATCTAGTTCCAGAAAATAATCCTGGTCAGATTGGCTATTTCTAACCTTAATTGACTGAACACTAGTCCCCGCGCTATTAGGCACAAGTTCTTTAACTAATGTGTGTGTATGTATCTTTACCAATGATTCCTTTAATTTACGAGCGTTATATTCATGAGCTTTGAAGGTATCGTTGCGGTGAATTAAATGAACTTCTTTAGCTACACCAATCAAATCATTCGCCCAATCGATAGCCGAATTTCCACCGCCCACAATCACAACATTTTTATTTTTGAAATCCTTTAAGTGATAAATATGATGATGCAGATTAGTCTCTTCAAATTTCACATTATACTGTAGAGGTAATTTTTTAGGATTGAATATTCCGCCACCGGTTGCTACAATTATCCGTTTACTCAAATACTGTTCGCCCGATTCACTGGTTGCAACAAAAAGACCTTCGTCGGTTTGTTTAAATTTACTGATTTTCTGATTAGTGATTACTTCTGGATTAAATGTCAGTCCTTGTTCAATCATTTGATCAATGAACTTCGCTCCTCTGATACCCGGGATCCCCCCAACATCCCAAATCAGTTTTTCAGGGTAAAAGTGGACTTTTCCTCCTAGTGATTTTTGTGTCTCAATGATTCTGACGTTCAAGTCTCGCATACCCGCGTAAAAAGCTGCATACAACCCGGCAGGTCCGCCACCGATAATATTGATATCTTTTACTATCATTGATGTAAGCCCTCCCTTTTTATACTATCACAATTGAGAACGATTATCACTTGCAGCTTTAGTTATATCATTCACAATCAACAGTGTCAAGACAAGAAACTTTTTTGTTGTTGAACAAAATTCATTCATGCCCTTCCAATTTATATATTCTACTTATATAATTTGAAAGAGATGATCATTCTCATTAAAATAACGTAGATTAAGGAGTAAACATGAAAAAGAGAGAATTTGTGATCCAGGATTTACTCAGTAAAATTTATCAAGAACAATTTAAAGAAGGTAAATTACCTAATCAGCGAACGATGGCGCAATCTTATCAAGTTTCGAGATATACCATTCAAGAAGCTATTAAAACTTTGGAGGAAATTGGGATTATCGAGACTATCCAAGGTTCAGGCATGTATGTCAAAAAACAATTCCAAATGAATCCATTGATTTTCAATACTTTAACTCGTACACCTTACGAAAGGATATCCTCAAAATTTTTAAGCCTTGAAAAGAAAAAATCCACTCCAGAAGAGGAGCAGATTTTCCAGCTAGATAGCCCAGAAGATATTTGGACATTCGAACGCGTCAGAATCGTTGATTACAAAATCGAACAGATTGAGTGCTCTAAAATGCCTGTTTCTATGTTTCCAGACTTAAATGAAAAGATTATCGAACAGTCTATTCAGGAGTACGTATTGAGCAAGAAATACTCTATTTCCCATTACATTACAAGTTACAGTCCTACTCTACTAACCAAGAAACAATCAGAATTGTTGATGTCCAAGCGCAATACCCCCGCTATGCGAATTGAAAATAGATGCTTGCTAAAAAACGGTAAAGTATATGAATATAGCGAATTAACCGCAATTGATTATACGTGTACTTACATCACGCCATTTAACAAGAAAGGGCATCAAGCTCGAAGAACCACTATTTAAACTTATGGTGTAAATAATGTTCCATCTGGTAAACGACTTTGCGTCCAATCATGTGGGCGATAGACTACCGGAAACTGTTTAGCCATCTCTTCATCAAACCCTACCCCAATACCTGGTTGATCGATTGGGTAGAAATAGCCTTTTTCAGGTGTTGGCGCATTTTTAAATAGTGCTTTTGTATTTTCTTTCAAATCAATATTTTCTTGAATTGCTGCATTATGCAGATGAATATTTAAATGAGTATTTACCGCTAAACCAATAGGTGAAATATCTGATGGCGTATGCCATGCTACACGCACACCAAATGCAGCACACAAGTGAGCTAATTTAATAGCTGGTGTGATTCCGCCAATTTGAGAAATGTGGACACGAAGATAATCCAATTGTTGATTTTTAATGATCGATTTCCATTCCATCGGATTATTAAACAACTCTCCGATAGCAATAGGCGTTGCCGTCTGGCTTCTGACTTGACTCAGCCATTCTGTTTGGTCGGGAGGTAAAATATCCTCTAAAAAATATAAATTATACGGCTCAGATTTTTTGGCAAACTGAACAGCCTGATTAGGATGCAATCTTTCGTGAACATCATGCAGCATCTGGAAGGAATGACCATACTTTTCGTCAATTTCTTTAAACATCTTAAGTGTAGTATCCATGTATTCCTGCTGGTCAAAATAGCTGCCTTCTATAGGATCAGCAGGTGCTTGAATACTGTCAGCTGTTCCCCCATAAAAACCTAATTGACAGCGAATATAACGATATCCTTCATCCATATATTGATCAATCTGATTAGTTAGATCTTTCATATTGTCCGCTACCGCGTGGGTATAGGCAGGTATAGCTGTTCTAGATTTCCCTCCTAAAAGTTGATACAATGGCATATCAGCTAGTTTCCCTTTAATATCCCATAAAGCCATATCTATTCCAGAAATTGCATTATTTAATACTGGACCATTGCGCCAGTATGCATTCACATACATTAACTGCCATAGATCTTCGATTTCATTCGCATCTTTTCCAACCAATAATGGTTTTAAATATTCATCAACAATTGACTGCACTGCTTTGGGTCTAAACTGAAAAGTCGCACACCCATATCCAACTATCCCCTTATTTGTCTCCACTTTCACAACTACCAAGTTGTGTCTGTCAGGTTTTATGCCATAACTCTCAATATTCGTTATTATAGTAGGAATCAATTCTCTACTTCCTCTCCTATCTTATCTTTACTCTATTAATATTAGAACACGAAGAATAGAACGCTGTCAATTTGGACTGATAAACATTCATTAACTGTATTAATACCAGTCCAATTACTTATGTATTTATTTAAAAACCTTTATTTATAAAGGAAAACAGTAATTATTATTCATTTTAGGACTGGTTTACTATAATAAATATATTTGTTATGATTTTATTTGTAAACGGACACATCTAATTGGGGAAAGGAAGAGGTATATGAAACATCATGATGTTGCGAAACTCATCATTGAAAACGTAGGAGGAGCAGACAATATTCAAAATGTCTGGCATTGCATGACTAGACTGAGATTCAAATTGAAGAATTATGAGCTAGTCAATCACGAAGCCTTGATGAAAGAACAAGCAGTTGTTGGGACTAATCATAAAAATGAACAGTTACAGATTGTTATTGGAACAAATGTAAATGAATATTATGAAACTGTCGCTTCTTTGCTTGGAATGGACACTCAAGATGCTTCGACAGAGTCAAACGAACCAACTGAACGTAAAGGTATTATTTCTACATTTATGGATATTGTATCCGGAGTCTTCGGACCAATCGTACCAGCGATTGCTGGTGCAGGTATGATTATGGGATTGATGTCAGGATTAAGCGCATTAAATATTATAAGCAATGAATCTCACACTTATATTGTAATTGATATGATCTCTAAAGGCGTATTTACTTTCTTGCCATTCTTCGTAGCGGCATCTGCTGCCAGAATATTCAAGACAAATCAGTATCTTGCTATCGCAATTGCTGCAAGTCTTCAAGTACCTGCTATGACTAATGCAGTGGCAGAAGGTGTGATTGATCAGTTCAATTTATTTGGATTCTTACCAGTACCTGTATTTAGTTACGCTGGAACAGTTATTCCAATCATTATCGCCGTCTGGGCATTGAGCCACATTCATCGGTTCATTGATAAAATACTACCTGAAGTATTAAGAACAGTTTTCACTCCTACACTTTCATTATTTATCGCCGGTATTCTTACATTAGTGGTCATTGGACCTGCAGGAATTTATCTCGGCAACTGGCTAGCTGCCGGAGTTGAATGGCTATTCGGAGTTTCTCCAATTCTAGCTGGTATTGTCGTTGGTGGTATTCGTCCAATTGCTGTATTTACCGGATTACATCATGCTATGACACCAATTGCTCTGCAAAACTTTGCTAACCAAGGGTACGATATGTTAATGCCAATGATGTTCATGGCTAACATTTCAATTACTGGTGCAACAGCAGCAATGTACTTGAAAGTGAACACTAAAGAAGAGAAAAGCATTGCAATCTCTGCAGTTGTTTCCGGATTCTTAGGAATAACAGAACCAGCATTATTTGGGGTATTAACTAAAAATGCTAAAGCATTTATTGCAGCAACTGTCGGTAGTTCAATTGCCTCTGCATTCATTAGTTTCTTCGGGGTAAGAATTTATGGATATATCTTATCAAGTGTATTCAGCTTACCAGCCTATGTTGGCGAATATTTCATCTTTATTATTTTAGGAATTATCATTGCTTTCGCTACTTCGTTTATCATTACGTACATCCTAGTACCTAATGAAACTGGAACAAGTAAAGCAAAATAATCTTCCTTTAAAACATGCTTCTTCATTTGAGAGGCTGAAGTTGTATAGTTTTCATCAAAAAAAGGTTCTTAACTACCCGACTTAGTCATAGTAGTTAAGAACCTTTTTTTATTTTTTATTCTGTTCCACGTATTGATTCAACACTTCTTTTGTAGGCAATCCTTCATTATCTCCGGCATGTTGGACTTGTAAGGAACCAATAGCATTGGCATATGTCGCTGCTTCTTTCCAGTTTAAACCTTCAAGATAGGCATGTAAAATACCTACTGCAAACCCATCTCCAGCACCAACTGTATCAATTACTTTTTCTACTTTAAACCCTGAGACATTGATAGTCTCTTTGCTTTTTTCCGTTACATAAGCTCCTTGGCTACCACTTTTCGTTATCACCACATCAGCGCCATTTTTTATATAAAATTGAGCAATCGCTTCAACATCAGAAGAACCGACTAAAGTCTCTCCTTCTGATATACCAGGCAATACTACGTCTGCATACTTTGCTAAAGCATTTAAGACTTCTAGCATTTCCTGTGTCGATTCCCATAATGCTGGTCTTAAATTAGGATCGAAAGTAATAAACGTTCCGGCTTTTTTTGCTTTCTGCATCAGATATTCAACCGCTTCTCTTACTGAAGGACTCAAAGCTGGTGGGATACCTGTCACATGCAACACTTTTATATTATTAAAGTCAATATTTTCTACATCCTTTTTAGAAAGCGTGGAAAATGCACTAGATTTTCTATAGTAGGCCGTATCTGGATCATCGTTTTTCACTTTATTCTTCAACATAAGACCTGTATTGTGGTCTTCGTCAAAAGTCACAAAATTTGTCCCTATAGCTTCTTTTTGCAGTGCTTCAAAAATAAATTCTCCGATTGGATCTTTACCAAGCTTTGTTATGTACTCTACTTGATGACCTAACCTAGAAAGTCCTATTCCAACATTGATTTCTGCCCCTGCGACGGATTTATTAAATGTCATTGCTTCTTTCAATGATCCATATCCTGTTGCAGAGAATAACCCCATCGGTTCTCCCAACAATAGTACATCTGTCATTATTCCACCCCCTTAATGTAGCTCTTTATATTTATCTACAAATTGTTTAGAAATTTCTGTCACACTGTTCAGTCCATTTTCGGTAAGCTTTTTAGTCAGTGCGCTTCCGATTCCTACAGCCCACGCTCCATTATCAACCCATTCATGCATGTTTTCTAAGCTTACGCCACCTGAAGGCATCATTTCAACATGCGGAATTGGTCCGTGAACATTTTTGATGAAGGACGGTCCTAAAATCCCTCCCGGGAAGACTTTAACCACTTCCACACCAGTTGCCATTGCACTTGTAATTTCTGTAACTGTAGCACATCCAGGAAGATAAGGTACTGCATAGGTATTACAAACTTTGGAAATTTCTGGAATGAAATTTGGGCTTACGATAAATTCAGCACCTGCAATAATCGCAATCCGAGCTGTTACATCATCCATTACTGTTCCTGCACCTACTACCATATCAGTATCAACATATTTTCTAGAAAGTTCTTTGATCGACTCATCCGCTTGAGGTGTCGTAAAAGTTACTTCGATATTTTTTATCCCACCCTTATAAACAGCTTCTGATATCTCTGTTGCTTCTGCAGCTGAGTTTCCTCTGATTACAGCGAATAAATAGTTTTCTTTTAAATTGGACAAAATCATTTGTTTCTTAGTCATAATTGCCTCCTAATAGTTAGCGTTTTCTCAATTTATAGTATACCCTACTGTTTACTTTGACTCAATACAAATTGGGTCATTAAACTATTAAAAAAACAGTCCAATTCAATTATTACTTTTTCCTTTTCAAATAATAAAGTAATTCTTGTAAATCGTTGATCTGTTCTTGCAGACTATCCCCAATCGTTGTATCTTTAATCAATTTCCTCTCTAGTTTGCCATCAATGATTTGTTTTAGGCTTGTTTCATCCTTTTGCTTATCAAAAAGCGCATCAATAGAATCAAATGGCTGATGCGTTACGATCTGGAAGCCGTAAGAATTATTAATCAGTGAGTATCCTGCTATTCCGGTTGATTTCTGATAGGCTGCACTCATTCCGCCATCAATGACAATCAAGCGTCCATTCGCTTTAACCGGTAGTTCTCCTTTTTTCGCTTTAACAGGCGTATGTCCATTAATAACTTTTGCATCCTCAGATTTCAAATTAAACTCTTTCAAGATGTTCAGCATTATCTCTTCGTTATCTCTCAATTTGAAGTATGGATTACGATTTTCTTGAGAAATTTCATCGTCTTCAATATAATATCTTTCAAATGTTGTCATGCGATCTCTACCAAAAAGAGGTGATTTTTTTCCTGTCCAGGAATACCAAAGAAGATCCGTAGCATAATCTTCTGTTTCATGCTTGTCTGAAGCAGCATTTCTAATATATTCTTCGAATTTATCAAGCATTTTCCTACCTTTTAACTGTTCACCTTCAAAACTAAATGAATCAAATGCTCCCTGTTCTGTTAAGGGTATACATCCGTGATAAAGTAGTTGCCCGTTGTAAACTAAGTACATACTTCCCTTTTTTAACAGAAAATCAATATAGCGCACTAATTTTTCCGATTGTTGAAAACTTTCCAACAATGTATTTACAATATGTTCTTCTTCAGGGCATAGTTTATATGGATCATCTTTCTGAAATTGCTTTACAGGAAAACCATTTAACTGAAATTGTTTATTATCAATTGTTATCGTTTCATCATCAAAATTAATTTTATCTAAAAGTAAACGATCATCCATTTCAAACTCAGGTCGTCGCTTAATAATCTGACCTTCTAATTTAAACTGAATAACTGCTAAAGCTTGATGAACTTTAGTCAACAGCTCTTCACTTTCTTCCTGAAAGGTATTCGTTGGTTCTACAACTTTTGGTTCAAAATTAGGATGAATACCATATCGTTCTTCTGCAAATAAAAATAGTGGCCGCAAATTTAATCCATATGTTTTTTCCAGTTCAAATAAATAGCCGTATCTTGCTGCAATTCGCAACATAGTAATCAGATTCGCTTTAGAGCCATACATTGCCCCCATCCATAGTAAATCATGGTTTCCCCATTGGATATCAACAGAATGATGAGCCATCAATTTCTCCATCACGACTTTTTCACCGCTCGCACGGTCAAATATGTCTCCAACAAGATGTAAATGGTCAATGACTAAACGTTGGATTACCTTACAAAGCTTGATCATAAATTCTTCAGCTTGTCCTAAACTAATTAAGCGATATAAGATATTTTTATAATATAAATCTTTTTCATTTTGAGAAAGATCTGTGTATAACAATTCCTCAATTACATAAATATATTCTTTAGGTAATGCTTTTCTTAATTTAGACCGTGTATATTTAACTGCACAGAATTGCATAAAATCAATTAGGTTTCTAATCATCTGCATAGACCATTCTTTATCTTTTGATTGAGATTGGTCATGCATTTCCATTGCTTCCCTAGGATAACTGATAAAAAGATTAAACCAGTCCATCTCTTCGGTGGACCATCCCTCTCCAAAAAAGTTATTGATTTTTTCTCGTAAATTTCCTGCTCCTGTCCTTAGAATATGATCAAATGCTCTATCCGCACCATGAACGTCTGATAAATACAATTCAGTTCCTTTAGGAAGATTCTGTATGGCTTCAAGATTAATTAGTTCTGTATAGATTGCTTCTGGCGTCTCAAATTTTTCTTTTAATAATTCTAAATATTTATTCTCTTTCATACTTTACTTCAGTCCTAACCTTCGTTTTTATACTTTTTTATTATACCACTTAAAAAAAAGAAGCTTCAACTCAACACATTTCAGTTGAATTAAAAGCTTCTTACCTGGGTCTTTTATAAGTCTTGGATTCTTGTATGATCTATATGCTTGTTTTTATTCCTATCTTTTCTTGTTACATAATAAATCACAAGAAAGATCCCCGTTGGAATGTTGGAACATAAAAATATTGTTATCGTTCCTATAATCCCTTGAGCAATACTTGTATCTTCTTCAAGTTCTTCATCTCCTGAACCAAAGATTGAAATACCTTCCGTTTCTTCTATGTCTTCTGTTTCTTCAAATTCTACTATTTCATCAGATTCGTCCTCGTTTGGATAGGATACCTCAGTATGACTATCGTATGAGACCCAAGTCAATATGCCAAGCAACATAATGAACGAAAATCCAAAACTCAGAATAGGTAGAATTAACCCTGGTATTTTACTCTCTGTTTTTGATAAAAAGATTTGGAATAAAACTATACCTCCTATTAATAACAACATAATAAATAAATTACTGAAAATAATCATTCTAGCTCTCCTTTTGATTTTCGATACTCTGTAATCAATAATTTAGCTGTATTAAAATCAAGCTTTCCCTCTAAAGCCAATTGTTTGATTGTGCTTATGTATGCATCATTTTGTATATCCTCATTAATTTGTATCTTCTGAATCAATCGATCTAATCTCAATCGAACTGTGGGATAAGTAACGCTGTATTCAGCTGCAATTTGTTTTAGCGAACCAGAAGCCATGAGAAATCGTTTGATAAATCGAATGTCTTCATCATCTAGTCCTTTTATCCATTTAGGTAATTTCTCCATCCCTACTTCCTCCTTTTAGGATCTACTATATCATCCAACCACTAACTTAACAATGTTAAAGTATTTTTTAACTTTATTAAAGTATAAACCAAAAAACTGGCCCAAAGCTCTTCTTTAGAACTTTGGACCAGTTTGGAATTATTTGATTATTTTTTATCGCGCTCCGCCGCCACCGCCTCCGATAGCGCCACCTCCACCACCAATGGATGTTGAACCTCCGGCACCAGTAGCCGCATTGTAGCCACCGCTTTCCATTCCGGAAGACATACTATGAGAGAACCCATATAGTCCATGATATCCACCATAAAAATACGGATATTGAACGACCCAATCATTCCACTGTTCTGGATAGAATTTTTCTAGGCTTTCTACGACATCTGACCCTTTACCATATAGAGTTGCCCAGATAATGAATTCTTCCCAAGGTAAAGTTTGTTTGTAAGACAGTGATTCGTCCAACTCCAAATCATTTAAATGATTTTCAAACTGAGCGATTCGGTCAAATAGACGTTCTCCTTCCCGCGTAGCTGAAATAAACGGAAGTTTCATGCCAAGATAAGTGGTTGTTTCCTGTCTGATATAACCTTTTGTCTCTAATATATCTTTGGATTCGTCTTTCATGCTCGTTGCTAATTCACTTAATTCTTTTGCATGCTTTTTAGACCATTTTTTCATATCTTTTTCTGATACTTTTCCACTCAAATCCGCTACCTCTTCAAGAATGCTCCAGACCTTATCTTCAAAGTTCATATCTTCATTATCAAAATTATTAAATGAGTAGTTTTGTCTTTGCAACAGTTCTATCACAGTATCCTCTTTATCGAACCAGCCATCTGTTTCTTTAGTATGGATCTTGATTCGTTCTTCTTTTGACCATTTTAAAAGATAGGCAAAGAAATAATCTTCAAAGGTACCATGCTGAATCTGCTGAAGCAAATACGAAACATCAAATATGTTTCCATCAGTATAGGGAATATCTCCATAGGTTTGTCCTTTGTTCCGTTTTTTTAGCGCATAACCTGAACGCATCTTCCCAGCATCTTTTTTTCGTACTTCGATTCTCCAAAATACGATTCCCAAAAGCGATGGAATTCCTAATACAATTCCTAAAATCAAGGACAGAAGCCAACCACTTAATTTTCCGTCACCATTATAAGTAGCACCATCTTGTGATTTATCAAGCTGTTCTTCTAATGTTTGATTAGCTTGCACAGTCACGTCGAATGGCGAGTCTGGAAATTGCATTAAAATAACTAACCGTCCGTCTGCTTCTAACTGTGATTGTGCTTCAGAAGTTAATCCACCATTAGCCAGTTCAACAATTCCTTCATATCCAAATCCCCATATATCAACATTTTTCTGAGTAAAATCAAAGGGACCATTAATCTTAATATTCATAGCTTCTGGCGCAATCTCACCATAAGTATTGAAATTCCAGTTCAATGCTTGTCCATCTTCTAATTGGCGTACCATATTAGTGATGGTGTAAGTTAATTCATATTCCTTTTCACCATATTCACCGATACCCCACACTAGTTCTACACCATCATCTGCCTCTAAAATTCCATATTCTTCAGCTTTTTCCTCACGGCTATCATTAGAATCCCAATCAGGGTTATTAGAAAACCCTTGTACAGAAAAATCAGTTACTTCTGAACCTTGTAAATTATTCATTTCAATATATAGCTCTGTTCCATCAGTCATGTTCATTTTTCTATGTTCTGTTACAATACCTGTTCCATTCTCTAATAATTTGACATCATATTCAATTAATGACATCGAATTATCCTCCGCATAGACCGTTTGCCCTCCAACAATCCAACCTATCCCCATCAAAAGCATTAAACAGCTAACTATTTTTTTCATCTCTTTTTCCTTTCTTTATCTTATGAATTTATCATAACAAAAGAGTATGGAATAAAATACGGTCTAAAGTCTGATTTATCTGATGAAATTAACTTTATTCTATATATTTCGTTTATTTAAACCGAAAATTCAACTTCCCCAATTACCAGGGTTCCACAATCTACCATCTAATTCTCCTTGTAATTGTTCTTTTCTTTCTTCTTGTTCCAAAATAAGATTGATAGCGGCTTGGAGTAGGGCTTTTTGTTTATAGTCGCGACTTTTCTTCAACAATTCTTCAAGTCGATTGATTAGCCATTGTTCGTCTTCCATAGTCTCCCACCTTTTATTGATCATTGTTATCAATGTGCATCCTTAATTCATCTAATTCTATACGATTATCTTCAATCTTCTCAATCGCTTGCTCCAATATAAAAGAACTTTCAGCTATATCAAGCGTTTCGCGACTGGTTTCTTCCAGTTGATTAACCATCCAAGCTTCTCTAGCCTTTAAAGAATCCGGTTTTTCAATCATAAGCCACTGCTGGTATCTGATCAGCAGCTTCATTCTATCCGCTTCTGTCATATAAGGAAACTGAAAGATGGTGAGTGGTTTCAAATAGTGCATTCCGATTTTTTTAGCAATGGCCTGATAAGGTTTCGTCAATTCACTAATACTAAATCCTTCCTGACCACCAGTCTGATATTCTTTTTCTCCTACACCTATTATTAGGATCAATCCGAATTCTTTTCCCTGCAGTTTGTTCCCTCGGTATCCAAACGCAAAGTGCTCTTCAAGAACTTCATCAAACCACTGCTTTAGCAATGGTGGAGAAGAATACCAATAAAACGGAAATTGAAAAAGAACTCGATCATACTCTTTCAGTAATGCTTGCTCTTTCTTTACGTCAATTTTTCCATTTGGATACGTCCCTTCTAAATAGTGCATAGAAACTTCCCTTGAATCTGGGAAAGACTGAACTAAGAACTGCTGACTACTGGATTCATTTATATTAGGATGAGAAATAATTACAAGAGTTTTCAATAAAAGGCTCCTTTCTATAAAAACGCTAGCTTCATACATATATGATAAGTATTGTGTTTGTTTCATTCATTAGTATAACAAATTCTTTTTTATAATACCTTATCATTAGAATTACCATTAAAAATGAATTACAATGAAGTTGATCATGAAGAAGGAGGAAGTATAAATGACAATGAAAAAAATCATGAATAATCCAGACCAGATAGTAGATGAAATGCTAGATGGAATGGCTTTTGCATATGATTCAATTGTAGAACGGATTCCAGAAACAAAAGTGATCCATCGGAAACATGAAAAAAACGGAAAAGTTGGACTAGTCAGCGGAGGCGGCAGCGGTCACGAACCAGCGCATGCAGGATTCGTAGGAAAAGGTATGTTATCATCCGCGGTTGCAGGACAAGTCTTTACCTCTCCAACTCCTGACCAAGTGCTAGAAGGAATCAAAGCTGCCGATGAAGGCGAAGGCGTTTTCTTAGTCATTAAGAATTATACTGGGGACGTTTTGAATTTTGACATGGCGAAAGACTTAGCTGAGCTAGAAGATATTGAAGTAGAATCAGTCGTAGTAGACGATGATATTGCTGTAGAAGATAGTACGTTTACTGCTGGTAAACGTGGTGTAGCTGGGACAGTGTTAGTGCATAAAATACTTGGTGCTGCTGCTGAAGAAGGCTATTCCTTGAAAGAGCTTAAAGAATTAGCTGATAAAGTTATTGCTAACCTTGCTTCAATTGGATTAGCTTTAAAACCAGCAACAAACCCCGAAGTCGGTAAACCCGGATTTGAGTTGGCTGCAGATGAAATCGAATTCGGTATCGGAATACACGGTGAACCTGGATATCGAAGAGAAAAATTACAGCCTTCAAAAGACTTAGCTGCTGAGCTAGTGAACCAATTGAAAAAAGAACAGAATTGGTCTGCGGGTGACTCTTATGCTCTATTAGTCAATGGAATGGGCGCAACACCATTGATGGAACAATTTGTATTTATGAATGATGTGAAAAAATTACTCTCTGAAAAAGAAGGACTTGAGCTCTCGTTCAGAAAAGTCGGAGACTATATGACTTCAATTGATATGGCAGGCGTCTCTGTTACTTTATTAAAATTGGAAGATCCTAAATGGATTGAATATCTGAATGCACCAGTGGATGTAATTGGCTGGTAATTAAATAAAAGAAAGGAAAGGAAGACTTAAATGGTTGAAATAGAAAGTTTAAAAAAATGGATCGAATTATATGGTGAAAAAGTTACAGAAAATAAAGAACATTTAAACCAACTAGATTCTGATATTGGTGACGGAGATCACGGAAGTAATCTAACACGTGGTGCTGCTGCAGTAAAAGAAAAAGTTTCTGAATCAGAATATGAGAATCTTTCTGACTTCTTCAAAGATATTGGAATGACTTTAGTGAGTAAAGTTGGGGGCGCTTCTGGTCCTTTGTATGGTTCAGCCTTTATTTCAATGGCTAAGCAAGCCAAAGAATCAGATGACTTAGCAGTATTGTTAGAAGCTGGATTAGATGGAATTCAAAAACGCGGAAAAGCTGAAGCTGGTGAAAAAACAATGGTAGATGAGTGGATTCCCGTTGTAGAAGCTTTAAAAGAAAATAATTTAACTAATAAGGTAATAGAAGATAGTTTGCAAAAAACAAAAGATATGAAAGCTACCAAAGGGCGTGCTTCTTATCTAGGGGATCGCTCAATTGGTCATATTGATCCCGGTGCTCAATCCAGCGCTTACCTCTTCGAAAGTTTACTGGAAGCAGGTGTTTTAAATGGGTAAAGAAATTGGAATGTTAGTCGTTTCTCATGTTAATGACATTGCAAACGGTTTGTCCAAATTATTGGATCAAGTTGCCCAAGATGTAACGATCAAAGCAATAGGCGGAACAGAGGATGGCGAAGTTGGAACAGACTATGCGCGTATCCAAGAAGCGATGGATTCATTTGAGGAAGATAAAGTGTGGGCGTTCTATGATCTGGGCAGTGCGAAGATGAACCTAGAAATGGCAATGGAATCATCAGACAAAGAAGTCAGACTGTTTGATACTGCCTTTATCGAAAGTGCATATACAGCAGCTTCTCTTATTCAAGCAGATGTTGGAGAAGATGCTATCGTAACTCAACTGGATGAATTGAAAATCAAAGAGTAATTCATGCAATGCATAACAGCCACCCATCTAAAATTGGGTGGCTGTTTTTGTTATAGATTCCTTACCTTTCCAGTACTTCATGGAATAAATCATAAATCTCTTTATGGTTTCTTTTTAATGAGATTGGTCTGTAAGAGTTTTTATCTAAAAAGGCATGTTTTGTCTGCCCCGTTGTTCTAAGTTCCCCACTTACTAAATCCCTTATTTCATACTCTATAACCATTTTCACTCCTGTAAATTGGCTAATATGAGTAGTGATTTCTACTGTTTCTCCAAACTTCACCATGCTGATATATTTAGCTGAAGCTTCTAAAACAGGAACTAAAATATTTAAAGCTTCCATTTTTTCGTATCCAAACTGCATCTCATCCATCATCCATGTTCTAGCTTCTTCAAACCAACGAATAGAGTTAGAATGATGAACGATTCCCATCTGGTCTGTTTCATAATACTGTACTTTATGCTGCCAATTTCCCACGATTATTCCCTCACAATACTTATGCTATTCAATACTATAATTCTAGCATATAATTGAGATAAGAACATTTTTTTGAATTATAAACTAAATATATAAACCCAGTAGATGAAGATTATTCATTTACTATACTTTAATGTACTGAGATTTTCATATACTCAATTTACATTGAAAAAAACACTATAAATACTTATTCACTACGTCAAACCATTGTTTGTAGTCATTTGATTTATCGGTTGTTGGATAAAAAATAGTTGGTTTTTCATTTTCCGTCTTTAATTTGACTGCAAGATTTAATGCCCCTAATGCTGACATCTCTTCTTTAGTATTTAGTACAATGTTCTTTTGTAATACATCGGCCAGTAGCTGCATTAAGTGATTGTTTTTGATAGCTCCACCATCCACATTAATTTTTTTAACTTCTATCTGACTCGTTACTTCCATTACGTCAATAACTGCTTTTATTTGATAAACTATCGTATCAAAACCAGCTCGAATAATATGATTTTTTGTACTATTACGGCCCAATCCCAATATAGCTCCATTGGGTTCTGGTTCCCAAAAAGGGGCTCCTAACCCTAACTGAGCTGGCACAATATAGACACCATCACTATCTGGAATTGAAAAAGCTTTTTCTGATCCTTCTGAAACTGTTTCAAATAATCCTAATTCATTTGACATCCAGTTCAAAGTATCTGTGCATGATCGGATAATTCCTTCTAAAGCGTAGGAAGTCTTATTATGAGTTTTCCATCCAATCGTCTTTAGAATTGTTTCATTTCCTGAATCTAAATCACTTTCTATTTGCATCAAGACAGAACATCCTGTGCCTAAAGTGGCTTTCACATCTCCTTTTTCTGTTAATCCTTGTCCATATAGAGCGCCCTGTGAATCAGCTATCACTCCGACAATAGGAATACCTTCAAAACTGCCAAACTGACTATCAGAAGAATAAACTTCAGGTAATGATTCAATTGGAGTATCAAACAATTCGCAAAGTTCTTTATCCCAGCTTTCTGTATGGATATTATAGAGTAATGTGCGAGATGCATTACTGCTATCTGTTGCAAATATTTTTCTATTGGTCAAATTCCAAATCAACCACGAATCCATTGTACCTACTGCTAGGTTCTGATCTTGTCTAATTGCTGGAAAAGATTGAAACAACCAGCTTAATTTAGGAGCTGAAAAATATGTATCTATTTTTAATCCCGTTTTCTTTTGTACAATTGCTTCTTTTCCTCTATTGATAAGTTGCTTACAAATATCTAAACTTCTGTTACATTGCCATACCATAGCATTGTGTAATGGCTTCCCCGTATTTTTATCCCAGAGAATAATTGTTTCTCGCTGATTCGTCAATGAGATGCTCTTAATATCTTCTTTTTGTAATACCGTTTCGTCAAGTAACTGACTAAACAAAGATTTTACATTTTCTAAAATTTCTAACGGATCATGTTCAACCCATCCTTTTTGGGGATAAATTTGCTTATGACTTCTATCAATTCTTTTTTTAATCAGCGGAACGCCTTCTTCATTTATTGACACCAAAAGAAGCTTAGTTCCTGAAGTACTTTGATCAATAATCACTCTATAATCTTCTTTCTTATGCATACAGTTCACCTTCCTAGATATTAAATACTATAAATCTTTAAAAAATTAATTCTGCAAACTCAGTCTATAAAGCAAAACCGAAGTTTACAGAATCAATCAGATTGTGTTATATATACTATTATTTTCCTAATAGATTTTTTGCTACTTTTGTTAGATAATCAGGATGTAGCCCGTAATGTTTGAACACCTCTTGACTATTACCAGTAATAGCTGGTTCATCTGCTATTCCAACAATTTTATGAGGAACTGAGTGTTGATCACTTAAAGTTTCTGCAATTGCTCCTCCGAGTCCTCCATAAATACTGTGTTCTTCCACAGAAATAATGGCTTTCGTTTCTTCTGCAGCTTTTATAATCACTTCTCTATCTAATGGTTTGATTGTGTGCATATTGATTACTCTAGCAGTAATCCCTTCTTTTTCTAATCGTTCAGCAGTATCTAACGCTGGTCGCACAGTTTCTCCTGAGGCAATAATCGTTATATCATTGCCATCTTTCAAAGTAACTGCTTTCCCAATCTCAAAATCATAATCTGTTGAATCATACGTATCTTCTACTGGATTACGTCCAATACGAATATACGCTGGTTGATCTGAGTGACACAATGCTTCAAACATTTTTTCAGTCTCAAAGCGGTCAGCTGGCATCATCACTTGTAAATTTGGAATTGCTCGTGTCACTGCAAGATCTTGTAGCGAATGATGGCTCATGCCTAATTGTCCATATGCAACGCCTCCACTTATTCCAACAAGTTTAACATTGGTATCAGAATAAGCTACGTCGACTTTCACTTGTTCTATACTTCTCATGCTCAGAAAGGCTGCAGGTGAAACTGCAAAAGATCTCTTACCACTATGAGCCATGCCTGCTGCAATACTCACAATATTCTGTTCAGAAATTCCAACCTCTACTAACTGATCAGGTAACGCTTCTGCAAAGTCGGCCAATTTAGCAGATCCTCTTGAATCGCTTGTCAAGACAGTAATATCTCTATTTTCTTTTCCCTCTTTCAGGAGAACTTTACACATAACTTCTCTGTTGGGAATGCTATTTTTTTCTTTAAATTTCATTATTCAGCACCTCCAATTGGTTATCGAACGACTTCATTGCTCCTGTAAATTCTTCTTCAGTAGCAACCTTGTGATGCCAATTAATTTGATTTTCAGCAAAGGATAATCCTCTTCCTTTTGTAGTATGCGCAATAATCATTTTAGGTTTCCCTTTTTCGTGAGCAGTATTAAATGAAGTCAACAACTGTTCAATCGAGTTCCCATCATCAATTTCAATAACTTGCCATCCAAATGCTTCAAATTTCTCTTTTAGCGGATCTACTCCCATTACCTCTTCGCTTTTACCGGTAATCTGAAGTCCATTTCTGTCAATAACTGCAGTCAGATTATCTAATTTATAATGAGCTGCAGCCATTGCACCTTCCCAGACTGAGCCTTCTGCTAGTTCTCCATCACCCATTAATGTATACGTATGGTATGATTTATTATCTTTCTTAGCAGCTAATGCAATGCCGACAGAAAGTGAGAGCCCATGTCCTAATGACCCTGTATTCATTTCTATTCCTTCTACTTTATTATTCGGATGTCCGATTAAACGAGATCCAAATGAATAGAATGTTTTTAGTTCTTCTTTCGGAAAAAATCCTTTTTCAGCCAAAACAGCCCACAAAGCTTCAGCCGCATGTCCCTTACTTTGAATATAACGATCTCGGTCTGGATTATCTGGTGTGTTAGGATCTATATTATTCATCACTTGGAAATAAAGTGTGGTCAGAATATCTGTACAAGACATGTCCGATCCAGTATGCCCACTCTGTCCATATTCAATAATTTCCATAATTGATTTGCGAACTTCAATAGCTTTAATTTCTAATGTTTTTACAGTTTTATCCATATTTACTCTCCTCTTAGATATCCTTGAACCTTTTCTTCAATTGGATCATAAAAATCTGGAGTAATCCCAAGATATTTACAAGCTTCATATAGTACAGGCACAACTTCTGCATGAACGGCTGCCACATGATGGATATAACGACCGTATACTAATTTTGTTTCTAATCTTGCTAGGTTATCAAATTCAACCCATGAATAAGTTCCCTGCGTATAAGGTCCATCGATCACTTCGGCATTCCCCATTAGTAAAGAATATTCTCCATTGTCTCCATCAAAACGACAAAGTGTTAAAGTTCCAGGTTTAGCTTCGAATGCAACAGAGCCAGGATAGTCAAATACAAAGTGACTTTCAGGTAGTACAGGTTTGTCTTTAGCAGTAGAGAAAGGGAATACCCCTAAGTGTTGCAGCAATTCTCCATTATCATTGTGAGGATGACGATTATTAACGTCTGCAAACATCGCTCTATGCTCTCCTAAAGTTGCTGCTTCTATAAGCAATTCTGAAATTACACCATGTATATCCGTTTCACAAGTTACTGGCAACCCTTCATCTTGTAGAAGTGATTCCGTTGCATAAGGTAAGATGCCAATTTCATCTTGTAAAGCTGTCCAGCATTGTATAACACCTGAATTACATCCATATTTTTCAGTTAAATTCCTGATTGCAATTTTCAATGCTATAACCATCTCAACTTTATCATCAGCAATTTCAACAATAGCAATATTGCGAAGATTTTCAATTCCTTCTGCTAATTTACTTTTTTCTTCCACCAAAACTCGATCAATTTCTTTTGTCAATTCTTGCAATGGAATAGGAGACAACTGAATATTAAATCTTTCCAGTAGCTCTCCCTCATTTGTCATTGTTGACCAGAAATCAAAAGGTCTAGTTCCAATTTGCAAAATTCTAGTATTTTTAAAAACTTTAATTACGTTACATACTTTTTCAAAAACTTTAACCCCACGAGAAAATGTTTCGTCTTCTAACTCACAGTTTGGAATGTATGTGAAAGGTACTTGAAAACGTCTGAGGACTTTTCCTATAGCAAACAAACCACATTGACTGTCTCGTAATCGCGACCCATCCTCTGCTGGATGCTCGTCTCTTGGTCCCCATAATAAAACTGGAACATTTAATTTTTTTGCTAGTCTTGCTACTGCCCATTCATTACCAAAGTTTTCATTAGCAACAAATAAACCATCTATTCCTTCATCTCTAAATTTTTTATAGATTCTTTCAACACCTTCGTCATCGTATAATAGACCATCGTCATTAATATCTTTTATATCGATATAATCTATATCCAGTTGATCAAGTTTATTTCTTGTCAGATCAGCATATTCCATTGCCGTTTCTGCACTAAATAAATTTCTTCTCGTTGGGGCAAAGCCAATTTTCACTTTATCTTTTTTCACTATAGTCATTCCTTTAGTCATTTTTTTAATACAATAACGCTATCTTTAATAATGGAAGTCATTTCGATTTTTGTTATTCCTTCAGAGGTTTTTTTCTTAATTGGAATATTGACTCTGTTTTCCAAATCAATAGCAAAATCATCAGACGACTCAAACACTCCTTTTATCGACAGAGGAATATTGACTGGTAAATAAATATAAATTTTATCTTCACTTTCAGAAATTCTAATATCTGCTATATCATTTATGAGATACTGCTGATTTGGCGTTAATTCTATTAAATTTTCTTTAGTGAAAAATTCTTTCAAAAACCCATAATCGTTTGCTCCTTCAAAGTTGAGAGCGGTTCTCCAATTGTAAGGCGGAGCAAACCCTTCACCAAGATCAGAACCAAATGTGCTATCTACATCATGCCAACTCCAGATTCCATGAGCTCCATAGGATATACCTGCAAAAGCTCCCGACAAAACACTCTGCCAAGCTACTTTTCTTACATCTTCTCTACTAAAACGACCATACAAATTCCTACTATAAGATATTAATTCATAACAAGGTTCAGAATTGATCGTAGGACGAGTAGGTGATTCATTATAAAAGTAATCAGCAAATTCATATGCTACATTTTGATATTGTAGATTATGGCCAGATTGATAAAAATACATATCTAGATCTGGGTGATTAAGAAGTTTTTCTGGAATGTTTTTCAATCCTCTTTTTATATGCAATACTTTTATACTTTTCGCATCATTTTCTTGCGTAGCTTCTAAACACCTTAGATAATAATCTACTACGTTTTCAGTAAGGAAATCTGTGTCCCCACTGATTAAATAAATAGGATTATATTTTTTAAATCGATTAACCATTTTTTCAGTATATTTTCTTACATCCTGCTTTCGAAAGTAAGGGGTTTTTTCCATATTTCCAGCCCAAGTTTCGGGTAAATAGTTACTCCAAAGAAGGACCAATGCAGGAATGAAACCTTTTTCTTGAGCTACTTCAAGCATTTTTTCAGCATGATCAAAGTAACGTTCATCCATTTTATCAATATTAAAATACTGACCTTCTACTTCAAATGGATACACCACTTCTTTGGTTACACTACGATCCCATTGTGGCATGATATTGATTTGCAGAACGTTAAATCCTTGTTCTTTCCGCTTATCTAAATAGTATGCCCAATCATTTAACTCAATATTAGTAAATGCACTCCAAACCGTATCCGCTAAATAGAAAAAAGGTTTATTGTCTAGTTGTAAACTTTTTTTATTAGCACTTACTCTTAACAACAAAATACCACCTGTCCTTTTTACTCTTTTTTATTTAGTTAAAACTTTATCCTCTTCAAATCCAATAAAATATGTTAACAATGCTGAAAGTACAAACGCAGTGCCAAGAGATATTACAAAACCTATAAAGCCAGCTGTAACTCCAGCTGAGGGGTCTATAAACATTGGAATCCCGAAGATTCCCCCTGATGCAAATCCTCCAAACATATTAGCACCGAACGCTCCTGCAATCGCTCCTCCAACACCAGATCCAATACAAGCCATAATGAATGGTTTTTTCGTAGGGAGATTAACTCCGTAAATAGCTGGTTCAGTTATTCCCAAAAATCCTGAAATCGTTGCAGTAGTTGCAAGTCCTTTCAATTTAGCATCTTTTGTTTTTAACATTACAGCCATAGCTGCTCCAGTTTGCGCAAATACTGTACAGTATAGCATCGCATTGATTGGATCAAACCCATAAACAGCTATGTTATTGATGAAAATGGGAATAAATGCCCAATGTAAGCCGAATATAACAGTTACTTGCCAAATCGAAGCTAACAGTAAGCCCGCTACTAATGGACTTAATCCATAAAGTGCCAATGCTCCCTCAGCCAAGAGATTACTTAATGTTTGCGTGACTGGCCCTACAACCATTAATGAAATGGGTACCACAATGATTAATATTAATAAAGGTACAAATATCATTTTCAATGTTTTAGGTATAACCTTGTTTAAAAATTTCTCTACAACACTCAAGAAATATACAGATACAATGACCGGCACAACAGATTGGGTATAGTTCATTAGAACAATAGGTATATTTAAGAATGATAGCTGTGCTCCACTGGTTGCCATTTCTACTAGAGTCGGATAAACCAGTGCCGCTCCCATCGCAGCTCCCATAAACTGATTTGTTTTGAAAACTTTAGCAGCTGTAAAGCCTAAAAATATTGGTAAAAAGTAGTAGAATGCGTCACTAGCAGCAAATAAAACTCGATATACGCCACTTGTATCATCAATTACTCCCACTACTATCAAAGCAGTTAAAAGCCCTTTCAAAATCCCTGAAGCTGCTAATATTCCAATAACAGGTGTAAAAATCCCTGAAACAATTCCTAATATTTTATCAAAAATAGATTGATCCTCTTGTTGATCGAAATCATTTGCGTCCACTTCATCTTTGAAATTAATCCCTAATATATCGACAATATATTTATACACTTCAGAAACTTGATCTCCGATGACTACCTGATATTGACCACCACTCTCTATTACTGTTATAACATCTTCTAAATTCTTTATTTCTTCTGTATCCGCTTTACTACGATCCTTCAGGTTAAATCTTAGTCTAGTGGCACAGTGAATAACATCATTTACGTTATTTTCCCCACCCACCTTATCTATTATTACAGCGGCTAATTTATCATAATCCATTTTCATCTTTCCTCTCTATTTGAAAATCAATATTTTTAAATCGCTTTCTTTAACAAAAGAATAAACCAACAACTAAAATAAGTCAATGTTTTTATATAAACTAAAATAGTTTTTTATATAAATTTTAGTTTTTTTTACATAAAACGTTGTTTTTTTATGAGATATGCTACTTTCACTTGTTAATTTTACTAAAAATGATATAATTTTAGTAAGTTATTTTAGTTGGTAGGAGAAATGAAGATGAAAATTGAAGATATAGCTCAACTAGCCAATGTTTCTAAATCAGCTGTTTCCTTAGCTATAAATGGAAAACCTGGTGTAAGCGATGAAACACGTGAAAAAATATTAGCTATTGCAAAAGAAAATAACTATAAACCACTACGAAGTACACCTAACCGTATTAACAATAAATCTACTATTAGGTTTATTATTTCCAAAAGTCCAGATCTTATAACAGAACAATATTATAATTTGCCCTTCTTCAATGAATTAATAGGCCATTTATCTTCAAGTATTAGTGATTACCCTTATGATTTAGTCATTTCAACTTTTGATGAAAGAACACTTTTAGAGGAATTAGAAGCAGCAGAAAAAGTGCAGAAATCAAAAGGAATCATACTTTTAGGAACAAATATTGATAAATCTAATATCAATCTTATAAGAAAGAATTTTAAAAATCTTGTAATAATAGACACTCATTATCCTGATGTTGATGCAAACTTTGTCGCAATCAATAACTTTTTAGGGGGATATTTAGCTGCAGAGTATCTTATAGATAATGGACATAATAAAATTGGATATGTAATGGGCATTCCAAGAATTGCCAATTTTAAAGAGAGAAAGAAAGGGTTCTTTTCAAAAATAAAAAATGATGGTTTATCCATTTCTGAAAATCATATTTTTAAATTACCTGCAATGAAAATTCAAGAAGGATCAGAATTAAACGAATTCTTATTAAATAATGATGATTTACCTACAGCTATTTTTTGTGAGAATGACTACATGGCCATTAGTTTAATTAGACACTTAAAAAATTCTAATATTAAAGTTCCTGAACAAATTTCAGTAGTCGGATTCGATGATATTCCTGAAAGTAGAGTCACAACTCCCGAACTAACTACTATACAAGTAGACAAAAAAGAAATGGCTATCCAGACGCTTGTACTTTTAGAAAAACAAATACAAAAACACACTACGCATAAACATATTCAAGTCAATACTTCTTTAATTGAAAGAGGAAGTTCTCAACAAATAGAAAGAACTACAAAGTGGAAATAATTCTAACCACTTTGTAGTTCTTTCTTTAACTTTTTCGTCAAGTAAAGCTTGAAACAAAATTAATTAATCCCTTATTCAACTGTAATTTCTGGAACTGGACCTGTTAATTCAGTGGGCTCTTCTTTTGCAATATATTTAAAGTAGATTTTTTCTACTACTAAAGTAATTGCGTTATCACAAGATACATTTGCCGCTGTTCCAAAACTATCCTGTGTAAGATACAATGTGATCAGCAAATTTCCTAACGTCCCTGTGGGATCGATTCCTACGATTGTCAAGAATGGTAATGCTGACATAATTGCTCCGCCAGGCGCTCCCGGCGCGGCAACCATAGCAATCCCTAACGTTCCAATAAAACTAGCCATCATTCCAAAATTTATGGGCATATCATATAAATACAATACTGCATATACACATGAAATAATCGTTACCATACTACCTAATAAATGGATTGTTGCACAAAGCGGAATCATAAATTCTCGAATTTTTCTTGAAACCCCATTTTTTTGTGCACATTCTATATTAATTGGAATTGTCGCAGCAGATGACTGTGTTCCAATTGCTGTAAAATATCCAGGAATTTGATTTTTAATTAAGTGAATTGGATTTTTCTTACGATATATACCCGCAAAAGTAAACCATAAAACAATTAATGTCAGGTGGAGCACGATAACAATCAGGAAGACTCTCCAAAATACAGATAAAATATCAAATACCTGACCTGTATAACTCAAACTGACAAAGTTACCAAATATAAAAAAAGGAAGTAACGGAATAATTGCAGTATTCAATACTTTTATAATAATCAAATTGAACTCATTAAATACGTTGTATAGAGTATTGCTTTTATGTTTTGCTCTTAACCAGGAAATACTCATGCCCATTATAAAAGAAAATGCAATTGCAGCCGTTACATCTAACATCGGCTCTAAAGGTATTTCAAACAAGGTTGTTAGTTCCGTGGTTGTTTCTTGCACATTGGTATTGATTTGAGAAGTGATGAATAAGGGAAAAACAGTGGAAGCTACAAAATAAGCTACAAGGCCTCCTACAATAGTTGAAGCATATGAAATAATCGTCGCTACACCTAATAGCTTTCCAGCACCTTCAGTTAAATCTGAAATACCTTTCACAATGAACCCTATGATCATTAACGGTATAATAAATGATAGCAAACTGCTGAATAGATTAGAAAATGTCACAGGAATTCTTAATAATACTGTTGGAATAAATGATAACTGTCCTACAATAATACCTAATACAATTGCCAAAAGCAGCTTAGGTACTAATCCTAAATTCACTTTCTTTTTTTCCATATTTTTCACTCCATTAGTTAGATTTTATAATTCTAAAAGTATTCTCATCATTTTATAACACATTATATTCAAATACATTATTTATTTATTATTCATTAATTATTCCTACAAAAAAGAACAATGAACCTGTATGAAGACGGTTCATTGTTCAAAATTGGTTTACAATCTTAAGTTCAGCTACTAATTAGAATAAATATTAATGCGCCTACAATTGCTCCTAAGAATGGTCCGACTATTGGAATCCACGCATACCCCCAATCAGACGTCCCTTTATTGGCAATCGGCAGAATTTGATGCGCAATACGAGGGCCTAAGTCACGAGCGGGATTGATCGCATAGCCAGTTGTTCCACCTAAGGAAATCCCAATAGCCACAATCAATAGCCCAACAACTACTGGATTTAATCCATCGGTGAACTGTCCTTGTGTGAAAGCCAGCAAGCCATAAACTAATACAGTAGTAGCAATCGTCTCAGAAACTAAGTTCCATACACTGTGACGAATAGCTGGTCCAGTTGAAAATACAGCGAGGATTGCTTCTTGGTCATCTGTCGCAGCAAAATGCGGCATATAATGTAGCCATACTAGTGTAGCGCCTACTATACCTCCTGCTACTTGGGCAATCATATAAGGAATAACTGATGCCCATGCAATCTCTCCTGCTATCGCCATACCTAAAGTCACAGCAGGATTAATATGTGCAGGAGATAACCAGCCTACTGCATAGACAGCCATAGTTACTCCAAGTCCCCAGCCAATTGTAATCAGCAGCCAGCCAGTATCAGCAGATTTTGTTTTTTTCAAGACATTTGCCGCAACCACTCCATCTCCTAAAAGCACCAAAATCATTGTTCCAAAAAATTCTCCGATCAATTGTTGCCATAAAGTAGTATCCAATTACTTTTCTCCTCTCTTACGCTTTCTTGGTTAACATGCTCATCTATGAAAAATTTCATTATATGACACTGAATATCTTACAAGAATTTTCTTTTAGCATAATCACGTAAAAATGGCTAGAATTTTTCATAACAAGAAAGGAAAGAAAGAGCTAATCCTTCTTTTCTTGTTCTTATTTACTACCTAAATTGACTTAATGTGGTTTCTGCAACTTTTTCATCCAGTTCATTTGCTCGCTTTTTCATTTCTTCGTCAGTCCAGTTAAAACGAGTCGCAAAGTATTCAACTAATGGTTGTTTTAATTCTTGTATACGAGGTGTATCAAATAATAATGTTTCTGTGCGGCGAGCCAAAAAATCTTCTGGTAGTAAAGTCATTTCATATTCAACTGCGTATTCTAATTGCAAAGCATCTTTTAGAGGCAGCTCGCTACCTGTTACCCGATCTTTTAAATTGTAAACTAATTCTACATTGGTACCATACCAGTTAACTAATGCTCGAGCTTCATCTTCTTTAAGGCCGATAGCTATACCTTTTTGAGTCTGTTCATCCGCATATTCACTGAATGTCTGATGTTCAGGAATATCTCCACCTGATAAACGAATATCAGCAGTATCCACCTGATTAAAAGATTTATCGAATTGAGCTAGTTCTTTATCGATCATTTCAAATGTATCATTTGCCATTCTTCTATAATCTGTCAGTTTTCCACCTGCTATACTGATCAGCCCGCCTTCAGAGACAAATATATCGTGGCCACGAGAAATTCCTGATGGATCCGAATTATCTTCATCCTGGATCAATGGTCTCAGTCCAGCCCAACTTGCTTCAATGTCATCCAATGTGATATGAGCATCAGGGAAACGATAATTTGCTGCTTTTAACAGATAATCTATATCGTCTTGAGTAATATTTGGATCATCATATTCACCTTCAAAAGGGGTGTCTGTTGTCCCAAAATATGTTTTTCCACTTCTAGGAATAAAAAAGATCATTCTGTTATCATCCATACCTGTATCTGTATAAATAGTACGGTCAATCGGAATTTTACTATGATCAACTACAAAGTGAACACCTTTTGTTGGAAATAATTTTTTCTTCATATTTCCTTTTAATTGTTTGCGAACAGTATCGGACCATGGACCCGTTGCATTCACGACAACAGAAGCGTGAATTTCAAAAATTTGGTCTGTTAACGTGTCTTCAGCTTTGACACCAATAATTTTATTTTCATCATTATAGATAAAATCAATAGCTTTTACATAATTAGTAATTAAAGTGCCGAATTCGTGGGCTCTTTTGATAATTTCAGTTGTTAGTCTAGAGTCATCATTCGTATAATCAAGGTAAAACCCACCTCCCAATAATCCTTCTGTTCTTAGATCGGGTTCTTCTGCTTCTACTTTGTCTTTATCGATCATATAGTGTGACCATTCATCATCTACTTTTGCTAGATAGTCGTATAGATGTAGTACAACTTCTGCAGAAAACTCATTAAATGAGGCTCCTGGTTCATCATATATCGGCATAAGCATATAACTAGGTTGTACGACATGAGGAACATTCTTTCCAATAACTGCTCGCTCTTGTGCCACATCTGCAACAAGTTCAACATCGAACTGTTTTAAATATCTCAATCCTCCGTGAACTAATTTTGTTGAGCGACTAGAAGTTCCGGCTGCAAAATCCTGCATCTCAATCATACCAGCTTTTATGTTTCTAGCACCGGCTTGTAACGCAATTCCAGCTCCGGTAATACCTCCACCGATAATCAGTAAATCTAATTCAGTATTTTTTAATTCTTCAATATTTTTTTTTCGCGTTTGAGCCGAAAAACTCATGCTGCACTCAGCCCTTTCTTTAATATAGGTTAATCTTCTTGATTGACTTTTTTTGGTTTGAATTTAAATGTCTGAGTAGATTTTACTGCTGCCTGCCATCCAGCATATAAATCTTCTCTCTTTTCTGCGCCCATTTTCGGTTCAAATGAACTTGCTTTTTCCCATTTAGCTTTAATTTCTTCCTGATCGTTGAAAAATCCGGTAGCTAGTCCAGCCAAATAGGCAGCACCTAGGGCTGTGGTCTCCATAACCTTGGAGCGTTCAATTTTCACATTTGAAATATCTGCCTGAAACTGCATTAAAAAGTCATTCATACTTGCTCCACCATCGACTCGCATTGTTTCGGTTTTCAATCCAGCATCTTCATTCATTGCGTCTACAACATCTCTTGTTCTATAAGCTAAAGATTCAAGTGTAGCACGCACAAAATGACTTTTAGTTGTTCCTCTTGTTAAGCCAAATACAGAACCCCTCGCATCTTGGTCCCAATACGGAGCGCCTAATCCTGTAAATGCCGGAACAACATAGACACCATCCGTAGTGTCTACTTTGTTAGCAAGATCTTCAGACTCTGGGGACTCCCGGAACATATCCATTCCATCTCTTAGCCATTGTAAAGCTGATCCAGCTACAAATATAGAACCTTCTAATGCATAATAGACTTCATCATTCAATCCATATGCTAAAGTAGTCAGTAATCCGTTTTTAGATTGAATAGGCTCTTTTCCAGTATTCATAATAATAAATGAACCTGTTCCGTAAGTGTTTTTCACCATACCTTTATCAAAAGCTGTTTGACCGAATAATGCTGCTTGCTGGTCACCAGCAATTCCTGCTATTGGGACACTTACTCCATGGAAAACAGCATCCATTGTTTCTCCAAATACACCTGAAGATGGCAATACTTCCGGCAGCATTTTTTCGGGAATCTCTAATAATTCAAGAATATCTATATCCCACTCTAAATCGTAAATATTATAAAGCATTGTACGACTCGCATTAGAATAATCTGTAGCATGGACCTTTCCACCTGTCAATTTCCATAATAGCCACGTATCAATCGTACCAAATAGTAACTCTCCATTTTCAGCTCTTTCTCTTGAACCTTCGACCTTATCAAATATCCATTTGATCTTTGTAGCTGAAAAGTATGAATCTATAATTAATCCAGTTTTTTTATGAACACTCTCTTTATGTCCATCTGCTTTTAATTGATCAGCAATCTTTGAAGTTTGCGTGGACTGCCACACGACTGCATGATAGATAGGTGTACCTGTTTCCTTATCCCAGATTACTGTTGTTTCCCGTTGATTCGTTATCCCGATACTATCGAGATCTTCAGGTTCTAATCCTGATTCGATCATAACGCTTGCGATCACTTGTAAGGTTTTAAGCCAGATTTCATTTGCATCATGTTCTACCCAACCTGGTTCCGGAAAAAACTGTTCAATATCTTTTTGAGAACTCCATCTCGGTTCTCCTTCTTCATCGAAAATAATTGCTCTTGTACTTGTGGTTCCTTGATCTATTGACATAATATACTTTTTCATTTGTGCACTCTCCTTTATAAAAACGACTGAAAAGGCTTACCAACTGTAATAATTATAACATTCATAATTCCAACTTTCTAACTATATGCATTACTATATGTAAGTGAATGTATTCACGAACGAGTTACGACAAGCAGGTTTTTCAATAAAAAAGCTCTCCTATTCTGCTTGATACAAGCAAAATAGGAGAGCTTAAATATATTTATTTAGTTATATTAGTTTTAGCCTAAAATTGATTGGTTAGCCGTGATGATCGCTGTCTTATAGACGTCTTCTTCTACACAACCACGTGATAAATCTGATACTGGTTTGTTCAATCCTTGTAAGATTGGTCCAACTGCTTCAAATCCACCCAAACGTTGTGCCATTTTATAACCAATATTTCCTGATTGTAGTTCTGGGAATACAAATACAGTTGCTGCTCCAGCAACATTTGAACCAGGAGCTTTTTGTTGCGCTACCGCTGGAACAAAAGCAGAATCAAATTGCAATTCTCCATCAATTTCAAATTCAGGGGCCATCTCTTGTGCAAGTTTAGTTGCTCTTTGAACTTTTTCAACTTCCGGTGCTTTAGCTGATCCTTTTGAAGAAAAGCTTAACATTGCCACTTTAGGATCAATATCAAACATCTTAGCTGTACGAGCACTTTCAACCGCTATTTCTGCAAGAACTTTTTCATCTGGATTCGGGTTAATTGCACAGTCAGCGAATAAGTATTTCTCTTGCTCTCTAGCACGTAACATGATGAATGCTCCTGAAGTACGGCTTACACCTGGACGAGTTTTGATAATTTGCAATGCTGGACGAACAGTTTCTCCTGTTGAATGAATTGCTCCAGATACTAGACCATCTGCAAGATCCATATAGACTAGCATTGTTCCAAAATAATTAACATCTCTCAATTGTTCTTGAGCTTGTTCTTGGGTTGCTTTACCTTTACGGCGTTCAACAAAAGCCGTCACCATTTCATCATACTTATCATAAGTTTGAGGGTCAACGATTTCAATAGTTCCTAAATCGAATCCGTGATCTTTTGCGGCTTTCATCACTTCATCTTTGTTTCCTAAAAGAATAGGGTTTAAAATCTTTTCAGACTGCAAACGGACTGCCGCTCCTAAGATACGTTCATCAGTTGCCTCCGGAAAAACGATTTTCAACTCTTTCCCATGAATTTTCTGTTTTAGACTTTCAAATAATTCCACTATTTATTCCCTCCAATGATTTGTTTTCACTAATATATCATAACACTTATCAGTAAATTTTCACAGAAAAAGTCTTATTCTTTCATTGGATCTTTCGGTAGTTCCCAGTCAATTGGTTTCTGACCACTTTTAATCAAAAATTCATTTGTTTTTGAAAAAGGTTTAGATCCAAAGAAGCCCCTATAAGCAGCTAATGGACTAGGATGGACCGAAGTAATAACCTTGTGTTTAGCTTCATCAATCATGGCTCGTTTTTTCTGTGCCGGTGTTCCCCACAGAATAAAGACAATCGGTTTTTCTCTTTCATTTAGAGCTTTAATCACTTCATCTGTCAATAATTCCCAACCCACATTTTTATGTGAATGAGCTTGCCCTGCTCTAACAGTCAATATCGTATTCAGCATTAATACGCCTTGCTTAGCCCAACTTTTTAAATAACCATGTTCAACTGGAGTTATATTTAAATCATCTTGTAATTCTTTGTATATATTTTTTAGAGAAGGTGGCAGTTTTACTTCGGGTTTGACTGAAAAGGCTAATCCGTGTGCTTGATTAATTCCATGATAAGGATCTTGTCCTAGAATAACTGCCTTAACTTCATTATAGGGCGTCCATTCGAATGCTTGCCAGATATTTTCTTTTTTGGGATAAATCGTTTCCGTGTTATATTCTTTAACCAAAAATTCTCTAAGCTGCTGATATGATTCTGTTTTTTCTAACTTCTGTAGTATCGGTTTCCAATCATTTTCTACTGGTATTGGCACAATCCAACACTCCTTTTATGGTATTTTCATAATTTTCTATGGTCTTCTTGAATTGATTGTAACAAATTTGTCTCTATCTTTTCTAAGTATACACTGTAAAACAGTTTATTTTTTACACTAATCTGTTAGACTTGTATATGAATCTAATAATGGAGGAATTAAACTATGATTAAACTAATCGCTTCAGATATGGACGGAACCTTACTAAACGACCATATCGATGTTTCACTATCAAATGCTCAAGCAATCAAACTAGCACAAGCAAAGGGACTTCATTTTCTAATCGCAACCGGAAGAGACTATCCCTTAGCTACCCACCCTTTGAAAGATCACAACATTGAGTGTCCCATTATCACGTTGAATGGTGCACAACTTTTCGATAAAGAGGGCAAAAATCTATATAATAAAGGCTTAGAAAAAAATGTCGTGAAAAAAATTAGATCAATTATTTCTCAGTATTCTGATGTACACGAGGAACTAATGACATCTGATGGAATCTATTCCAGCAATCGAGAAGAACGTTTAAAAACTGTAGCTTCTATGTTAGCAGATTTAAATCCAGATTTAACTTTTGAAGACGCTATGGAAAGTGCTACTGCTCATGTTGAAGAAATGAACGTTAAATTTGTAGATAGCCTTGATTCTGTTGTGGAAGATAATCACATCGTCATATTAAAAGTATCTGCTCATTCGGAAGAAGGGCCAGCAATATTAAAGCCTTTAAAAGAACAATTAGCAAACGAAGTTCCTAAATTAGCCATTACCGCTTCTAGTAAAAAGAATATCGAAATCAATCATGAATCTGCTCAGAAAGGTATTGCCATTGCTCAGTATGCCAAAAAGCTAGGGATCAAAGCAGAAGAAGTTATGACAATCGGAGATAATATCAATGATTTATCTATGCTAACGTGGGCTAAATATGGAACCGCTGTAGCTAATGCAGTCCCCGAAGCAAAAGAAGCTGCGAGTTACTCCACTTCCAGCAATTCTCAAAATGGCGTAGCTGAGGCTATTTCTCGAGTATTGAACGGAAAAATTTATAAAGATTAATCAATTTGCTCGACAAAATACAGAATATGTATTTTGTCGACTTTTTTTATTATGCAAGTCACTCTTTACTAGAAATAAATATGGTTTCCCTTTCATATAGTTTCTTTTTTTTTCACTTGTGATAAAATGAAATGAATAAAGAGCGAACCTTATTAATTTAAATTGGAGGAATAAATTGTGACTCAACCAAAAATCACTTTAACCATTGCCGGTAATGATGCGAGCGGTGGCGCTGGAATTGGAGCCGATCTAAAAACTTTTGCAGAATTTGGAACTTATGGAATTGCTGCTTTAACGGTTATTGCTACTATGGATCCTAACAACAATTGGAGCCACGGTGTTACTCCTATTGATGCACAAATTGTAAAAGATCAGCTGGTCACTGCAACTGCAGGTCCAAAAATCGACGCCTTAAAAACAGGTATGCTTCCCAACGTTCCTGTAATCGAAGTCATTGCAGAAACAATCAAAGAAAAAAACTTAACGAACCTTGTAGTAGATCCAGTCATGGTCTGCAAAGGTGAAACAGAGGTATTGAATCCTGAAAACGCTGAAGCATTAAGAGATTTACTCGTTCCTCTTGCAACAATCACCACTCCAAATTTATTTGAAGCTGGTCAACTATCTGGATTAGGAACATTAAAGACGCTTGATGACATGAAAGAAGCCGCTAAATTAATTCAGCAAAAAGGGACTAAATATGTAGTTGTCAAAGGTGGAAAAGCACTAGAAGGCGATAAAGCTATTGATTTGTTCTATGATGGGTCTGACTTTACTATTTTGGAAGTAGACAAAATCGAAAGTGCCACAAACCACGGGGCTGGATGTACCTTTGCTGCTGCCATTACTTCTGGATTAGCTCAAGGTTTAGAACCTAAAGAGGCAGTACTCAAAGCAAAAGACTTTGTAACTGCAGCTATCAAAAATGGTTTTGAATATAACCAGTTTGTTGGATCTGTTTTCCATAGTGGTTATCGTTTAGAACAAAATAAAGGAATCTGATCTCCATCCTTACTAATGAAAAGCAAGCACATCAATTAACAAGATGTACTTGCTTTTTTCTGAATCAGGTAACATTTTACCTTTTCCAATCGTTATTATCAGTAAGGGGTAATGGAAAGGACAAGTGCAATGGAACAAAGTGCTGATTTCGTTAGTGCCGTAATTGAAATGATCGAGAATGTGGGTTTCCCAATATTTATCTCACTCTTTCTACTTTACCGCATGGAAGCAAAGTTGAACGCTGTGGTAGAAGCAGTCAATCAATTAACTGCTGTATTGTCTCAAAAATATCATTAGTTTATCTAGCCGAAGCATATTTTGTTTCGGCTTTTTTGTATCTTCCCTATTATTCTTTTTATAGCACAAGCTTTTTAGTTCGTTCGACATTTCAATTTTGGGTGTTATAATATAGAAAACAGATTAAATACGTCAGACTTTACGAACTAAGAGGTGAAAGTAATGGTTCGTCTATATATAAACGATGCGTATATGTCTATGCAGAATCGTATGATTGTTAAAACACCTTCTGGAAAAGATAAATATCTAATTGTTGGAAAATGGGGTAGAGCTCGTGACGCTCTTTCATTGTATGCAATGAATGGTGAGCGCTTAGTAGAAGCCCGACAAACTGTATTATCGATTTTTCCTAAGTTTGACTTTTATGTGGATGATCAAAAGTTGGGTACCGTTAAAAAAATTCCCGGATTTCAAGGATTGAAACAACCCTACTATCTTGTAAGCCATTTAAACTGGCTTGTCTCAGGTAATTTTGTTGAACGACAGTATATCGTCAGTCACCACACAGAAGTTATTATGCGTGTAGAAAAACATTATTCTTTTCAGGGAGATTTCTATGTTCTTGAAATTGAAAAAGAAGAATACGCTCCTATTTGTTGTGTATTAGCCGTTATTATTGATCACTATTCATCAGAAAAGGATAGTATCTGGCAACAATATAAAAAAGAAAAATATAGCCTAGGCTTTATGCATCCATTTATTTTTCCCAAATCTTCAAAATAATCAGTCCTTTTCTCCTTTCACTTATTTATTAGAAAATAAGATTACTTTCAAATTAAGGATGTGTCTAAATGGAAATTGCAATGACCGCTCTCGCACAAAAAAGAATCTCTAATATCTTAGAAGATCATTCTGGAAAATTAGAACTTTACTATAACGAAAAATTCCAAGGTTCATACGCTTGTAGTATTACTGGAGTATTTGAACTAAAAGTTTCCGATAATATCAGTGAATCTTGCGAAACATTGAATTCTCCTCTAGGACCCGTTTATATCGATCCTACTAAAGTAACACACTTAGACGATGATCCATTAATAGATTATCAGGAAAAGATGAATACTCTCCAACTAAAAGGCCGTTCAGGAATGATTGTTGATAATTTACGTGTAGTCAATGATCAGAGTAAAAGCTTATAAAAAAAGATCACCTAGGAATATTCCTAGGCGATCTTTTTTTAGACTTGCTTTTGCATATGAGTATATAAATGTCCCATTAATTCAATTTCTCTACTTTTGCGAAATCCTTCTTTTTCATAAAGTTTACGTGCTTTAGGATTTGACTGATTTACATTTAATCCAACTTTATCTATACCAGAAGATTTTGCCTGCTGATATACTGCATGTAGCAGTTCTCTACCAATTCCGAAACCTCTAAATAATTCATTGACTACTAAAGAATCTATATACCATTCCCCAGCTTCTGTTTCATCCTCTTGAAAAATCACAAAATGTGGTAAGTCATGCTTAGTTAATATTTCTAATAGGACTTTATCTCGTTTTTTATCTGTTTCTCCACGATACCCATAACTAAATCCAACCACTTTTTTATCTATTTCTTTAACAATTGCATTCTTATAACTATAGCGATATTCACTACTATTTGCTGCCTCCATTAAAGCGGGCTTTAACTGCAACCATGAGACATTTTGCAAAACAGGTAAGTCTAATTCTTCCAAAATCACTTTAAATAATTCCACGATTTCTTCTATATCCTTTGGTTCTGCATCGCGAATCACTGTACTTCCAACTTTCTATCTAAATTAATTTGACTGATATTCCGCAAGGGTTTCTTTTATCCGTATTGCTACCGTTTCTGAAATTCCTAGTTTTTTTATTTCCTCTATATCTGCATCTTTTAATCGTTTCATAGATTTGAAATGTCTGAGTACTTTCGTCTTTGTTTTAGGTCCCACACCTTCCACTTCATCTAATTTAGAAGTGAAGCTGTTTTTACTTCGTACATTACGATGGAATGTAATCGCAAATCTATGAACTTCTTCCTGTATTCGCTGTACAAGATGGAAAGCTTGACTACGAGGATCCAGCACTACTATTTCTAGGTTTTCTCCAAATATCAGACTAGCTGTACGGTGTTTATTATCTTTCACCATTCCAGCTACAGGAATATCCAAAGAGAGTTCATTCGTTAACACATCTACTGCCGCATTTACTTGAACCTTGCCTCCATCCATTAAGATAAGGTCAGGTAATGGCTTTCCCTCTTTGAGAAGCCGACTATATCGCCTTCTGATTACTTCTTGAGTAGTAGCGGCTTCGTTGCTTCCAACCACCGTCTTGATTTTATATTTCCGATAATTATTTTTGTCCGGTTTTCCATCTTTAAAAGAAATCATGGCAGAAACAGGATTGGTTCCTTGAATGTTCGAATGGTCAAATGATTCTATCCGTTCAATATAAGGTAATCCCATTGCTTGAGAAAGCTCTTGAATAGCTCCTGTTGTTTTACGCTGGTTCATTTCAATTAATCTAAATTTCTCTTTTAAAGCGAGCTCACTATTTTTACCAGTTAAATCTAACAGTTCCTTTTTTCTTCCCATTTTAGGATTGATCACTTTAGCTTCTACTGCTTCTGCCAAAACTTCTTTATCTACTGTTTCAGGCACATAAATTTCACTAGGCAGAATATTATTTTCATTATTATAGTACTGCAGGATAAAACTCATCAGTTCTTCTTCGGGTGGATCATAACAAGGAAACATGGTTGCATCTCTCTTGATCAGAGTTGCTTGACGAACAAAGAAAACTTGAATCGAAATCCATCCTTTATCCATATAGAAGTTGAAGAAATCACGAGGCATAAAACTATTTGAAATAATCGATTGTTTTTCTACCGTTTTTTCAATATATGCAATTTGATCACGAAATTCAGCTGCACTCTCATAGTTCATTTCTTTAGCAGCTTCATCCATTTTCTGCTTAAGATCTCGTTTGATATCGTGGACATTTCCATTTAAAAAGCTACGAATCTTTCTAATTTGCTTATCGTATTCCTCTTTAGGAACCTCATGATCACATGGTCCAATACATTGACCAATATGGTAGTATAAACAAGCCCGTTTCTGATAGCCATTACACTTCCTAAGTGGATATATTTTCTGGATCAGCTGCTGTGTTTCTGAGGCAGCATATACATCTGGATAAGGACCAAAATATTGTGCTCCATCTTTTACAACTTCAGATGTAATGATCAACTTTGGATCTTTTTCATTTGTAATTTTCAGATAGGGGTAACTAGTCCCTCTTTTCAGACGAATATTGTATTTCGGTTGATGTTTTTGAATCAGGGTCACTTCTAATAAAAGGGCTTCTTTATCTGATCCAGTGACGATGGTTTCAAAATTTCTGATATCTTGAACAAGTCGTGCTGTCTTGCCGTCATGCGTACCCCTAAAATAAGATCGAACTCGGTTTTTAAGATTTTTTGCTTTTCCAATATAAATGATTTGATCATTTTTATCTTTCATAATATAACAGCCTGGTAGATCCGGCAGTAAACTCAATTTGTTATCAATCAACTCTATAGACAAAGAAACACCTCCTTTTAAATTACGTTAATTAGTTTTCTTGTTCAAATAAATAGATTTGGTGAAACTGATTATAATCAGATTTCCCAACTTGAATTCCTTTGTATTCAAAAATGTCTCCCAGTTCATGTTCTCCGCTTTCTACCTGACGATCAATTTCTTCTGTAATATTCACATACAATTCATCAATTCCTTCTTCTGATAACACACCATACTGGGCTTGCCAAGCAGTTAAAAAACTATCTTCGTCTTTTCCTTTAAAGAATTCCATATCCTTATTAGGCATTATTCTTCCCTCAATCCTGTTTATTTTCTTAGTAGTTTTTCGAATGCTTATCTTTCTTTATTTAAATCAATACGGTTATTCTACCAAAAACGGGAACGCTTGTCAGGTATAGGAAATTAGCTCCTGTTTCTTGTTTCACTTAAATTATCCTATCAGCAATCTTTCTAGCATAAAAAAAGAGCGGTCACTTATAACAGCGACTGCTCCCAAATATTTAGTTTGATACATTTTACATTTAATAACTAATTAAGAATTTTCACGGTAATTGTTTTTCTTCCCCATGCAAATGCTTCAGATACTGTAGAGAAATGAATATCGATTTTGTTTCCTTTGATAGCTCCACCTGTATCTCCAGCAATATAAACCCCTTTTCCAGGAATTTCAACTGTAGATCCTAATGGAATAACTGAAGGGTCTACCGCAATGACTCTCGGGTTCACTCTCAAATCTATTCCAGTTGCAGTATGTGTACTCAAGTTAGCTTGTTGCGTTGAGTATCCAGTCGCACTTACTTGAACCGTACGTCCACTCGCACTTGAGTTACTTTGAGCCGGTTTAGCACTTTGTTTTGCTGGTGAAGATTGCTTAGTACCTTTATTTGTTGCTGCTTCTACCTTAGAAGAACTATTTGAATTATCAGAGCTAGAAGAAGTTGAGACAACTGCCTCATTTGCTGCGCGTTGCTCTTCAGCTGCTTTGATTGCTTCGGCACGAGCTGCTTGACGGGATGTTTCGATACGAGCTGTTTCATCCGCTTCACGTGTTTCCAGCTGAGTCAATTCGGATTGATTTTCTTTTACTAAAGCTTGTAGTGAAGAAACTTTTTCATCATAAGTAGCTTTCTCTTCTGAAACTAATGCAAGATCTGCTTTTAAATCTTCTTTTTCTGTAACTAATTCTTCTTTTAGCTCTGCTAATTTATCCGCTTCTGCTTGCGCTTCTTCAATCAGTTGATTACCTGCATCCGTTAATTGTAATACCGTTAGTGTACGACTGAATAAATCACTCAAGTCCTCTGCTTCAAGAATCGTCATAATGATGTCATTATTCATACCATTCGTTTGCAGTGCTTGTAATCTCTGACTAGCTTGTTCTAATCTAGCTTCTACAATTTTTTCTTGTTCTGTGATCTCTACTTCTTTATCATCAATGTTTGCTTCTGTATCAGAAATTTCTGAATTTAAAGCATCAATTTTTTCATTCATTGCACTAGTTTCTTCCAGTGCGTTAGCGACTTTATCTTGCAGTGAACCGATCGCTTCTTTTTTTTGTTCTTGCTGCTGACGAATGTCATCCAGTGAATCAGCTGAAGCAACTTGAGCACTAAATATATTTACGACTCCTAGTATAAGTACAGCAAATCCTGTTATCCATTTCTTCATGGCTTTTAAGAACAACCCTTTCTTTAATTAATTTCATTTATAAATATGATATGATTGCGTATTGCTTTGCTATTATACATATAAAAACAACGCTGTACATTTCTATATTCTTACAATTTATTACAAAACATTTTTAATTGGGCTTCTTTTTGATTTAAGAAGAGTCGATTACGTAATGATATGACTGGATTCTACCAAATTCACTTTCAATGTAATGTTTTTGTAATATTTGTCTGTTATTTTCGACATTTTCCCTTTCTTTCAAGTATGATATAGATGTAAAGAAATCTATCTTGAATGAAGGAGACTATTTAATGCCTAACCAAAGAATAGGGTTAATTGATGTTGGTTCAAATACGATACGACTAGTTATATTTGAAATTGATGCCAATCAGACCATTACAGAATTACAGAATATTAAAACTCCTGCAAGGCTAGTACAATACCTAGATGAAGACCAAATAATGAAAAAAGCAGGAATAGAAGTTCTACTTGAAGCGCTAGAAAGTTTTACAGAAATTGCGCATCGTTATCATATCGAAACAATGATATCGGTCGCGACAGCTGCTATTCGTCGTTCTAAGAACGCCCAGTCTATATTAAAACTTGTAAAAGACAAAACTGATTTAGATTTAAAGATACTGAATGAAGAAGAAGAAGCTTTCTTTGGAAACTATGCCGTACGCCATACAATGGGCTTAAGAGATGGTGTAACCATCGATATTGGCGGAGGTAGTACTGAGTTAACCCTCTTTAAAGATAAACAAGTTGTAAAATCCCATAGTTTCCCATTTGGAGTGGTGAGCTTAAAAACTCAATTTTTTGATGGAAAAGAACACAATGATCCTAAAGCGATTAAAAAAGCTGAAAACTGGGTACGTGAGCAGATGGCTACGCTAGATTGGCTTTCTGAAGTTAATGTGCCTCTAATAGGCATTGGAGGTTCTGCTCGTAATATAGCCGACGTTTTCCAGCGTCAATCAAATTATCCAATCGCCGGTATTCATGAATATACTATGAAAGAATCAGAATTAGTAGATACGTTTCAACTTTTAGCCGATAGTTCTATGAAGCAATTATCTAAACTTGACGGTTTAAGCGAAGATAGAAAAGATATTATTATTCCAGCTGGGATCGTTTTTGTTCAATTATTTCATTATATGGATTCTTCTGAATTTGCTCTAAGTACTCGCGGACTGCGAGAAGGACTAGTAATCGATTATATCAACCGAACACATAACACGCCTTATGACCTTTATGGTGTCAAACGCCAAACAGTAGAAAGAATGTCGAAACGTTATAATATACGGGCTATCGGAGCCCATCAGCGAATTTTACTGGCTGATCGTCTAATAAACCTTCTACAAGAAAAAAATATTATTTCTATAAATGAAGATCAGCTCATTCTTGTCCACTATGCTGCTTCTCTTTATAATCTGGGCAGCTATGTTGAGGATGACTCAAAGTCGCAGCATACGTTTTACATTATTTCTAACAGTAATCTTCAAGGGTTTAATCATAAAGACCGCGTACGGTTAGCTTTGATGGCAAGCTACAAAAACCGTTCGTTATTTAATCAATATAGTCAAGCTGTTGAAGGCTGGTTCAGCGAAGAAGAAAGTGAAACTTTACTTTATTTGGGAAGTATTATTAAGTTTGCAGAGGCGTTAAATGATTCCCACGTTAATATGGTTACGGATATTCAGTTAACGAAACGAAAAAATTCTGAAGATGAATTTGAACTGACTGTAACCTATAATGGAGATGTCGTCTCGGAGAAATATCGTGCGAACAAACATAAAAATCATTTGGAACGTGTACTTGGTGGTACTGTCCACATTATATTTAAAAGTGAATCACAGTAGAATTGATCGACTAAGTTATTCGGAGGGAATTTCATGCAGCATCAGTCAATTGATTTACACAACCCAATATATTATCAGAATAGAGAATTATCATGGTTAGATTTTAACGAGCGAGTGCTTGCTGAGGCAGAAGATTCAGCCAATCCTTTACTTGAAAAATTAAAATTTCTGTCTATCGGCAGTTCAAATTCGGATGAGTTTTTCAAAGTACGAGTAGCTGGCCTGCAAGATCAGCTTCGGCTCGGTGTAAAGGACCCTGATTCAAAAAAACAATGGAGTCCAGAAAAACAATTAGACAAAATTTCTAAAAAAAATAAAACTATCGTACGTTATCAATATGACTTATACGATCAGAATCTAAAAGAGCTAGCAAAGAAAAATGTTCTATTCAAACACATTGAAGATTTGGACGAATCAGCGTTGCGTCAAGCAAAAAATATTTTTCGAAATCATATTAAACCTGCAATTACGCCCTTCGGAGTAGATGCTTATCGGCCATTCCCTCATTTAAACGATGAGGTTATCCATTTGTTTGTTCGTTTAAAAAAATCAGGTAGTCCCTTTATTGCTATTCTACCTGTTCCTTTACTTATAGAAAGGTTTCATATTCTTGAAGGGAACGATACAAAAGTTGTTTTATTTACTGAAGAAATTCTTTTCAAATTTCTAAATGAACTATTTATAGGTTATGAGGTCGAGTATTCCTTTACTTTTCGTATTACTCGAAATGCTGATTTAGAACTACAAGAAGAAGGAGCAGAAGACTTGCTTTCTGTCATTGAAGATTATCTTTTGAAACGAAAAAACGGAAGAGCTGTCCGGCTTGAGGTTGATGTCAGAACAGCTTCCTCTACATTTAAAGAAGATGTTACCTATTTAATGGAAGAACTTGACTTGTTAGAACGTGATGTTTATGAAATCAGTGGACCTCTTGACTTAACTGTTCTGTCTAATATTGCTTCAGAATTAAAGACATTTATTACAACAGAAGCATTTCAGAACTTTACGCCTAAATATCCAAATATTTTAAATAGACAAAATATATTTGAACTTTCTGAAAAACAAGATATTTTTTTGCATCATCCTTTTGATTCATTTCAACCTGTGATCGACCTAGTCAGACAAGCTGTAGAAGATCCAAATACCATCGCCATTAAACAGACTCTTTATAGGGTAAGTGATACATCTCCTTTTATCGAAGCCTTAAAAAAAGCTGCTAGAAAAGATATTCAAGTAACTGTCTTAGTCGAATTAAAGGCCCGATTTGATGAAGCTAATAATGTTCACTGGGCAAGAGAACTTGAAGAATCCGGGGCTCATATCCTTTATGGCATTAAAAATTTAAAAACGCATAGTAAAGCCACTTTAATTGTAAAAAAAGACCATAGAGGATTTAAAAGATATGCGCATTTAGGAACAGGAAATTATAATGAACAAACAGCAAAACTCTATACAGATATGGGCGTTATTACAACAAACAAAAAACTAACACAAGATGTTGCTGCTTTCTTTAATTATTTAAGTGGGTATTCAGAACAACCCACTTACAATTATTTACATGTTTCTCCATTTGAAATGAGAGATTCGTTTATAGATAATATCGAAATGGAGATCACTTTACACAAACAATATGGAAATGGTCATATAATTGCTAAAATGAATTCATTAACTGACAAAAAAATGATTATCAAATTATTTGAAGCAAGCCAAGCAGGGGTAAAAGTAGACTTGATTATCAGAGGAATCTGCTGTTTGATCCCAGGAATACCAGGCGTTAGTGAAAATATACAAGTTCATAGCATTATTGGTCGTTTCTTGGAACACAGTCGAGTTTATTATTTTTATCAAAATGGCAATGAAGAACTTTATCTTTCTTCAGCAGATATGATGACCAGAAATATGATCAAGCGCGTAGAACTAGCATTTCCGATTTTAGATGGCCCGTGGAAAAAATATGTAATTAATATTCTAAAACTCTATATGTATGACAACACAAAAGCTTGGGAATTAGAACCAAACGGTCGCTATACTAAGAAACTAGCAAACAGTGATAACCCAGTTGGTTCTCAACAGTTATTAATGAATCATTTTTAAGTCCTATATATTTTAACTTAACTATTTATTTTCAGATGACTTTTTCATCTGTTATTTCCTTTTTTAAAATCTGTTATACTTGAAAATAAAGGAGGGATTAGAATGCCCACGATTCAAGATATTGCAAAGCTTGCTGGTGTGTCTTCAGCTACGGTTTCACGTGTAATCAATTCAAATGGTTATGTAGGTGAAGAAACTCGCACTAGAGTTGAGCAAGCTATAAAAGAATTAAACTATACTCCTAACCGTAATGCTCAATATTTGAGAAGAGGGACTACAAAGAATCTTGGCATTATTAGTACTCAATTCAACGAAACAGCTGTTGCACGTATAAATCCTTTTATTGAGCTCGCCCACGATGCAGGTTATACTTCTACTCTATTTGCAACCAATGGTGATAAACAGCGAGAATTAGAAGCTTTTGATATGCTAAAATCTAAACAGCTTGATGGCATCTTTTTAATCTATCGAGTAAACGAATGGGAGATCCTAGAAGAATATGCCGCTTATGGGCCCGTAGTAACGCTACATAGTATCGATTCTAAAATGATTTCTTCTGTTTTTATTGATCACTATGAAGGTTACAAAATGACTCTTGATTACCTTTGGAGTATTGGATGCAGCAATATTCTCAATTTGTATAGTTCTACTAACGGTCTTAACACAAAAAGAAGAATTAAAGCCTATGAAGACTTCTGTCATGAACATAATCTGACACCACATGCATCAGAACCTTTTTTAAATATTATACGAACTGAACAAGCTGAAAACGTAGTAAAGTGGTTTCATGAGCAAGAAGTTAAACCCGATGCTATTGTAGCCCACTCGGATACGGTTGCAGCCATAGTGGTTTCAAAACTGAAATTGCTGGGATATCGCATACCTGAAGATGTTGCAATTGTAGGTTTTGATAATCTTCAAATCAGTGACTTGATGAATATCACCACAATCGATTATGCAATTGTTGAGCAAGGAAAAAATGCTTGCCGACTATTACTAAACGTATTAGAAAAAAGACATGAACCTTTATTTCACTTAGAATTCAAACTAGTAGAGCGCGAAACGACCAAGAAATAGCCCCATTAAAATTAGGGTCACTGGGCTGGTTTAATCCCTGCAGTGACCCCTTGTTTTATTAATAAACATTTTTTACTTTTTCATCAAATTTTTTCTGTCTTTTTCGTCTGTTCAGTAAATTTCGGATTAATCCTTTTGTAGGCGAAAAAGTAAAAGCCAAAAAACAGACTATTCCAGTTATAACCGCGATCATGCCCGCTATAGAGCTATCCAATATAAATGCAAGCCGCACTCCTACTATACTATTTATTACAGCAATAAGAACGGTTACCCCAATCATTTTCTTCAGTTCATTGGTCAAAAGATAAGCAGTCAACCCTGGTCCTACCATAAAACCTACTACAAGAATAGACCCTACTGAATCATAGGCCCCTACCGCTGTTAATGATACAAGCGTCATCAAACCATAATAAATTAGAATTGGAGAAAATCCAACAGCCGCTGCAAAAGCAGCATCAAAAGTTGTAACTTTTAGTTCTTTATAGAACAGCGCTATAAATCCGGCATTGATCAATAAAATGATCACCATAGTTATAAATGCTCTTGCACCTATATCTACTCCAAAAAAAGTTAGCCTTCTAAAAGGAGCAAAGGCTAATTCTCCCATTAAAACAGTATCCTGATCCAAATGAATATCTCCCGTATAACGGGTAATTAAAATGATGGCAACACTAAAAAATAATGGAAAAACTATACCGATTGCTGCATCATCTCCAAGTAATTTGGTGCGTTGCAGTGCTTCTATTACCCAAACTGTAAAAACCCCCATAAAAGTTGCTCCAATTATCAGAAAGGGAGAGTTTAAATCTTGAGTAATGAAAAAGGCTAAGACAATTCCAAGTAATACGGTATGTGTGATTGCATCTGATACCATCGTTGTTCCTCTTAAAACTAGAAATACTCCTGGAAGCGAACAGGCAACGGAAACAACCACTGCAATCAGTGTGATTTCAGCTATAATACTCATTTTTCATGCTCCTCTTCTAATAATTCAATCTGCTTCCTAAAATATTTTCGCTGTTTTTTATAGGTTGATCGTTTGGCTATGATGCCTCTTTCTGGTGAAAAAAACAAACTCCCTATCACAAAGATACTGAGTACGACCACAATAGATGGACCAGTAGGAATTCTATTCCCAACTGAACTGATTATTGTTCCTAATATCCCAGAGATAAATCCTATAGCTCCTGCTAATGGTAAGACTATCCCTAGTTTATTAGACCATTGACGAGCTGCAACAGAAGGACCAATCAATAACGCACTGACTAGAATAACCCCAACCGACTCCAGTCCCAAAATAATTGTAAGCACAATCACCGTAGACATGATAAATTCAATAAATTTCCCTGAAAAACCTAGTGTTCTTCCAAAATCCGGATCAAAAGAAAATAATTTGAACTCCTTCCAGAAGACTATCACTATTAATAATATAATCATTCCGATAATTGCAATCAAACGTACGTCTCGTACTAGCATTGCACTAGCTTGACCAAATATAAAACTATCCAAACCTGCTTGTTGTGCATTCGGCCTCCCTTGAATATGCGTCATAATGACTAAACCTAATCCAAAAAAGCTAGATAAAACTAATGACAGTGCACTATCAAATTTTACAGAACTCTTTTTACTCATTAATTGAATGATCGCTGTGGCTACAAGTCCAGAAATTGTTGCACCGATTAACAATCCAACTAATTCTTTACTTTGAATAATCAAAAACCCAATCCCAATCCCTGGCAATGCCGAGTGACTCAAGGCGTCTCCCAGTAAGCTCTCTTTCTTTAGAGTAGCATACGTGCCAATCACTCCACTCAAAAAACCTAAGAATCCGGTTCCCAATGCTACGATCTGAAAAGTATAGTCATTGAACAATAAAGTCATTTGATTCCACATCATTCCCCCTCCTCTTCTCCAAGGTTACGGTCTTGTCGATAGGTTTCATCAATATTTCCTTTCGTAAAAGTAGATGAAACGGGTCCGTTATTTAACACTTCCTGATTTATAAAAACAACTTCATCAAAATATGCTTCGACAGTCTGCAAGTCATGATGAACGACAATGACTGTTTTATTTTCCTTTGTTAACTCTTTTAACAAATCCATAATAATGCGTTCTGTTTTCATATCTACTCCAGCCAACGGTTCATCTAATATATAGATATCTGCTTCCTGAGCTAATGCTCGTGCCAGAAATACACGCTGACGTTGTCCACCAGACAGCTGACTAATCTGCCTATTAAAAAAAGTAGTCATCCCAACTTTAGCTAACATTTCTTTTGCTATATCTTTGTCTTTTTTCCTTGGGCGTTTAAACCAACCTAAATGTCCATAACGTCCCATCAGCACTACATCAAGTACAGTTGCTGGAAAATCCCAATCTACGGTACTATTCTGCGGGACATAAGCAATGTGATTTTTGATCTCTTTATATTCTGATGACTGCTTGCCCACAAAATATTCTATCTGACCTGTTACTGGTTTAATGAAATCCAGTATCGTTTTGAGGAGTGTAGATTTCCCTGCTCCATTTGGACCGACAATAGCCGTTAATTTTCCTTTTTTGAAAGTTACTGAAGCGTTCCATAATACTGGTTTTGCATCATATGCTACTGTAAGTTGATGAATCTTAATTGCTTTTTGTTCTTCCATATCTGTTACCTTCTTTCGTTCTAGTGAGCTATATTTTTATTTGAGAGCATCTACAATGGTATCGATATTTGCTTTGTACATTTTAATATACGTATCTGCATCTTGTTCTTTATCACCTAAAGCATCAGAGTATAATTCTCCTGCGTTCTCCAATGTTTGACCTCTGCTATTGACCGCTTCTATCAAAGCTTCAATATTTCGAGACGAAACTGAGCTTTCTACGAAGACCGCTCTGATCTTCTGATTAACCATAAACTCTGCCAATCCGCTGATATCTCCAGTTCCAGCTTCTGTCTGGGTATTGACTCCCTGAAGTCCCACTACTTCGAAATTGAACTCTCTACCAAAATACTGAAATGCATCATGTGCTGTCACAAGATAGCGGGACTCTTCAGGTACTTCTTTGATTCTGTCTTTAATGTATTCAGACAAGTTTACCAGTTGCTTGATATACGCTTGAGCATTCTCTTCATATTCAGCTGCATGATCAGGATCATACCTTTTCAACTCATCTGTCACATGTCTGGAAGCATTTATCCAGTTTTCTACACTAAACCAAATGTGAGGATCAAATTCCGAACTGCCTTCTCCTCCAACTTTTAAATACTGATTTTCAGGTATACCTTCAGCAATTACTGTTGTTGGAATTCCTCTTTTCGAAAACTGTTCAAACATTTCAATAAACTGTACTTCTAGATGAAGTCCGTTGTAAACAATCATGTCAGCTTTATCAAGTGTATAAACATCTGAAGCAGCAGGTTTATAAGTATGGGGATCTACCCCTGGTCCCATAAGTCCTGTCACTTGAACATGTTCTCCACCGATATTGTTGACTAAATCAGTAATCATAGTAGTTGTAGCTACGACATTGATCGGCTCTTCTTTATCAAAAGTTAGAGAATCCGTTTTGTTTGTATTGGCGCACCCTGTCAAAGCTATAATTCCGAGTAAAATAATTAACCCTAATATTTTTTTCATAATTATCTGCACTCTCTCTAAATGTAAATTTTATCTTTAATTATTTTTAGCCTAACCTAAAAATTAATTTAAGTCAACTATGTAATCAGTTTGTATTCCCCTTGTTTTTCTAATACTAAGAAATTTTTAAAGAAATTTGTTTGTTTTGACCTTAGTGCGTTATAATGATCGTACTTAATAGTTTGACACTCTTGTGAAAGAACTAAAAAAATTGTAAATTATTTCTTCTATGACCGACAATTAATAAATTAGATCAATTATTAACTAAGCATGTATCGTTCATTGATTAAACAAAGACTGTATAAGGAGTAACATCCATGACACCAAATAAAGAAGACTACATTAAAGCTATTTATGAATTAGGCGGCGAACAGAATGTCGTAAGCAATAAAAATTTAGTTAAGGCCTTATCTGTGTCCGCTGCATCTGTGACTGAGATGAACGGTAGATTACTGAAAGAAAATTTATTGACCCATACACCTTATCAAGGAGTCAAACTAACCGAAGAAGGTTTGCGTATCGCTAATAAATTGATTCGTAAACATCGCCTATGGGAAGTTTTTTTATCTGAAAAACTGGGTTATGACTGGAATGAAGTGCATGCAGATGCTGATTTGCTAGAACACGTTTCTTCCGATGCCTTGATTGAACGCTTAGATTTCTTTTTAGGCGAGCCTAAGTTTGATCCTCACGGAGGAGTCATCCCAAATAAAGATGGTACAATTGAGAAGGTAAATCACATTCCACTAGTCGATATTGAAGTCGGAACCCCCCTTATTATTAAGGAAGTTGATGACCAACAAGAATTCCTTGAATATCTCCTTCATAAAGATGTTCAGCTAGGAAAACAGTACACTCTAAAAAATGTTGAAGCCTATGAAGGTCCACTAACGTTAGAAACTCCTGAAGGAAACGAAACGATTATCAGTCATAAAGCGGCCTTCAAAATTTTAGTCACAGAAGTTTTATAATAAGCTATTTCAATTTCTAAAGTGTCTGAAGTGAAACTAGACCAAAAGATAACTACCGTCAAACACAGGAACTCTAATCCTTAATTTGACGGTGTTTTTGCATTTTAAAAAGCAAATTTGATAGAGCATCTGTTACAACTACTTTTTGCTTACTTGATCTTTTTTCATACTCGATGTATAAAACGTATTTCTTACATTCCTTTCTCTATCTTCTCTTCTGAACGCAATACAAAACCTTCCCATTTTTATTAAAAATACTTCCTTTCCAGATAGTGGAGGAAACTTTTATGTATTTTTTGATTCTTTTATCTATAAAAAATTTTGTTTCGTAAGGATTTCTTTTAATTCTTTATACAAGCTTTTCTTTTTCAAGATTGCTATAGTAGTAGTATACGTATTTTCGATTAGGCTTTAACCAGCCTAAAGAACACCTTACTTTTATTTACCATAAAGAATAAACTCTATTTAAAATTAACGGAGGAAAACAGTTGGAAAAGACATTTGATTCAATACAAGAAAAAATCCATTACTTAGAAGAGCACGCTTGTGAAAATGAAACATTGGGCGTAACCTATTCAGAAAAATCTTCCTTATTCAAAGTCTGGTCCCCGCTTGCTAAACAAGTGACTTTAAATTTGTATGAAACTGGAAATGAAAAAAACAACTCTTTAATCGAACAAATCGAAATGACTCAAGAAAATAACGTTTGGGAAGTTTCGGTTGATCGTAATTTAAACGGCCTCTTTTATGCTTATAAAATTCTGCACTTTGATGGAAAGGAAACTGAAACTCCTGATATCTATAGTAAAGCAGTTGGACTAAATGGTAATCGTTCTGCAATTGTTCATCTAGAAAATACTAATCCAATAAATTGGAATAATGATAAACCGGTTAGACAAACTTCAATTACTGATGCTATTATCTGGGAAACACATATCGAAGACTTTTCAAGTCATGAAAATGGCGGGTTTTCTCAGGAATATAGAGGGAAATATCTGGCCTTCACAGAAGAAAATACGTATTTATATGGCGATGCTACTTCAGAAATCTCCACTGGCACCAGTTACTTAAAGGATCTTGGAATCAATTATCTCCATCTACTTCCGGCATTCGACTTTGAAAATGATGAACAAAATACGCAGTACAATTGGGGATATGATCCTAAAAATTATATGGTTCCTGAAGGCAAGTACGCTACTGATCCTAACGACCCGACTGTTCGAATTAAAGAATTCAAACAAATGATCCAGAGCTTACACAAACACAATATAGGTGTCGTTTTGGATGTTGTTTATAACCATACATTTACTTATGATTATTCTTGCTTTACTAGAACTGTTCCAGATTACTATTATCGTCATAATGAGCAAGGAGAGCTGACAAATGGATCTGGATGTGGAAACGAAACAGCCAGCGAAAGAAAAATGATGCGCAAGTATATGATAGATTCTTTAATTTATTGGGCTAAAGAATATCATATTGATGGATTCCGCTTTGACTTGATGGGTTTACATGATGTGGATACAATGAACCACATTCGTCAGGCATTCAATGATGCCGGCATGGAAGATATTATTTTATATGGCGAACCTTGGAATGCTGGCAGCGTAGAAATTTATGAACCGAATGTTCCAGCTGATAAATATCATTTAGGAGAGCTGGCGGAGGGAATCGCCATTTTCAATGATGAATTTCGTGATTCTATTAAAGGACCTGTTTTTGATGCCCAAAAAGGTGGATTTCTGCAAGGTGCAAATGGTTTTGAAGATAGTGCTTTTATGAACGGAGATATTATCGGCAGTCTTCTAGCAAATACACAAATAGAAGTCGGTGATTTTAGGCTTCCTGAGGACAAGAACTGGTCAAAAAACCCTTCTCAAATTATTAATTATGCCTCGGCTCATGACAATCTACCTTTATACGATAAATTAGTCAAATCACTGAGAAAAGATGATACTTATGAACGAGACGAAGAACTCATCCAAATTAATAAATTAAATGCTGCTTTATTAATGACAGCTCAAGGTGGCATCTTTATGCAGGCAGGCGAAGAATTTGCTCGTACGAAATTTGGAGATGACAATAGCTATCAATCCTCTATTGAAGTGAATAGATTAGACTGGTACAAGGTACAAGAAAACAAGGACCTGGTGGATTATTATAAAGGAATGATCGAAATTAGAAAAGCTTATCCTCCTCTAAGAGATCAGACTAACCAAACCGCAGAAAAAATCCATTTCACAGAATTAAGAGAAAATATTCTAGCTTATACAATACCGAATATCATTGAAAAAAATCCGAAGTGGAAACAAATGGCTGTAATCATGAATACAAGCTGGACTCCTGAGATGATTGAATTACATTCAGATTTACCATTACCAGAAGAATGGACAATCATCGCCAACCGCCATACTGCTGGACTAGATTCCTTAGGTGTACAAGTTGGTCACGAGTTGTTAATCAATCCTAGAGAGGTACTGATTTTTGTTTCTAAATAAATTATTTCTCTTGCCTTCACCACTTTGTTGCACATAGTGGTAGAAAATATTTAAAAGTTCAAATAGATGGGCTAGATAAATTAGATAAGGCAATGCTAATGAAAACTAAACTTTTAAAAAGATACGGCTTTCTTTCTTAGTTCAACTAATGACTACAAAAAAACACTGAGCCCTTTAAATTTAAAGATCTCAGTGTTTTAAATATAGTTTAATCAGTCTTCCAGTACTTTTTAACAGCCCCACCTTTACTTTGAACAGGATCTAAAGCTGGAACGGAAACTTTTTTTATTTCTTGTTTTATACGTTTATATTCATCATCCGAACTAACATCTTCAGGTTTATAGGTGTTGTACTCTATCCCATTAGGATAAGCTCCAACAATTTTAAAATCTTTAGAAGCTTTTATTCTTTTATGAGCTGTTCCTGCTGGCAGTAAAAGTACATCTCCTCTTGAAAATTTTATAATTTTACCATTGGATCCACCTAACTGAACTGAAGCTTCTCCTGAAACACAAGCAAGTACTTCGTGGGTATTAGAATGAAAATGATGGTATGGAAAGATTCCATTGACCCATGCGTTGGTATATCCATTCTCTTTAAATAAATCGATCCCATTTTGAGCGGGGTCATCCGTCTCTACTATTTCTCTGAATGCTCCTGGATAAAACAAGACCGGCAACATACTATTCGGATAAGGTTGATCTGCTTTTAATAATATTTGCTCGATCATCGATTAAACTCCTTTCTATTTTCTTTGACTTATTCTCTCACTCTTTATTCTTGATTTCAAAAATAATGATTTATTATTTTTATATAAACTTGTTGCTTTAAAATTGACATTCAACTTTATATTTCGTATTCTATAAATAAGGAAATTATAACAATATAAACACGAAACATTCGATATCGTTTTATGAAAAGGTGTACATGACAGGAAGGTGATCTTATTGAATTTTTTTAATCTTTTTAAATCAAAAAAACAGCCTGACACAACCCTATTGAAGAAATGTACTGAAACAAAATCGCAGAAAATCCAATTTGAAACTAAATTTACAGCTACCAACTTAACTCAAGATAAGGTACTTATTAAATCTATTGTAGACAAAATGGTTAAAGAGGATCCTTTTAAAAATTTTTACACTGGAAAAGTAGATGCCGATTTCAGTCCACTGTCAAAACGTGTCTACAAATACGACGCCATTACTACAGTCAACGTCAATTTACTTGTCGATTCTAAAAACCATTATAATATTACTGTAGAAGGAATAGAACTTGGTAGTGTTCCTCAATCTATCAGTAAAGAATTTACCCATTATTATGAAACCTATTTACTGACTGCTTATGCTTATGCAACTGGAGGGTATTATAAAGAATATTCATCAGAGACTCAAAAGGTAATTGAAGGGTTTGATCCATATGGACTAGATCTATATGTACAGTTCACCTAAATTTTTTAAAACTCATTTTATAGCCAGCTTATCTTCAATTAAGAGTAAGTTGGCTTTTTCACTACCAAAAATTGCTTGATGAGCTGATTAATTGAACTTTTGATAATGAAATAGTACTCTTTAAAGTAACAAGGTATGTTTTATTAAAAATACTCATTATAAAACTGGAGGCGTAAGAAATGGATTTAGGCATCACAGGAAAAGTCGCATTAATCACTGGGTCTGACTCAGGGATTGGAAAAGCCACTGCTCAGCAGTTACTTGCAGAAGGCGCTACGGTCATTCTTACAGATATAGATGAAGAAAAGTTAACAGAAACCACAGAAAGTTTACAACAAGAAGGTAAAGTTTATTCCTATCCTGCTGATATAAGAAGTCTTGATAGCTTAAAAAAACTGCATCAACAAATTAAAAGCAATATTGGTGAAATCGATATTCTCGTACAAAATGCTGGCACTTCAGGTGCTCAAGGAGAATTTCATGAAATCGACGATGAAGGTTGGGTAGAAACACTTGAAGTTGATTTACTTGGCCCTGTACGCGTCACGAAAGAGTTCTTGTCAGATTTAAGAAATGGAGGTTGGGGCCGTATTGTTTATATCTCTTCAGAAAATGCAGTACAACCTTATGCTGATGAATTACCTTACGATGCAGCAAAAGCAGGAGTCCTTTCTTTCTCAAAAGGACTTTCTCGTGCATATGCCAAAGAAGGGTTACTAGTTAATACGGTCTCTCCCGCCTTTATCGAAACACCCATGACTGATGAAATGATGAAGAAACGTTCTGAAAAAATGAATATTTCTTTCGATAGAGCTGTTGAAACATTCTTAGATGAGAAAAGACCACACATAGAATTAAAACGCCGTGGACAAGTTGATGAAGTGGCCGCAGTCATTTCATTCTTATGTTCCGATAAAGCTTCATTTGTTAATGGGGCTAACTACAGAGTTGATGGCGGTTCTGTTGCAACTATTCAATAACTCAGTCTAATAAAATAAATTAAGGAGATTTTCTATATGAATAACGAACAAATGTATCTTGATTATTTAATTGTCGGAGGTGGAATTGCTGCTGGTAATGCCGTAGCAGGAATCCGTAAAGAAGATAAAGCTGGTACCATTGGTATCATCTCTGCTGATGTAGACAAACCTTATGAAAGACCCGCCTTATCCAAGAAGTTATGGACTGATGATTCTTTTACAGAAGACCAAATATTTTATGATGTAAGTGAAGAACATCAGGCAGCACTGATGTTAGAAACAGAAGTCATTTCAATTGATCGTGAAGCTCATACTGTTACGACCAACAAAGGCGAGACAGTTAAATACAAAAAATTACTACTCGTTACAGGTGGCGAACCGAAAACGCTCGAAGGACCAAAAGACGATAAAGTTTATGCGTTCAGATCTTATCAAGATTACCTTAAGCTACGTAACTTATCTGGAGAAAATCAACACATCGTCATTGTCGGTGGAAGTTATATTGGTACTGAATTAGCGGCTAATTTAGCATTGAACAACACAAAAGTTACTCTTATTTATCCTCAGAATATATTAGGTGACAATCGTTTCCCTGAAGAAATTGCTAGAGAATATGAGCAAACTTATAAAGATAATGGTATTGAAATGATAAATGCAACTCGTGCTGAACGATATACTAAAGAATCAGATAAATTCCTTTTGTATTTAAATGATGGTACAACTGTAGAAGCTGACTCTATCATACTTGGATTAGGTGTATCTCCTGTTTTAGATTTAGCAAAAGATGCTGGGCTTGAAGTTGATGACGGCGTAGTGGTAAATGAATATCTACGTACATCAGATCCAGATATCTATGCCGCAGGAGACATTGCTTCTTATCCTGATCCGGTTCTAGGAAGGCAACGTATTGAACACGTGGATCATGCCAGAAATTCTGGTACAGCCGTAGGTAAAGTTATGGCCGGGCTTAAAGAGCCTTATGATTATACTCCTTACTTCTACTCTATGATTTTTGACATATCGTGGAAAGCTATTGGTACACTTGACCCCTCTTTGGACTTACTAATTGATGAAGTAGACAGTGGAAAAGTCGTTTATTATCTAAAAGACGATAAGCCGGTCGGGATTTTAACCTGGAAAATTGAACCAGATCTTGATCAAGTGCGTAACTTGATCGACAATCCTCCTGCCTCTTCTGAAGAGTTAAAAGGTAAAATCCGTAATCAAGAAAATTAATGAGAAAAAACGATACTGGCTAATTGCTGGCATCGTTTTTTATTTATTCTCACCGTTTCTTACATCTACTTTTTTAGTTAAAATCATATTAATTGTAAATCAGACTACTGATTTATATACTATGGGTTATAAACAGCTTTTCTTCGAAAGAGGATCGCTATAGATAATTTAAAAATTTCCAAATAGTAAGTTTATTCCACGACCAATAATCACTTAATAACTCGTCTGAGCTAATAATTTTCAAATTAAATAGGAGGAAAGTTAATGGGAAAATTTGTAGAAGGAAGCTATCCATCTGTTCAAGACGCTATTCAAGCGATCAATGCTTTAGTAACTAGAGGATATTCGAAAGAAGAGATCACTTTAGTAGCAAATCAAAATAAAAAGAAAGAAATTACCGATGTCAGTATAGCTGTTACAACCGATAGCTCTCATGAAGCTTTAAAAAGCTATCAAAGTGATATTGAAAAAGGCAATATTATTGCTTTAGTAGAAGAAGATTCGAGTATCAATGATGAACAGAAAACCGGTTCGGCAAATTATGAGGCAGATAGTCCGGCAGAAGATCCGGCACCTAACCCTAAACTAGACGCAAATGCTACCACAGACAATCTACTTAGTGATAATAGCACTCCTGGAAACGTCCCAGTAGGTGATGATGACGATACTCCTGGTGGAATTCCTGTAGATGATCACAATGATCTAACAGGCAAACAATTATAATAAGAATCCCGTAGCAATTATACAGTTGCTGCGGCTTTTTTGAAGAAATGGAATAAGCCATTAGACATATTCTAACGTTTACTTGCCCCGTAGGATTCTATACATCTAACTTTTGTCTTTCCACGACTTAAAATCAATAGTTTTTCCCTTAGTGTTCTACTTTTTAAATTTTTAAACTAATCTTCAAACAGTCAAATATACTTAGGAGATTCTTTTTTAATAGACTTAAATAATTATCTACACAAAATAAAGAGTGATCTACTATTTTTTCTATTCAATATAGTTTAATAGTTGGCTTCTAGATAGATGTATTAATAGACCATAAGCATATAATTTGTATAAATTTAATATACTAAATATACTAATAGCGTACTAAATAAGTACAAATCGTTACTAGGAGGAAATTCGTTATGAGTAAATATGTTGAAGGAAGCTATTTAACAGTAGAAGATGCAAATCGCACAGTAGAAACTTTACTTTCTCAAGGATACAATAAAAATGACGTCACTATGGTAAGTAATCAGTCTGTGCATGATAAATTGTCAACCAATGTTCATACTAAAGTCTACGGAAATGATTCTAGCCATGAAGAAGACGAATCAATGATAGATAAAATCAAAGACGTTTTCACGGGTGATTCTAATCATTCAGACTCTAATTCTGATAATACTCTATTAAATGATTATAAAGACGACATTCAAAACGGTCACGTTATTGTTCTTGTAAATGATCACTCTAACGTAAAAACAAATAATAACGTTACAAGTACAAATGACCCTGTTACTCCACCTGCTGGAGACCCAATTACACCTAACACGGTTAATCAGCCAGTTGTCGATCCTATTAATCCTGGATCAGATACAGTAATAGATTCTAAAGCGGATAATTCTGTTGAACCAGATTCTACAGACCATCCTGGAATAGATCCAACTGATCCGGCTCACAATTCAAAAAATACTGACAAACATTAAACACTTAATTTCAATAAAAAAGCTGAAGCAGTTTTCACTCTGCTTCAGCTTTTTTATATATTAACTATATAAATTTAACAATTAACTTAATTTAATCCTACATAATTAAAAAGATGGTAGCAAAATTCCCTATTAAATTCTACGCACCTTCTTTATTTCAACCTCAAATATTTGATAAAAACAGCCACGTCTCATCCATATTTTTGTTCAATCGATAAGCTTTCCCATGTACATCAACTGCTGCATGCCATTCTTTACATAGTTCAAGTGGAACCCTGTCTGCTAAATGATTGAATTCCCCGCGCATATGCTCTAAATTTTTATATTCTCCAAAGCCTAATCGTTTAAATAATCGAATTGCATATTGATCACCTATAAAGACCTTCCGCTCAAAGAGATACAACATCATAGCATCTGCCGTTTCCGGCCCCACACCTTTGATTGACAACAATTCAATTCTCAATTCCTTGTCTGTATATTCATCAAATTTATCAAAGGATTCACCATGATCGATAAACCACTTCATCAGGGCTTTTATATACTGGCTTTTCTGTTTATAAAATCCTGCAGGTCGAATCAACGCTTGTAGTGTCTCTTCATCCATTTCATGTAACTGTCTAACAGTCAGATAGGGCTCCAAATTGAATAGTGCTTTATAAACATTCTGTTGAGTCGTCTGTTGAATCAAAATCATAGAGACCCAGTCTTTTATCCGATTCTCGTCGGACCACCAATTTTGAATGCCATAATGTGAAACCAGTTTATTCAAGACATGAATTTTTTCTCTATTCAGTTTTTCTTGGTTTATCTGCAAAATAATTGATCCTCAGTTCTATTTCATCGACTTTTATAACATCTCTTTTGCTAGCAAGCGGTACGTATTTAAGCGCTGCTCTTGAGAATGCGCAATACTACAGATCATAGCTTCTTGAAAACCATATACTTCAGCATCTTCTCTTAACTTGTCGGCGACTTCTTTAGCCGTTCCTACCAAATGAATCTGACGATTTCTTTGAATTCCTATTATTTCTTCTTCAGATAACTTGTAGTCTCTCGCCTGCTCTGGTGTTCTCAACTGACTCATCCTTCCTTGAGCAAGATGAATACGCGCGATATCTTGAGGTTTAGCTTGAAATTCAGCTTCTTCTTTAGTTTCTGCAACAGTCACTAAATATGCTACATTAATTTCTGGCTTTTCTAAAAATTCAGAAGGTTTAAAGTGGTACCGATATAATTCAAATATTTCTTTTCGCATAGCGTTTAACATGAAGAATTGTGCAAATGAATAGCCTATCCCTCTTTGCCCAGCTTCGATTGCACTATTTCCACTTGATCCTAGTAGCCAAGCTTCCGGTAAAGTTACTTTTCTTGGAGTCGCAATTGTATGTTTATATAATGTTTCTTCAGGTACTTCGTCTTTTATTAGCTTTAAAGCCACATCAAGTTTTTCATATAAATGATCAAAGTCAGGATTATTCCCTTGCGACAATGCATATATAGATCGCTGATCTCCACCAGGTGCACGTCCAACACCATAATCGATACGACCAGGTGCTAGTGCACTCAAGGTTTTGAATACTTCTGCCATCTTCAACGGAGAATAATGCATCATCATTGTTCCGCCTGTTCCTAGACGAATGGTTTTTGTTTTTGCAGCAATATATGCGGTAATAATTTCTGGAGCGGAACTTGCAAAAGCATCACTACCATGATGCTCGGCCATCCACATACGATAATATCCTAATTCTTCAGTTACTTGTGCTAATTCTACCGCTTTTTCCAGAGCCCCTTGGGGAGAGTTTCCTATCGTAATCGGTGCTTGATCTAATACACTTAATCTCATTATATATAACAACCTTCCCTTTTACTTACTTTTAGTATATCATTGTAAGACCTATTATTCATAATGAATTATCTAGGTTGTTTATTTAACCACTATCAAATGATATCTTTTACTACATTTCTTTCACAAAAAACTCTGCAATCATTTCCATTGTGGGAACTTTTACTAGATGAACTTCATCTTCTTCTACGAATGTAAGATTCAGATCCGGATTCTCTGCTACAAATTCTGCAGTATCTTCAAACGGAACAATTTCATCTTGATTACCATGCCAGAATAATACCGGTCTACCAGCTAATTTTTCTGGCTGTAGTGATAAATCATAACGTGGAACCCAGGCCAAAAGATTCTCATAATCATGTGGGTAAAAACGATCCAGTTGTTCTGCATGTCTAAAGATTCTTTCACGATAAACAACTGGTTTGGGTGACCCCATTATACAAGCCGCGACTTTGATCTCTGGATGGTTCGTTAATAAAGCACAAGTTGTAATTCCACCCATTGAAACGCCACCGACTGCAATTCGCTCATCAGCTAATCCTCGTTCTTTAAAGTAATTTATAATATATCCAAACTCAAACAGATTGGTCTGAATACTTTGCCAGAACGTTAAAGAAGGAATCTTAGTTATCGGCTGTTTTCGTTCTCCATGATTCGCTGCATCAGGAAGTAATACACGAAAGCCAGCTTCAGCTAATTTACGCCCTTGAGTGAGAACCAGTTCTTTAGAAGACTGCCAACCGTGATAATAGATAATCAAAGGCTGTATGACACTTTTCTTCTCTTCTTGTACCACTTCAAGTAAAGGTATGGTACCCAATGTTCTTTTTCTTATCGTTAATTTCATTTATTATCCACCTCAACGATAAGATTACCTCAAATATTAACGGCAGAACAGATAAAAATCCTTAGAATTTTCTCACTTATAAAAAATAAGTATTTCACAAGGTCTTTGAGTTGGTTTTCTTAAATATTTTTTACATAATAGAATTAAGGAGAGGATTTAAGTGAGAGAAGAAACATTATATTACAATGGAGAATGGCAGAAAGCTCAATCAACAGACTATACAGATGTCATTAACCCAACTACAGAAGAAACAATTGGAAAAGTTGTCAATGCTAATCAACAAGACGTGGATTTAGCTGTAACCTCAGCCAAAACAGCCTTTTCTGAATGGAATCAGACTAACCCTGAAACTAGAGCAGATTATATGGAAAAGTTTTTAAATGGCATTAAAGATAGAAAACAAGATTTAATGGATATAATGATTAAAGAATTAGGAACATCATCTATCTTCGCTGATCAGACTCAAGTTGGTCTTGCTGTAAAAGAAATGTCAGCAACTATTGAAGAAATTCGAAAATATAATTTTGAAGAAACTGTCGATAATGCAACAATCATTAAAGAAGGATTCGGGGTAGTTGCCTGTATTACACCTTGGAATTATCCACTCAATCAAATTCAAAGAAAAATTACGCCTGCGCTACTGGCAGGAAATACAGTAGTGGTAAAACCAGCAAATATGACCCCGCTTACTGCCTTGCTCTTAGCAGAAATTGCAGATGAGGCTGGCTTGCCAAAAGGAGTGTTCAACATTGTTACAGGGCCAGGTAGTGAGACTGGAGACTATTTAACAAGCCATCCCGATGTCTCTGTAATTTCATTTACGGGATCTACAAAAGTTGGGTCAAGCTTATATGAAAAAGCAAAAACGACTATCAAGAAACTTGTACTAGAATTAGGCGGGAAATCTCCAATGGTTTATTTAAAAGGGGGAGATCTAGAACTAGCTGTGAAAAATGCAGCCAATACTGTTCTGCATAACCAAGGACAGACTTGTTCTGCCTTGACTCGTCTGTTCGTACCCAAAGATGAACTTGAACGAACAAAAGAAGTCTTGAAAAACTACTACAAAGATATAAAAGTCGGTGATCCAGCAGAAGAGGATACTATTGTAGGCCCGCTAGTCTCGAAAGATCAAATGGAAACTGTATTGGGCTATATTGAAAAAGGAAAAGAAGAAGGCGCAGAAGTGCTGATTGGTGGCAATAAAATGGACCGGAAAGGTTATTATGTTGAACCTACAGTATTTGTTAATGTGAAAAACGATATGACCATTGCGCAAGAAGAAATTTTTGGACCTGTTCTTGTCGTTATCACGTATGATAATGTTGATGAAGCAATTGAATTGGCAAATGATTCAATCTACGGCTTATCAGGCGGAGTCGTTGGGCCTGAAGAAGAAGCCGTTAAAGTAGCGCGTCAGATCCGTACAGGAAACATTACAATAAACGATGCTGCCCGTTCTCCTAAAGCCCCATTCGGAGGATATAAGCAGTCTGGTTTCGGAAGAGAAAACGGCTTATACGGAGTAGAAGACTACTTTGAAATCAAAGCGATTTTTAATTAATCTTTATATTATGAAGAAGCCTTTTTCAGTAGAAGGCTTCTTTTTTTGCATTTAATGATTTGCTTACTTTAAAAATTTATCATACTATTCTCTACTTTTCGGATAACATTTTTCCATTTGTACTTTCTCATTAACCGATGATCGTATTCTGTTTAATGTCATATCTTATTGGTTAGATTTTATTCTCTTTTAATACCATCTATAATCAGTGAGGGAAAGACCATAGTGCCTGATTGATTTCTAGGATCATATTTCTTTGATCGGAAAATGATCCCTTTATCTTCATCCCAGTCCACCGCATGGTGACGCCCTGTTTCATCGACATATTCAAGCAGCTGGACATCAAAACCGGCAAATTCAAAAACTTGGGATAATGTTTTATAATTATAGACCATTTTATGGCTTGCAGCCGGATGGTCAGCAGGTCCTGGTCCTCCGACTTTAATTAAATTCTGATACGCTTCATTTTGGAAATAACCATCCGGGACCGCACATCGGATACTACCACCAGATTTTAAGTACTGGTAACACAATTCCGCAGCTACTAGACCTTCTTCATAAGTAAGATGTTCAAAGACATGCTCTGCTAGAATATAGTCAATTAAATCTGATCCTAAGTAAGCTTCCCAATTTTCTTTTTTTACAATATCAAGTTCAGCTTGCTGTAGGTGAATCCAACCAGGATTATTCTGATATTGCCCAGCGCCTACAACTATCTTTAATTTACCCACTCTATTTCTCCTTTTATTTATTAGTTTAACAAATTATAGTTTTAATTGTCGGCCTATATTCTTCTCTTTAATATTTCCTAAGTGTTTCGTAAATGATTCTTAATCCTTTCTCTTTATTCTTAATTTAACTAGTTGTTATATTAAAAAATAAATTTAAGGAGGTGCTTTTTTGCTTTACATACCTTGGTTGTTACGGTTTATATTCATTCTTGTAATCATCTTTGGAGCCCGAATCATTCAGAAACATATGTGCAATTTAGCCTTTTTCAAGATCATTATGAGTATGCAAGTCATTCTATTATTTTTATTCTTTACAAACTCTTTTTCATTGTTAGATCCACCTTACCTTTTATTCGATTCTGTTTGGTGGGGACTTTGTGCAGTTGGATTCCTTGCTTATTATCCGATTCATTCTACTTCTTCTAAAATACGGAATTGGATGGTACCCATACTTTTTATTTATTCTATCCTTACAATACTTATGGTTATGATGAGTGGGTGTGGTGAATTGTAATATCGATAAGCCTTCTGAGCAAGACTAAACTACATCCCATAAAATAGGTGTATAATAGAATTCCGATTGTTTAGATTCACTTTTTTATTGTCTAAAAATTAGGAATACTCTACTTGATATAGATATCTTCCTATAATAATTAGCTTTATCTTATTATTAAATACTATTTTTTACCAATTTTTATTTTAGGAGAAGAAAAAAGTGTCATTAAAGCTAGCAGAACTAGGAATATCACGAATGTATTCAATAAAAAATTAACACCAATTATGTTAATAGATAATAAATTTTCAAATCGAAAAAAAGAGTCTATGTTTTTAAAATTCTCGGGATTTGATAATTCTAAAAACATAAAAGGATACCCTCTAAGAATAGATGAACTGGATCTCATAGGAATTCCAATTCCTCTCATGGGAATAAAAATCGTTAGTATAGATAGAACTAGGCTTATAATCAAGAGCTTCCATTTACTCATATATATTTCTCCTCATATTCTTTTTCCATATCCAATACAACCTTGTCCTGAAAGCTTTATTCAAGACGTTATCATTCGTTTCTATTATATGTTCTCCTTAATTAGGCTAACATTTTATGATAGGTATAGTTTATCATAACTTTTTTTTTACTGTAAAATTTATATAGTAATTCGCTATATTCTTTACGTTTTACATACTTGTATTATCCTTATATTTCAAATCTGAGTTCAGCTTTTTCATACAGCCTAAGAAATATACAATTATTTAGTATAGTTACTGGTACGAGGTTCATCTCTTCAATCATTTCCTTACATTGAATGAAAAACATCTGAATATTGTAGAATCAGATTTTAAGATTAAATAATAAACCCATCTTTATAATTAGCTGATTATTTAAGAAAGTAAACCCTACATAAAGACCTCTAAATACTATAGTCATTATAGCATTTAGAGGTCCTTTAAAATTTATATCTTTTACATTTTTTATCCAAAAATATATTATATTTTAAATCGCTCAACAAGATTGCTTAGTTTTTCTGCTAAGTTAGCTAATTCTTCTGAGCTAGAAGATACTTCCTGCATAGTGCTGGTTGTTTGTTGTGCAGTCGCTGAAGTTTGTTCGATACCTGCGGCGGACTGTTCAGAAAGGCCTGCAATTTCTTCAATATTCGTGCTCATATTTTTAGTGGTTGATCTATTGCCAGCTAGTTTATTAGAAATCTCTTTAATTGCATTGCCCATTGATTCAACTGAGGATGATATCTTATTAAAAGTCTCTCCAGTTTGTTGAATTTGGCTAGTCCCTTTTTCTACTTGTTCATAACCTGTTTCAAGTCCAACCACTAATTTAGCAGATTCACTCTGTATATTATTTACTATATCCGTAATGTCAACCACAGAAACAGAAACCTGTTCCGCTAATTGTCGTATCTCATCCGCCACTACAGCGAACCCTTTCCCTTGATCCCCGACTCTAGCTGCTTCTATAGCTGCATTGAGGGCTAATAAATTTGTTTGTTCTGCAATACTTTCTATTACCCCAACTAATTTTGATATTTCGCCAGATTTAACGTCTAATTCTTTAACGCCATCAACGGAGTTTTTTACAATATTATCAATTGATTGCATTTGAGACACGGAGTTTGCCATCATTTCTCTTCCATCTTTTGTTAATGAATAAACATTTGTTGAGGTTTGATAGATTTTTTCACTTTCTTTTGAGGAGTCTTCAATTGTTTCAGAAAATTTCTGCATATGCTCAGAAAATTCACTAGTGGAATTAGCTTGTGCTTCTGCCCCTGTTGCAAGTTCTTGCATTGTAGTCGCAACTTGCTCGGCCCCAACAACTACTTCATTGGTTGATTGTGTTAATTCTTCGCTGGAACTTAATACCTGCACTGTTGCATCTGCTACTGAATTGATTAAATTTTTCAATTCCTCCTGCATCTTGCTAGTCGCATTAATTAAAATTCCTATTTCATCTTTTCGTTTCGTTACCTCAACTGGTTCAGTTAAATCTCCTTTTGATATATGGTCAAGTTTTTGAGAGACTTTTTTCAATGGAACTCCAATAATACGTCCCATAAAGACACCAATAACAATTGCTAAAATAGTCGCTAAAATACTTGCTAAAATGATAAGAAAGCGATCAGCATCATATACTTCTTTATCATTTTCATATGTTTTGGTAGCCAGGTCATCCACTATTTCGATCAGTTCTGATACATTTGTACTCGCTGCGGTATAAGGATCTGCTCCTCTACCCAAACCTTCTAATGTTTCTATGTACATTCCTGCTGATAAAGTCTCAACATTTTGTCGAACAATTTCTGTGAAATCTTGCCAGTTTTGTTTTAATTCAGAAAACTTTTCACTCTCTCTTTTTTCCATGTTTCTATTTTCATAGTCAGTAATGAGTTCATCAATGCGTTCAATATTGGTAATCGCTTTTTCGCCTCTTGCTGAATCTTCATTTGCTACTCCTGATAACATTTGTACTCGAGTATTTTCCATAGTTTTGGCCATTTCTGTCAACGTAATAGATGGTTGTAACCTCTGATTATATAATTCATTTGCGTTTGAATAAATCCTATCGAGCCCTAAAAAGGACAAAGCTCCTAATATGATAACGATAACAGCCAAAGATAAATATGAAATAATTAATTTTGTAGTAATTTTCAATTCTTTTTCCTCCGTTTCTATATTTTGTATACCTAATGTCCCCTCTTCTTCTAATAAAGACTATGTTATTATCGAAACAAAATACTTGTTATTAACATTAAAATCACTACATTTTGTGAACAATTTAAGGATAATCAGTTATATCGAAATTTTCAGTCGTTTAATCAAATTAAAACATTTGTTATAAAAAAATCTAACATTTACCCACCGAATTTCGGACTAAGACACTAAATATTAAGTCAATGACTTCTTTTAAGTCTTAAAACTTTCTACTATTGATACTTATTTTATTATTTCACTACTTTTTCTCTATTCATTTCCTTTATACTCATTAAAAGATGAAAGGTGAGATACTATGATACAACTCAAAGAAATCAATAATATAAAAGATATAAAAGTTCATCAAGAAGGATTAGTCACTCTTTTTCAAGAAGTCGTAGCTAACGGAGCTTCCATGAACTTTTTATATCCCATGCGTTACGAAACTGCTCTCCATTACTGGAATAATGTTCTATCTAAACATGTTCGTTTATTTATCGCTATAGTAGACAAAGAAGTCGTTGGTACTGTGCAATTGCATCTTAGCGATAAAGAAAATGGACAGCATCGAGCAGAAATTGCTAAACTAATGACACATCCAAAAGCTCGCCGAAAAGGTGTGGCAAAATTATTACTACAGCATGTCTTGAAAGTAGCTAAACAAGAAGGACGTACCTTACTGTTACTAGATACTGAAAAAGATGGACCTGCAAATAAACTTTATCAATCAGAAGGTTTTATCTTATATGGAGAGATTCCAGCTTACTCACAAGATCCATTCGGTATTTATAAAGATGGAAATTGTTACTATAAGCTCTTGCAATGATTAAATGCAAATCTCTAGAATAACTTTAGCTTTTTACTAAACTATACCAGTTTGCTTATTTTATTCGATTCTATTAAGGAATAAGGAAAATTATTTACTATTGCTCTACCTAAAAATTTAAATGTTGAGACTAAAAAGTTTCTGTCTATTGCAAAAAAACAGATCCTCCACTTTTCTTCTTGAAGTGGAGGATCTATTAAAGAAAGGAACTATAAAAAATAATATAAAAGAACAGAAAGACGTCTCAATATTAAGCTTATATTTAATTATCCAAACTAAAATCCAGTTTTGGTCCTTTTGGTACGATGCCGTTTGGGTTGATTTGTTTGTGACTACGATAATAATGTTTCTTGATGTGATTAAAGTCGACTGTTTTTTTAACACCTGGTTCGTTGTAGAGTTCCCTTGTATAACGCCAAAGATTTTTATAGTCGACGATTCTTCTAATATTACACTTGAAATGTCCGTGATAAGCACTATCAAAGCGAATCAATGTGGTAAATAAGCGCCAATCAGCTTCAGTAATTTGATCTCCTACTAAAAATCGGCTGTCTTCTAAACGTTCTTCAATCTCATCTAAAGCATCAAATAACTTGGTCACTTCTTTTTCGTAAACTTCCTGGCTGGTTGCAAATCCCGCTTTGTACACACCATTGTTAATAGCTCCATACACTTTATCATTGATCATATCAATTTCTGGTATCAATTCTTTCGGAAGGTAGTTTCTATCGTTAGCACCTGCTTCATCAAAAGCGGAATTCAACATACGAATAATATCAGCTGATTCATTATTAACGATTTTGTCTTTTTTCAAGTCATATAGCACTGGTACCGTGACATGTCCGCTATATTCCGGTTCAACTTTTTTATAGATTTCATACAAATAGTCCGCATCCATAACAGGATCAGGAATAACACCTTCTTCTGGATCGAATGTCCATCCATGTTCCCCCATCAAGGTATTCACCACGGATAGAGAGATCAGATCTTCTAATCCTTTTAAGCTGCGCATAATCAATGCTCGGCTTGCCCAAGGACACGCTAAGGAGACATACAAGTGATAACGATTTGGTTCCGCCTTAAAGCCCGCTTCACCCGTTGGTCCGGCATTTCCATCTTTTGTGATCCAATTTCTAAACTGTGAATCTTGACGAATAAATTCCCCTTCATCATTATTATAATCCCACTTGTCATGCCACTTTCCTTTTACCAATATTCCCATAAGCGACTCCTTTCGATTCGAATATTAAATTCAAAGAATTGATTTCTATACCTAGTATAAATCTCGAAACCAAAAAAACAAATCACTTTGTTTGCCTCTACGGTGGACTTGAATTTCTAAAAGAGTCTTTAAACTATTTTTTCTAAAAAGTAAGTTAAAACAGCGTAATCTTCTGTTAGTTCAGGATGGTGAGCCGTCACTAATACGTTCTCTTGTTCGGCAGCTACAATTTTTTGGTCTACTGTAGCCAATACCTTAACATTTGGTCCGACAGATTCAATATAAGGTGCACGAATAAATACTGCTTCAACTTGGCGGTCGATTCCTAAAAAATCAAGATAAGTTTCAAAACTGGCAACTTGTCTTCCAAATCCGTTTCGTTCTACTTCCATCTCAATAAACCCTAGGCGCAGATCTTCTGTAGTATGACTTTTATCTGAACTGCATAAAATCAGTCCAGCACACGTTCCAAAGATAGCTTTTCCTTCTTGATAAAATATTCTCAGTACTTCTTCCAGTCCTTGTTCACGAATCAACCGACCAATAGCTGTGGACTCTCCACCTGGAATAATCAGACCGTCTAGACCATCAAAATCTTCCGCTGTTTTTACAGATACTGCCTTTACGCCTAAATTCCTTAAAGCAATAAGGTGCTCTGCAACTGCTCCCTGCAGATCCAATACGCCTACAAATTTAGTCATTTTTATAACCCTCTATCCTGCATTCGCTCTTGTGATTGTAAGTGACTAATTTCAATTCCTTTCATTGGTTCCCCCAAATCTTTAGATAATTTAGCCAATAATTCGTAATTTTCAAAATTAGTTGTTGCTTGAACAATAGCACGAGCAAACTTTTCTGGTGACTCAGATTTAAAGATACCTGAACCGACAAAGACACCGTCTGCTCCAAGACTCATCATCAAGGCAGCATCAGCTGGAGTAGCTACACCCCCAGCAGCAAAGTTAACCACCGGCAATGCCCCCAATTCTTTTACTTCTTTCACTAATTCATAGGGTGCTCCAATGTCTCTGGCAAATGTCATTAATTCATCATTTGATTTAGTGGTGAGTACATTTATCTGACTGTTTACTTTTCTCATATGGCGAACAGCTTCCACTATATTTCCAGTCCCTGGTTCACCTTTTGTTCTAAGCATTGAAGCCCCTTCACCAATTCGTCTTAAAGCTTCCCCTAGATCTCGACAGCCACAGACAAAAGGTACTACATATTCTGATTTCAGTAAATGATATTCTTCGTCTGCCGGAGTCAGAACTTCACTTTCATCAATATAATCAACGCCCATTGCTTCTAGAATTCTTGCTTCAGAGATGTGCCCAATACGCGCTTTTGCCATAACAGGAATGCTGACTGCATTCATCACCTCTTCAACAATTGTAGGGTTGGCCATACGTGCTACACCACCCGCTTTTCGTATATCAGATGGTACACGTTCCAGCGCCATAACCGCAACCGCTCCAGCAGCTTCTGCTATTCTAGCTTGTTCTGCATTGACAACGTCCATAATGACACCACCTTTTTGCATTTGTGCCATTCCACGTTTCACTCTTGAACTTCCAATTATTTTTTCACTCATTCTTTTTCCTCCTAGATCACTATGTGTATTGATTGATAGTATACGCAAAAGAAAAAGAACGAGCTACATCCAATTGGACTATAATTTAACCATCCAATTTGTGGTAAAATTATCCTGTACTTGAAAGGAGTTTATCTTATGAACAAATGGATAATTAGTAAAGACAGTCATTTGCCGCTTTATCAAGAGATCATGTTACTGATAGAAGAGAAAATCAAATTCGGAGAACTTTTGCCTGGCACTCGCTTGCCCGCTGAGAGAAAGTTGGCTGAAAAATTAGATGTAAATCGCTCTACAGTAATTCGTGCGATGGAGGAATTGGCTGCTCAAGGTGTCCTAACTAGGAAAAAAGGGAGCGGAACCTATGTGAATCCTGATAAGTGGGGGCTGCAGACAAAACCGATCATTAACTGGGGAACTTCTTTGACAACAGATAATTTAAAGAGGAAAAGTACTTACCAACTAACCGCTGATCAGTTGAAAGCAAACCATCCCGAAAAGATCATGGATTTATCTAATGGATCTCTTTCATCTGATTTATTACCTGAACTTCATTCCCCCAATCTATCCTGGAAAGAACTAGTTCAGCAGGAAAAAGAACAGACTCTTATCAATAATGGTATGTATCCTTTACGAGAAAGTGTTCAGCTACATCTTCGAAACACTTATCAAATGATTATACCGTTAGAAGAAATCCTAATAACTTCCGGTACGCAAAATTCCTTATTTCTGATTACACAGGGATTATTGAAACCTGGAGATGCGGTTGGAATTGAAGCCCCGTCCTATTTTTATTCCCTTCGTTTATTTCAAGCAGCTGGTCTTCGCATTGTACCCATACCAATGGATAAAGAAGGAATGTCCGTTAAAGGATTACAAGAAGCTTCGTTAAATCATCCTTTAAAGATGGTTTTTCTAAATCCTATCTTTCAGAATCCCACAGGCTTAGTCATGAGTGCTAAAAGAAAAAAAGAAATTCTAGATTATTGTTTGATGAAACGCATTCCAATTGTAGAAGATGATGCTTATAGTGGATTATCTTTTAAAAAGTCTGTGGATAATACACCTCTGAAAAAGATGGATCAACAGCAACAGGTTATCTATTTAGGTACTTTATCAAAATTGGCTGGACATCATTTACGTGTGGGCTGGATGGTTGGTCCTCAAACTGTTTTGAATGACCTGGCAGATATTCGAGTTCAAATTGACTCCGAGCTAAGTTTTCTTCCTCAATTTATGGCTGATTACTTCTTACGAACCGGTATGGATAGGCACCAGAAATATATTCGTGAGAAATTAATAGAAAGAGCACATAATTTAGAAGAGTGGTTGCGCTCAGAATTTGGAGAGGAAATAGAATTCCAACCTGCAAAAGGTGGATTCCATCTTTATTGTCGCTTTCCTAAAAAAACAAAAGCAGAAGTTGAGACCATTCTGATAGAAATGCTGCAAAAAAAGATAATCGTTTTAGAAGGAGAGAAATTCGGTGACCATAATAATGGATTCCGACTCAGCTTTAGTCATTTTAAGAAACCTTAATGATCTTTTAATAACATTATCCTATACAAGACACAACCTTACTATAGATAGATTCCCTCCTCTGCACAGTTGTAGTAGGGTCCGGTTTAAATTCAAGCAAAGTATAGGAGATGTAATTTATATAGTGCGCAAGAGAAAATCCTATACAAAGTGAAAATCAAAAATTTTGATATCAATAATGAACTAATGATAGCCTATTAAAAATTATATAAATAAGTAAGTTTATCAAGATCCATTTTATGGGATAAATCAACAAAGTACTCTACTTGCCATTTCTGTGTTTTGGCTGCGGACGGGTTCAAATTACTTATCCAGCTCGGGTAAACTCTTATGGCCATTTTACCTTTCGAAATCTCACTGCTTAAAATACCTTGTTTATGTAAAACAGTTTTAGGAAATATAAACTGACCAATCTTTTCATTATCCATTACTGTTACAATGACTCGATCTGGACTTGATAGGTAAGTAAAAGGCTGGTTTTTATCCATATTATCTTTCTCCCAGAACACAACAAAATAGCCTTGCTTCTTTGGGGTGCTTTTTGCAAGGCGACTTCTATAGGTTTGATTCAACAAATTGAACCGTACCCCTTCGTATTCACTATTTTGCTCTTCTTGTATGAGATCATCCATCTCATGATTTACGATTGCGGCTACCACTTCTTTTATCAATTTAACAGATTGTTGCACCTAATCTACTCCTAACATTTTATGTCTACAGCTATTTTACGGGTAACTTAGTTTAGTTCTACAGTCCTTATACTCTCATGTATTAAACTAAAATTTACTTTCTAAATATAAAAAAGACTCTGCTCTTGTAAAAACTCACTTTCAGCCGATTGATCTATCGTCTAATCAAAAAATAGAAATAGATAAAAATGCTAAACAACAGATAAACTAACCCTGCTACAATCGCTCCACCATATACTCCTATAAATAAGATTTCCGTATACGTTTCTCCCGAAGAAAAAAAGAGGGCAAGAAAAGCAATCACAAAAGTTATCAGTGTGGCTTTTCTCCTTTTCATTTGAAGTATATCTGGACTCATAGAGCTTACTCCCCTTTCCGATACAGTTAACCAAGTATACCCGTTTTCAAATGCTCTGTATTTTTTTGTCTTCTCAATTTATATGTTTCATTTCAATCATAAGGTTAATAAACAGTGGAACTAAACAGATAAAAATACCTTTTGCTCCAAACGTATAGGTCAAAGCAATGCCAGCTAAAACACCCAGATGGTAGTAAATCAAAGTATAGCTATAAAATAAAGCTTTCATTTTGCTTTTAGCTTTAGCTGATACCTTATAGTCAATCCATCCACTGATACACTGTCTGATATTACCCGTTGAAAATAAAGTTGGGCTCGTATATTCTTTCGTTCCATTGAACATGCCCCATTGAAAAGCAGTCAGCGCAAACAAAGGGAGCAACGCCATTAAATCATTGGCTCCACTTGGTATCAATCCAATTGCCAGAACACTTATAATCTCAACTAGTAAACAAATCTTAACAGATTGCAACGTATATTTATCTTTAATATAAAATGATAGCATTAAGAATAAAACAAACAAAAATAATGCCAAAGTTCTAAATAGAATGTCAAATAGATTAAATGCACTGACATTAATAAAAAGCTGAATTAGATTAGCTGTCTGAGCAGATCCAAAGTTTCCTCTTAACAACAAAGCGTAGCTACCGAAGAACCCGCCAAGCATACACATAGAATAATGGATATAGTTTTCATAACTCGAAATTCTTTTAATCGACAAATCCATTAGTTATAATCACGAATATTTAAAATAAATTTATTTGTATTTCTGACAAACTCATCCATTTACTCTCTACCCTTCTTTTTTGAAATGATTCTTTATATAACTATAAAACAAAAGATTGTTTGGGGGAAGATAAGATAGTAAATATGAGCAATAAAAAAGAAGCTTAACTTATAAGTAAAAATTTTCTATTAAAAAGTAGTAGCTATAATTTAGAATTTTTATTTCTCTTTATACATAAATAGATTATACTAAGTAAACATTCTTCCTATATAACGAAAAACAGAGAGGACAAAAATATATTGAGAAAGTTACTGGTATTTCTGGGATTGGTATTTCTAGTTAGTGGTATTAGTATTGGGATGATTTATCAAAATCACAATGTAGTAAAATCTGTTATTTATGTTTCAACTGAGGGGGATGATCAGAATCCAGGAACCATTGACCAGCCACTTCTTAGCCTTAAAGCCACTGCTGATAAAGCAACCTCTGGAACAACTGTGAATATCCGAGGAGGAATCTATGATGAACCGCTTATCATTCAGCATGACGGAACAAGAAACGCACCCATTTTTTTCCAAAGTTATCAAGATGAAAAGGTCACAATAAGCGGCCGTAAACTTGAAGATGATCCTGAAGATATCGCACTTGTTGAAATAGATGGTCACAGTTATATTACGGTACATGGGCTAACAATTGAAAACTTAACCACTAAGCATGACTACAAAACAAATATAGGCATACTAATAACTGGAAACAGTCACAATATCACACTTTCCAATAATACCGTCCAGGACATCTCTACAACTGTAATTGGAGGAAATGCACACGGAATAGCTGTGTATGGAAATGAAAAAATCGATACGATAGATATTCAGCATAACACTTTGACCAATCTCAAACTCGGACTTAGTGAGGCACTTGTTATAAATGGAAACGTAAGTAACTTTTCTATTAAAGAAAATCATATTTATGAAACAGATAATATCGCAATCGACATAATTGGATACGAAGATACTGCAAATGACACTTCACAAGATTACGCTCGTGATGGCGAAGTAATCGGCAATACCATTCACAATAACTCAAGTTATCATAATCCGAGTTATGCGAAAGATTATAGTGCTGGCGGCATCTATGTAGATGGCGGAAAACATATTACTATAAAAAATAATCAAGTTTATCAAAATGACATTGGCATTGAAGCAACTTCAGAACATAAAGATCGATCAGCTGAGCATATAAAAATCTTAAACAACACAGTATACGAGAATGCTTATACAGGAATTTCTATTGGTGGGTATGATGCAGATAGAGGCGGTACTACTCATTCTTTAATTTCCAAAAATATATTGACTGATAACGATACAATTGGCTTAGAAGGTGGGCAACTTTTATTTCAGTACTATACACATTCAAATAAAATTGAATCTAATGAAATGACCGCGTCCTCTTCTGGTTTATTTATCAGTCATGAATATGAAGGAAATACAAACACTATTTTTGAAAATAATAAATATTATTTAAAGAATCAGATACTATCTAGATGGTTATGGAATAATCAAGAAGTCAATTCATTGAAGGATTTCCAAAAACTTTCAGGCAATAAAAGCGATGCTGTAATTCCTGACTGATATTCTACTAAAATCTTCTGAAAAATAAATATTAGATATAGTTTTACATTATTTATTTTTGCCATACCTTTATCAATAAATTGAAAAATAGAATGAACTTTTATAAAAATATAGATGAAGTGAGCAAAACAGCCTCCACTTCATCTATTAGATTCTTTTCATAAGCGGAAACAACGCTTTTGCTGTAACAATTGAATTCGCTCATCATATTTTAAAATCAGTCCATATATTCATCGTCATTTTTATAAACCTTTTCACTGTTTGCTTTATATATATTCAAGAACTGACGTAACACTAACATACCATAAATAATGGCTACTATAGCAACAACAGCGAGTATAATCATTAGAATCTGCAAAATAAAGCTTGATAACAATGTTGCTTCCAACCATTGAAACGCTCCAGTCGGATCCATCCCCCACGTATCATTCATCATTATTTTCACCCACTTCCCACTAAATTAAGCGTAAAGAATATAGCAGGTGTAGTCAAATAGTATACCTAACTTTGCAGCATTTTTAATTAATAAATCAACGTTTAAATCCATTCATTAGACCCGATACTTATTGATATATTTCAGGATACCAAATGTAATTCCACCCATGATGATCCCACTTAATAATGCAACAGGTAAATTTGTACCCCCTGGTAGAAGATAGTTGATTAGTGTTACCACCCCAAAAACTGCTGAACTAAAAAAATAGATTGCTTTTTTAGATCTTTTTTCTTTACCTTCCATCTGAATACTAATGTTCATAGATAAAAACGTCAGTGTAAAACATCCAATCATCAGAACTATGAATAAAAGATTATCACGGCTAAACACCTCATAAAAAGCTTGCCCACTGAGTACCTGATAAATCATAGTAAAAATAATAGCTACATTCTCTACAATAAAGGCAATTCGGATATTCTTTAAGTTTCTCATGATCAATCTTTCATCTTTTATTTTTTTCACAATTATATCTCTCCTTTTTCTATCCAAAATACGTCATCTAATGTCTGATTCAGTGCATAACAAATTTTTAAACAAAGTTTTAGTGATGGATTATATTCGAATTTTTCTATCAAACTCAACGTCTGTCGTGTGATTTCAGCATAATCCGCTACTTCTTTTTGTGATAACCGTTTTTCAATTCTGTATTCTTTCACCCTATTGAACATGAGCATTTCTCCATTTCGGAAGTAATTTATATATTACTTATACGTAAATTATATATTACGTAATTAAATTTTACAAATGGTTTATCTAAAAATCACTCCACATAAGGTGCAATCTTTATTGACCGCTGTTTATAATTTGAATTTGCTTATTCTATAATAAAAATTCATATTTATCATAGAGATAAATATGAATTAAAGAAAGTAAACTTATCTTCTCGGCTTCGCCTATTAATACTCCACTACTGTTTAAGAGCTATGACAACTCTCTCAGAATATCGTAGAATCCTTGGCAAAACCGTAGCGGTCTCAGTCTCAGCAGAGACTGATTTAAAGAGTAAGCATATGGATTTAAGAGCGAGAGAACTTGAGATTCCACTAATAAAACGATTACTAAATTATTGGAAGACTCTTTGGTTATCCGTATTTAAGACTGCTTGTACTGATGGTCAAAGAATTATAAAGATCTCTTCAGGTTTTTATTAGTTTCTACGTCTTATCATTCGAAGTTAAACAGCTATTTATTACAGATTTGTTTACTAAATCGGAATAATATTAAATTATCACTTTAAAAAAAACAGTTATTTAATGTTTTTACTTTTTAAATAATGGTATAATGATTAAAAATGTATATAGGAGGTTATTATGAATCAATTCAAGTTGAATGAGGTAATTAATCAAGCAATCGTAGATGGTACACAATATGGATACTTAGAATACTTAGAGGAAAGAAAAAGAAAGCAAGAAGAAATGCGGGTTAGTGGAGCATACGCTTGGACAAAAGGAAATCATATCGATGATCAGGTAGCAAGAGCTGTTGAATCTTTAGGACTTCAGTATCAGATGGATAAAGCTGGTTATGCTTGGGAATATTTACAATTTACTCTAAGTGAACAAGCTGAAAAGCATTTGATTATTATTAAGAATTCAAAGCGAACTCAAAAACACTTTAACGGCAAACGCAAAAATAATCCTGAAAGAAACTACTTACATTCCCTTTCAGATATTAATATTGCTGAATTAAAATCTGCTGGAAAAATCTTTTCTCAACAAAATGAACAAATTGAGTTAGAATTATCAAGTCCAGCTGAAATCCATGCTGTTATGAATCAAAAACAGTTATCTGTAAAAGAAACTTATTCTCGTTTTTATATTGTCACTTATGAAATCAATGATATTACTAAAATGATTGATTCAATTAAATTGACAATGCCTAACAGTGAAACAATGGCTTTAAATGTAGTGGAAGATTTAACTCCGTATATCCAAAGTAGTGCAGTAGATATTACCCCTGAAGACGCAGCTCCAATCATGCAAGAAATCAGTAGTGATAACACTATATTTTCAGGTGATCTAAATGCATTTGGTTATGCTGTTCCAACTGAACAAGAAAGTGAATCTGAAGGATAAGTAACTATACAATTAAGGAAGTGTTGAACATGTTTTACGGAGAGAAATTAAAAGCCTTACGTGAATTGAATGGTCTCTCCAGAAAAGAGCTTGCTGGAAAAATTAATGTGACCGAGCAAGCTGTATGGCAGTTTGAAAACCAATATACAGCACCTAAATTTGAAATTGTAAATGAACTTAAAAAGTACTTCTCAGTTAAGTCCCAGTTCTTTTACACCGATTCTTTTGTAGAGAATGTCACTGACATCGAGCGAATTGCCTATAGAGCGGAAGATCGTGATTCTAGAAAAAAAGCTAAGATGGAAATCACTTATATCAATTTTATAAGCCATTTTATCTCTAAATTCGAAACACCATTAACTTTACCCTCTCAAAATATACATTCTTTAAGAAAAGACATTGAAAAGTGTTTGTATGATCGTTCTTTTGCTATTAGTAAAAAGGACATTGAAAGAGCAGCTTCTATTGCAAGAAAGAAACTTGGAGTATCAGAAAATAAAGAGTTGTTATATAGATTAGAGTTGTCTGGAATATATATATTAGAGAAAAGTATGGGATTAAGCATAGATGCTTATAGTACCTGGACCAATAAAGATATTCCTTTTATTATACTTGGTACTGAAAAAAAATCTTCTGTGCGTCGTAATTTTGACCTTGCTCATGAGTTGGGACATCTGCTCATGCATAAGCATATCGATATGGATAGTCTTGATAAAAAAGAACTGAGACGCGTTGAACATGAAGCAAATGATTTTGCTTCTTACTTTTTACTACCGAAAGATGAGTTCATAAAAAACTTTCAGGAACTCTCTAAAAAGTCTAACCCTGATTCTTATATTGAACTTAAAATGAAGTATCATGTTTCAATTCAGGCTTTAGAATACCGTGCTTATAAATTGAATTTACTTTCTTTTGAAGAAAATCGCTATTTTTATTCAGCATTAAATCGTATGAAGTATAAAGTAATAGAACCTTTAGATGAAGATATACCTATTGTAAGACCTGGAAAAGTTCGTGCCTTACTTTCTCTTATACTTGAGAATAATTTATTAAGTTTAGATCAATTTTTAGATACTTATTCAATTGACTCTACTTTCTTAGAATCCTTATTAGGCATCGATGAAGACGTACTAAAAGAGTACAAAGGTATATCTAAATTAGATTACTTTGATAGAAGAGTTATCACTATGCTTTAAAGTTAATGAGACTTCATTCTCATAAAGCTTTTTAATTATTTAAAACGAATAATAAGAAATAGGCGCAAGCAGTAGAAATCTGTCTGTGCCTATCTATAGTTATTTACTCTTTCTTCTTATTTCTCCAAATTATATCGACTACAATTCCTCCAATTACTAAGATACTTAGAAATAATTTATACATCTTGCTCAGTTCTTGACCATAAAATTGAATGGGTATCAAAATGACTATCATACTGTTTAAATACAAAAGATAGAGTAGGTATTTATGGGTATTCAGTTCTACTCTATCTTGCAAAAGAGATATGAATATAATCCCTAGTGTGATAAAGAATAATAGGCGATTTGTTGTACTAGATACAGATTGATATAGACCTAAATAAATCAATCCAGAAAGCACACTTAGTCCAGTAAGTATTTTGAGTTTAATAGTTTGCACTCCTTTTCTAAAGTCTATCTTGATCAAATAACTTGGTTTTTATATTACAATTTTTTGAACCCTATTTTTTATAGCAAATCATTACGATTCAAATCTGATTTGTTTATTCTGAATCCCTATTAAAACAGTGCATATATATCAGTTAATTTGGAGATGTTAACATTAATTTCAGAGGATGGTTGAGTTAAATTAATACTTTTTATATTAGCGTTAATCGCTACCTCAACATCAAGATTCCTATCCCCAATATAGTAGGTATGATCTTTTTCCAACTGATACTTATTCATCAAGTACTCTATCCCTTCGGAATGAGGTTTTCTTTGAAACCCATTTGAACTTGTAACTACTTCAGAAAAATATTTCTCTATTCTTAACCTAGAAAGAATTTCAATAGCGTTTTTACTTTTATGAGTATATATATAGTTCTCAATTCCCTTTTCCATAGTCCAATTAAGGACCTCTAAGGCGCCATCCATTAATTTAATTTCTTTATTTTTAGAACGTAATTTATCAGAAAATAATATTTTCACCTCTTCATATTTTACGTTATAATCGGCTGAGGTTTGCTTTAATAAGTTGACTACTGATTGATTCAAAACTACTTTTCTTACTTCATTAATTTCATAAGGAACTTCAAAGTGTTCGAAAGTTTCTTCTAGAGATTTCAAAAGTATAGGATATGAGTTAATAAGTGTACCATCTAAATCCCAAATAAAAGTTTTCATTACTTTTTACCCCATTATAAGTTTTTATAAATCTTTTCACAATTAATTGAATTTTTTATTACTCCTTCTCTAAAAGTGAAGTATATTCCACTTTTTTGGGAGGGTCAAATGGGAAACAAATTGAAAGAATATCGAAAGAAATAGAATTTAACTTAATTCTCAATTGGCAGATCAAGTCTATGTATCAAAATGTACAATTATTTCAATTGAAAAAGGAGTTTTATAATCCAGGTCTCTTGCTTGTCGATTGGCTGAGGCATTAGAAACTGAACTAATGATACTTTTCTATTGGAGAAAAATCATGAACACTTCATTTCTGAAATGAAGGAACATAATAAACATAAACGAAAATAAAAAAGATGATCCTCCATATTGATTCATGAGGGATCATCTTTTTAAAAAGTCTATTTACATTTTACTCTTATTTTTGCTTCTGTTCTCTCTCATAAATACCATTTTTGCCAAAGAAATCTTTTGTAGATTTAACAATGACAGGACTCAGAATCAGTAATCCTATAAGGTTAGGCAAAGCCATCAATCCATTAAGCGTATCGGCTAGTGCCCAGACTACTCGCAAGCCTCCAACTGATCCGACCACAATCAACGGCAAGTAAACAAGTCTGTATACAATGATGGATTTTGGTCCGAATAAATATTCCATACAGCGTTCTCCATAGTAAGACCAACCTAATAATGTTGAAAATGCGAAGAAAATCAATCCAAATGTTACGACATATCCTCCGTACGGTAATCCTTCTTCAAACGCTGCTGTTGTCAGCGGTGCACCATCAAGGGCAGTATCCCATGCTCCTGTCATAACGATCACTAAAGCCGTTATCGTACACAAAACGATTGTATCAGCAAACACTTCAAAGACTCCCCATAAGCCTTGTCTTACTGGATGATCTGTTGTCGCAGCCGCATGTGCAATCGGTGCACTACCTAGACCTGCTTCATTCGTAAATATACCTCTAGCTACACCATATCTTATAGACAACATAATAGATGACCCAGCAAATCCACCAGCCGCTGCTGATCCTGTAAAGGCATCATGAAAAATAATCCTAAAAGCTTCTGGTATCAAACCAATATTCAACAAGATAATACTTACGCCACCGATAATATAGACAGCAGCCATAAATGGAACAATAATTTCTGTAACTTTTCCGATTGATTTGATTCCACCAAGAATCACTAAAGCGACCAAGAGCGCCAGTACAACGCCTGTTATGAACGGCTCAATTCCAAAAGTAGCATTCAAAGAATCCGCTACTGAATTGGATTGAACCATATTCCCAATTCCAAAAGTCGCCAGTGTTCCAAAAACTGCAAAAATAACTGCCAGCCATTTCATGTTGGCGCCTTTGCTTAAATAGTACATCGGCCCCCCAACAAAACGTCCATCTTCTGTCTTCTCTCTGTATTTAATAGATAGAACAACTTCACCATATTTTGTCGCCATACCAAACATTGCAGCAACCCACATCCAGAAAACTGCACCGGGGCCACCAATCGCTATGGCCGTTCCTACTCCAGCTATATTTCCAGTCCCAACTGTTGCCGCTAAGGCTGTAGAGACTGCTTGAAATGCTGTGACTTCTCCTTCTCCTACTTGATCTTTTTTAAACATCTTAAAAAATGTTTCTTTAATTATGTAACCAAATTTCCTAAAAGTAAAAAAACGTGTGTATATCGTTAAAAAAATACCTGTTCCGAAAATCAATAATAATAATGGCCATCCCCACACCAAGTCGTTGACAAACTCATTGACTTTCATGGTCCCTTCCATAAAACCTTCCATTTGTTAAACCCCTTCAACTTATTTTTGATATTATAATTAATAATAATACCACATTAAAGAGTAGTGTTGTTTAGTAATTTCACGAAACAAACTGATATAACCCTTACATTACAAAATTCTATTATTAGATATTTATAATTTGTATAGTAGTACTATTTATTAATCGCTTGCTTCACTATTTAACTCTTAACCCGACCTAATCCATTTTCTTAAATAAAAAAATTGCTGCTTAATTTTTTAAGCAACAATTTTTTTGATGAATGTTTTACATAATAAGATCGTTCACTTTTAGAATTAGACTGTAAATCGTTCTACGATATGATTCAAGTCTTCCGCAAGTTTAGCTAGGGCTTCAGAACTAGCTGATACTTCCTGCATTGTGCTTGTTGTTTGTTGTGCAGATGCTGACGTTTGTTCTATACCAGCTGCTGACTCTTGAGAAAGACTGGCGATATCCTCTAAGCTTGAATTCATTTTAAAAGTCATAGCTTTATTATCTGTTAGTTTCTCAGAGATTTCTTTTATTGCTTGTCCCATTGAATTAATGGCAGAAGAAATTTTAGTGAAAGTTTCACCAGTTTCTTGAACTTTAGTTGTTCCTTTTTCTACTTCATCATATCCATCTTCCAGATCCAAAACTACTTTGGAAGTTTCCGTTTGAATATCATTTACGATACCTGTGATATCGACTACTGATACTGACACTTGCTCTGCTAATTGTCTAATTTCATCCGCTACTACCGCAAATCCTTTTCCTTGTTCTCCAACTCTGGCAGCTTCAATAGCAGCATTAAGAGCTAAAAGATTTGTTTGTTCAGCAATATTTTCAATTACACTAACTAATTTTGAAATTTTGGTAGATTTATCATCTAATTCTTTAACACCAATAACTGTTTTTTTAACGATCTGATCAATAGTCTGCATCTGACGTACTGAACTATCCATTTTTTCTTTTCCGTCTTCCGTAAGATCATGAACCTGATTTGATGTTTTCAAAACATGATCACTTTGTTTTGAAGAGTCTTCAATAGTACTAGTGAAATGATTCATAGTATCCGCTAAGTCACTTGAATAACCCGCCTGGTTTTCTGATCCAGTTGCCAGCTCTTGCATCGTTACAGCAATTTGTTCCGCTCCAGTTACAACTTCGTTTGTAGATTGAGTGAGCTCCTCACTTGAACTTAATACATGCATCGTTGCATTTGATACAGCCTCGATTAAAGTTTTTAATTCGTGCTGCATCTTTTTGGTGGTATTGACTAATACACCAATCTCATCTTTTCGTTTCGTTTCTTCAACTTCTTCAGTTAGATCTCCATGGGCAATTTTATCCAATTTAATCGAAATCTTTTTGAGTGGAGATCCAATTACTCTACCCATTAAGAATCCTATCGCAATAGCTATTAATGTAGCAATTAAGGCTACCACAAGGATTGCCCAGTTCGTTGTTTCAAACACACTTTGGCTGTTTTTGTAGTCAGTTACAGCTGCATTATCTACTGCCTCAACTAGTTGGGATAAATTTCCGCTTACTTCGTTAAATGACGCACTAGCTCCGCGTACATTCTCCAAAGTTTCTTCATATTGTTGATCAGAGAGTAATTCAATATTTTCTCTTACAGTTTCTGAATAAGTTGCCCAGTTTTCTTTCAATTGCAGAAAGACTTCTTCTTCAGTATCATTCATATTTCTATCTTCGTATTTTAGAAGTAGTTCATCTATACTATCTAAGTTCATTTGTGCTACCTGGCCATTCGCAGGTTCTTCATAAGCTACCCCTGATATCATTTGAACACGCGTATTTTCCATTTGCTGAGCCATTTCTGTTAATGTAATAGTTGGGTTAAGGCGATCGTTATACAGATCTTTAAGTTCACCATTAAGAGTGTTTAAACCAACATATGATACAACGCCTAACACAACAACAATTAGTGCTACCGTTAAATAAGAAATAATTAACTTTGTAGTAATTTTCATTTTTTTCCTCCTGCATACTATTTATCATAAAAAATGACTATCTTCCGTTAGGACAGCCTTACTATTATCGGATATGTACTCTATAAATTAATAGTGTTATTCTTTAAAACAGGAAATTTTTATCATTAATTTCCATATTAAAAGACTTCCCAATGATTTTATCAGGGAAGCCTTATCTTAATCTCATTTTAGGAATCAATATAGTTTTCATTCTAAGAGTATTTTTATCACATTTGTTCACATTTTTGTTTTCTTCTTACTAAAATTATTCATCACTATGAAGTTATATTTTCCACCGTTTGAATCTTGTGTTTTTTCGTTTACATATTCAAATCCAACCTGTTGATATAACTTTACAGCTCTCTGATTAAAGTCGGCTACCGATAACCATACCTTATGACAACCTAATGCTTGTTCTATGTACACTAAAATCAGTGTCATAAACTTTCTCCCTAATCCTTTCCCCGTTAGTTCCGGTTTTAATCCAAGACCTAATTCTATTTCGATAGTTTTTGATTCTACTGGGAAAACACAAAAGAAACCAATCAATTTTTGATTTTCCAAGACCGAGTAATAATGATTCCCTCGAGATTTCATATCCAGAATCTCTTCATAGTCTTCCACATCCGCTGTCATATCATAGAAATCATAAGGTGGTTCATACTTCCACTCGTCCGCAATCTCAACGGCTTCTCTTTGATTCATCAATCTGATTTCAATATTGTCATCCATTATTCCTTAAACTCCTTTCAAGTTTCCTTTAATCTAAATAGGTATTTTACTATTATTTCATTATAAATTTTAACACTTACAAAAATAAGTTCTATATTGTTTCCTTATTTTACATTTTAATAAGAGAGTATCAAAATTTTTCTTATTTATTTGATATTCAGAAATACTTAGTTATTATTCAACTAGCACTAGTTTGTAAACTATTATGCGTTTTAAGTATATCGATCTTTCCGTACTTTCAGTCCAAAGACAACTCTTCATTCAACTTCCATTCCAGAATAAAATTATTTAAACAGAATCTATTTCTATCTAATAATTTACACTACAAACATCTATCCTCACTCAATTAATATACCTAATTAATCTAATTTTTAAAAGAATTTCCCACGCAAAATCTACATAAATCTAATTATTCATTTCGTTTGAACAAAGTTCACAATAGGAATAGAATTAGTACATCAAATCATATAGGAGGATCATATAATGAGATACACAAGTGGAAACTATGAAGCATTCGCAAGAAGTCGGAAGCCTGAAGGCGTTGATGAAAAGAGCGCTTATATTGTGGGTGCTGGATTAGCCGGATTATCAGCTGCAGTTTTTTTGATACGAGATGGACATATGCGAGGTGAAAATATTCACATTTTCGAGGAGTTGTCTCTTTCAGGCGGTTCTTTGGATGGAACATTTATCCCTCATGATGGGTTTGTTACCCGTGGTGGTCGTGAAATGGAAAGTCATTTTGAGTGTTTATGGGATCTATTTCGCTCTATTCCTTCTCTTGAAGTAGAAGATGCTTCTGTCTTAGATGAGTTTTACTGGTTAGATCACGATGATCCAAACTCTTCTAATTGTCGTATTCTCCATAACCGGGGAGAGCGTGTCCCTGATGATGGACAGTTTACATTATCGGAAAAAGCACAAAAAGAATTAGTTGAATTATTCATGACTTCTGAAGATCAATTAATTGGTAAAAAAATTGAAGATGTCTTTAATGATGAATTTTTCGAATCAAATTTCTGGTTATATTGGTGTTCAATGTTTGCATTTGAAAAATGGCATTCCGCAATTGAAATGAGACGCTACGTAATGCGCTTTATTCACCATATTAAAGGGTTACCTGATTTTACTGCTTTAAAATTTACTCGTTTTAATCAATATGAATCTTTAGTTAAACCTTTACTAACATTCTTAAAAGATAAAGGTGTCGATTTCCAATATGAAACACAAATCAATAATATCCAAGTCGACATTGATACTGAAACCAAAGTTGCACGCAATATTTTGCTGACCAAAGATGAAGAAACACAAGAAATCCCTTTGACTGAAAATGATTTAGTTTTTGTTACAAATGGATCTATAACGGAAAGTTCTACCCAAGGAGACCATTATACACCGGCACCTATAACACATGAATTAGGCGGAAGCTGGAAACTTTGGAATAACTTAGCCAAACAATCCCCAGAATTCGGACACCCAGAAGTCTTTTATGAAAATCTTCCAGATGAAAGCTGGTTTGTTTCAGCAACCGTTACTTGGGAAAATTTTGATATTGAGCCCTATATTTCTCGTTTAACACGACGGAAATTGAGAACAGGTAATATTGTTACCGGCGGGATTATTACCATTAAAGATTCTAATTGGTTAATGAGCTTTGCAGTGCATCGTCAACCACATTTCAAGGGACAAAATGAACAGCAAACAATTATGTGGGTGTACGGCCTTTTATCAAATAAACCAGGAAATTATATAAAAAAACCAATCGAGCAATGTTCCGGTCAGGAGATTGTGCAAGAATTAATGTATCATTTGGGTATAGTAGAAGAAGACATTCAAACGCTATCTGAAAAATCTTGTAAAGTGATTCCTGTTTATATGCCTTTTATTACTTCGTATTTTATGCTGAGAGAACCAGGAGACCGACCTTTAGTGGTTCCAAACGGATCAAAAAACTTGGCTTTTATCGGGAATTTTTCAGAAACAGAACGCGATACTGTATTTACTACTGAATATTCTGTCAGAACAGCTATGGAAGCTGTTTACCAGTTACTAAATGTCGAACGTGGTGTTCCTGAAGTTTTTGCTTCTGCTTATGATATTCGCACACTTGCTGATGCGATCTACTACTTGTCAGATAAACAGAAGCTCACAGAAGCTGATCTTCCTTTTGTAAAAAGAAAATTGGTAGATGCTGCTATTAAAAAAACTCAGCATACGTATATAGAAGAGATTCTAAAAGAAGCAAACCTTATTTAACAGCTTCTTATCCATTGTTTCCCATTTGAAACAATTCTTTTTATGCAGAATGAGCATTTCGAAAAAAAAATTACTAAAGAGAAATCAAACAGACTTTATAATTTAGGGTATGAATGAAGAGATTCGTTCATACCTTTTTTACATACTTCAAAAGAGGTTTAGCTCAACAAAAAATAAATCCCCTGCCATCTAGCTTATTTCAATAGATCAAAAATAAACATCCTATTATAATTATTGGTCTGTTCCTAATTCATACCATTTTATATCCTCATATCCGTATTCTCCGGTGGCTCTGAATAACAAGTCTCCATTCACTTTTGCGATTTCTACTGTATCATTAACTTTGTATACAAGCTTTCTTTCTTTCCCTTCAAGATCCATCTGATAAACACCATTGTCTTCTTCTAGATACATAGAACTTCTTCTATATAAGGAATAGAAAATCCCTTGTTCCGTTATGGTAAAGTTGGAGATGTTGTGTTCGACAAGTACTTCTGGTTCAGATTCTAAAGTCGTTTTCACACGGTACAGTCCTTCGTTTTCCCCAATATAGTAATAATAATTCTCCCACTTCACTAGATCGTGCATTTCTTCATTCATAATCGTGCTATGATAATTTCCAGGAGTATCTCGGATAATGGTTTTCAAATCTCCCTCCTCTTCAGAACTACTAATGATCAACTGGTTATTATATACAGCCAGATCTGTAGTGAATTCCGCATGTACACTTTGAACATCATTTCCATTAAGATCCATTTTGTATAAGCTAAATTCATCCTCAGCATTAATAAAATAGATCCAGTTATCATAGATATGAAGTTGGGTTGCACCACCCATCATATAAAGTGTCTCACTTTGTTCATTCTCTATATTCAGTCTTTTAAGTGCAGCCTTATCTTCTATAAAATCCTGCTCTGTGTAATAAAGCCAGTCTCCAACCAGATTCAGTTCTTCTATCTCCCTATTTTTTTCGGCTGTTACAAGAGTCTGACTATCTCTAAGTTCTTTTTTTGCCTTCTTGATTTGATAACCATCTTCAACATAAAAAATATATCTATCGTCCGATGCTGCGAAGCTGTCATTATTAATATTTTCAACTGAGTTTCCTATCGTCTGATCATCCGGCATTTCAACTATGGTCTCTGCCTCCACAAAAATGTTGTGGTATAAACGCTTTATCTCCCACAACATGCCGCCATTAAGTATGGATGGGAAGAGAATTGTAAAAGCTACAGCTCCATAGGTGCTTTTATACCAGCCTTTTTCTTTTTTCTTGTCCTCCTCACCTGTACGCCCACCAAGATCAGTGATCAATTGATCAACATAGTAAAATGGACCTGCGAATTCAAGCCTATCTTGTTTATACTCTGCCGATATTTTACTGTTAAGTACGATACGATTTGGAAAATCAAACCTTGGTCTAACAATTATTTCATTATTATGTAAAACTAGAACTTCCCATCGGTTTTCATCTAAAGTTTTTTTGACACCTTTAAAAGCCGGCAGATAAATTCCTACTTTATGATACTGGTATCTTTTTATCACAGGAACTAAATAACTCGACAGAGCAATTAAGAATAGAATAAAAGATTTTTCAAACAGATTATACAACTCTATATTGAACGTAACTTCCAAAATAACATATAAGATAAAAAATATAGGTATCAAATATCCGATGGTGGCACGCAATCCGATATCGATCCAATCTCTAAATTTTTCCATTCATACTGTCTCCTTTTTTGATTCAGGTTGCCTATGTATTGAACTTTTTCTCAAACTTCAATTGCTGTATCATTCATTTGTATTCCTATTAATTACTTCTATCTTAGCAAAACCTGCCCCCATTAGAAGCCACTTTTTAGTAAATCATTAACAAATCCCTTTTTCTTAGAAGGTTACAGAATGATAGATAATAAAGCTAAGATATGTTAATATAATACTAAAAAAATAGAAAAGCTTATTAAGAGCAAGCGGAGGGAATTGGCCCGATGAGGCTTCAGCAACCAACCTTTTGGCACGGTGCTAAATCCAACAAGTGTAAACTTGGAAAATAAGACCATCATTCAGGCGCACACTTCTTAATTACTAAGTGACGTTTTTTTTATTGCAGAAAATAAAAGGAGAGGTTAAGTAATGGAAGTAGCAAATACTGAAATAAAGCACTATTTCGAGGAGCTGCAGCAGCTGTTATTAAAGCAGCAGGCACACTGGGAGCAAGTCGACCCGTATCCGCATGCAGTAGGGGTTCTGATGCGCGCCAATCGACTCGGCTGGTATGAAAAGATTTTGCCTGAGATTGAGAATGCTATCCATAAGCTAGAGGATATTGATTATAGAAAAGACTTTATCAATTAAAAGAATAAGGAGCAGCTATCTGACAGATAACTGCTCCTTATTCTTTTAAAAACTTATATATTTAACATCTTATAGAACAAATTAAACAAAGATTCTAAAAATTTTGGTCCTTTAAAATACTGAAGCATTCTAACTATAATCTTTTAGTCGCGGATTTATACACTTCTTTATCACTTCTCTTACCGATTGCTAGAATTTGAATAATCTCCAAACCTTTTTCGTCTCTCTGAAAACAACTCTTAAACCTGCTTTTTTATGTTTTAGCTTTCTACAACCTGCAAGCTCTCCTCTTAGAGCTTCACCAACCTGCATACCATATTTTTCAATTTTCAAAATCGATTTTCTTATTAAAATCTGTTGCGATCTGTCTAACTTTTTAAAATCCTGAATAGCCTCTTCAATAAACTCAACTTTATATACCATTTATTTCCACTCATCTTCTTCATCAGGATCAAACTGCATTTCCATTAATGTTTTCCCAAATACTTCTTCGACTGTATAGGTTTCAGGACTTTCTTGTGTATCGTATCGAGCTAACCGCTCAGCAACTTTAGTTTCCAATACCTTTTCTTCTAACTCTTCAATCAAATCTAATAGCCCTTCATACTGTTGTTTCGAAATCATAACGCCCGCAACATTATCCCGATTCAAAATATATACACCTTGTTTTAATTCTTCGGATTTCTTAAAAATATCCATAGGACTTTTTTTCACATCTGAAATAGAGCCCTTTGGTATATTCCTAATCATTTCAATAGCCATCATATCTCCTTTTTTTTAATTTTAATTCTATTATATCATTTTTAAAAGACTTTAAAAAGTGCTTTAAAATATTGAATTCTATAAAATGCTGACACTACTTATATATTGAACAGAATAACCAAAAAATCTCTAGTATGTATGATCAGAAAGTTCTTTATTATTGATGAGAGATAGCCCGATGACTCACTATAATGTAGGAAAGACTTGCTTTATCTTCAACTTTTGATACTCTAACTATAAATAAACTATTATATGAGTGGTTACCAGAAAGGATACTGATAGAATATGAAAGCATTGATTAACATTGATTATACAAATGATTTTGTTGCTGAAGACGGTACACTGACATGTGGGAAACCTGGGCAGGATATTCACGATAAGATTTTATCCTTAACAAAAGAATTCTATGAAGCTGGCGAATTTGTGGCTTTTACAATTGATAAGCACACTAAAAACGATCCTTACCATCCAGAAACCGAACTGTTCCCTCCTCATAATATAGAAGGAACAGATGGTCGTTTACTGTATGGCGAACTAGAATCTTATTATCAAGAAATTAAAAATGCAGATACGGTTTACTATGCTGACAAAAGACGATACAGTGCATTCAATGGAACAGATTTAGAAATGAAATTGAGGGAGCGAGCAATTACTGAGATTCATCTAGTAGGTGTCTGTACAGATATATGTGTATTGCACACAGCAGTGGATGCTTACAACAAAGGGTTCACAATCATCGTTCATCAAAAGGCTGTCGCAAGTTTTAATCAAGTCGGACACGAATGGGCTCTGGAACATTTTAAGAATTCACTTGGAGCAACTGTCGTTTAATTTACTACAGATAAAAAGTCTTCACGATTTTTTACAGAGAATCGTGAAGACTTTTTATTATACCCCTTGTAAGAAACAAGATGAATTCATATTATTTTTCTTATTTTTGTAATATTATTCCCGTTCACACAAGTCTTTCATACAATATAATAAAATATCTAGAAACCTAATAGCTAAATTTTTAGCGACTCAACTATCATCTATCTTATCTGCGAGGAAATGATTTATTTAGAAAATAAAACTATTCTTCTATGTTAAATGAAAGTAAGTTGTCAACATGGTAATATAGAAAAGATGGGCACCTAATGGCTTTACTTATATGTGAGGAGTAAGAGAAGTCCCCCTTAAGCATAACTATTTAATAAAGATTCCTCCTCTCCCACTGCAAATCAAGAAAGGAATGATATGAATTGGACAAAAAGAAAAAGCCTGACAGAAAGAAGAGATCGCCTCGTGAAGAAACGGAGTTCGATAGAAAACTTGAGTCGGAAAGACTATTAGCTAAAAAACTCCGAAAAGAAGAAGTAGAAGCTCGGAAAGAAGCAATCAAACAGAGAGAACGTTTTAAAGGACTTCAAATTAGACCGACTGTATCACTTTTTGATGAAGAAGGCCGCGAAGAAGTCGGAGAACGAAACTGGAAAGGCTATGGATTTGACATCCATCCTGAAGTGACCATTCCTTCTTCAATTATACTAGCTATTTTTATTTCGATAACACTTTTGTTCCCTCAACAAGCACAAGGATTTTTTAATAATACCCTTGATATTATTTCTAACACGACTGGTTGGTTTATGATTCTTTCTGCAAATGTTTTTATTATTGCCGCGCTTTACTTTGCTTTCAGTCGGTATGGCTCCATCGTCATAGGTGGTAAAAAAGCTAAACCAGAATTCTCTCGTTTTTCCTGGTATGCCATGTTATTGAGTGCCGGAATGGGTATTGGTCTATTATTCTGGAGTGTAGCGGAACCTATTACTCATTTAGGCACTCCCTCTCCTATGTTTAATGCGGTGGAACCTAATTCAGCTAGTGCTGCTCAAGCTGCTATGGCTTCAACTTTCTTCCACTGGGGCATTCATCCATGGGCAATCTATGCCATCGTAGGACTTGGGCTGGCATTCTTTTCTTATAATAAAGGATTACCTTTAACCATACGATCTCTATTTTATCCGCTGATTGGAAATAAAATCTACGGTTTTTGGGGAAATCTTATAGATATCCTATCTGTCCTAGCTACACTTATGGGACTGGCAACTTCACTCGGATTAGGAGTCGCACAAGTCAATGCTGGTTTAAATTATTTATTTGGTATCGGTATTAATCCAACCACACAAGTTATCTTGATCGCCGTTATAACTGGCTTTGCTACTATTTCAGTAGTTTTGGGTCTAGATGGTGGAGTCAAACGATTAAGTGAAATCAATATGATATTGGCTGGTGTTTTCCTAGTTTTCGTACTGGTAGCTGGGCCAACGGTTTATATTTTAAGTGGTTTCACTCAAAATCTAGGATATTACATGGCTAATTTCGTTGAAATGAGTCTTTGGACTGAGACCTTCCAAAATAGTAATTGGCAAGGTACCTGGACAGTCTTCTACTGGGCTTGGTGGATTTCCTGGTCACCATTTGTTGGTATGTTTATCGCACGTGTTTCAAAGGGACGTACGATAAAAGAGTTCATCGTAGGAGTTATTATTATTCCAACTACTGTCTCATTTCTCTGGATGAGCGTATTCGGTGGAACAGCTATCTTTCAAGAGATGAATGGTATTGGTGATCTGATGAGCGTCGTCAATATAGATGAATCACTCGCCTTATTCTCTCTTCTGGAAAATCTGCCCTTAACGGGAATTTTATCTTTTGTAGGGATTATACTGGTTACCGTATTTTTCGTTACTTCTTCAGATTCAGGTTCTTTAGTCGTTGATCATTTAACTTCTGGAGGAAAACTTGATTCCCCGGTGCCACAGCGAATTTTTTGGGCGGTCATGGAAGGTGTCGTAGCAGCAACTTTACTAGTTGGCGGAGGTCTGTCTGCTTTACAGACAGCTTCAGTTATTACCGGGTTGCCTTTCACACTCATTCTTTTGGCAATGATTTATTCTCTGTATTTAGGTTTGAGACAGGAATTTCTAATTGAACGTGCAGTTAAACAAAAGCTACAAAAAGTCACTGATCACCACATCATCAGTGAAGTGATTCAAACTAGAGTGCAGGATGAGGCCCTGGTAGAAGCCGTTGCCGAAAAACTGGTTGAAGAAGAAAGATCAAGATCAAAAGATTCATCCAGTACTGTTAGCAAGAAAGAAAAAGAAGATCATTAAATGGTAAAAACGTCAGAAGTCAGCATAATCACTGATTTCTGACGTTTTTCAGTATAACAATAATATTTATAGGTAAAAATTAATCCAGTTCACTCTTGTCGGCTTACTTTGTTCAAAAAGAGAAACTAATCCGTTCCCTCTATTCGACCTTATAAACATTCCTTTAAAATCGAAATACTAATATTTATAATAAGATTTGTAAACAGCATTATTTATATAGGAGGGGAATTGTTGAATAAATAGAAATTCAACCTTTATAGTATTATATTTGCCAGTATATTAGGATGGGGAATCGCAGCTATTCTTCTAATGTTCTTTGGTCATGATCTTAGTGATTTGTGGCCTAATATGATTATCGGTTTTATGGCTTATTGCCTTTCTCTTTCTATCGTATTGTATTTAACCAATAAAATTAAATAATCAATCTTTGTTTCTAATTATTTGATCTATCCTTATAAAAGACGACTCTGATAATCATCAAAGTCGTCTCCCTATTCTCGCTAATATTTATTTATCGAAATCAGAAAGGTTATCCTGTTTTTCATCTAACTTATCACTGAACCAGCGGTTGTTCAATACTTCAGAAATTAGTGCTTCTTTTTCTTCCTCACTGATCGTGGTATCTGCTTCAATAGCACTCAAGATATCTGTATAAGTATAATCGATTTGTCCTAGTTTTGCTTTTGCACTCGACTGGTCGGCATTCAAAAATAACGTTTCTTTATTTTCTTCTGTCCACTCTGTCCATTGTCTAACCAAGGTTCTGAATCTTTTGGTGTCTTCCAATGATTTTCTCCAGAAGTGTTCCCCGCACTCAGCACAAATCCTGCCAATGCGAAGCTTAAGCCCATCTTCATTGTTCTTTTGTACATCTATTTTCTCCTCCTTTAAATAAAAAACCTAAACTCATCCCGAGTAAGCCTCGAGATAAATCTAGGTTATGCCCCGTACGGGTAGCATTCCATTTCTATGTAACCTAAGTGTAACATAGGCATCTAACCAAAATCAACAGCGCTTACATTTTGTCTTGATAATCATTTATATAGGTGATTTAAAATCAATTTTTTTTTAGCTATTACTCTAATTCCCTACTTGAATTCTTTTTTACCATAATTGCGGCGAGATCTAATGCAGCATATCTTCTTAAATCCTTTATATACCATCGTAAAATTGTAAAATAAAAAATTTAAATTGCGCAAAAACTATCCGTGGTATACTTTTAGGTATTGAAAGCGTTAAAAGAGAGTAGGAGGAATTTATATGATCAAATGGGGTATAATGGGCGCCGGAAATATCGCCCATAGGTTCGCTGAAAGTTTGAGTAAAACTGAATCTGGAAGTCTATACGCTATTGCAAACCGAACTTTAGAAAAAGCAGAGGCTTTTCAGGAGAAATTTAGCTGTGAAAAAATATATGATAACTACAATCAGCTCATCAAAGACGAAAATGTTCAAATTATTTATTTGTCATTACCCCATAAATATCACTATGAGTGGGTTAAAGCAGCCTTATTAAATCACAAAAGCGTTCTTTGCGAGAAACCCGCGACAATGAATGCCCAACAAATGCAAGAAATCAAAACGATCGCTCAGCAACAAGGGGTTCTTTTCATGGAGGCAATGAAGAATAGATATGTTCCAGTATATGATCATATTAAAGAAGTCATTCAACAAGGAACAATTGGTGAATTAACATCTTTATCATCCTCGCTGTGTAAAGAGATTCCTATAGAGCATACTACTTACCATTATTTGCCAGAACAAGGCGGCTGTTTGCTAGACTTAGGGATATATAATATTGGATTCTTAGATGGGCTTATTCATGAACCTTTAACGGTAGAACAGGTTGATTATGAGAAAGGGTCTTATGCTATCGAAACTTATGTTAATGCTACTCTAAAAACAAACAATCTAACTGTTCAGATAGAGACTGCTTTTGATAGAAATAAGCCTGCTCTAGCAACGATTATTGGCGAATTAGGAACAATCACTGTTGAGAATTTTCATAGACCTACAAGCTATACTGTTCAGCTGGATGGTCAGTCCCCTCATCGTTATGAATCCCCCTTTGAAGGAGATGACTTTTCAAGTGAAATAAAAGAGGCAATGTTCTGTTTAGAAAACAATCGCATTGAAAGTCATAAGATGCCTTTGCAGAGTTCGCTGAATTGTGCTCAGGTCATAGAGGATATAAAGTCATTTATATCTTAAATTTATGCTGATACTCTTTTTCCCCTTGACGTTCTTAACATTCTTTTAAGTAAATCCATCAAAAAACAGGTTCCGCGCTACGTTAATAATTACTTGTTTCTATCTTTCTCTAGTTAGCCTAAGGAATTAAAAGAGCCCCAAACTATGCTTACAATTCTCATAGTTTGGGCCTCTTTACTTTTGTGTAATCTTGCCCTTGCTCAGCTGATAGACAGCACTGACAGCAATACTGCTTCCAGTATATTTTTATCCTTCTTTAAACTAACCACTGACTTATCCTGCCGATTTCACTTTTATATATGTCTCCAACGTATTCATAGCCTGACAGAGACCTTCTTGTGTTACAACATAGCCAGAACTAACGAGCGCATTATCGTGAACAATTTCATTTGCAAAATCTGCAACTTGCTGTTCAGTTAAATGACCCAGTTTTAAATCTACCAGTGATTTTGGTAAAACCAGTTCATCGTAAAACATCATCAGCTGATCAATTTCACTCCATTTACCTTCAAAAGCGAGCTGAACCATAACCCCATAAGCAACCTTTTCCCCATGCAGATAATCGTGCGATTCTGGAAAAATCGTGATTTTATCATGGACCGCATGGCCAATTGTCGTTCGAGCAAATTGATCTCCTAACCCACCAACTAGTCCGCTTATCGCAATAATGGTCTCAACTATTTGTATAAATGCTGGTGTCAGTAATTGTGACCTCAAATCTGAAACTGCCTGAACCCCAGATTGAACAATACTATCCCTACAATTCAGCGCCGCTGCTCGAGCCATCAACAAAAATGCATTAGCTTGGTGTTCTGGCTGAGATAAAATCATATCTGACTCGTACCATTTTGCTAACGTATCTGCAATTCCTGCAGTAAAATACTTAACAGGGGAACCCATAATTAGCTCTGGATCAATCAAAAGTATACTCACTTGTTCATTATGGATATCGAACCCCAGACAAACGTCTTCTTCGTTGTACATTACACTAAGTGGTGTCCATGGGGCGCAGTTACTGGCTAATGTTGGTATCAAAACAGATTGAATGCCTGTTACTTTTACTGCTGCATATTTGACTGTGTCACAAAGTTTCCCACCGCCAACCCCCATAATGACATCCGCACCTATCTCTTGAGCCAACAAAGCAATCCGATCGACTTCAGCATATGTACATTCCCCGTTAAATAAACTTAAAGTTGAAGAAGGGGTTCCATTTTCCAAAAAATTTGAAAGATAAGGTTGTGCGACTCGCCACGAAGCTTCTCCATGGATCAATAACACCTTTTTATATCCATGCGATATCAGCCTTTCATTTAACGTCGATAATACACCAATTTGACATTCATATTCCTGCGGTCCCGTTCTGACAATCAATGACATTTAAGCTTCCTCCCAGTTTTGCAAAAATTATGACATTCTCTTTATTTAAATGGTTTAATGGATTAGTTGTCCACCAATACTTCCAAGACTAATTAAAAAATCTTTCGTTCTAAAAATGACTAGATATCTTTTTAAGATAGTATTAAAGCTTATATTAACAGAGAAAAATGATTAATCAAATCGACCATGTTGAATAATCACTAGGTTAAACTTTTCCACTCTTAGTAATGGGTTGTTACAAGATATGACTTATTTCAAGATTTTTTACCCTCTTTTATAATTCAAAAAGAAAAAAGCGAATTACGTCAACATTGCAACTTATTATTTTATTGAATACAATAGACTAAGTAATAAATCTTTTAGATGATTTCAGCTTAATCATCAGACCGTGGAGTGAAATTATGAAACTTTTTTTTAAGTCCCTATTTGTTTTGAATATCATTTTATTTTTACTTAGTATTGCTTATCTGCTCTTTCCCTTTAATCCTATCTTTTTGAATAGTTATGGATTCTTGTTGATTATTACGTTGACTGGTAATATTCTTGCCAGCATAATCGGAAGCCGTTTTAAAAAGTTAGATATGACTTATCTTATATTGTCCAGCTTGGGAATGGTAGCTGTGATGTTATCGAACACCATTGCTTCTCTATCTCCTACAAATGAATCATCCAGAAGTTTGTTCTCAATTGTTATTCTTTTTCTGATGATGATTTTAGGCGCTGTAATCACTCGTGCGCCGTTTCAACATACCACTAGATCCGCTGATAGACTCTCTTTTTCACGCTATCAATCTCAAAATAAAGCAAAAGAAGTTGCTAAACTTGTTCTGACAATTATACTAGGATTATTTTTACTAGGCGGCGCTTTTTTAGCCTTCTCCATGGTTACAGGTATAGATATAGGCTTATTACAAGTTCTTATTTCTCAGTATAGCTTATTTTATGGATTTATTTTTCTAAGTGTTGCAGGCATTTTATTGAAAATTTCTAGGCTCAAATTGCGATCCATATACGGACTTCTGGTTTTATTTTGCGGCTTATCTCTATTTGCTGTTTTCAGTTTACCTTTAGTGACGCTTCCATCACTATTCAATGAATCAGAAACTGACTATACTAAAGCATTCGGTCAAGAATGGCATACGATTGGAGAAAACAATCCTCAATTTATGAGTAGTCCAGTTTCAATTCCGGCTTATTTCTTTGGTATTCCCTCAACAGATTATAACGTCACTGAAGATGTCTTATTTTACGAAGGAACAGAGGGGGTCGATGCAGGATTGGAACTAAGATTCGATGCCTATACGCCTCCGACAGACGCAAAACAGCTACCAGGAAAAGGATCTACCTTAATTAGAATTCATGGGGGCGGATGGAATACAGGTGATAAAGGCGCTGAAAACTTTGCACAGATAAATAAGTATTTTGCTGCGCAGGGATACATCGTTTTTGATCTACAATACGGTTTGAACGACCAAGATCAATTTGTTAAATTCTCTACTGTTCCTGATGAAGTTTCTGGTAATTTTTCAATCGATGATATGGTACGTCATTTAGGGATTTTCACAACGTATCTGGCAGATCATCATGAAGAATATGCTGCGAATATAGACTCAGTATTCATTTCAGGCGGTTCGGCGGGAGGACATCTGGCGAATGCAGTGGCCCTAGGGTTGTCTAGTGGCGAGTATACTAAACTATTAGACGAGAGGCTGACTGTGAATGGGATCATTCCGATTTATCCCGCAAACGGTCTAGCTGGATATCAGGACATTACCGGAGAAGAAGAATTAGTTGATCCTGCCTTACTTGTAGAGAAAGATAGTCCACCTGCTTTAGTCTATCAAGGTCAACATGACACAATCGTTGATCCACTAGTAGCGGAGAACTTTAAAGACGCTTATACAGAGAATGACAACTCAGAAATTGCGATCATCCGTATGCCTTACGGGGAACATGCTAGTGATTTGTACTTTCCGGGATTCTATAGTCAAACTTTTATTTATTATATGGAAAGGTTTATGTATCAATATAGGTAAACGGGGAATTCCTGAATAGACAAAATGAACTATTTATATCACCGGAATTAACCATCGGAGAATAAGCGAGTGTTGAATTCAATAAGACAGTTATTATTTAATTTTACAAGTACAAAGAACCTGAAGATTTCACATGACACATGTCACGTAAAGTCTTCAGGTTTCGTAAAGATGAAATGGTCGTCCTTTGATTATCTATTTTCTATTACTCGATTAAATATTCTCTTCTTTCAACCCATCTATGATAGTGTCTTTTTTAATTTTATGGCTTGAATAGATCATGGAGAGTCCAACGATTACAAATACACTGATTATTGCTATGACCATAGCGACCCATGGAATTTCAAATGCAAATTGGAATCTAGTTCTCCATACCCGGTAAATAATATAAATCATCAAGAAGCTGAGCGGCAATCCATACGCAAGTGCTTTTAATCCATAGAATATACTTTCCAGTTGAATCATCTTTGTAAAACTTTTCGGCGTCATCCCCATTGATCTTAACATTGCAAATTCTCTTTTTCTGAGCGAGATACTCGTAGAGATCGTGTTAAAGATCGTAGCGATACAGATCAGCGTAATCAGAATCACAAAGGCATTTGAGAAAACATAACCTAAGAGAATAATTTGTTCTCCTCTTTGTTTTGCTCTTTGTCTATTGTATATAGAAAAACTCGTGTCTCCTGAATCTTTTTGGATATCTTCTAATTTATTTTCGAGTAATTGCGCCTGATCACTTTGATAATAAACAGCTCGTTCGACTAAATCACCTTCCACTTGTTCATTGTCTATTAAAGCGTTGAAGACGTCTTCTGAAACGAATACGTTCAACATTCCCAACGAGACAGTGTTTGAAATACCTATTGGTGAGGTATCCGCCAAAGCAGCAATTTTTAAAGCAGGTAGGTTGAAGTTGCTATCCGTATCAAGGTCGTAAAATTCAGGTACTATTTCATCGTTTACTTCTGCGTTCAGTGCTTTTGTTTCAACTATATTTTCTTCTCCATCTTCTGTTAAATATTGTATGGTTTGCTGAACAATCATCAACGTGTCTTCTGTATTCGTCATCGACTCGTATGCCACATCGTTAGCCGCTGCGTAGCTTTTCATCGTTTTGTTATCCAGTCCATAAATCGTTAGGCCGTATGGATATTTTCCATCTTCCAGCTGTCCATAGCCAACGAGTTCTTCAGCGATTTTGTCCTCCTCAATCCATGAAGTACCCGAAATCCAGCTGACTGCTGCTACTTGATCAATCTCATCCAATCCTGTCAGTTTAGAATACAGTTCTGGACTTATTGGATCCTTTCCTCTCTGCTCTAAAGTAGCCACAATGTCGTAGTTAACACCTTGTTCCAATAATTCGTTGGACTTTGTCAGGCTCGTTGCAAAATAAGAGATGGTTAAAAATAATATGACACTGATACTTAAAGAAAAAATAATTGCCCGGTAACCAGATCGATTTCTTCTAATATTCTTTGAAGCAAGCTCCCCTTCTATGCCAGCTATTTTGCGTATTAGTTTTGGTGTACGAACCGCTTTATTTGATAGTTTAATCATCCGCGTCTGACGAATCGCTTCAATGGCCGTCGTTTCAGATGCTTTTTTTGCCGGTATATAAGTCGAAAGAAACAGTGTACCGATAGAAATCAATAAAGCAATCAAGATCGTCCATGGAGAAAAGACCACATGTAAACTTTCGGTGGTGTCAATCGCCTGTTTAATCAATGAATTGAATATCAAAAATGTCAATGCAATTCCTGCATAACCGACTGCTATTCCAACGGGGATACTAACAGCACCTATCAAAACGCCTTCGATAAAGACTACGTTTCGTTTTTGACGTTTCGTTGCGCCGATACTAGATAACATTCCTAGCTGTCTGGACCGCTCTGAAACAGAGATGGCAAAGGCGTTATAAATCAACGAGACGGATCCAATCACAATAATAACAATGACGATGGCTGATAAAGTGATCAGCATGTTTCGTGTTCGGTCCTGAGAGAGAATACCATAATATCTCAATAAATTACCATGCGAACCAACTGCCCCGATACCATGGGTTTCTGCAAAACCTTCAATATAGTCTGGAGATGACTGATCCAGATGATCCATGACAATGTAAGCATCTGTTTCTTGATTACCCGTTATCATACTTTCATCTTTGTAGGATAAGAATACATAACCTGGATTCCAGCTATTCTCAAAAAAGGGGGTCTCCATTGTTCCTACAATTGTATAAGCGACTGATTTCTCAATCTTCAACTCTTCCGTAACACCTTCATAGTTTACATATGCATCCTCTTGCGTCAGTGTTCTAGAAGAATCATCTGATGGTACTCTCTGACCCAATTCGAGTTCAATTGTATCTCCGATTTTATACGAGAAAGCATCTTGATTGCTGATAGAATCAGACATCAGTAATTCATTCGACTGTTCAGGTAATCTTCCTTCTTTTAAATGAATCGGAAAAGTCTCAAAAGCTGCTTTATTATAATTTCTCACCAGAAAATAAGGACGGTCAGGATTTGTACTTCCTTCAAACACCGCGTATCCTTCGTCCTGACTAATCAAAATTTCTTTTTGGTTCTGATCTTGTTCGATTGCCTCCAGTTGTGCAGCATTGACGTTTGAATAAGAAAAATGCCATTCTCCTTCATTAGCGATGACTTGACGTTGTAAAAGATTTACAAAAGACAAACCCAATGTAATTACACCTGTGATCATGGCAACAGAGATGACAACTCCGATTACCGTGATCAAGGAGCGTTTCTTGTTCAACCATAGCTGCTTGAATGCTAATTTTTGAACGATTGTCATGAGCGTATCCTCTCATCTCTGATAATACGTCCATCTTCTATCGCTATAATCCGGTCCGCCATTAAAGCAATCTCTTCGTCATGTGTGATCATTACTAGTGTTTGACTGAATGTCTTATTGAAATGTTTGAGTAAAGAAATAATTTCTTCACTATTTTTGCTATCCAGATTTCCCGTAGGCTCATCCGCCAACATAATGGCTGGATTACTGACAAGCGCACGGCCAATAGAGACGCGCTGTTGCTGACCACCAGATAATTGATTAGGTAGATGGGTGCGCCTTTTTTCCAACTTAAGCGCCTTTATAATTCGCTCAAACTGTTCCTGATCAATCTTATGACCATCCAGCAACAAAGGGAGGGAGATATTTTCTTCTACGTTTAAAACAGGAATCAGATTATAAAACTGATAAATCAGTCCAATCTGTCTTCTTCTGAAGATGGCCAACTGCGTTTCATCCAATTCATAGATATCCGTATCTTCTACCCAGACTTTCCCACTAGTCGGCTGGTCTACTCCACCAAGCATATGCATCAAAGTAGACTTACCCGAACCTGACGCTCCAACAATCGCCACAAATTCTCCTTTATCTATCGCGAACGATACGTCATCCAGTGCTTTTACAGTTGTTTCACCACTTCCATATTCCTTTGACAGATGTTCAACCTTTACGATTTCCATATCTTTGCCCTCCTCTTGTTCTATGACCTTAGTTTACCCACCTAACATGACTCGTCAGTGACTCGATTATGACAGTTTAGTCACTTTAGCTTTTATAAAATCTTATAATGAATTGCGTTCCTTCGCCAAGCTCACTCTTCACATCCAGTGATCCTTGCTGGTTTTCGATTATTGTATGCGCCATTGCTAGTCCGATTCCTATACTATTTTCTGATGCATTCTTACCTCTATAGAACCGCTTGAACACATTTGGAAGTTCTTCTCTTGAAATGCCTTCCCCCGTATCTTCAATTATAATTTCTGTGTAAAGGGGATTCTCTTGGTAGTAGATACTGATGCGACCTTCTGCTGGAGTATGTTCGATACAGTTCTTTATGATATTGATTAGCGCTTCACTGGTCCACTGCTGGTCTCCCTTGAAAGTTACAGTATTTTCACCTGTGATTAGGAGGTTCTGATTGTTCAATTCGATGGGAATACGCAGCGGTTCGAGCGACTGGATGACCAAGTCCTCTACGACTACAGTTTCTTTTTTAAAAATGGCAGTCCCTGCATCAATCTTGGATAACTTTAGCAAAGACATTAATAGCCAGTCCATTCTTTCTAGCTGTTTTTCGATATTACTAGTAAACTCTATCCGTTTTTCTTCAGTGAGATTCTGCTGACTCAAGAGATCGATCATAACGAGCATCGAGGTCAAGGGTGTTTTCAGTTGATGCGAAATATCTGACAAGGCATCTGCCAAACGCTTTTTGTCTTTACTTAAATAGTCGCTTTGTTTGGACAGCATCAAAGTTACTTTGTAGATCTCATTTTTCAAGATACTCAGTTCACCTTCCTGATTATCTCTTATATCGAGAGAATATTGACCATTACTGATCGTTCTCAAGTAGCCTGACAAGGATTCGATTTCCTTGTAACGCTGACGATCAAAATAGAGACTGATTCCGATCAAACTGCTCATACTAAATAGCGCTATAACACCTGCAAGCAGGTTGATCCAAGTAATCACTAAGATGCCAATCAAACCAGCGCCCACCATAATAAGTAGCATCCGCTTAACTCCTTTATTTCTGAACATATCAGTCTCCTAACTTATAGCCGAGTCCTCTGATCGTTTTGATGATCTGTGGTTTTTGAGGTTCTTCTTCCAATTTATCCCGAAGTCTTTTAATATAGACCGTTAGCGTATTATCGTTTACAAAATCTCCGGCAACGTCCCAGATGCCTTCCAGCAACTGTGCACGAGACAAAACTTGGCCTTCATTTTGGATAAACGTTAATAATAGTCTGTATTCTAGTGCCGTCAGTGCAACTTCTTGATCGTTTTTGTAAACTTTTGCTTCTTGCTTGTTCACTCTGATTTGACCAATCTTATACCTCTTTAAATCTTCCTGCGGTTTCTGATAACGTCTTAAGACCGAATGGATTCTGGAGATCAGTTCCCTTAGTCTGAAAGGTTTCGTGATATAATCATCTGCTCCCATATCCAGTCCCATCACCACATTCACCTCTTCTTCCAGTGCAGTCAAAAAAATAACAGGACAGTTGCCTTTTTCTCTAATCTGTCTGCATAGTTCATATCCTGTACCATCCGGTAAGGTAATATCCAACAAACACAAATCAAAGTCAGTTGTTTCAATTGCTCTTCTTCCAGAAGCAACATTTTGACAGAGTACGGTGCTAAATCCTTCTCCCTGAAGAGAATATTCCAAACCTGTAGCGATCGTAGTATCATCTTCAACGATTAATATTTGCATAAGTCACCTCTTAGTCTGTAAGTTTTATATATATAGTTTATGCGTCACTCTCACTCATTATACAAATTGCCTACTCAATGGACAATCCATATCATATAAATGATCAATAAGAAAAAACACCCCCTCATTTCATTCAGCAGACTAGCTGGTGTTTTGAGGAGGTGCCTTATAAAGCTGGATATTTTTCTAAAAATTTAAAAATGCGGAAAATTCAATTCTCCGTCTCTTTTTTCCTTTAAGGTTTCATAAAAAATAGCTACAGCGATATTACATCGTGTTATATTTCGGAGATAGAATACAAAAGAAGCAATCAAAAGAACAATTCCCAAAAGAAAGAATCCAAAAAAGGAAGAACCAGCAGAAGTTTCTGCTCCATATCCGCCTAGTAGGGATATGAATCGAAAAAGAAATGCCCCTAAAGATATTGCTCCGGCTACTCCTAGTAAAAAAGGAACGATATAGTAGGTGATATATAGAATAAATAACTCCAATTTATTTCCATTCATCATTTCACGGCTTCGGGTAATCGCTTCTTTAGCGTTTACTGAATGATCATCTTTTAGTATATAAGGGAGCATAGAGTAAGAGAGCGCCTTAATAATGCCTGGAACAATTAATAATAATGTCCATAGAAAAATGTATAACTGACTAAGCAGTGCTGCGGGGAAATATCTTAGGACGTGATAAGGTGACCATTTCTCTTCTTTAGATATCCAGTCTTCATCTCTAATCACTTTTAACCCGCCTATTGCAATGAAAAAAGCAATCATTGAACTAATCAAACCATTAATGATTATAACTATACTTTGCATAAAATCTGTTTGGGGAAATAGTGCTATAACGATAAGGGAAAACACATAGGTCATAATCCACTGAAATACAATTAAGCCATATGTAATAGAATTATTTTTTACTACTTCGTTAGCCTTTATCTTTATTGTCTTTCTATCAATAATCAACCACTCCTAATTTATTAATAATACTCTAGTTTGATTATAACAAATTAAGTCATCTTGTGTTTCATATTTTCATCAAAATTTAGCATTCATCTTCATGATGTATTTTCTCAACGATACTTTTTATCTTAGAAAGTGACATCTCAGGATACTCCTGTTTAACTACTCTTACGGTTTCAAATACAGAAGAATTTGAAAGTAATCTATTTATTTTTCTTATCAGTTCTTTGTCTAAATCTTCTAAAGAAGTATCCCCACCTTTCTCATCTGGAAAAAGCATTTTAAAGACAAGAGGAATAACCGGGAAAAATATTCTCGTTGATAAAGGAACAAAAACGCCATCCATTAGCCTATCTAATAGACTAACTACCAGGAAAATCGTAGTATAATTCACAGCAACTGTTAAAATATCTTGGTGTATTTTGTTTATCTTATCCAACTCATACAATATCTGCGGAATTTGGTTGATAGAATAGTCTAGTATGAACTCGCCGATCAAAATTGTAGTGACAAAAATTATCAGTTGCCAAATATTCCTAACCTCTATACCTAAAAAGCTAATACTCCATCCATATAGGCAAGCTGGTATTACGAATAAAAACAGTATCATTATCCCTATCACTAAAAATATACCCAATAGATTTAATAGCTTCTCTTTCGTAATGTTCACCTTCTATTTTAAATAGTATAGTCCATTTTCGCTAAATAAGTTAGATTGATTTTTTGCAATAAAGTTGACTTTTCTCTGCCTATTCATTCTGCTCACTAATATATCTATTATCTCAACCTATTAACTATTATTTCAAGTTAGTCATACCTTCTATTCAGATAACCTTTCATTTATCGCAATTGCCAATTGTTCAAATTCATATTTTCTTTTTTTCGCACTTAAGGTATAAATTCCTAAAGCTATAAATAAGTTAATCAGCATTCCTTTTAAACTTAAATCCATCATCCCAAACAAACTTCCCATAAATATAATAAAAGTAAATTGGCTTATAAAATTCACCACATGGAAAAGCATTTCCGATGGGAAGTTTAGATACGTAAGGAGATGCGTTATCAGACCAAGAGCCAGAATCAAAAAAGCGATTAAGATAATCGTGTATTGCGCTCCGCCTAGCTCAGAAGCATTAAAAACTGCAAAAAGCGCATTAATTAAAATGACTATCGAGAAAACAAACGTCATGGTATTTATATTATTAGAAAAAAATTGTTTAATCATAACTACATTCTCCTTTTTATATATTCAAATATTGTTTTACTTCTTTCACATAGTGTCGGTTAATAATCAATTTTTCCTTATTTTTAAGATTTGCTTCTAAGCGATAATGTTTGATTGGTTGCACACTTTTTAAGTAATCCATATTTAGAAGCGTACTTTTACTAATTCTTACAAAAGATGTATTGTTTAATCTGTTTTCCAAAGCATACAACTTCTCTTTACTTTCAAATACTTCTGATTCGGCATAAAGAAAAGAAGTGTTGTCTACACTTTCTATGTAATAAATATCAAAACTTTCAACCTTATATTCACTACTATCCATCTTTCCTTCTAACTGCACCTTATTGGTTTCCACCATATCTACAATTCTTTGGATTCTACGTTCGAAACGATTATAGGTAATATCAATTAATGATTCCTCCAATTGTTTGTCTTCAACTAGTTTAAGCTTCATGAAATCCTCCTTCCTTTGCTATAAATCAAGTTTACCTAGCTGGTGAGTTCATTTCAATCGAATTTGGCTGACCTGCATTAATATGTATTTGAGTTGCATAGATAGACAAATAAAAAGAGTCTACTATAGAACTTACCTATAGAGACTCTCGTTAAAATTTTGGTATCTATACTTACTAGCTATGTACCATCTATATACAAATAAAAAAGTCATCCTCGACAAACATCTGCAGACTACTCTTTTGATGACTAAAAATGTCTATATTACTCAATTATTAATAAAAATAGAAAAAAACTGTAAAACACCAAAGGATTCTTGTACAGCTTGAATTGATAGAAAGGCTACATTACTATTGATTAAAAGACAGTTAACAACATCATAAGTCTTTATCGATTTTTCAATTTATACTGTTCCTAATGCTCATCTCCATGCTTTCCAACAGCTTTCATTCACTTTTATAATTTCTATTATGTTATAAACCAGAGTACTACACATCTCCTATTAGTAAAAGATTTAGTTTATGTTACTTTTGGATTATCTAAAAAAATCTAATAGATCCATATCGAATCTCATTGAATAATAATTTAAACCAAAAAATAAAAAGATAATTACTATAATAATTAGAAATAAAAGAGCAAACCCACCTGTACATGAGAACCCTTTCCCACTATATAACTCATCTATTTCTTCATCACTTAACTCAATTTTACGAAATTTCTCATCTTTGTTCCTATTTTTCTTAATAAACATAGTTATCTCCTCCTTCTAAAATAAGTCAACTGTCATCGTTTAGTTGATTCTATTATAGATTTCATAATACCATTCTGTTGAAAATAAATATACGGAGCTAATTTCCGTTTAAAAACACCTACATTTTCAAATATAATTAACTAAACATAGACTAATTCAATAAAATAGTTGCCCCTTTTCCAAAGTAATATGATATACTTCATTCGTATAAAAAAAAAGACCAAAATAGAGCAAGTGTGTGTCAAGTTGTTGTAGGAAATCTCTAGAATCACTTTTTCCTGTTATTGTTTTTCGCTGTTTACTGAGGGATATGGGCTCTTTGAGCCTTTCTCCCTCAGTAAACAGCCTTAAACTCTCTTTATTTTAGTGCTTTAGCCAACTGTCCCAGAGCGTGAGAAGACGCACAGTACTTTCCAATACCGCCTTCAATCACACCGATTGATTTTTTAGTTTTATATTTCTTTAGTAATGTACGGATTATCCCTTTGAATTCAGGGATAATTTCCTGTTTAAAAGCAGGAATCGTTTCAGTTAGCGCTTGTAAAAACAAACCATTC
>NZ_FMZD01000011.1 GCF_900101525.1 Marinilactibacillus psychrotolerans | reverse complement strand
GAAAACAATTCTCAAATGTGACCTACTTATTTTAGACGAACTAGGCTACTTACCTTTTGATAAAGAAGGTGCAGAATTACTATTTCACTTAATATCAGATTTTTACGAAGAGAAAAGTTTGATTATCACAACGAACCTGGAATTTAGCTCTTGGAGTAAAGTGTTTCAAGATTCAAGATTGACCAGTGCACTAGTGGATCGGTTGATTCATCACGCTCATATCTTCACTTTTGCGGGCACAAGTTACCGGTATACCAATGCTTTGTCTCAATTAAGAAATTAACTAAATGGGAACTGCAAAGTTATGGATAAATTTCCTGCACTCTTATGGATTTTATTCTTGCAAAATACAATTAGTTTTTTTTTATTAAAGATTAGGATTCATGAATCTTATATAATTTATTCAGTAATTAATGGATTGCTATGTTTATAACCACAACGTTGATTTAAAAATTGGCTGATTATATAAGGGTTGTCACATTTAAGTCATAAACATGTTTCTCATCATGATCAGATAGCTATAGCTCTCTTTAATTAATTTATAAAATTAAGAACATAAACTGTTTAAAACAGTTAAATTAAATATAAAAAGCAAACAAAAAATTTTACTCTTTGTTTTTGCCATAGAAAATTGCTCACTGCTGATTTCAATTTGTGTTTGAAAAAAATAAAATGACTAGTATATTTTTATTCAGTAGTCTATAATATTTTCAGTTAAGAAAGAATAAATTATTCTACATATCTTGAAAGGAAACAAACTATTGCAAATGTTAAATCGAGAAGTTAAACTTCTACCTTCTACAAGTAAAGTTATAGTTGTAATACCAGCTTACGATCCTGATCATAAACTATGTGAGTTAATCGATCGTTTGCTTTATAAAGCACCTACTCTTTCTATTGTAGTCGTAAATGATGGTAGTAATGAAAAAGCAACTTCCATATTCAAGAAAATTGAAGCATTTCCACAATGCACTGTGTTAACCCATGAAACGAATTTAGGAAAAGGAAAAGCTTTAAAAACAGCCTTTACTTCCATCATGAGCTATTCAAAGAAACCACTTGGAATTATAACAGTCGATGCTGATGGTCAACATAAACCCAATGATATTTTTCAGTGTATATACGCTTTTCTTGAACAACCTCATACACTAGTATTAGGCGCTCGGCATTTTTCGAGAAAGGACATTCCTCTTAGAAGTCTTTACGGTAACTACCTAACTAAAATATTTTTGCGAGTCCTTTATGATATACGTTTAACCGATACTCAAACGGGCCTTCGCGTAATTCCCTATTCAAGTTTGGCCCCTTTAACAAAATTACCAGGAAATCGATACGAATATGAAATGGATATGCTAATGTACTTTAAAAAAGAGGAAATGCAAATAAATGAGGTGCCCATTGCTACAATTTATATTGACAGTAATAAATCCTCGCACTTCAATCCACTTATTGATTCTATTAAAATTTATTCCATTTTTTTTAAATACGGATTTTCTTCACTATTTTCATTTTTAATCGATTTGTCTGCATTTTCTCTCTTTTTGTATTTTTTAAGAAAAACTAGTCTGCCTTCTCAAATATTTTTTGCTACTATTTTTGCTCGAATAATCTCTTCCTTATTTAATTATTTTACTAATAAAATTTTTGTTTTTAGCGAAAAAGAAGCAAAAAATTCTATGATTAAATATTTTTTGCTTGCACTGGTTCAAATGTTTATTTCAGGATTTTTAGTTGAATTTATATCTACTGAAATTAATCTTGGTATACCGATAAGTATTAAAATCCTGGTAGACTTTATTCTATTTATTATCAGTTTTCAAATTCAACGATTGTGGGTATTTAGAAAACAAGTAAGTAAAGGAGAAAATCATCATGAGAAGTAAACAAAATCAAAAGTTTTTATTTTTAATAACCTTTCTTTTTATGACAATTTATCTTTTATGGCGGCTTTTCTTTACTTTGCCATTTCAAGAAGGACTTTTTGCCTTAATTATGGGTGTTTTACTTCTAGCTAGTGAAATGTCAGCTGCATTCGGTACTTTTGAGCTGTTTTGGAGAAAGAATAAAGAAAGTGAAATTGAAAAGCCCCTACCTTTAGAGGAAGATTTCCCGCATGTTGATGTCTTTATAGCTACACATAATGAGTCTGCTGACTTGTTATTTAACACTATAAATGCAAGTACTTTTATGGATTATCCTGATAAATCAAAAGTTCATATCTATGTTTGTGATGACGGAAATCGAAAAGAGATTGCTGAGCTTGCAAAATCACTTAATGTCAATTACCTTGGTTTAAGTGAAAATAAAGATGCTAAGTCTGGTAATTTAAATCATGCTCTTTCTATGTCTCATTCTCCATTAGTAGTCACTTTTGATTCAGATATGATACCAAGACATAACTTTCTGATGGAATCTGTCCCTTATTTTTTAATCCCCGATTATCAAAAAAATAACGAGGGTGTTTGGGAAAGAATTAGTTCAGAAAAGAGAAATGATTCTGAAAAGGTTGGTTTTGTTCAAACACCTCAAAGCTTTTATAACCCTGATCTATTTCAGTTTAATTTATTTGCTGAAACCACTATTCCTAATGAACAAGATTTTTTCACTAAAGAAATTAATGTTATGCGAAATAGTTCTAATTCTGCAACATACACTGGTTCAAACACAGTACTTTCTCGAAGAGCATTAGAAGAAATTGGCGGATTTCCAACCGATACAATTACGGAAGACTTCCAGACTGGTATTTTAATCCAAAGTAAAGGCTATCGAACCATTGCAACAACTGAAGTAGTTGCGAATGGTTTAGCCCCTACATCTATTAAAAACCTAATATCCCAAAGAGTTCGTTGGGCTCGAGGAGTCATTCAAAGTGTAAGAAATACTCGAATTCCATTTAACAAGGAATTATCTATCTCATCCAGAATAAGTTATCTAGTTAGCCATTCGTACTGGTGGTCTTTTGCTAGAAGACTTATTTTTACAATCTCTCCAATTTTATTCGCCTTGTTTAATGTTCGAATAGCAGTATGTGGATTCTGGGATCTTTTACTATTTTGGGGCCCGTCACATCTCTTTTATAGTCTTTCTATGCGCAGTCTTTCAAGTGCAACTCGTAACCAGAGATGGAGTCAGATCATTGATACTATTCTAGCTCCTTTTATGATTTTACCTGTGTTATTGGAATCTATAGGATTGAAACAAATGAAATTTAAAGTAACTAATAAAGACAGTGAAGAAGATACAGTTTTTCAACAAATACTCTTTTCTCTTCCACACCTTTTTTTATTATTTCTTTCGATCGCAGCTTTACTGAAATTTACTATGGGTAAATACGGTAGTGAATTATTCTATGGAAGTATTATTATTTTCTGGCTCGTTTATAATGTAATCAATTTACTTTATGCTATTTTCTTTTTGCTGGGAAGAAAACTATATAGAAAATCTGAACGTATAGCTGCAAATGAAATTGTTGTGCTATCCATCCAAGGTAAATCAATCAAAGGCAGAACATTGAACTTGTCAGAAGGCGGGCTATTATTAGAGTTAAATCAAGCTGAATATATTCCAAATGATTATGCTGTCCCTTTAAAAATCGAAAATGCTCGGTACTGTGCTGAGTTTGAAGGGACAATCCAATACGTTAAAGAATCCTCAGAGAGCTGGTTATATGGCATTCAAATATCTTCAATTAATGAAGAAAACAAAAGACAATATTCCCAACTAATATATGATCGCATGCATTCTTTACCCGTCAAATTAGACGTATGGATGACAGCTTTTGATGATATGATGAATAATCTCTCTAAAAGAATTGAAAAACAACGACCCGATATGCGAAAATTACCCAGAGTTACTTTAAATAAATTAGTTGAATTTGAAGACGGCACTCAGGGTACCATTAAAGATTTCAACTACGAGTATGCTAGAATTTCAGGATTAAAGGATCATGAAAATTTTAAAATTCTAACATTACGTTTAGATGATAATTTTTTCCAGATAAATTTTGAACCAGTGCTAGAACAAAAAATAAATAAAAACAAAGGACGCTTATATCAAATTCAAAATTACAAAGAACTCTCTGAAAGTCCATTATTTATGAAAGAATTAAAGCATTGGATAAATGAACAAAAACTATCAACTCAATAAGAATACTATAACTATACATCTGTATGATTTTCAGGAGGAACTAATGTGCTTGATGCTATATTTTATTTACGTCTAGTGGGATTGATACTATCTTTCGTGGGGTTCAAAAGACTAGTGGAAGATAAGTTAGATATTAAATCCAATTATTCATGGTTATTTATATTTTCCTCTATCAGCTGTCTAATCTATTTTGCTTGTTTTATCGGTAAATTATGGTTTGCGTCTTACTTACTATTTGCCATTGGCTTAGTACTTTTCATCTTTTACTTGTTTAAACAAAAATTGACAATTTTTTTATTAATCCAAAAAGTTAACCTATTAAATATTAGCTTTTTTATAGCTTTAATCATTTTATTCTTTTCGCTTATTCCAACTAAATTTATTCATTATGATAATTTTTCTCATTGGGGAATTATTGTAAAATACCTTTTAGCTACTGATGCGATGCCAACGGTTGCAACGAATATAATAGATTTCAAGACCTATCCGCTAGGGAGTACTTCTTTTATATATTATGTCTGTAGAATCGTGGGGTATTCACAAGGCTTAATGCTATTCGCTCAAAGTCTATTAATCTTATCCTCTTTTTATGCACTTTTTGGAGTCATTAGAGATATAAGAAGGTACTTACTGATAAGTGTAATGGGTTTGTCATTTTCTCTCATGACAATATTTAATATATCTATTAGAATCAATAATTTACTAGTTGATTTTTTACTACCTTTATTATCTCTTGCAGTAATTGCGATTATCTATTCTTATCGGGATAGAATTTTAAAAGCTTGTTTTATAGTCCTTCCAATTTTGAGCCTTTTAACAATCGTTAAAAATAGCGGTCTATTTTTCTATGCTATCTGTATTTTCTATTTATTATTTTATATTTTTCATTCTTTCAGCAAAAAAAATATAAAGCATAATATCAAATACGCTTCTATCGGTTTCTTGACAATTGTCACTAGTATGCTACCTTATATAATCTGGAATCTTCATACAAAAATAGCTCTTCAAGGAACAAATTCAAAACATACATTATCAGTTGAGAATTTCAAAGAAGTCTCTTCAGAAAAATCTCAAGAAACAGTACAGCTTATTGTTTCGAAATTTTTTAATGCTATATTATCTATAGATAGTTTATCAACTAGAGGATTACTGATCTTTCATATTATAACTTTTATAAGTTATTTTGTAGCTTTATTTATTTTAAAAAAACACTGGAACAGTTTAAAAATTTTACTCTTACTCGACTTGATTGTTGTCCTTTATTACGCTGGTAACCTTGCCATGTTTATTTATACTATGCCTACTGAAGAAGCCATAGTTCTAGCTGGTTTGGAAAGATATTTGTCTAGCATGGTCATTTTCTTTATAGGAATTGTCAGCTTTAATCTTGTAATCAACATTGAACAGTCTTTACACATACAGCAAGGACCGAAAAGAGATTACAAAGCGTTTAAAAGTATACAAACTAAGCGAATTTACCAAAATAGTGCGCTGATTTGTACTGCTTTAACTTTATCTTTCTTATTTTCAGAGATTAATGGTATGAATAGTATGAATCAATCCTATGCTGATACCATACCTGGAAAAGTAACCGCTGCTGTCGGGGATCAAATGCAATTAGATACTCAGAATAAATTCCTTGTTTATGCTGAAGATACAGATAATCAACTATCTAATTTTTCGCTTCAATATGCAGTGAAATATTTTCTTTTTTCTCCAAATGTAGATGGGATTAGTACATTTGCATTGGAAGATAAATCGACGCTTGATAATTATGATTACCTTTTGATTTTAGATGATAATTCAGTATTAGACGGTCTAAAACTAACTTCAGAAAAGGATTTAACCTCTTCTAAACTATATAAAATAGATCATCAACAATTGCTCGAAATTGATCCAGCAACTCTATCTGAATAATAAAAAAGCTGATTCGTAGACAATTCGTCTATCGTATCAGCTTTTTTATTTTAATTTTTATCCAAACTCTTCATATTCATTTGGATGTTGTCCTTCTACTCTACCTGGTTCACCTTTATCTAATGAATCGATTGTCTGAATGTCCTCCTGCGTCAATTCAAAATCAAATACATCCAAATTAGCTTTTTGATGTTTTAAAGATGATGACTTCACAATTGGCATGACATCTTTTTGGAGATTCCAGCGAATAATCACTTGAGTAGGACTCTTATCATATTTTTTAGCAATTTCAGCAATCGTCTCATGTTCAATGACATCATTTATCTCGCGACCAAAGGGACTCCAAGCTTCTGTTAATATACCAAACTTGCTATTCGTTTCTACTAATTCATTATTATTAAAATAGGGATGTCTTTCAATTTGATTGGTGGCTGGCGTTACACCTGTTTTGTCAATAATTTTTTCAAGGTGCTCTTCTAAAAAGTTAGAAACACCTATCGTTTTAATCAAACCAAATTTTTGAGCATCTACTAGTGCCTGCCATGCTTGATCATACTTGCCTTGTTTGGGCAGTGGCCAGTGAATAAGATACTTATCAAAATAATCAATACCTAAACGATATAACGATTCTTGAATCATTTTGATTGCTTTATCATAATCATGTGCAGCGCCTGGCAACTTAGAACTAATCAATAAATGTTCTCTTGGTACCGTTGATCGCCTTATAGCTTCTCCGACCATTCCTTCATTCATATAGTTTGTAGAAGTATCAATTAAGCGATAACCTGCTTCAATCGCAGTAAGGATACTATTCACACCTTGTGCTCCTTGGATATTTACCGTACCTAAACCAATAGCAGGTAAACTACTTCCGTCATTCAACTCGAATGTTTTTAATTTTTCCATTTATACAACTTCCTTTCATATACGTCTACATTTATTAGTATAAAGGACATAATCTCATCTCGCATTTCATATGGCTTGTGAACTATATAACCAGAGCTATACTTCTCGAAGATCAGCATACTGCTTCCTGCATTAACCGTCTCCTTTTTCAAATGAAGGGTATAATGTCATTCCCCCATCAACATATAATGTTGTACCTGTTATATAACTGGCTTCGTCTGAAGCTAACCAGGCTGCTACAGCTGCTACTTCTTCTGGTTTGCCTATATAATCCATTGGTATCATGTTTAAAGTTCGCTGTCTCGCTTCGTCATCTTTAAACTTTTCAGCATTAATAGAGGTATTGATGGCTCCGGGAGATATATTATTCACTCTAATTCCTTTATGAGCATATTCGAGTGCGATCGTTTCAGTGAATAGTTTAACTCCACCTTTGCTGGCAGTATAATGTGCAAAGGTTGGCCAAGGTATTTTATCATGTACTGAAGACATGTTGAGAATCGTTCCTTTAATGTCATGTTCCAGGAAGTAATTAAGCGCTGCTTTTGAGCCCAGGAATACACCATTTAGATTCACGTTCATGACTTTCGTCCAGTCATCAAAGGATAATTCATGTGTGGGAGCTTTATTCTCCAGACCAGCATTGTTAATCCATAAATGTAAAGCACCAAAGTTTTCTACCGCTGCATTAAGTAAAGTAGTAGCACCCTCTTCTGAACCAATATCTGCTTGAACCGCTACTGCTTTGCCTCCTTTTTCTTTGATTGCTTTAACTGAATCATTTGCCCTTTTTTTATCACTATGATAATTAATGACTACTGCCATTTTTTCTTCTGCTAAACGCAAGGCGATTGCTTCTCCAATCCCTTTAGACCCACCGGTAACTACCGCTATCTTTCCTTCTAAATCTTTATACACTATTATTCCTCCTAATATAAAATTATAAGTTAATTGATGATTAATTTCACAGTACCTTATAGGCTTTAATTACTCAAAAAATAAACCTTGTACTTTCATGAACACTATAATAATTTCAAATTGAATAGCGAACTTATTCGCGTGTTGTACATTCATATTCCTAACCGTTATTAACTAATAAGCGTATAATGAATCTATAATAACAACCGTCATTTTTTTGATTCAATCATATATTAATAAAAGGAGCTTTTGATATGAATTTGACATTTTTGAAAGGGCATTTCAATCAGAATCTAGCTAGAGTTCAGTCAGTCGAAAATCCAAAAGACAGATATTACATCATAAATATGACACTTCCAGAAGCACTAGATTGGGAAGCCGGAGATTATGCTTTATTTTCTTTTTTTGATCAAAATAACAAACAATTTCTGAAATTTCATCCCTTTTATTTTGCATCAATACCCAAAGAACAGAAACTGGTTGTTGGTTTGAAAACTAAGAATCCTCCCAATCTTTTTGAAGAAAAAGTACTTTCTATGAACAGCGAAGATAGAGTTAAAATTAAGGGACCCTATAACTCTCATATAATTAAAGAAACAAATACCCAACCTTTAGTTTTAATAGCGAACGGAATCAACATTATACCGATAAGAGCCTTTCTAAAAAATCTAAAATCAGATTCCTTACAACCTGTAGCTTTAATTTATATTTCTAGAGATTTTTACCTTTTTAGAGAAGAACTGGATAGCATAGCAAAAAGAAATCATTCTATAAAAATTCACTATGTATTTGACCACAGTGAATCTTCAAAAATTTTAAAGCAACTCGTTCAAAAGTATGGAAATAAGGCTTTCTATTATATTTACGGTAGTGATAAAACAGTTAGCTATGTTAATCAGGATTTAAAACAACTATCTATTCATAAAAAACAGATTATTACAAACCAATTAAAACGTTATTAAGAAGAAAATCCTCTTATGCTAGGCGCACAGAGGATTTTCTTTTATTTCTTAATTTTTACTGACTTTCATACGAATGATTTTATCAATTTCGGCAATAATCAAAACAATTACACCTACTCCAATGGCTATCAACCATTCTACAATTGTTAACCCCTCTGTATAAAAGAATTCCTGGAAAAACGGCACATACGTTAATATTAATTGTAGTAAAATCATTACGCCAATAATCAAGAATGCTTTCTTATTCGTAAAGAATTCTTTAGAAAAAGCAAGAGCATGCGTCCTGACATTGAATAAATAGAATATTTTACTAATTACAATTATATTCACAACCATCGTACTCGCTGTCACTTGATTTGCTCCAGAAGCAATTAACCAGTCATAGGCAATCAAACTAAATCCTGCCATCAAGATGGACACATAGGCAATTTGAAATGCATCATGTTTTCCAATTAAAGAAGCAGAAGTGTCTCTTGGATTTCTATCCATCAGACCCGGTTCGGCTGGTTCAAAAATAAAGGCAAATTGAATCGTAATAGCAGAAACCATGTTAATCCAAAGCATTTGAGTTGCTTGTAGAGGCAAATCTCTCTGTGCGACTAGAGTAAAGGCAATAATCAGCCCTTCAGCAAAAGAAGTCGGAAGCAGATAAAGAATACTTTTCTTGATATTATCATAAATTCTTCGCCCTTCTTCAATTGCTGTAGACATAGTTGAAAAGTCATCGTCCGTTAGAACCATATCAGCGGAATCTTTAGATACGTCTGTTCCATTTAACCCCATTGCAACACCAATATCCGCTTTTTTCAGGGCTGGTGCATCATTTACTCCATCACCAGTCATTGCAGTTGTTTTCCCGCTTTTTTGGAAAGCTTCAATAATTTGAAGTTTGTTATGCGGAGTGGTTCGAGCAAAAACTTGATAATCATTTACTCTTTCAATTAATTCTTCTTGAGAAAGTTCATCCAATTCTAAACCAGTTATGGTTTGAACATTTTCAGAGAGGCCTAACGCTTCTGCAATTGCTTTAGCGGTCGTAGGGTGATCACCAGTAATCATTTTAACTTCTACTCCAGCTTTTTTCATTACTTTAAGAGATTCAATAATTTCTTCTCTTGGAGGATCAATGATACCAACAATACCTAAGAAATTAACGCCAGTATCTACATCTTCATGCTCAAGAGTCTGTTGATTCTGATCGACATCTCTAACCCCAACTGCCACCACTCGCTTACCTTGTGACGATAAAGCTTCAACTTTTTCTCTCCAGAAATCAGTATCAAAAGATGAGTCCTGTGCTTTAGCTAAAGTAAATAATTTATCAGGAGATCCTTTAATAAATATTTTACGTTCTTTAGATTCTCTATGTTCCGAAAGCGTTGCGACATATCGATAATCTGAATCAAATGGTACTTTAGCAATCTCTTCATAAAGCGACTCGCCTGAATGCATCGCTTTATTGTACAAAGTAAGAAAGGCACCATCTGTTGGTTCCCCATTAATTGTCCAATGACCCTCTTCTTCTTTTAATTCTGTTTCATTCGCTTCAAATCCTGAAGTTACAAGAATCCTTAAGTCAGGATCAGAATCTAATTCAACAGCTTTTCCATCTAACTCTATTTCACCATCAGGAGAATAGCCAATTCCAGAAACTGTATATTCTGCTTGTTTTGTAATAATATTTTGAGCAGTCATTTCATTTTTTGTCAAGGTTCCCGTTTTATCAGTCGCAATGATATCTACGGATCCTAATGTTTCAACTGACGGCAATTTTTTGACAATTGTATTTTTATTTTTTGCCATGTCACTTACGCCCATAGCCAATACAACTGAAGTTGTAGCAGGCAGTCCCTCTGGCACAGAGCCCACAATCATTGTTACGACTGCTAGTGACAATGCAGACAATGAATAGACGCCACTAATTAATCCATAAACAAACAATAATGCTGCTACACCCATAATGACATAAGAAATCGTTTTACCTAGATTATCAATTACTTGAACTAAAGGTGTTTTTTTACTTTCCTGATCATTCACTGCTGTGCTTATCTTCCCGATTTCGGTCTCTTCCGCGGTAGCAATTACAATCCCTGTTCCGTTCCCATTGGTTATGGATGTAGAGGCAAAAGCCATGTTGATCTGGTCCCCCAGCCCCACTTTAGCTTCTATCTCATCAGGTGTCTTCTCAATCGAATCAGCTTCTCCAGTCAGTGAAGCCTCTTGTACTTTCAAACTATCAGAATCGACGATTCGTAAATCGGCAGGCACGTTGTCACCTGCTTCTAAATATACGACATCTCCTTTGACCACATCTACCGCTTCGATTTCTTTGCGCTGTCCATCTCTAATAACTGTTGCATGTGTGGAGAGCATATCTTTAATTTTGTCTAGTGCGTTTGAGGCGTTAACTTCTTGAAAGTACCCAATTAATGTATTTGCAACGACCACCAATCCGATAACAATAGCATCAGAATAGTGACCCATCCAAACTGTTAGTATCGCTGCAACAATTAAGATATAAATCACTACATTATTGATCTGTCTCAATAAAATTGTCCACTTTGATGTCTTCTTTTCTTCTAATTTGTTAAGCCCATCTTCTTTAAGCCGTTTTTCTGCTTCATCAGAGGATAGTCCCTCTGTTAAATCGACTGTAAACTCATCAGCTAATTCTTTTTTACTTTTCTGGTAATAAGGTTCTTCTTTATTTTCCATTTTTTATTCCAACTTCCTTTTAATGGTCAATCAAACTCCTAATTGAGCAGTTTCCTCTGACTTTTATAGGCTGCCCATATATTAATAGTCTTATGTTACAATTTTAAGGAAATTATAGTGCAATTACAAAGAATTCACCTTTTAAACAATTCCTGATTAATTAGAACAGTTATTTATATTGAATAGAAATAAGTTTTTCCTCTCTTTTACTACTAACAATTCTTACTTTATTTGATTATCTTAAATGATAAAAAGCGGTAGCAGCACTAGAGTCTATAATATAACCCGCATCACATGTACTCAGTTCATCCTTAATGTACCAAGTAAACATTATTGATTAATTGTTTTTACAAATGTTTCTGTAATAATTTGTGGGCGTGTGATTGCACTTCCGACTACAACTGAATGAACCCCTAATTCCAAACATTTTTTTGCTTTTTCTGGCGTATCAATCTTTCCTTCTGCAATAACCGGCGTTGATACTGTGGATAAAATTTGTTTTAAGACCTTAAAATCCTGATCAGCGATATTTTGATTATGCGATTGATCTGTATAGCCCATTAATGTAGTTGCTAATATGTCAAAACCTAATCTTTCAGCTTCTAATACTTCTTCATAAGTTGATGCATCAGCCATTAATAAAACTTCAGGATATAGTTGCTTAATTTGCTTTACGAATTCACCCAACGTCTGCCCATCAGGACGTTTCTGATCGGTTGCATCAAGTGCAATGATCTCACAACCAACTTCCATAAGTTCATCAACTTCTTTTATCGTAGCTGTAATGTAAACATTTGACTCTTTGTAGTTCCTTTTTACTATCCCGATAATCGGTAAATCTGTATGTTTTTTTATTTCTTTTATATCCTCTTTTGTATTTGCTCTAATTCCAACAGCTCCACCTTGTTCAGCAGCAACTGCCATTCTCCCCATGATAAAAGAACTGTGAAGCGGTTCTTCTGGTAAGGCCTGGCAGGAAACAATCAAGCCTCCATTGATTTTATCCAAAATTGACATTCTAATTCCTCCAATATAATTATTCTGAACAGATTCAAGTAAGTTTCTATTACTTTATATTCACCGCATTTTTTTCATCTAACAAATATGGTCTTAAGTATGGCGTTGCGTTGCCCATTAGTAAAATATCCTTATTTAACTCAATACCTAATACTTGAGTAACATAGCTTCTTCTATTTTCTATACGAGTCCACAATTCCGGATAGGACTTTCTTATATTTTGCTGAAGTTTTTCATTTGCTAAAACAACACTACCTTCTGCACTCGTCCCAGCCATTCCTTTAACAGAAGGAATAATATCTACCTGCAACATCATTCCGCTTTTAAGTACAACTTCAGAGTTGGGATAAATTGGTGAAGCCATCCATTCTTCATCAGCTACATAATGTCCCGGATTCAAATGCCAACCATACTTTTCTTTCGGTAAAACCTTTTCTATTAAATCATAGACTTCTTTTCCCTTCATACCAATATGGACAGTTTCCAACCAAGACGCTACCGCTTTAAAATAAGGAAACACTATTCTGGTTAAATAGTCCTGTTGATTTTCAGGCAAGTCACTTTTGTTTCTAGCTATAAAAGCACTTCTACTTTGAAGTCCGCCTTTATACCCAACCGTCAGAGATAGTGTATCTCCTAAAGAAACTAATTTATCCGTCGGGTATAAATTAGCTTGTTCAAATCGTTGGCCAGCCGCCGCAATTGTGACTACACTATTACGCTGTCCATATGCATTTAATGAATTGCCTAATTCCATTTCTGTTACATCCATATCCACTAACTCTAATGTTTTTAACATTTGGGCAGATGCGAGACTAGACCCAAACTCATAATGGGCAATTTCGTTACTATTATTAATTGTTCTAACTCCTGAATCACCGATAAATATAGAAGTTGCATTCTCTAATTTATTATCATCAACATGTTTTTTGATCGTTTCAACTATATAATGGGGTAAATCAAAAAGTTGATTTGTATTAGTTTTACCAGTAAACAGTTTCCATCCAACTAATCCAACTTTTTTCTCAGTATTAAATAAGTCTGGATTTATAAGTTTTTCCATACTTTTCCCTTCAAACATTGGTTGGTTCGGTAGAGAAAATTGCGGGCAATGAATAACTTCTCCTTTAAGCCGCGCATGTTTTGCCAACTTTAAATTCTCATTTCCTAAAACATAATAAACAGAGCCATTATCGTTTAAAATAAGCAGAGCCTCTTCGAATCTTGTAAGAAAACCTGTTAAGTATTCAAAATTCGAACCGTGTTCTAAATCTTCATATATAACTATAGATGAAAACCCTTGATTTCTCATTTCATTTAATACCTTGTCATATCTTTGTTTCATCGTTTGATCATTCAATGGTACAGGAATTAATTGAGTTTCCGGTTCTGGAGCGGGTACGCTACTGAATTGAATTTGCTTTTCTTTAAATTTCACTTTTTCATACTCCTCATTTCTATTATTACTTTATTTTATATTCCAGTGGTCATTCTTCTAATATAATCATAGTTCTAATCCAAATGCTCATCTTTCCTTATTAAACAAAATCAACTCTATTTTATCATATCTATTATCTAGAAATAAAATTTTAAAAGTTTAGCTATTCAAAAGAAATATTCTCTTATTTTTTTAAATAGCTTACAAGTTTTTATGCTAACTTTATTATCAGTTTACCTTTCAAATCATATGTTTTATAATTGTTCTAACTCATTTTTTCACTAACCGGAGGATAGAAAATGACTATAAAAAAAGAAATCAGAACTTTACTTGAAAACACTTATGGAAATATTCTCACAACAAAGCTTGAAAGTGGCGAAACAGAATTTGCCTACCATGCAGATTACCTTGATCATCCTTTTTTATTACTCGTTCAGATAGATGAAGCTCAAGCTCTGCTTGTTATGTCAATCATGTTTACCGATAATAAAACTGATCAACTATTACTCGACCAAGAAGAACTTCAACTATTAAGAGAATTATATCCAAATTATTATGTAGAGATGATCGATCAGACACTAGTTTTGACAGACGCAATAAATTTTCTGAAAGATACTTATTCTATTCAGTTTGTTGAGAATAGATTAAGTAATTTAGAAACTGAAGCTTATAAGATTTCTGAAAAAATTTATGAATGAAGGATTCAATTCATGAAAAAAGTGCGAATATTGGCTAAATCATTTTCTGAACTGTTTTATCTTTCATAAAAAAAAGGATTGATTGGAGGTCACTTTATCGACTTTCCTCCCATCAATCCTTTTTCTGTACCGGTAGTAAACTCCAGTAATAATTCATTGATTTACTAGTTAAATTTCCTTTATTATCTTTGCCTACACTATTATATACAAATATGAAATCACTAAAATATTTAATAAACGCCCTATAATAATTTGTTATCTAATATATGGAGGAGTACTAGTTAAGTTAATATATTCTTTTACTCTCCCTTCTGTTTCAAAAATTACAATTTCATTTTCTCCTTTATTTAATAATGGTCCTGGAAGATAGAGTTTAAACTGCGGACCTATTTCCCAAAAACGTCCTAGATTAAATCCATTAATAAATACCACGCCTTTCCCCCAATCATTCATATCAATAAAAGTATCTTTTACTTCATTTATTGTAAATTTAAATTGACTAAAGCTTGGTTCGCTTTCTGTGAATGTTTTTGTGTAATCTATCTTACTAATATTGTCTAAAGATAGACTATAATGTTCCCACCCACTTCTGTAAGCCCCATTTATCAATACACCATCTACTATGCCCTTATTTTGACGGGATAGCTTTTCTCCATAATTAACTCTACCCATATTCTCAACTAATATATTTAATGAATTTTTTCCATCTTCTAGTTCTAAGGAAATTGTTTCTCCTATTTCTTTATCAAATTGGGTCTCAACAGGTTTCTGATTAAGATAGATGTTAACTCGATCATTTGCATTGATCAGTTTAAGCTTATCAGTTGTTCGCTTTTCACCTAAATTATTTTGATAAAGGATATATCCAAAATTTTGATCTAAATCTTCCATCGTTAAAGTTGATAGATTAAAAATAGGATCTGCTAAATTTTCTACATTTCCAAATAGTGATGTTCTTGCGGTAACTTTATATTGTCCATAAGATTTTCTTTCGGATTGAACAGGTAAATCAGGAAGTGGATTATTACTATACTTTTGAATAACTTTTCTAAAAGCTTTATATTTTTCAGTGAGATCTCCCCACTCTGTTATAGGGGCATCATAATCATAAGAAGTAATATCTGGTGATAACCCTTCATAATAATTAGCCCCATTTGTAAAACCAAAATTAGTTCCTCCATGTATCATATAGAAATTAATATGGCCTTTGGATAATATAGAATCAACTTCTTCTATTTGCTCTTTATAATCTGTATGCTTAAACTTCTCATCCCCCCAGGCAGTAAACCAACCATCCCAAAACTCCATAACCATTACTGGTAATGAATCTCTATTAAAAGCTTTTAATTTATCAAAATGCTCTACACTATTTGATCCAAAGTTTACAGTTGGTAATGCTTTATCAGGAATTGTTCCATTTTTCAACATATCTGGCCAAGTACCGTCGCTAGTCACTAATGGCACATCAACTCCGTATTTGTTCATCAACTCCACTAACTTATTCATGTAGCTTTTATCATCGCTGTAACTACCATATTCATTTTCTACTTGCATCATGATAATGGGACCAGATTTAGTTACTTGTAGCCCTGATAATTCTTTAAATAAATGCTTATAATACCGATCTACTTTTTCAAGAAAAGGCTTATAAGAAGTTCTTATTATCATATTTCTGTCTTTTAGCAGCCATCCGGGAAATCCTCCGAATTCCCACTCAGCACAAATATAAGGAGACGGCCTAACGATTACAAAAAGCCCTAATGTATCAGCAATTTCAATAAACCTTCTAATATTATATTGATCTTCGAAGTTGTATATACCTTCTTTAGGTTCATGCATATTCCAAGGCACATACGTCTCAACTGTATTGCACCCCATAGCTTTTAATTTTAATAATCTATCTTGCCAATATTCTGGTACAATTCTAAAATAGTGCATTGCTCCAGAAATAATTTTTATAGGTTTTTCCTTCCAGTAAAAATCTTCTTTGATCTCAAACATATTTACACCACCATTTATAATTTTAGGAGATAGGACTTTTATTTTTCACTTAAACTAAGTCATTTCTACTATTTAAATTAAAAGTAATCAAGATTCGTATTTCTCTATAGTTCTCGTAAAATTTTCTCAGTTAGTTTCATACCAATATCCGCGTTTATTCGTTTCTAATCGAAGAAGTGCTTCCAAGTAAAAGTAATCTCCCCATATGACATAATCATCTGGAGATTTACCTTCTCTTACACTATATGATCCATGGTCTATGAAGCCTTGTGATCCTTCTTCTGTTGCATATTCAGATATCAACGTGTCCATTGATTTTACAAGTGTAGAGTATAATAATTTATATTCTTTTGAATTTTTATCTAACCAATCCAATAGTTCGTGAAATCCACAAGCAGCTATAGCGGATGCTGAGCTGTCTGGTTTAATATTTTTATCAAGTGGAACATCAAAATCCCAATGGGCTATTAAATTGTCAGGTAATTGATTGATAAAGTACTTTGCTGTTCTAAGTGATGTTTCTAAATATAATCGATTCTTTGTATAACGATAAGCTAGAGCAAATCCATAGATGGCCCATGCTTGACCACGAGTCCATGTAGATCCATCTGAATATCCCTGTTGGGTTGCACCTCTTATAGGCTGCCCTGTTTCTTGATCAAAGTAAAAAGTGTGATAAGTTGAATCGTCTCCTCTAACCAGATATCTTCTAGCTGTATCCGCAAAAGCAATTGCAGCCTCTCTATATTTATTATCATTCGTTACTTCACTTGCCCAAAAAAGAAGAGGAATATTCATCAAGCAATCTATAATGATTCTTCCACCTTGCTCTGGATCATTGGGTGGTCCCCAAGCTTGAATAATACCAATATGCTCGCGGTACCTTTGCATCAATCTATCTGCAGCAGCGATTGTCTTTGACTTGGCTTCTATGTCTTTTTCTAATTGCCATTTCGCTCCAGTAGAAGGTATATATAGAAACCCAATATCATGAGTATCAAGATCTCTATTTTGATCAAGCCGATTAATCATCTGATCGGTTTTTTCATCTGCAGAATGCTTGAAAAGTAGATTACCACTATATTCATATACTTGCCAAAGTATTCCAACCCAAAATCCATTTGTCCAGTTATCATTTGGATTCAATTCATAAACTTTATCATTACTTGTGTGTGGAAACTGTTCTTCGTATGTGATGATATTTTTTTCAACCTTAGATAATACTTCTTCTATTGCTTTTACATACTGCTCCGACATTTAATTATCTCCTATTCAATATTTATTTTTACTATTTTTCCATTTAGATGAAATTTATGATTATTTTCATTATAGTAGACGACGTTTTCTTTATAACTATCAACATTTTTATTTAATGCTCCGTAAAAACCATGGATTAATAAATGTTCACCAGGTTTTTTATGGTGTGTTATGGAAGGTATAATCGTATTTGGATGAAGAATATTTGTATTACTGTTTGCTGTAACGCTTTCTATAACTCCATCATTAAGCAAGTCAATTGCACCCACAGACTTCTCGTTAGACTCTAAATAACATTCATACTCTTTAGATAGATCCAATAACTTGCCTTTCGGAATGCTTTCTATGGCAAACCCACCATCCGTTAATTTCAAATCTCTGGCAGATATGATTTTATGAATTCTTATATGCCATGGTAACCCTGGAATTATCCAAGTATTAACTGTTACATCTTTCCAAGGCTGCCATTTCATATAAAAATATTCATCATGAAACTCTTTCTCAACAACTTTACGCTTGACTCGATAGTATTCTCCGTCTTCACTAAGCGCCAACATAGAGTCGAAAGCCCCTTCAGATAATGAGACATTAGAACGAGAAACACTAAATCCAAAGTGTGTAGAATAAGCAAATTTCTCATATTTTGCAGCAGTATGAGTATGCTCGTCCATATGTCTGTATCCATTAGGAAACATAACGACATGTTTACCGTCTCTAATAATAGATTGTTCAGTTTTAGAGTCATTATAAATTTCTTTTAAATCGGGAAACGGCGATTCTATCGTCGCCCAGAAAAGATGGTTCTCTGGTAAAGCTAATATCAGAAAGCTTTTTAATGACCAATAAGGCGAACCAGGTGAATTATAATTTTCACTCATATGCAGATTTGGATAAGTGTATCCTACCGACAACGTACCGTCCCCATTAAAAATAGGTTGTTTAAACCAATATCTTAGATGTCTCAGCATGACACCTTTCATCCATCCGATATCCTTTGAATCTACTTCTGCTAATATATAGACTGTAAAAAACGCTACTTGACTGAAACGATAGGTCATACTTCTACCATACGGTATGCCTTGCCCCTCTTTAGAAAACCAATAGACAAATTTATCTGAAAAAAGTTTAGCTCGCTCTTTATAAAGCTTACATCGTTTTGGATCTTCTTTTTCCATTGCTATAGAATAAATTAAGCTATAAAAATGGATTGCAAATGCAACATAATAATCAATGTGAGCATCCGGTCCGTCTTTGTACCATCCATCTCCAATATAGTAGTCTTCTATTCGGTTCAAGTTTTTTGTTATAACATCTTGGTCATAGGATCTACCAACGTTTTTAAGGCCTAGATTAATTAAAACTGCAAAAAACAACCAATTGCAATCATGTGCTTCTACTTTATTCACTTTATGAAGATATTGAACTAGATTTGTTTTCTCTTTTTCGGTTAGCGGATTCCAAAATACTTCGGGAGATAATAAAAGCATATATCCAATAGCTGACATTTCGACAATCAACTGATCAAAATCTGTTAATTCTCCCCAGTACTGCTCATGATCAGGATTTGTTCCATTAATAATTCCTTTTAATACTCTTTTAGATTGTGGATGATTTATCTGATTCACTTCTAATGGTACAAGTCCCCAGAGCAACCTCAGCATTGTCTCTATACTAGCCGTTTTTCCTCCATACCCTACTCCAGTTGCAATCAATTCTATTCCTGTTAATTTATCATCAAATTTATCATTAAACGGTTCTAATAGTTCATTCAAAGCTTCAATAACATCATTTCTTGTTTTTAACGGATTGTTCATTATTTTATTCATATAATTCCTCCTAAATTTCAAAACATTGTATGGAGAATTCCATTTTGTACTTACATGGAATATTTTTAGCATAAATACTGACCATAGTTGCTTCTTTTTCTGATCCAAAATGATCGATATATTTAAAACTATTGGTTTTATATGATTCAATATAAGTTGAAAAAGTAACAATAGTTCGTATTACCCTATTTCTAAAAATCAGTTGGAAATCTGTACGGCTTTCTATTTCCATTTTTGAAAAGAATATTCTTTGTTCAATTTGATTGTGATGGACCGTAAATAAATAGTTGTCCACTACATCAAGTCTATTCACTTCAGGGGATAACTTGAAAGTTCTATTAAATGAGTCTATTTCATTGTTCTCATAAGCTCTAGTTAAGTCATAGGTTACAAGTTGATTCACTTGATCATATACTATAGGTCGACTAAAAATTCCTTCGCCATCTACTTGGTACTTTCCATTAATTATCGGAACAGAATGCCCTTTTGAAGATGCTTGGATATAATCGTATCGTTTATCATCGAAGTAATCTTTTGTGTATTGAGGAGCCCCAAGATCTATACAGATAGGTTGTTCTTTAAAATGGAAGATAAAATGTCCTAAGTCATTATGATTGTGTGGCTCATCATTGGATCCGCCTTTGCTTAGAAACTGTAAGTACTTATTATTAAAAATGTAGATACCTATATCTTCCAACCAATAACATTCTTCTTTATTATTTTTACTATTGATCGACTGTTTCTCCCACATTAAAGTACGAATAACAGGTGCCCAACGTCCACAATGGTCAAGCAATTCATTTACAGCCCAATCAGAAACTGGAATACTAACATCTTTTGGAAACAATAAATGATAGTAATGCGCTAAATCATATGCCGGTACCATACTAGAAGGAGAATCAGAAATATTAAATACTGTTCTTTCATATGCGTACATCTTTTGCTGGAAAGCTGCAATAGATTTAATCTTGTTTAAATCAGTATCACTTAAATAGTGACTCCCTGTTTGTGATTCATACATGTCTGAATAATAAGTAAAGTAGCGAAAGCCATATTGCCAATAATTGAGCCCTTCTAAACAAGCACCATCCTTACCATACCCAGATAGAAAAACCTTCATTGCTTGATTCACTCGACTCAAGATAATCGTTCTATCCCTAGAATCATTCATTATGTAGAGGGCTGAAATACCAATAGAACCAGCACAAACTGAAGACCAGTTATTTGCTTTATCTTCAAAACTCCATTTTTCAGAAAGGAAAGGATTGATTACGCGTTGAAAAATAGCAGCATGCATCAAGTTTAAAATATCTTTAGATAAAACTTCTCCTAATAATCTGTACAGTTCTGACAGAGTAAATGCAGTTTCAGTAGAAAATAAATCAAGTGTGAATTTCTTTTCCTTACAATTAAACTCTTTATCTATATCTACATGAGCTGGTAGACACCATGTAAATTCATTACAGATTGAATAAATCAGGTTTTCCAGCTTAACTTTATATTTCTGGTTTGCTGGATCATCTAGTAATAATAGACCGAGATAAGTTAGTTGCTTTCTTCGTTCAAAGTATTTATCTTCATATACTATACGATTTCCAGTTTTTAAGAATAGCTGAAATTCATCATACCTTGGCGCTGCAGGGAAATATGTATAGACTTGAGTTTTGAAATGTTCTATTACTTCAAAGTACTTACTATGTTTTTTTAAGTCTGATCCGATTATCAAGTGTATACCCCCTGTTATAAAATGATGTACAACTTTTGCTTTTACATCTTCAAGTCAAAGTAACTAATAGATTAGTACGACATAAGTGCTTAAATTATCCGTATTTATTGCTAATTAACTATATTATCTCCGAAGGCTGCTATTTGAGTTAATGCTGGAAATGGAGAATCAGATTCCTGAGATTTTATTAACTGTTTCAATTTGATCCAATTTGTTTCTTTCATATCAATTTTATAACGCTGAGGTTCTGGAGTTTTCGCGAGGTCTAATTTTATTTCAGTTCCATCAGAAAATGCAATTGTTCCTTTTGTCCAAAAATTATCATGAGGAAAATCTGCGCGGATTGTTAATTCAAGCTCACTTATTGCAACTACTCTACCAAAATCAATTTTTAATTCTGCATCATCTTGTTGATTAATCCCCCATGATTGGAAGGGAAAAGATCCATGACTAAGATTTGCATAAATGCCATCGATTGCATTTAAAGCAAAGAAAGTAGAATCGTTTCTTGTTTCAACATTTGCACTGGCATGTGGGTACGCTCCAGTATCTTCTTTTGAGTCATGCGTATTCAATGTAAGATTCTGATAGGATTCAATTTCATAAGTTTCTGCTTTCCGCACAGATACATAATGTCTTTTCCCTTTAAAAGCAATGTCAGATGAAGACTCTTTCCAATCATCTTGCAGAGGTAGATTATATCTCCATTTCTTTCCTTGTATGAAAATAGTAGAAGGTGATAAAGTTTGGTCTAATTGAACAACAAGATACTGTTTAGGTTCTGAAAGTTCTATTTCAAAATAATCGCCTTCATGATATTCGAGATATTGTGTAGCGATATATACTCGCTCTTCTCCTGTACTAGTCATTAAAGCGGCAGTATCGTCATAATCATTTTTACCTAATTTCATTTGTCCATACTGATCAAATAAGCTTATGTTAATCATCATTTAAACTCTCCATTCTCTATTGAAGTGCTTGTATATCTAATGAACTGTCTTCATACAAATGAGTCACGACTTTCGTATTCAATATAGCAAGTAACCCTACAGAAAATAGAGAAATATAAGGAGCGACATAGACTGTTATGAAGACTGTGGATATAGTAGTCATTAATAAAAGAAAAGTCCACTGTATTTTTTGGACAGATAATACAAATGCTAATTTTACGATGTCCGAAACTTTCCCTTCTAATATTGCAGTTAATGGAGCCACAACGATTAATAGGGCAACACAAAACAGAAGTGTAAATAAGCTGATAAATAGTAAAAACGTTGTTAGTTCCGAACTTATAGAATTGTAAAAGAAGATACTGAATATTAGTAAACCAATAATACTTATAGAAAGAATACCCGGAAGTATCGTTTGTTTAAAACAACCAAAAAAGGAATAATAGTAATTTTTAAGTATACCTTGGTCCCTTCCATTTAACTGAATAGCACAGACCTTAAAAAGTGCAATCGTCGCTGGTCCAATCGTTACGATTGGTATACTGAATAGCACCCAAACAAGAGTCAGCAACATCATATCAGATAAGAAACCCATCATTCTCCAAAGTGGTTGATTTAAATCGAACATTTTTTTAAACATATTTATCCTCCTAAAACTCCTTTAATAAATATTCTATGAACTGGACTGCTGTCTCTTTTCTCTCTGATGTTCTAGGGATAGCTATCCAAGTATCAGTTGTGAGATGGTATTGATTACTAAATGTCTTTAGTTGAACAGCATAAGTATGATTCTGGTCATTTAACAATTGCTCATCCGCAAATAAGGCTTTTTCACCAATTAATTCATTTAAATTTTCAAATCCTTCTAACTTATAATAATGTTCTATTACCTCTTTGTTAGAAATCAGTATGTCTAATTCTTTTCCTGCAATCTGTGCAGTCAATCTACCAGCATCCATTAATTCTGCAGGATTTGGATCGCTCACTGAGAGAAACAGATCTGTAACTAACGAATATTCCTCCTTCTCATTTGAAACATAATTATACTCCCCTTTGAATTGTTCCATTATTGCTTTGCTTTCATTGCTCGTAAGCGAGCTGTTTGCTATATAAGCATTTAGCTTTACCTCTTTTGTTTCTACTAAGCTAATTGGATCAAGTAAATATAAGAGAACAAAAACGAGTACTCCTAAAATAAAATACTGCTTTTTAAAGTGCAAAATGGCTCTCTCTCCTTTACTATTATAAATTAGCCTTTAACTCCAATTGCTGCAACACCCTGAACGAAGTGTCTTTGCAAGGATAAGAAAACAACCAGTACAGGAATCAAAACAACAACCGATGCAGCCATAATCAATCCATACTCTGCTGAATATTGCGTGATAAACATTCGTAAACCAATTTGAATCGTTTTCAATTCATCTCTTGTTAAATAAAGTAACGGACCTAAGAAATCATTCCATGTGTTTACAAAAGTAAAGATTGTTAATGTACTTAATGCTGGTTTTGATAATGGCAGCATTATACGATAATAAATCTGGTAATCATTCATTCCATCCATTCTGGCCGCCTCAATCAACGAATCAGGTATTCCTTGATAAAACTGTCTCATCATAAAAACACCAAATGCTGAGAAGGCTTGAAGTAATATGATAGCTAGATGGGTATTATTTAACCCAAGTGAACGCATCATTATGAATTGAGGAACCATATATGCCTGCCATGGTACAGCAATCGTTGCTATATAAGCTACGAAAAGAAGGTTTCTTCCCTTAAATTCCAACTTTGAGAACGCATAGGCAGCGAAACTGCTGGTAGTCAATTGTAATAAAGTAACAATCAGCGTAATCTTAGCAGTATTATAAATAAATGTAGCTAATGGTATCCTCGTCCATATATCTATAAAGTTACTCCAAACAGGTTGATCTGGTATCCACTGAATGGGAAAAATGAAGATATCTCTATCAAATTTTATAGAAGACGATAACATCCACAGAAATGGAAAAATCATCGTAATTGTTACCGCAATCAAAAGAATATAGATAAAAAATTTTGATACTACCTTATTTGATTTCATTTATTCTGACTCCTTCTATTGGTTTGTAAATTTCTTCTCACCTAAAAACTGCACTAAAGTTACAATTAATACAAGTCCAAGTAATAACATTGAGATAGCACTTGAATATCCTAAATTCCAATTTAAGAAAGCTGTATTATAGATTTCATAGACCAATACTAACGTCGATGTTCCTGGTCCAGCTTGTGTAATCATATAAACGAAATCATATACTTTAAAACTGTTAATGGTTAAAATCATTAGCACAAAGAATGTTACTGGACGAAGCTGGGGTAAAGTCACATGCCAGAATTTTCCCCATCTACCCGCTCCATCTAAATTTGCTGCTTCATACAATTCTTCTGAAACCCCTTGTAGTCCAGCAAGGAAAATAACCATGTAGTATCCCATTTGTTTCCAGACACTGAATAGTACCAAAGTGAACATTGCCCATTCACTATCTGCAGCCCAACGAGGTGGATCTAAAATTCCAATCATACGTAATATCTCATTGATTGGTCCATTCACTGGATGAAAAATCATGTTCCAAACTGCAGCTACTGCTACTAGAGAAGCCACATAAGGAAAGAAAGCAATTGTTCTAAAAATGTTTCGTCCTTTAATTTTACTATTTAGTAAAGTTGCTAAAAACAATGCACAAGCCAAGGTCAATGGTACAGTTGCCAGAACATAGACTATTGTGTTCCATAATGCATCCTTAACTCGATCATCACCGAACATCTCTCTGAAATTATCTAAACCAATGAAGGTCATATCGTTACTACCATCCCATTGATGAAAAGCTAGCATAATCGCAAAAAAAATTGGACCTAATGTAAAGATTGCAAATCCTATAAAATTTGGTGCAATAAATGAATAAGCAGTTAACCTTTCCTTTAGTTTTCTCTTTTTCAGCGAATCTCTCTTCATTTGTGTTTCCATTTTACAACTCCAATCTTTTTTTAAACAATATGTAAAAGGAGGAATTAAATCCTCCCTATTTTTGAATTATTCTTTTAAAGCACTGACTTGTTCAGAAGCGTTCTTTAAACCATCTGAAATTTCTGTACTATAAGTCATGATATTGTCATGACTTTCGTTTAGAATAGTTTCTACCTCTGAAGCATTTTCATCTAAAGGCAATTCCAAGTATACGTTTGTAGTCTCTAAAGCTTCTTTACTTTGCTCATCTTCCGGGAACCCTTCAATCGAAGTGATTTTATTTATAACTTCATCAGATTGTATAGCTGGTATTGTTCCAGTGTCAGCAATAACCTGAGCCCCTTCTTCTCCAGTTACAAACTCCACGAATTCATACGCTAAATCTTTATTTTGGGAATTAGAACTGACTCCAAGAGATGTCATCGTGCCGCCAGTTGAACCTTCTTCAGCTCCATCTATTATCGGCATTTTTGCAATACCCCAATCAAATTCTTGACTTTCTCCAGATGATATTGCTTCTTGCAAAGTAGGAATAAACCAAGTTCCCATCAACATTGTGGCTACATTGTCTTGATAAAAGGCAGCTGAATAATGTAGGTTAGATGTTTTCAAAGATGCATAATCTTGTACGATCTCATCTTCTTGCTGAGAAACAGCCATTTCATAAATAGGATCTAAAAATGAGTAGTCTTCTGATACTAATGTATTCTCACCATCCAGTATTCCATATAATTGAACCTGACTCCGCCAAACGTGGTAATGTCCTCCATATATTTTTTCTCCGCGACTTTCTGTTGCTTTTTCAGATACATCACGCATCAATTGATCATAATCTTCATAAGTCATTCCATTTTGTGGATACTCTACTCCAGCATCATCAAAAATTGACTTATTGTAGTAAAGAACATAAAAGTCATTTCGCATAGGAACCGCATAAAATTCATCGTCAATTGTAATCTGCTCTACTGTTCCAGCATATTGGTCTAAATCGACGTCCTGAGCTCTTTCACTTAAAGGTTCTAACAAATTCCGGTTTGTCAGGGAAGAGTACCCGGGTATGTCTTTTACTGTTACTATATCAATCTTATTATCTCCACCAGATAGCTGAGTTCCAAGTACTGTTTGATAGTCTGTTGATCCTAAATCAAGTAACTCAACCGTTACACCATCATGCTCTGCTTCAAACGCCTCAACTAGCGGCTCATAGTATACAGTGGATTCAGTATCCCACAGTGACCAAGTCAAAGTTACATTTCCATCAGCCTCTGCATCATCACTACCACCATTTCCACAAGCACCAAGCATCAGGCCAGCCGAAAGTAAGCCTACTCCAGCTAAAAATCTTTTTTTATTATTCATTTTCTTCCTCCAAAAATTTAAATTTTATTAAGAGAACGTATACATAATGATATTTTTCATGAAACAACTCATTGTGATATTACCCCTGCAAGAGATGAATAAATCGGTAAATAAAGTTAATTAACTGTTAACAATATGATATAATACAAATGTAAGCGCTACAATATCGTAATCTGTTTAATACTAACTTTTTCAGTTATAAAAATTTTATATAGGTTTTGAAAATAATTAATATTTAATAAGGAGTGACAATCGTTTGACTCACGAATTTACTTTTTTATTTGGTGGTTTAAATGTAAGGCATCCTGAGGGTTTTGAAATGATTCGTCCCTATGGAGTACCTAACTATGTTTTTTTATCCATAAAATCTCCTGCTCTCTTTAAACTCAATGGACAAGAAAGTATTGTCGAACCGAATTCAATCGTCATAATAGAACCATTCACCCCCTATTATTATCACAACCCAGATGGACATTACATTGATGACTGGTTCCATTTTAAGTGTGAAGATTCTTTGTTTTTTCAAAAGAAAAAGTTATCAACTAACCACTTTCTACCTATTGCAGAACAGACAAATATTCATTTACTTATGCAAGAGCTTGTTTGGGAATCAGTTTACATAGCTGATGAAGTTAAAGATGAAAATCTTTCATTGATTATTCAAATCATGTTAAATAACGTAGCAGTGTGTGAAAAGAAAACAGTTTTATTGCAAAAGTATAGTCCTCATAATAGAAAATTGAGAGACTTGAGACTACAAGTACAGTCCTATCCAAAAGAACAGTATTCCGTAGAAAAAATTGCCAATGAAATGAACATAAGTGTTTCCTATTTTCAGCATTTATATAAAGACTTATTTGGTGTCTCTTTTCAAAAAGACGTAATCAGGTTAAAAATTGAATATGCTAAACATTTACTCTCTATAACTGATCTACCCAATTTTGAAATTGCTGACTTGTGCGGCTATACTTCAGAAGTTCATTTTTATAGACAGTTCAAGAAAGTAACTGGCTTAACGCCCTCTCATTATCAAAGTACAATTGAAATAATCTAGAAAAACTAAATTTTGTATTTATTAAGTTAAAAATAAAAACTCAATCTCAATATTATGAGATCGAGTTTTTATAAAATATATTTAGAGTTTTTTATTGTATTCAATATCTGCCACTGTTGTAGTTAAGAATTCTTCTAAATGATGCTATTTTTTGTTCTACCTTTAGTTGATTTTTTTAATTCAACATGGAAGCTAAATCCTTGGATGGACTTAAGTTCTCAATTTACATCTACTTCTCCAGCATCTATATTACTAATAAACTTCTCCGGCAAACGTTCTCACTATACAACATAATCTTGAAATACTCAGCTTTTGTTCCTACTTCAACGATTTCTTTTACGTTACTTTTGCTCAGTTCAGCAGAAATACTTTTTGCAAGCTCTTCTTTAGCCTATAGAATGGGATCAGTAATTTCAGATATATACCGCTCTTTCAGAAGAGGGATTTTTTCCAAAATTCTTTGAGTATAATTAGATCGAGAACTTTTTCAAGACTGCTTTCCAGCGCTTTAGAAGACCCTTTTATCACTTTAGATGTTGAAATATTTGAATGTTAAATTTTTCATGATTCGTTGTATCAACGAATGGTCTATCAATATAAAATTCCTACAAATTTAGGTTTAAATTCATTTGGTTCTCCACTTTAATGTTATCTATTTAATTTAAGTCAAATACATTTTTTAAGTTACTTGTGGTAGGAGAATGGTCTTCGTTTGTTTCCATAATGTCTTTCATATAGTCCCACCATTTTTTATTAATTTCTGTTGCTGGTAGTTTTTCCCATTTACTTTCATCTTCTATTTCTAGATAACCAAATAAGAAGTTGGTCTCTTCGTCCAACCAAATCGTATAACTCAGGCATCCATGTTGTTTCAATTCTTTTTTTAATTCTGGCCACAACTCGTCATGTCTCTTTTTATACTCTTCATGTTTATCTGGGTAGACTTTCATTCGTATAGCTTTTTTGATCAATGTACCCACTCACTTTCGTTACAACCTATTAATCTAAATAGCCATCTCTTGGTTTTACACCGAACCTATCAGCTAACTTTTTCAACTCTTCATCACTAATTTTAGCTTTCATTCCACCTTGAGCTTGGACATAAGTATAAACCTCTGCAGCTTTTTCTACTGTTTCAATTAAACCAAATGTTTCATCTAGATTTTTACCTGCTCCATAAATACCATGATAAGGCCATACAACTAATCTAGTCTCTTTCATTTTTTCAGAAGTAGCTTCTCCAATTTCATTTGTACCCGGAACAATCCAAGGAATGGTGGATACACCTTCAGGGAAGACGACGAGACACTCTGTGCATAATTGCCAAAGTTTACGTGTTAATTCTCTCTCATCTAAAGAATGAGTAAAGGTCATTGCTAATAAATGTGTCGCATGACAATGCATAATGACTCTATTGTCCGGATCAACACTTAATCGAGCAATATGACTCTGGAAGTGACTAGGTAACTCACTCGTCGGAAAAGAACCATCTTCGTATCCCCATAGTACTTCAACTGCTTTTCCATCATTACGTACACGGATTAGTCCAATATTATTAGCAGGATCTTTTTGTACATTTTTGAAATATTTACCAGATCCAGTAACCAAAAAGTATTTACCAGCTAATTCTTTAGCATCAAAATCTATCGGAATCGTACGTAAAATTCTATTAATATCCAGATATTTTATTACTTCTCCTTCTTCTAAAAGTAAAGTAACATTTCCACCATTTCTCTCGTCCCAGTTTCTCTGGTACATCAGTTGGGTGATCTCACTCATTTCAGTTACAAATGGACTCGTTAAGATATTTTTACTCATTTGGTCATTCTCCTTCTACTTTCTCAATTTGAACGTTTTAATAATACATCTTTTTCATATTCTTTAACTTCTTCATACCATGCAAGTCCAACTGGCACATTATTTATTAAACAGAAATAATTCCAGATATCACTATATGGTAAGTCTTTCATCTCTTCTGTATAAACGAGTCGCTTCGTGTAATCAAAATCAAGTTCCGCTTTTTTAAGCTCATTGACAGGATCTAACAATGCTTTTAGTAATGCTTTTTGAGCATTGCGTACGCCAACTACCCAAGCAGCTATCCGATTAATCGTAGCATCAAAGAAATCTAGCCCAATTGCGGTGCGTTCCAAGAGCTCGTTTCGAACGATTTCTTTCATTATCTCCTGCAGCTCATCATCCATAATAATGACATGATCGCTATCCCAACGAACCGGTCTACTTACATGGAGCATCAAGCTTTCACTGAATAATGCAAGCGCAGAGATCTTATTAGATATCATCTCTGTTGGATGATAATGACCAGCGTCCATCAAAATAGTTTTATTTCTAGAAATACCATATCCCATATAAAACTCATGAGAGCCAACTGTATACGCCTCTGCCCCTATACCAAATAATTTAGATTCAAGTGTATCTTCAGTATAATCTGGATTTACTTTTTCACTGAAAATTTCATCGTAAGACTCCATCAATCTCTTTCTGGGAGACAAGCGATCAATTGGATTATCTTTCATCCCATCTGGAATCCAAAAATTATTATAACTTTTTTGTCCTAATTCTTTCCCAATATATTCCGCAACTTTTCTAGAACGTTTTCCGTGTTCAATCCAAAAGTCTCTAACTGTTTTATCTGGATGGGCTAATGTATATCCATCTTTAAACATTTTATGATTAAAGAAAGTTGGATTAAAATCTAGCCCTAACTCTCTTTCTTTTGCCCAATCGATCCACTTCTGGAAATGTCTTGGTTCTATTTCGTCAAAGTCTATCTGTTCTTCAGTATCTACATACATCGCATGCAGATTGACTTTATGTTTACCAGGAATCAAAGATAAAGCTTTGTCTAAATCTCGTCTTAACTCTTCAGGAGTCCTAGCACGTCCTGGATAATCTCCCGTAGACATAATCCCACCAGAAAGTTCTCCATCCGGATTTAAAAATCCGATAACATCATCTCCCTGCCAACAATGCATGGAAATTTTAACTTTTTGCAAAGTATCTAATGCTTTTTGCACATCTACTCCTACTTCTGAGTAGCGTTTACATGCTTCTTCAAATCTATTTTTGATTTCTTCTGGTTTCATACTTGTGCTGCTCCTCTATCCTATCCTATTATTAGGTTCATATTTTTCAATTTCAAAAGATCTTTGTATTAACTTCCGGCCTTCAGCAATATCTGCTAGTTCATTTGTGGTAACCATTTGTACGATTATATTCCCTATGGCTGTAGCTTCATTTGGACCTGCATATACAGTTTTCTTTGTTAAATCAGCAGTCAACTGGTTTAATGTTTCTACATTTGATCCGCCACCGACAATGTAAAGCTGGTCTATATGCCTATTTGCAATATCTTCGATATGATTAAGCTCTTTCTGATAACTTTTCGCTAAACTAGAGTAGATACAGTTAACAACTTCCCCAATTGTTTCAGGAACGGGTTGTAAAGTTTCACGACAAGCTTGTTGAATTTCTCCAATCATATTTGCCGGATTTATAAATCTAGTATCGTTGACATCTATGATTGCAGTGAAATACTCATACTGATCCGCAGCCTTGGCCATATCTGCAAAAGAAAGCTCTTGATTTTGCACTCTTTTAACTTCTTGGACCATCCAAAGTCCCATAATATTTTTAAGAAAACGATAGGTGCCATATGCGCCCCATTCATTCGTAAAATTATTCAAGAAAGCTTTTGACGTATTTACCGGATTAGTCGTTTCAATTCCAATCAGTGACCAGGTTCCACTAGAAAGGTAAGCCCAACTATCTGATGCAGTAGCGGGGACTCCAATTACTGCACTTGCAGTATCATGAGAGGCCACAGTAATCACTTCAACTTCTGGAATATCATATTGTTCAAACCATTTATTTTGAATTTTACCTAAAAATGTTCCAGCATCAGTTAATGGTGCAAATAGGTCTTGTGTCACTTCCACTAGATCTAATAATTCCGGATCAAATGAAGAACTTCTCAAATTAAGCATTTGCGTTGTTGAAGCATTTGTTATTTCAGTTACTTGATTACCTGTTAGTACAAATCCAATATAATCAGGAATAAACAAAAGCTTATCTGCTTTTCTTAATACTGATTTATCTTCAGCAAATAATTGATAAAGCGTATTTAATTCTAAGAATTGAATACCTGTTTTATGATAGATTGATTCTTTGGAAAACTGATTAGTTAACTGTTCAATTTTATTTTTTGTCCTTTTATCTCGATAACTGATTGGGTCTGCTATTTTCTCTTGACTGTCATTTAACAGAACATAATCAACAGCCCATGTATCAATTCCCAAATACGTTTGATCAATCCCTTTAGTTTTTGCTTTCTCCAGACCGATAAAGATTTCACGCACTAATGCATCAATATTCCATCGATCATGATGATTAATTCTCTGGAATCCATTTTTAAAGCGATGGATCTCTTCGATTACTAGCTTTCCATTAACAACCCTGCTATGAAGTAATCGACCGCTGCTAGCACCGATATCTACCGCAATATAATTTTTCATACATACACCTCACCTTGATCAATAACTTGCTGACTTCCATAAGAGGAAATTATCCTAATAAATTAGGGAACCACATAAAGAGATCAGGGAAGTAAGTGATCAAGAACAATAATCCTAATATTCCAATATAAAATGGAATCAATGGCCTGATAACAGTTTCGAATTTCACTTTTGCTACACTTGCTCCTACATATAAGCCTGTTCCAACTGGTGGTGTGATAGAACCAACTGAAAAGTTCATTATTGCAAATAATCCAAAGTGTACTGGGTCTATACCAATTTCTTGTACGATTGGTAAAAATATTGGTGTAAAGATTAAAATTGCTGGTCCAACATCCATAAAACAACCGACAAGCAGGAAAATAACATTGATAATCAATAAGGTGAAGAAAGCATTTGCTGATATCCCTAAAACTAAGCTACTTACTGCAGCTGGAATACTATTTAAAGCCATCCCAAAAGACATCAATGATGATGTAGCAAGTAGTAACATAATTGTTCCTGAAGTTTCAATTGTTTGTCTAAATAAATTTGGAAAGTCTTTAATACTGATACTCTTATAAACCATTGATAATATTAATGAGTAAGCCACACAGACAGCTGAAGCTTCAATCGCTGTGAAAAACCCTGTCAAAATCCCTCCGATAACAATGAAAATTAATAATAAACTTGGGACGGCGTCCATTATAATTTTTATCTTGCTTTCACTTTGTTCAACTTTTACAATAGGGTACTTGTTTTTCTTTGCTAATACATAGCAAATCAGTGAAACAATCAATATCCAAGCTGCACCAACAATATACCCACCTAAGAATAAAGCAGAGATTGATGCACCACTAACTAATGAATACATAATAAATGCTGTACTAGGAGGAATAATCATTCCAGAAGGCGCAGATGCGATATTTGCAGCAGCTGCATATCCTTTATCATAACCAGCTTCAATTTGTTGTGGAACTAACACGCCACCGATTGCAGTAGAAGCTGCAATTGCAGAACTAGACATTGAGCCAAATAATCCATTCCCAATTGTATTCGTTATTGCTAATGCCCCAGGAATCTTCCCTACCAATAACATGGAGAATTTGATTAGCCGTTTGGCTATTCCGCCATTGTTCATAATAATGCCTGACATAATAAATAACGGAATAGAGATCAAGGTGAAACTATTTAAACTAGTTACAATTTTTTGAGAAGCTGTAAACATTGTGATATCTAATGGTAAATTAAGCATGATAATTGATAGAGATGAGACAGCTATCGCAATCGCAATAGGCACTCCGATGATCAATAAGATCATGAAAGTTATAAGTAATAAGAGACCAGCTTCAAACGCCATGATTATTCACTTCCTTTTCTAATTCATGTTTATTATCTTCATCCACCAATTCACCAATTTTTCTTAAATCAATCAAATTGATTAGACTATATAAGAAGAAAAAGATTCCAGCTATTGGAACAGCCAAATATACATAAGCCATAGAAATCCCTAATGAAGGAGAAGTCTGATGAACAGAAATCAAAATCCCTCTATATCCTCCATAAATCAGCACAGATAATGAAAATAACATAAAGAACACATGGATAATTTGAGCAATCCAGTATCGATATTTTCTGTTTAACTTATCTTGAACAAAAGTTACAACTACATGCGCATTCCTACCCACTGAATATGCTCCAGCTAACATGGATAACCAAACTAGAGCAAATCTAACGACTTCTTCAGTGATAGTACTTGGATCATTTAATACAGTACGCGCAAATATTTGCCATAGTACAAGCAATAGCATTACTGCTAAAAGCAAACTACAGACACCTTCAAGAAACTTATTTAAATATTTTTTTAATGTTTGCATACTACACCTTCTTTACTTATTTTTGAACTTCTACTATTTCTTTATATAAATCGCCTAGTTTTTCATCATTTTCAAATTCTTCAGCAATTGGTGCTACTAATTCTCTAAAGGGTTTATTATCAACTTCATTAAATTCAACTCCGTATTCTTCAGCAGCTTCTTTTTTCTCTTTTTCAACAGCATCATTGAAGACTTCTTTTTCGTATTCAGTTGACTCAGCTGCAGAATCCATAATAATTGCCTTTTCTTCCTCCGTTAACCCTGCCAATCTTTCATCATTCATAATAATGATATCGGGAATACGCGTATGTTGATCATAACTATAATATTTTGCTACGTTCCCGTGACCTGCAGTAACCAATACAAATTCATTATTTTCAGAACCATCAATTAATCCTGATTGAAGAGAAGCGTATACTTCATCGCTACCCATTGGAACAGCAGATCCGCCTAAAAGGCTCATCATTTTAACAGCTGTTTCACTTTCCATTGTTCTGATTTTCTTACCTTGAAGATCAGCAGGGGTTTCTACAGGACCATCAACCATGTAAAAACTTCTCTGACCACTATCGTAATAAGTAATTCCACTAAATCCTAGATCACTTGTTGAGCCATAGATTTGATCCATAATACTATCATCTTCCATCACTTTGAAAAAACTTTCTTCATCATCGAAAAGATAAGGAATCCCAAAAATTGAATAATGTTCTGAGAAACCTTCTAAAGCAGCTCCACTGACCTTAGTAAAGTCAATAGCCCCTGTTTGGGTCAACTGAATCAAATCAGTCTCTCCTCCAAGTTGACTATCTGGGTAAAAGTCCACTTTCATTTCTCCATTTGACTTTTCTTCTACGAGTTCTCCAAAAAGTGCCATCGAATCTTTTACCGGTTGGCTATTACTTGCATAAGCAAATCTAAATACTTTAACTTCCTTTGCTGAACTTGTGGTGCCACAAGCTGTCAAGACTGGTATAATTACCAAGAGTAAACTTAACCATCTTTTTTTGAACAATATGATTCCCTCCATTTAAATAATGATGTAACCAGCAAATACTTAAAAATTAGTATTTGTTACGCTACTCCTTAATCTTAAAAAATATGATTGCAGACTATCGACAAGTAATTAAAGCGCTTTAATTACACTTACATCATATCGACTCCAGCGAATCTAACCAATGACGAGATCTATGTAAAAAAGTAACCATTTATCGGATAATACTCTCCTATTATAAATTAAATGTAAAATAATACACAAACAAATTGAAATCGCATTCAAATGGTTTATAATCTTAACTAAAGGAGTAGATATTATGCATGAAATCGTTTATCAATACTTATACAACTATAATTCAATTGAAAGAGAACAAAGAATGACCGGGGAATTTATAATGGATTTACCAAAAGAATCATTCCGATATACTAAAGGCAAGATGATTTTAACTGATCAGTACTTTCTGAAAAATGACCGAATCTACATAAGTAAACATAATAGATTCGCAAAGTATCCTGAACATACTCACAAATTCTTAGAATTAAATTACATGTTAAATGGCAAAAGCCGTCAAATAATTAATGGTAAACAAATGTTATTGAATGAAGGCGAACTTTTATTGTTAGATCATGGCTCTACACATTCAATTGAAGCTCTAGGAAATGAAGATATTTTAATTAATATTATTTTTCCACAAACTAAATTTGATTTGAATTGGTTAAGTCAAGTTCATGCTCAAGACAGTAGTTTATTTCAGTTTTTAGTTCGTACCGTTTCTGAAAATTCTAAAGGACAGTCGATTATTTTTGAAAGTAGTCAAAATGCTGCAATTAAATCTATTATGATCCAGATGCTGAACAAGTATTTTACAGCTTCTACTTTCTCGAATGAAATACTAAGTTACTATCTACCGATCCTTTTTATGGAACTTGTTGGTAACACAACCTATTCACTCGATACTACACAAAAAGAAAATTCAGCAAACAAAATCGTTATTGAAGTATTAAAAAGTATCGAAAACGACTATCAGAAAATTACACTAGAAAAGTTATCCAGTCATTTAAGTTACAGCACAAATTATCTATCAGAAATCATTAAAAATAAAACAGGCAAAACTTTTGTAAGTCTTGTTAATGAAGAAAGAATGAAACGGGCGCGATTTTTAATTGAAAGTACTGAATTACCTATTGAAGAAATTTGTCATGCCATTGGACTTCAAAATAAAACTCATTTTTATAAACTTTTTAGAGAAACCTATCAGTTAAATCCAGGTGTGTATAGAAAATCAAAAAAACAAGAGTAGTAGTTTTAACTACACTCTTGTTTTTTTGATTTTTTAATTTATTTTGACTATTACTTAAAAATGATTTTGATATGTTAATAATCTAAAATTTTTATAGCTTTTTTATAATTCGTTTGCTATTAAAGAATAGACTTTATAACTAAAATAGTTCACTTTAACTACTATACATAGATATAAAGGTATTCTGTTAGGGCTAAAATAGCTAAAGACTGACCATAAGGCATTGTTGTTAATTTTATATTTCTATAATAATCTAACTCTTCCCTTAATGCCGTTCCAATCGAAACATTCTCTACCGCACCCTCTCCATTAATATTATCTAGTAAACCTTTAATTGCTTTTTCAGCCATTGGCAAGTAGTCTCTAGATAAGTAGCGTTTACGGATACCTTTCAAGATACCAAAAACAAATCCGGCTGTTGCAGATGCTTCCAAATAAGAATCAGACTCATTAATCAATGTTGGCCATAATCCACTTTCGTCTTGATATTGTTCTAAAGCTGCGACTTGTCTATTTAACGTTTCAACGAAAAATTCATATAGATGATCCCCTTTTTTAAGATCTAAAATCTCTATAATTTCGGGAATAGCAATAGTCGCCCAACAATTTCCTCGTCCCCATAATGCATCGGCAAAGTGATGATGCCCTTCAAAAGTCCAACCATGATACCAAAGTCCCGTTTCTCTATCTGCTAGATATTTAATATGAAGTAGAAATTGTCTTTTAGCCTCTTCTACATATTCAGGTTTATCTAATAACAACCCAATTTTTGCAAGTGGTAAAACGGTCATCATTAAAGTATCAGCCCATAACTGATTCGTATTGGGCGGACCATACGTCATATGTTGCAGTCCATTTTCATCTGTACGCGGCATATCATACATTACCCAATCTGCCCATTGTTCTAAAAAGGGCTTGAACTCTGTTTTATTTTCTTCCTCATAAATAAATGCCATTGTTAAAAGGGGAGCCATTGTATTAACATTTTTTGGAGGTGAACCTTCTAGTAATCGTTGTTCGAACCATTCATCCAAAATTAATTTGGCTTTTTCATTTTTTGTTTGTTTATAATAAGAATGAAGTCCATATAAACCAACTCCTTGCGGCCAATTCCAAACATGCCAACTTTTATCATCAATCATCATACCGTCTAATTCAAAAAGAAACTCGCCATTTTCATCTTTAATGTTTGATAGATTTTCTGCCAGTAAGTCAATTTTTTCAATAATGATATCTTTATTTAATTCTACTTTGGTCATTTCGGGTCATCCTTTTCTCTTGATTTATTTTATAAATTTATTTTTTAAAAAATGAAGACTTTCATCAATATAAGGTTCTTGTGTTTCTTCAAGCAGTATAGGAATCATAGGCTTGGATTGTTTAATTTTTTCTATAAAATAAGTATAATCCAATTCTCCTTTCCCAACCGGTACAATTTTCAGTTCACGGTTTTCTATTACATAATCTTTTGCATGAATTACGGTTATTCTGTCTCCAAACAAATCGAACGCTTCATCAATGATTGCATGTTGTTTTTCGATTGTGGTATCTTCTGGATAAAGATAGTTAACAGGGTCCAATATCACTTGTAAATTTTGAGAATCAATATCATCTAATAATCGCTTCATCATACTAGGTGAATAAATTGGATGGTTGATTCCACCTTCTACTGTCATGATCACACCAAATTTTTCAGCTTCATTAACTAACTCGCTTATACTTTCTACAACTTTTAAATAAGCTTCTTCAGTATAATTATCTTTTGTAAATTGAATCTCTGGATAGACGCCACCTGTTTCTGTACCTACAGTAGCAGCCTTGAACTGACTAGCATAGCGAATATGCGTTTTAAAAAAATCTAAGGCTTTTCTTCTCGCTATTTCATCTGGATGAATCATATTAATGTAACAACCCAAAACTGAAATATCGATTCCCTTTTCATCAAAAAGTCTACCGATTTTACTGGCAAACCCAATATTAAAACTTTCTTGATTCAAAGGAAATTCTTTTACAGATTTCATTAACGCTAATTGTATGGATTGTATCCCCTTATTTTCTATAGTATTTGCCAAGTCTTCTAAAGTCTCATTCTCAATATCATGGGCTCTGATCCCTATGTTGAATTTCATAAATTTACAACATCCTTTTTATATTTTGTAAGCCTTCACATTATTATATACAAGTTTCTTATTTATTTCTATATGATTAACTTAATTTCTATATAAGAAAAAAATATTGTAAAACAGACTTTAATCTGATATAATTAAAAAAATTTCCTATATAGAAACATCCACTGTGTTTAAGAAAACATTCACAAATAATTTTATTATAAGGAGTATTCATATGGTTCAGAAACAAGCTTACGGAAGTGTTCTGTTGAAAGCAGATGATATTTTAGAATTTTTATCGAGTGATGATACACAACACCGATTGAGTGAAATTGCCAAACATACTGGTCTAACGCCTCCAACTGCTTCAAAAATACTCAATACCTTACTTCTAATTGGTTATGTTCAAAAAGACCCTGATACTAAGTTATTCAGTTTAGGTCCAAGATTATTAAAATATGCGAACAAAAGTCTTCATCAGTTAAGCATAAAAAGAATTGCTCAGCCTTTTCTCGAAGATCTACAAAAGGCCACAGGAGAAACGGTTCATTTAGGCATTCATGAGTTCGATCATATTAAATATATTACTAAAATCGCTAGCAAAAAACCTGTTTCCTTGTATAGTGAAATCGGTAAATCGATACCAATGTACTGTTCTGCAATGGGAAAAGCAGTACTTGCAGATTTGGATGATGACGATATTAATTATTATCTTGAAAAGAATGAACTGATCAGCAAAACAGAAAACACCATTACTACAGCTGAACGATTATTTGAAGAAGTCAACTTAGCTCGCCAAGAAGGTTTTGCTTTTGATAATGGTGAACATGATTTAGATGTGTTTTGTATTGGTTCCAGCATTACTGTTGGACGAACGAATTATGGAGCCATCAGTATCAGCTTACCTATATATCGTCTCTCTAACGAAGTATTAGAATCCCTTAAACAAAATTTGCTCACAACAAAAGAAAACTTAATTGGAACTTTACGTTAAGAAATGTAGCTACCCAGTCCGTATGACCAGGTAGCTACTTTTGTTTTGAATCCTTATCTAGTTAGCCATCCACCATCTACTGCTAATACATGTCCATTCACATAATCAGAAGCTGGACTTGCGAGGAACACCATTGTGCCCATTAACTCTGAGGGATCTCCCCATCTAGCTGCAGGAATACGGTCAACAATTTCTTTATTTCGCTGTTCGTCTGCTCTGATTGGAGCAGTGTTTGCTGATACAAAATACCCTGGTGCTATTGCATTAACCGTTACATTATGTTCAGCTAATTCATTAGCAAACGCTCTGGTCAGACCTTGCACAGCATGCTTACTTGCTGTATAAGAAGGTACAAATTTACCACCTTGGAATGATAACATTGAAGCAATGTTGATAATTTTACCATAACCTTGAGAGACCATATGTTTAGCAACACGTTGACTTAAATAGTAAACAGAGTTTTGATTGATATCAATAACGGCTTTCCAGTCTTCATCTTTATATTCTAATAAAGGTGCACGTCTAATTGCTCCTGCATTATTAACTAAAATATCGATTTTACCAAATATTTCTACCGTCTTTTCTACCATAGCTTCCATTTGGTCAATTTTTGTTAAATCAGCTTGATAAAACTCCAATCTTACTCCAGTAGGTTCAACCAGAGTGGTAACTTCTTCAACATTGTTATCAAAAGTAGCCACCATAATATCAGCACCAGCTTTAGCCAATGCAACAACATAGCCCATACCAAGTCCAGTATTTCCACCTGTCACCAAAGCAACTTTACCTTTTAGTGAAAACATATCTAAAGAAAAATCTTTTAATGAATTTGTCATTCTCTATTCCTCCTAATTTCTTGAATCATTATTTTAATTCAGACATTTTTACGTGGTCCATATCATCATAAGTGATATTTTCACCACACATTGCCCAGATAAACGTATAATCAGCTGTAGCCACTCCACAATGAATAGACCAGCTTGGTGATATAACTGCTTGTTCATTTGCCATGACTAAATGACGCGTTTCATCCGGTTCTCCCATAAAATGAAAGGCTCTAGTATTTTGTTCCATATTGAAATATAGATAAACTTCCATACGACGATCGTGCGTATGGGCTGGCATGGTATTCCATGTACTTCCGGGTTCTAAAATGGTATATCCCATTTGTAGCTGGCAGCTTTCACAATTATTTGGATGTACATACTGATAGATTTTACGTTCATTTAATGTGCTTTGTTCTCCTTTTTCAAGGGGTGTCATAGTATTAATGTCTAATTTTACGGTTGGATATTTTTTGTGTGCTGGTGTGGATACAACATAGAACTTGGCTGGTTTATTAGGGTCAACTGAATCAAATGTCAGTTCTTTGGTTTCTTTTCCAACATAAAACCCATCCCGGTTATTCACTTCATATTTTTCTCCATCGATAACTACCGTACCATCTCCACCAATGTTGATTAATCCAAGTTCTCTGCGTTCAAGAAAATACTCTACACCTAGTTCTTTATCTAAAGAAATTTCCAAGGTATGACCAGTAGGAACTACGCCACCAAATATCATACGATCATGATGTGTGTAAGTTAGAGTAACTTCTCCTGGAACAAAAAGCTTTTCTACCATAAACTGGTTCCGTAATTCATCTGTTGTTAATCGTTTTACATCGTTAGGTCCTGTTGCATATCTTGTTTCCACTTATAATTCCTCCTAAAATCTTTTTATTTCTTATTTGGAAATCGTATTTTCTTATAAGAAATTATATCTAAAGTATAGTAAAGCGATTACTATTATGCAAGTGTTTTAATGTGATTTACTTAATTTCCAAATAAGAAACTAAATTGTCTGAATAGCATGGTGATTTTAAAATTTTCTAAAAAAACCTTTCAGCCACCATAAAATGGCTGAAAGGTTTTTAAACTATTATTTCTTATAAAAGATTAGTATACAATTTGATAATATCTTCAAGACTAGCGTCTCGAGGATTCCCTGGTGTACAAACATCCGCTAATGCATCTTTAGCAATATTTTCAATATCGTCTTTTTTTACACCGAGTTCAGAAATCGTAGCTGGAATTCCTACATCCTTACTCAATTGATCAATTGCTTCGCAAGCGGCATTTCTTACATCTTCTAAATTCATACTATCTGCGTTCTCTACTTTTAGTACTTTAGCAATCTCTCTGTATTTTTCGCCAGTATAATCTTTATTGTATTTCATTACACTAGGTAAAAGAGAAGCACAAGCTACTCCGTGAGGAATATTATACCAAGCACTTAATGGGTGAGCCATACCATGCACTAAACCCAATCCAACATTTGAAAATCCCATTCCTGCAATATATTGTGCAAGCGCCATTTGCTCTCTTGCTTCCAAGTTTCCTTCAACAGAATCTCTCAATGCAGCTCCAACCATTTCAATTGCATTGATGTGCAATATATCAGTCATTTTCCAAGCGCCTTTTGTAATATATCCTTCGATTGCATGCGTCATGGCATCCATTCCTGTTGCAGCAGCTAATTGTTTTGGCATACCCATCATCATTTCACTATCTACAAATGCAACGATCGGAATATCATGTGGATCGGCACACACAAATTTACGATTTTTCTCTTCGTCCGTAATAACATAATTAATGGTAACTTCAGCGGCCGTACCTGAAGTAGTTGGCACAGCTAAAATAGGTAAACAGGCCTGTTTCGTATCTGCAACACCTTCCAGACTTACTACATCAGAGAATTCCGGATTTGTTGCGATAATAGCAATGGCTTTTGCAGTATCAATTGGTGATCCTCCTCCAATTGCGACAATACAATCCGCATTCGCTGCTTTGACAACGTCTACTCCATCTTTTACATTTTGAACTGTTGGATTCGGCACAACCTGATCAAAAACTGTATATGAAATATTTTGTTCATCAAGTAAATCCGTTACTTTGGACACAAGACCATGTTCAACAAGTCCACTATCTGTGATGACTACAATCTTTTGAAATCCCCTTTTTGTAATTTCGGAAGTAATATCTTGAATTGCGCCTTTTCCAAAATAAGCGGTTTCATTTAATACCATACGATTCGACATCTATATTCCTCCTTATATTTTCTCGAATTAAATTTGATTACTTATATCAGAATTTATATCGAGTGAGTTAACACGTAAACTATACAACAAAATCTTAAATAAGTGAATAGAATCACAATTATATATATATTAAAGATTTACTTTTTAACATGAGTACAGCTAAATTTATTTTAGAAACTTCTTGTTAGATTTAATATCATTTCAGGTTAAGCACATTATGATTTTGTCTTTAGATCAATATTTTCAATGATGATAATACTCTTTGTATATAATAGGACATCTATTGAGTTAGAAATAAAAGTGAAAAAAATACAGTCTCATTAACTTCATATAAATAGAGATTAATAGAGATTGTATTTTTCATTTAAAAGTTTATTTCATTTACTAATTGCTCTAGTGGATTTCTTTTATAACTCCTGCCCATTTGAAGTAATCACTCGCTTATACCAATAGAAAGAATCTTTTCGTCGTCTTTGAAGTGTTCCCTTGCCAAAATTATCTTTATCTACATGGATAAAACCGTATCGCTTTTCCATTTCGCCAGATCCAAAACTCACAATATCGATGATGCCCCATGGCGTATATCCTAGCAGTTCTACCCCGTCTTCAACTACTGCAAGTTTCATCTGCTCGATGTGTGCTTTTAAATACTCTATTCTATACTGATCATGAATTTTATTATCTTCTAATTTATCGTATGCTCCAAAACCATTTTCTACAATGAACATAGGAAGGTTGTATCGCTCATAAACTGCATTTAGTGTATATCTCAAACCAATAGGATCAATTTGCCAGCCCCAATCACTTGAGTTGACATAAGGATTTTCGACCCATTTTGTATTTGGAAAATCTAAGATCTCCTGCCCCTCGACTTCTGGTACAGTAGTAACTGCTCCTGACATATAATAACTAAATCCTATGAAATCTACTGTTCCCTCTTCTAAAATACGCTCTTCTTTGCTGCTCAATTCTATATGATAATTTTTTCTTTGCCAGTCTTTTTTTGCATACGTAGGAACTTTTCCTCTAGCATGAATATCACTGTAAAAAAAACGTCTTTCCATAACTTTAAGAGCAGCCATCTGATCAGCTGGGTTACTTGAATAGGGATAAATCGGTACATAGGCCATCATACATCCAATTTGAAAATCCGGATTGATTTTATGGCCTAATTTTACTACTCGTGCACTGGCAATCAGCTCATTAACAGCAGCTTGAAACACAATCGCTTCTTTATTTTCACTTTCGTTAAACTGAATTGCCGAATTGGTCCAAGTATGAAGAGTATGTTGTCCATCAGCTTGATTATTGATTTCATTAAAAGTCATCCAATATTTGACTTTATCTTTGTAACGGTTCATAACCGTTTCTGCATAATGCACAAAAAAATCAATTAACTTTTTATTTTTAAATCCTCCATATTTTTTATACAGTTCATAAGGGATTTCAAAATGACACAAAGTGATGACGGGCTCAATATCATTTTTCAATAGTTCATCGAATAAATCATCATAAAACTTTAATCCTTCTTCATTTGGCTCTGTCTCATCTCCAACAGGAAATATTCTAGTCCAATTAATAGAAGTTCGAAAAACTTTTAGTCCCATTTCTTTAAAATATTGAATATCTTCTTTGTATCTATGGTAAAAATCTATCGCTTCATGATTGGGATAATATTCTCCTTCTACTACTCCATCTGTAATCTTCCGGTCTACTCCATTAGATCCTGCCGTCATAACATCAGCAATACTAACCCCTTTACCTGCAACATTCCATGCCCCTTCTAGCTGATGAGCAGCTACTGCTCCACCCCATAAAAAATCTTCAGGAAACTGTTTCATTATTTCCACCCCTTCGATAACTATCTATATAATGTCTGTAAATGAATTATGTCTCAGAAATCTTAAGAAAGCAATACGCTAATACAATTTTATGAAAACGCTACCCCTTATTTCAGCCTAGGTATTTCTCTGAAGCTAATACAATTTTTGTTTCATGAATTCACTAAAGAGGCTTGAACAATCAGTCGTTCCGTACCATCATGATTACAAGTGACTAGTGTGAGTGTAGCGGTTTTAGTATCTTCAATAACATCTAGTCGATTTGGATCTACCATTATTATTTTATCGATACGATACTCATATTCTTTCTGCAAATCTTTCATGTAAATATGCATATCTTTTTTAACACGATGTAATGGGGAAAATAGAGTTTTTTTATCTCTCCAATTATGTCCTGCTAATGCATAATTACCTTTTCCCATAATCTGACTTTCTTTCATTCTTTCAATTTTTTCATTATGTTAAGATTGTATCATTTCCAAATTCAGTTAATAAGATACTGTAATAACAACACTAAGTAAAACGGAATAGCAATTATCAGGATGATTTGACTATAGTTCAGCGCTTGATTTGTATTTTCAGGGCTTGAATGATAACTCCCACGCTGTCTGTCTCCACTTACTAAAGCACCCGATAAAATTATGGCAAGAACAGTTAAAATAATTGAAGAATACCAGATTATGGTGTTGAAATCATAATTAGCAACTAAGGAGATTAGGTAAAATAGCATGATAATTACGATACTGACTATTAAAAGTTGAGACTTGGATATTTTGATTTTTTTCAATTTATACACTCCTTTATAGTAGAAAAACTAGATAGAAATAGTTATAAAATCAGATTATCTGTAGTTATTATATCATGTATTTGTTAAAAAGATCACAACAATAGATACTGCTGTAATCGACTGAAAATAGCACTTCGTTATTTATTAAAAAATATAATATACTAAAAGGATTTTATAGAATTATCTAATTTTTTGGTTTCATAACTCAAACAATAAATTATTTATTAAAACTCTTAGCGAGCTCTTTAGTGTTTCATGATAAAAAGACTTTCTCCTCATGTTAGGAGAAAGTCTTTTTATCAAATATTAATGTTGTTCTACATACTTAGAAGATACAATTTCAAGATAACTTTGCATGTACCCAAATATGCTGCAGACTGCCCAGTAAATCAATGCGACCATTATATACATTGTCATATAATCATATTCTCTTCCACCAACAATACGTGCATTTTGGAATAACTCATTAACAGTGATCATTGCTGCTAATGAAGTTCCTTTGATTACATCCAGCAGCACATTCCCAAGTGGAGGAACGGCGATTCTAATTGCTTGAGGTAAAATAATGGCACGCATCGTAACGATCTTATTCAAACCCAGTGCTTTAGCAGCTTCCCATTGTCCGTAGTCTACGGAAGAAATAGAAGATCTTAGAATTTCTGATATATATGCTGCTGAGTTAAGACTGAACCCGATTATTGCTGCGGTCATCGCATCGAATTGAACATTAATGAAAGGCAAGCCAAAATAAATTAGAAATAAAAATACTAAGGCAGGTGTTCCTCTCATGAATGAAACATAAACTCTTGCTAACCAGCCTACTACCCAGATACTAGACATACGCATTAAAGTTAGTACCATCCCTAGTATCATTCCGATTACTGTACTGATAATCGCAATAAACAAAGTCTTTGGTACTCCCGCCAAAAGGAAAGGTAATGTCTCCCAGGCAAGCTCCGGGTCAAAAATATATTCCCATTGAATCCCCATCATTATTCCTCAATTTCTATTGTCATAATATCCATGTCTTTTTCTTTTGTTACATCTTCACCATAAAAATATTCTTTAGATAATTCACTTAAAGTCCCATCAGAATGCATATCCTCAAGTGCTCCATCCACTGCTTCAGTCAGTTGATCATTACCCAGTTTCATTGAAAAGTTTGTATAACTTGGATTAAAAAAGAGATCTTCTTGAATCTTAACTGGAATCTCCGGAAAAGCTTTTAATGCCATTGTCTGACCATAGTAATCATTAATAATCACATCTGTTCGACCATTTGCAACATCCCAAAGATATTGATCATTTGTAGCATTATCATAAATTACAAGCTCTGCACCATACTGCTCAGCAATTTTCATATAAGAAGTAGTTGCTGCTCCTGCTGCCTTTTTACCGTCCAGATCTTCCATTGTTTCAATCCCTGAATTGTCTTCTTCTCTGACGATCATAGACATATAGGTATACTTATAAGGAATGGAATAATTAAATTTATCTGCATTTTCTCCCGCATGGCTAATACTTAGTGCTGCAATATCTTGCTGTTCACTATTAAGTGAGGTCAACATTCCATCAACACCCATCTCTGTAAATTCAACTTCCAGATCCAATCGTTCCCCAATTTCACGGAGTATTTCAACTTCAAAACCAGTCAACTCATTCGTTTCTTCATCATGATAAGAGTTTGGATAATACGTTCCTGATGTAGCTGCACGCAGCACACCCGCTTCTTGAATATCGTTCCAAGCATTGTCCTCACTACTTGTATCTTCTTCTGAATTATTTCCACATGCTGTCAGAAATAGCGCACTACCTAAAATAATCGTTGTAATTACTTTTCCTTTATTATTCATTTTTACTCTCCTTTTTTCAATGACTAATAGATTCTATCAGTCTTTTTAAGTGTTCGTCAAAATTTCAGAAGATTAAATTAACTATTTCCGATTTCAGAGTATATTTAGTTCTTAAATCCTTTAATACTAAAGCTTTTTATAAATGTAATAAAATACAAAATTGTATTTTATAATGATGGTTTTATTGTTCTCTAGTAAAATCTTATTATTTTTCAATCTCCGTTTGTGAATAACAACACAAATTTGTTATAATGATTTTACAAATAAATATTATCTCTTCATCAGTTTTATCGACTGATCTTGAGATATAAAGAGAGGAATAAGCCAAATGGAACAAACAAAAAAGATCCTTTATGATTTACAGAATACTATCTGTACCAACATGAGACTATCTGACGATAATAAAAAAGATTCCCCCTCTATTTATAGAAATTCAGCTGCTACCTTTCAAATTTGCTCAGAAGAGTTAAAAAATTACATAGATCAAGCCATTCCTTTAAAGAGAATCATTGTAGATAGTGAAACACTTTATGTTTGCGATATTTCAAACCTTACCGACAGCGATTATAACTCCCTCGTCTTTCAGTGCCGCGGTGATGTGTTGAAAAGTAGAGAAACGACCACACAAATTATGCACGCCTATTTTAATGATCATGTTTCTTATTCAATTATTCAAAATTTAGGTAGAGTCATTAACATTAATCGAAAATGTCCATATGTAGCTGGATCCATTGTTTTTGTTCCAGATAAAGGCCCTTCTAAACACCATGTTAATTGGATCGGATTGCATCATTTAAAAAATTATTCATCCTATAATGATAAAACGCTTTTAAGTTTCATCCACCATCATGAACTAATCATTAACTTGAATATCAAAAATGTCCATAAATTATTTGATCAAGCTATTCGTTTATACTTAGTTGAATTACAGATTTCTAGAGAGTGGCAATTATTATTTGCCCCTACACAAAATTTTGATACAGATACATTAGTACAAAGAAAAACGAGGTCTAAAATGAGTGGCGCTAATGCCCCCTCCCCTATTGGCTGGCATACAAAACTTGTCTATTCTTTATCATTCAAGATGGTTACTTTAACGCTTGGAGAAGATGATCCCTATTTAGAAGATATTAAAGAAGCCTTCGCATTAGTCGAAGACGAGATAGAAACTTGAATACTAATTTATAAAAGCCCTTCCGTTTCAATAAGAAATGGAAGGGCTTTATTCATTATCCTATTTAAATTACTTTTACATACTTAGGACTAGCAGTCAGGTAAAAAATTTCCCCTTTTGAATTTTTCACTTTGTATTGCTCTCCACTACCTACTCGCAACTTCTCAATAATTTCTGGAAATCCTTGTCCTTTTTGAAGTTGACCGTATACATCTTCATCTCTCCAACTAGGCTGATTATAGAAACGAAGTGTTCCCTTAAAAGTACTTTCCACTCTTTTTCCTATTGAACTAGAAGCTTGACTAGAATTTTTTAAACTCTGTTTTTCGAACGCTTTGACGGGCTGGTACTTTATACCGATTTTTTCGCAAATACCTGCAATTACGGACTCGGCTGCAGTATTAAAGTGGGATCTATGATTATAGTAATTAAAGTCCCTTTTATTATCTATAAATCCATACTCTACGATTACGGTTTCAGTTCGCCCAGTTAAACGATGCAAAAAATAATAGTCCACACCTGTACTGATCGATCTTTTAAATACTCTACGCAACGGTAAATCAGTTGTTGAAGCCAAGTGATCTGCTAAATTTTGTGCAAATATTGCTTTAGCATGCACGGAATGAATAGTCTCAATTCCTCTAGCTTTTCCATCATAAGCATTCCAGTGATTGGAAACACAGACATCATAGTGATTTTTAATCCGTGCAATTCGTTCTGTCGGAGTTAAAGTACTATCCTCTTTTCTTGTCATAGCCACTTTCGCACCTAATTCCTTCAATCGTTTGTACTGATAACGGCTGATTTCAAGTGCCCAGTCTTTTTATAGAACACCAAAACCATTTGCACCTGTGTCTGTTCCACCATGCCCTGCATCAATAATAATACTTTTGCTCATTTACATCCATCTCCTTATCATTTTTTTAACACATCCTGATAATGTTCAAGTTTTTTGGCTGCCTGTTTTCTCCAAGCGTATACTGTTTTCCGACTAACTTTTCGTTTCTTCGCAATTTCTGTAACCGTTAATTGTTCTATAACGGAATCTTTCAAATAATGTTGTTCTTTTTCTGAAAGACAGTTAAGCATAGAATAGAATAACTCCCAGACAACAAAATCTTCATCAAATACTTCTGGATTAATCATTCCCCATTCTTCATAAGATTCTGGTAATGCTTCTTCTCTTTCAAAAACCCTTTGCTCTTTTCTGATCTGATCTATAAGCGCCCAATAAACTTTACGATAAGCATATCCAGTAAACTGATAGAAATAGTCTTCATTGAATAAATTTTTTGGGAACTCTATATAAGCATCTACTAATTTTATACGACCAATTTGAACGAAATCATCAAAGTTGGCATGATTATAAGAGATTCTACACTTTTTGATTGCACCATAGACAATTGAATCGTGAACATAGAAAAAGTCTTGCTCCATTTCTTGTTTTAAAATTCTACTCATCTTTTTCCTCATTTTTCTGAAGATCTCCTGTTTAATTTATACAAGGCCTTGTATAGGTTCACTTTAAAAGGTTGAGCACTCTCATTCAAAGGAACAAAACGATCTAAATCAATGACAAATTCGTATTAATTGAACAAATTGAGTTGGATAAATGATAAACGTCATTTTATAGACGTTAATTTAATCAATTTCTTAATCAAAAAAATAGCTTTCCTATCCTCAGTAGAGAATAGAAAAGCTATTTTTATTTTGTTTATAGTAGATTGTGTTGAAAATCAAATGTTTATATAAGTAATCCACCTATGGTTTTGCATTAGTAAATTTATTTTCTTATTTAAACGATCTGAGATGTTCATATTTCAAAAGCGCTTGCCCTTCGTTAATAATCTGATCTTTTAAATCCTTATTTGACAAAGAATCATAGTGAACAACGTCCACATAATAAGGTATTGGGGCTTCTTCATTGAGTAAGCTACTAATATTCAAAACGTCCTCATACTGAATATCTTCCCCAACCAGTGCCAAATCAATGTCCGAACCAGTTCTTTCGTTCCCCATTGCTCGACTACCAAAAACTAATTTTTCATCTATAGATAAGCTAAAATAATCCAAAAAACTTTTTCTTTTCAATATTAGTAGGGGTAGGAGGTATGACAACATCTCCATTGATTAGATCTTTCGTTGTCTGATCAAACTGGTGCCACTTACGACGACCGAATTCTTTAATGACAAGATCATGCGCTTCTTTCATATGAAATGCTCGATTACCTGTATTATGAGCATCAGAAGCAATAAAATGAACAAGATCAGACTCTATCATCTGTTTACTCAATTTCTGTATTTGTTTTCCGAATCCGCCGGTATAACTAGCTGCGGTCAATTGAGCTAACGCTCCATGTTGGACTAATTCTTTTAACTTATGCGGGTCTTCTTGAATTATCCGGTTGCGTTCTGGATGTACAATCACGGGTATCTTTCCATTCGTTTGAAGATCATAAAATAAGCGTTCCGTATAATTTGGAATCGAAGCAGTTGGAAATTCTACCAAGAGATATTGTTGTAACTCATCTGTGAAAAGTAATGTATCTTTTTCTATATCTTCTAACATATTTCCATATATCCGTATTTCTTGACCTGGATAAATAGTTAACGGAATACCTTCACGGTCAATTTCAGACTGTACCTCTTTAACTAATGCAACGACCTTACGCTTCTCATTCATCCAATTACGATTCATGTGGTGTGGCGTAGCTAATAAATGAGTAATCCCTTCTGAAACAGCCAAGCGGGCCATTTCCAGAGAATCTTCGGTTGTATTAGCGCCATCGTCTATGTCAGGTAATATATGACAATGCAAGTCGATCATCTTTCTCGCTCCTTCAACTATCATCTTCTTTGATCATTTTTATTTTGACCAATAGGTTAACTAAATTCGTTTTCCAAATGTGAAACTACTTCATCAAATTCAGGCAGTCTTTCTCTCACAACCAGCTTAATGTCTGTTTTATTACAGAAATCCTCTAAAACCCATTCGATAGTCTGAGTTCTGATAATGATTTCTTTCGGTCTCATATCTTTGCATACTTCGACTACACACTCCAGAATATGTTTCGGATTTTCCTTCGTTTCTGGATACGTTACGGCATTTAACACTTCCATACTTTCTTCTTCTACACATAAGGTAATCATTGGATAGTAAGGTCTTTCTTCTGGATATTCTTGTAAAATAGCCGGTGCATGTACGGCATCAACTTGTAATGACAGAGGGCTCTTTGGAGCCTTTTTTATTTGATGTAGCACAAGGTCATTTTCAAAAATATAAGGATCCTGTTCAAACAAACTCTGCAAGTCAGGTAATGGACGCTCGCTTGTCTCCCATTTTCCATCTTGTTTGTAACGACTGGTAACAAGACCATCCATCAAACGGGGTAGTTCATCTGCATACGTCAGGTTATTTAGGATTGTCAAAACTTGATTTAGAATAAGTGTAGCTCGCTTTACTTCTGCTTGCGAAAGTATAGACCATGGTACAAATCCAGGTGTGTGTTTCATAATTTCCGGTAAAAGATAGTACTGATTCTCAACCAGACCCAACTTTTGTAACCTATCATAATTATCTGTTTCTATTTCACTTCGGCTGACATAAGAAAGCAATAAACAATCTTGGATAGATTTTAGTTGGTATTCAGGAATAAAATGATCTACTGAATAAACTTTTACCAGACTTTTTAACCCCTTATCCCCTTCAAATAAACCAATTCCAGAAAATTCTCCTAGCCTGCCCATAACAGAACAATAAGTCCATTCTTCAGATTCTGGATCCTTAACAGCAATCAGTTCATCATCATCAATTTTTCTCCAAGGTGTTTCTTTTTTGATTTTATCGACTACTTCATAAAAAGCTATCCAATCTTTTTGGGAAGGCAAGTTTTTCTCGGTTAGTGTTTCATCTGATCCAGTAGATACTAAATAAGATTCTTCCAGTTTACTACGCTCATCCCAAATCTCTAACCAATTTTCAGCTGGAAAAAAAGCTTTCCCATTTTTTACTCTGGGTGTCTCTGACAACGCGATTGTAACCTCAACAGGATCGAAACTGGTTGTTCCCTCTTCATATAATATGTTTTGAGCATCTATGGTGACAGCGGACAACGGACCTGTCTTTGCACGACTGATCGTTTTAGTTAAGATAGGTGGTTCAAGATCCTCCAGATATTCAAAAACAATCTGCTTATCGATTTTTTGTTTAAGCATGACTTCCCCTAATACATTCTCAAAACCTTCAAAGGCTTCGTATATATTATCCAGGTCAAATAATCCGACTACGACAGGAAAGCTCGTCAAATCATTTATGAATGTTGCGATATAACTTCCGTCTACTTCAGTTAACGAAGCGTGCCAATCATTTAATTCATCTTGATTAGTTACTTTGTCCACTGGCTGTACAGGTAACGGATCAAAATCAAGCAGCTTTGAACTTTTATTCAACATATCTAGCAACTTTTTCGTACAATGAAATCTCATTTTAATTCCGCCCTTATTATGATCAATTTGGCTAAATCTATGCATTATATTAATGTTACTTATAAATTATGATCACTTAATAATCTAAGTTTAATTGTCTAGGGTCTAATATGCAATCATTAATCCTCTAAAGTGATATTCTTTTTTTAACTTCTAAATAGTTATACATCAAGAAATATCCTATTTCTAGTATTACTTTTCTAATCTTGCATATAGTATAAATATTTTTATATAAGAGACTATAATTGAAATGAATATTTATTTAATGTATAAATAAGATACAGATGGTAAGCGTTATCAATTAACTAGCTTTTTTTTACGCTTCTACTATTTATATTTGCTTGATGATTTTCAAAATGACAAAGGAGAGATGTCTAATGAAAACAATTATGTTAGTTTGTGCAGCTGGTGTTAGTACTGGTATGCTGGTTTCAAATATGCAAAAAGCAGCAAAAGAAAAGGATGTCGAAACGGATATTTTCGCAGTTTCACCTAACGAGGCAGACGGATATTTATCTACAAAAGATATTGATATTGTATTATTAGGTCCCCAAGTGAAATTTTTGAAAGATCAGTTAAAAGAAAAAATTTCTAATAAAAATATTCCGATTGAAATCATTGATATGCGAGATTTTGAGCATATGGATGGCGCAGCAATCTTAGATAGAGCTTTGAAACTTGTATAATCAATCTTCATTTCCTGAATAACTCAACAAAATTTATAGCGAAAGGATTGAGTCATCTTTAAATAGATGATTCAATCCTTTTGTACTCTTATAAATTTCATCAAGTTATACTCTTGGTTAATTGAATAACTCTATTTTTTTAATATAATCATTTTTTACTGTTGTATTTAACCGAGCATGATAAAGCAGCATGTTCAATAAATAGTTTTAACTATTTGAAAAGGACAGAACTACTTCTTTTTTTAATTTCTACCAGCATTCTAATCACATAAAAATCGACCGGCTTAGTTTGGTTAAATGCCAAATCATAGCCAGTCGATTGATTACTTTAAGTCGCCTCTTATTTTAATTATTCAATTATTCAATTATTTATAAGCTTAAACTATTACCATGTAAAGCAATGCGGCAAGAACAGCACCTAACATTGGAGCGGCTACTGGAATCCAAGAATATCCCCAGTTTGATCCGCCTTTATTTTTTAAGGGTAAAAAGGCATGTGCAATACGTGGACCTAAGTCACGAGCAGGGTTGATTGCGTAACCCGTAGAACCTCCAAGTGAAAGACCAATTGATAGAATTAACACACCAACGACTAAAGGATTTAACCCATCAGTAAATGAGTTTTGACCAAATGCCATGATTCCGAATACTAATACAAATGTTCCGATAGCTTCTGACATTACATTACTGACAGTGTCATAAATTTCTGGCGCAGTTGCAAATGTACCTAAAATTGCTCCTTGATCAGTTGTTTCTCTAAAGTGAGCTAGGTAGGTTAACCATACTAATACTGCACCTACGATTGCTCCAGTAGTTTGTGCTAAGATAAACGGTATAACCATTGCCCATTCTAAATTACCAATCATTGCCATACCAAGCGTTACCGCTGGGTTTAAATGAGCGGGTCCCATAAAACCAGCGATATAGACGGCCATCGCTACACCAGCTCCCCATCCCATTGTAATGGCAACCCATCCTGCTCCTTCAGCTTTACTTTTTTTCAAGCTGACAGCAGCAACAACACCGTCACCAAGCAAAATTAATATCATTGTTCCTAAAAACTCACTAAATATCGTTAACATATCTCCAGTCATCTACTTTTTATCTCCTTTTAAGTGTTTTAAATCAGATTCAGCAATTGCTACTTCTAATTCTTTAGTATAGTTAGCTTTTAATTCATCTGACCAATCATTATAACGAGCCATTTCTCTAATCACTGATTCCTTTATGCTATCTAAAGTATCCCGTTTAAACAGCATGTGGTTTGTGCGACGAATCAAGAAATCACTCGGTGTCAATGTCATCTCTTCATCCATAGCATATCTTAAGCTAACCGCTTCTGCTGCGTTCAATCCTGCTACTTTTTCTACATCGTCTAGTAGAGAGAATACTCTAGGTGCATTCGAGCCATATAAATTTGCCAAATATAGTGCTTCTGATTCACTTAATCCTTTTTCGATTCCAATTTGTGCTAATTTTTCTGTTTCTTCTTCTACTTTTGAAGGGTCAATATTTCCACCTGAAACTGGGTATTTAGTGGAATCTATCAGTTCATAAGCCAAGCTGTAGTCTTGCTCTAATATTTCAATAACCTTTTTCATAGCACCAAGCGCCATCTTACGATAGTCTGTTATTTTCCCGCCTGCTACTGTTAACAATCCATCTTCATCAATATCCAAAGTACTACCACGAGAGATTGCAGAAGGATTAAAATCAGATTCAGAATTACTTGTTTCAATATTTTTAAGGGCACTTTCTACTTCGTTCCGATCCGTTTGACCTTCTTGATATTTTGTAATAGTAGAAAGGATATGATCGAAACTTTCATCTGTAACAGCTTGGTTATTTCCACCATTATAATCCGAACCACCATTTGTAGAAATCAATGGTCTTAATCCTGCCCAACTTGATTCAATATCATCGATGGTAAGCTTCGCTGAAGGATAATGAGTATTAACAACCTCTAACAAATAGTCGACGTCATCTTGTTCAACGATTGGATGTGCAAAATCTCCATTATAATCTGTATCCGTTGTTCCAAAGTAAGTCTTTTCTTCACGAGGAATCACAAACACCATTCTGCCATCTTTTTTACCTGTATCGAAATAAGTGGGTTGTGGTACTTGTAATTTTTCTCGATCAACCACTAAGTGAACACCTTTAGTCGGTCTCATTTGAGGAAGAACATCTAGTTTATTATCCATTTGACGAATCGTATCAGACCAAGGACCAGTTGAGTTCAACACAACACGTGCGTTGATTTCAAACCTTTCTCCTGATAATAGATCCTCTACTTCCGCTCCTGAAACCTTACCTTTCTCATCATGTAAGATCCCTATCACTTTCATCCGACTAACCATATGTCCACCGTCTGCAGCAGCTTGTTTAATATTTTCAATCACTAAGCGGGCATCATTATTCCGGAAATCCAAGTAAACGCCTGCCCCTAGTAATCCTTTAGGGTTGAGTTGTGGAAGCCGTTCAAGGACTTCTTCTTTTGTCAAAGTATAGTTAGCATATTTTGTTCCGGTAACGCCTGCCAAGCGATCATATAAATCCATTGCAACTTTTAATGAAAACATTGAAAAGGTTGAACCCGGTTCATCATAAATCGGTAGGATCATTGGATCAGCTTTAGGAATATGTGGCGCAACTCCTTGTACGACAGCTCGTTCTTGAACAGTATCTGCTACAACTTCTACATCGAAGTTTTTCAAGTAACGGATTCCACCATGAACTAATTTAGTAGAGCGAGAAGAGGTTCCTTCTGCAAAATCCTGCATTTCTACTAATCCAGTTTTTAGTCCAGAAGCGCTGGCTTGCAAGGCAATTCCAGCACCTGTGATTCCGCCTCCAATGATCAAGACATCAAGAGTTTCTTCTTTTAAAGTTTGGATATCTTGCTTTCTTCGTTCAATTGAGAAATTCATACTTCTATTTCCTCCTTTTACGCTTCTGGTTTGAATACTTGCGTAGCCTTAACAGCTAATCTCCAGTTTTTGTATAATTTTTCACGTTCAGCTTCTGGCATTTGTGGTTCAAAAATGCCGCCTTCTTCATACATATTTTTAATTTCATCTACACTTTCCCAGAACCCAACAGCTAAACCAGCTAAGTAAGCTGCTCCTAAAGCTGTTGTTTCTAAATTGTGAGCACGTTGGACTTTAGTACCCAAGATATCCGCTTGGAATTGTAATAGCCAGTCGTTATTTGCAGCTCCACCATCTACTTTGAGTAATGGAATATCAATGCCAGCATCTTTGTTCATAGTGTCGATTACATCACGAGTCTGATAAGCAATGGACTGCAAAGTAGCTTTGACAAAGTCAGCTTTAGATGTGCCACGAGTTAATCCAAATACTGATCCTCGAGCATCTGAGTCCCAATAAGGTGCACCAAGTCCAGTAAAGGCTGGTACCACAAATACTTCATTATCATTTTCAGAAGTTTTCGCAATAGCTTCAGAATCAGCTGAATTTTCTAGCATTTTTAATCCATCACGCAACCATTGAATAGAAGATCCAGCTACGAAAATACTTCCTTCTAATGCATAGTGGATTTTACCATTAATACCATACCCTATTGTGGTAAGTAGATTATTTTCTGACAGCTGTGGTTTTTCTCCAGTGTTCATTACGATAAACGACCCTGTTCCGTATGTGTTTTTTACCATACCTGGTTCGAAAGCCATTTGACCAAATAGTGCTGCTTGCTGGTCACCAGCCATTCCTGAGATTGGTGTGTTCGCTCCATAGAAATGGTAGTTAGTAGTATGTCCATATACTTCTGAATTAGACTTCACTTCTGGCATGATCGCATTTGGAATATTTAATAAATCCAAGATATCTTGATCCCATTCTAATTTGTGGATATTGTATAACATCGTACGACTAGCATTTGAATAGTCAGTAACAAATGATTCGCCACCTGTCAATTTCCATACCAGCCATGTATCAACTGTCCCAAACATCAATTCACCTTTTTCAGCACGTTCTTGCGCACCTTCTACGTGATCTAGAATCCAGCGAATTTTGGTTGCTGAGAAATAGGAGTCAATAATCAAGCCTGTTTTTTCATGAATCATCTCTGAATGTCCCTCTTCATAAAGCTTAGTAGCAATAGGCGCAGATTGACGAGATTGCCAGACAACAGCGTTATAAATTGGGAGACCTGTTTTTTTGTCCCAGATAATCGTTGTTTCACGTTGATTCGTAATTCCTATTGCTGCAATTTCATCTGGTTTGACACCGGATTCAATAAATGCCCCAGCAATTACTGACTGTACTGAGTTCCATATTTCATTTGGATTATGTTCTACCCAACCACTTTGTGGAAAGATTTGAGTAAATTCTTTTTGCGAGCTTCCTATTGTGTTTGTTTTTTTATCATAAATAATTGCTCTCGAACTCGTTGTACCTTGGTCAATTGACATCACATATTTTTTTTCTGCCATTTTAATTTCCTCCTTGTGTATGCAAGCGATTTCTTTACATTCTTATTGTAACCGTTTTTTTGTTTAAAAAAATGTCAGCTTTTTTTAACTTTTTAAATTTTTTGAGAGAATTTTGGATAATAAGTTCTAAAAGCCTACAGTATCAATGAGTATGTGACTATTAAATTAAAAATTTTCAACCTAAAAAAACAAGCTCAGTATTTACTGTAGCTTGTTCTAGGAGTTTAGCTTTTGAATGATTTGTAGAAGAACATTTATAAATTTGAATAAGGTATCAGATAGTTTAACGCTGCAGCTACTTCCAGCAAAATAGGCTTCTGTATTAATACCTTACTTTCTTCATTACCCTAAAATAATTGAGTAGAATAAATTTTTGTATTTCAGAAAATTTTTCATCATAATCAATTTTCAAGTTATTCTCAGCTATTAATAGTTTTTTTTCAAGTTAATATAATAAAAAGAAGCCCCGTTAAGGACTTCTTTGTCAAGATTCATGTATGATTAAATGTGCCCAATTTTTTTCCCATTACGTTCTTTTTCCCATCGCAATAAAGTTTTTTTCTCGGAGAAATTTCTTGGACGTTTGCGACCAGTACTATAAGAAATTTTATGCGATAATCGTTCACTCAATAGTTTAGACTCCAGTAAAGTCATGCCTTTCGGAACTTCTTTTTTATCTAATTTGACTTTTATATCTGACATCGTCCACTCCTCCTTTTTTTTATTATAACATATTTATTTAAAATCATGAAAATACTTATTCATTAATTATTTTCAAGAAGTGTTTAGTTTTGGTAACCATAAAGATTAAATTCTTTTTTTTTAAATCACTACTAATTTTGAATGTGTTTTCCAATATTTTTCTATTTTAAGTTCATTCTTAATAAAAGTTAAATACTTAGTACAATTATAAACCGAGATCCCTAAAACTCTAAATCTTTTTATTATAAATATTATTTGATACAAAAATTCCTGTTTCACAATAAATCTATTAATGAAACTAAAGTGTAAGATATTCTATAATGATGGAAAATAATGAGATAATCATAGCTTATTTTATATCTATTTCACAATCCCTTCTGCTTGGTTACGTGACAATGTACATTTGATATACTCATAAAATATAAATTTCAAAATTTTCAACCTAAAAAAACAAGCTCAGTATTTACTGTAGCTTGTTTTAGGAGTTCAGCTTTTGAATAATCATCTGAATATTTTTCAAATCAAAAGATGACAAGATTTCTGAAAGGACATATACTTTGGCATCACCATATTGAACTTTTTGACTTGGCTGTTCGTTCGTTAGAATCAGGTCATATTCTTTATCAGGTTGATAAGTTTCTACCTTAATGCCGTTTATATGCCGCATATTCAGCATCAACATCTGATTTAAAGTTTCGGTATAAATGGTTTCCATTTTTAAATCAATCCCGATTTGTACAATAGTCGTCATTTTAAAAGTAACGATAGCTAGTAAACTAATGTACTTCAGTAGTTCCATCTTCAATAAACTATTTTCCACATCTTCATTAACCATGAATTTTTTTGTACTGGTCGTCAACAATGTCTGAGCAAAGGACACCAAATTTCTACCCGTAAATTGTTTTTCTTTACCTAGCATTTCTTCGTATTCATAGACTTCAATATCCCCTTTGAAAAAATAGAGCTTTGTATGGATATGAGATAAATGATAAAACATATCACGTTCCAGCATATAAGGTAATCTGCGGAATTTGTAATGGATAATAATGGTTTCTACAATGTAAGTATCCAAGGAAGCAATGGGAGCCCGACGATCGCGCATTAGTGTATATTCATGAAATTCATGTTCCGTCAGTATTGAAAAGGCTAATAAAAATGCAAAATGCAACATAGCTTCTTCCTCATCAACTTCAATTGAATATCGGCTGAAGTAGCGTAAAACCATGATTCGGATTTTCTGGTATAACGGATCTTCTAAATACGGCTGCATCTGTTTGTGTACATACTGATACTTCTTTTCTCTACTATTAACACGGTTTTTACTGATAATCATCCAGATAACTAATCGTTGTCTATTTTCTGATTCAATTGTGACTTTCAGAAAATTTTCTACAGCTTGTACTGCTTGAGTGATTTGATTATCCAAATGCGAATCAACAAAATCTTCCTTATTTTCAATAAAATTATAGAATTGAAAGTAGAAATATCGAATCTGCAATTCTTCTCCATGTAACTGTCCATTTCGGATTTTAATTCCAAATTCTTTCAAATAGTTGTTCAGTTCTTTTATCTTGCGAAATAAAGAAGAGTCGCTGATGGCTAGCTCTTCTGTCAACTGCATAATGGAAAATTCCTGATATTTGAATAGAAAATTGATTAACTTTACTTTTACTGACTGATTCAAATAAAGATAATAAATTTGTTGAAGAGAATATTCATTGCTCACTTCCAGAGAAATTCCCTGTCCATCATATTCAATGTTCACTTGATCTGATAAAGAACCGATTCGAGAAGAAATAGAATCTAGATCATTGTCTAATGATGCTTTAGCCACTTTTAGATAATCCAGCATTTCTACATAAGAAAGGCTGCCACCATTTAAAATGAGTTGTTTAAAAATCGTAACTTCTCTAATTTCATTTTTTTCAAGAAAATGTTCAATTTTCATTTACATCGTCCCTCATTTCTTGCCAAGAAACGTAATTGGTTGCTGACAACATGGGAGAATAGGAAGGATGAAAGAAATAATCTTTCTGTTGTAAATCTTCTAACGTCTGATTTGTTTGAATAGCTAATGCTAACGTATTGATTTTTTCTAATATATCTGTGGTAGAAAGCATTTGTGCGCCCAGTAAAGCATGGGTGTCCGCATCATAGATCCATTTCATCATCACAGTATCTGTTTCTGGTAAACTCGTTAGCTTCACTTCTTGACGAGCGGTTTTAATCGCTTGACCGGTAAACAAGCTTTCTGCTTCAGTTATTCCTGTACTAGCAATATAATAACCAAATGCAGAAGTCCCTATTGTACGAAGAGAACCTTTAAATGGAACTTTTGGCTGGACAAGATTTTGGGCTGCTACCATACCAGTCCGAACTGCATTATTTACAAGTGGAATATAAACCATTTCATCTTCTTCTCCAAAGGTCAGCTGAATACAATCTCCTACAGCAAATACATCTTCCACAGATGTTTGCATATAGCGATCAACTGCTATAGTCTGATCCATGTGGAGTTGAATGTGTTCATCCAAAAAGTGCAGGTCTGGTCTCACATTTACACTTAAGATAACGGCCTCACTTTTAATTTTTTCTTTCTGTATCTGAACTCTTACCTGTTGGTTTTCCACTTCTTCTATAGAAGAAACAGTCTGCTGCAAACGCAAATCAATTCCCTCTTCAAGCATTTTCTGTTGTAAAGGTTGGATCATCTCTTTATCAAAATATTTAAATAGCACATAATCCATACTTTCGATAAGCGTCACTTGCTTATGCTGTTTTTTTAGCAGATCAGCTGCTTCTACACCAACCTGACCGCCGCCAATAATCGTGACACTTTGACTAGCTCCGACTTTGGCTATAGCCATTTCCGCTTCATAACGACCTTTGTATTTTAAGACAGTTTCACTATCACTGCCTTTGATTTTTTGAGATAACTGACTTGATCCTGTTGCGATAATCAGTTTATCATAAGCCATTGTGCCTTCTTTTTCATTATGAAGATACTCTACCTCTTTTTTAACCGTATTGATCTTTTCAACAGCAGTGTTCATAGAACATTGAATACTTCTTTGTTCCAATTCCTCTTTTGTAAAGAAGTAAGCAGAATCTAAATGATCAATTTTATTTCCCCAGTAAAGATGAAGGCCATTTGGAATGTAGCCTAATCTATCCTTTTTTTCTAACAAAATAACTTCTGCATTAAGATGTTTACTCTGTACTTCTAACGCTGCAGCTATTCCAGCATAAGATGCACCAATAATGACAACTTTCATTCCATTACCCCTCGTTCATCCATTTTCAATTAGTATAACACAGTGAGTAAAGCATTCGAATAACAGAAATTGAACTAACTGAAGATAAATTAGTTATAGGTACTATAAAATTGAATAAAAAAGGCGGAACATTATTCTGATACCAAGTTGAGTTACAAATTGACAACCCTTGATTTTTCAACTGAGTTATAGTTTTAAATTGAGTTAGATGAGAACATGTTTTTTATTTATTAACTTAGTACTGGTGTTGAACTGGAAGGGTATTTATGTATCAAATGATATCTTATTTCAAAGTGAGTTAGAAGAGAAACCCCTTTATATCCAACTGAAGATCTGATTTCACTTTGAGTTAGAAGAGAACGTCCTTTATATCTTACTGAAGATCTGATTTCACTTTGAGTTAGAAGAGAACGGCCTTTATATCTTACTGAAGATTTGATTTCACTTTGAGTTAGAAGAAAACGGCCTTTATATCTTACTGAAGATTTGATTTCAATTTGAGTTAGAAGAGGATGGCTTGTTATACTTTTATAAAAGTGTATTAATACAAATTATCAATTTTAAAAGAAAAAAGTGCTGACGAGATTTCGCCAACACTTTTGACTTTAAACCCTAGAATTTAAGCCATCATGATCAATCGGTTTAAAAATAAATTTAACTCTATTAAATTAATGATTTCCTTTTCCTCATATCAATAATATAAAAATAAATTACTAATTATTCAACAACTTTAATAAATGTTTCTCCTGAAATGTCTAGCTGATCATTACCTTTATCTACGATAACAAATTCGTCTGCTATGGAGGCTAAACTTCCACCTATGTCTGCCATTTTCAGTAATGCAAAATCGATTTCTCCAGAGAGCACCATGTTTTCTCCCTCTGTTTCTCTCGTAAGGCCCAGCATTGCAACAAACTGATCAATCTCTTCTATATCATCAGCCCCAAGATCTGCTAGCGGACCTGTGATGCTAAGTGCGACTTTTTTATCCGTGTCAATCGTATACGTTTCGGTTTGATCTACATAAACAAGCGGCAGTCCTACTTCATAACGAGCATCGTCATATTCTGAACTTTCTACGATTGTAGCCATTCCCTTTTTCGAAATTTCAATGGAAGTGCTGGATCCATATGCTACACTATCTAATGATTTATATTCCCCGGCAATAGCGAAGTTTCCTCTTAAAAAGTAAAATCCTGCCGCTAAAACTATCACAACTCCAAACGCTGCCATAATCATTTTCTTATTCAATTTATTCATTAACTGACTTACCAGTTGTTTTGTTCCACTCGGTCGACTTTCTTTCATTACAAAATTATACCCACAAGCATCACAGAATTTTGCTTCTTTTTCTACCTTATTTCCACACTCTGGACAAAACTTATACTCCTTATCCATCTTTCCCACTCACTCCCAGTAAATAATTAATCATCTAACTTATCTCAAATCCTACTTTTTTTAGTACATATACTGGTTGAACATATAAGGAAGCATTTGGTCAATCATCATTTCCATTCCGATTCTTGTGATAATAGCAATAATAATTAAAACTACAGCATTTGCTAATACAGCAACATAAAAATTATCAAGTTTGGAATTGTTTTTACCATTTAATAAATACATATTGAAAGCAATGACATTTACGATTCCTACTAAAACTACACCAACCATTATAATAGAGATCATGGCAATCGGTGAAATCAGTGCACTAATAAATACAATCAATAACAAAATAATGTTGATCGATAATAATCCTCCGTATTGAGAAGTAACTACATTAAATGGTGTACTGACTTTTTGAACGAAATTTTTAAATATAAATAAGATGCCTATTCCAGCTACATTAATGATAAATTGTACAAAGAATAATTTGAAAAATAATCCAATTCCTGATTCAGTTGTAGGCATAATAGTTAGAATAGAAACAGATACTAAACTGTTTAAAATAGCTATCAATACAAACTGTATCCAGCCATTTATTTTATCAGTCACTGTAAAGCTTGTAGATGGATTCTTTAACGTCATTAAGAAATACTTCCAGTACCCTTTGGCCACTTTATCATATTCCACTGATTTAACAGCATTACTGACATTCTGAACCATTTGTGAAGTTTGATTTTCATTAGAGTCACTGTTTGAATTTTCGCTAGTGTCGATATTCTGGTTAGATTCCGTTTCTGTAAATGCAGCTCCACAGTTTGTACAGAATTTTGCATCCTCGTTCATCATTGCACCACAATTATTACATTTTTTCATTTTAAAACTCCTTTTTATTTTATATGTTAGATTACTTTAAAATGCACTTTCTATTATCTGAATCTTTTAAATTTTCATAGTATTTTAAAGTTCACTATTCAATTATCTATTCGGCGTTACTATCGTAGGTCATTTCTTCATTGGCAAAACCACTGATTGATAACGCTTTGACCATATCTCCCCATCCATCATCCACATTTTCAGAAACTAAAGTAGCGTTATAAGCAAAGGTTCTAATTCGGTCATCTGGTGCTACATAATTGTTTGCTTCTGTACCATTAAAATGTGAAATATAATCAATCTCTATATCCGCTTTATACTCATCAGCTGCGGTTTGTTCATAGTTACTTAATCTAACTTCAAACTCAACATATTGAACCTCTTCATTTTCACGCTGTCTCTTGGCATAATCAACATAGAATGGTCTCAGTTCATCATAGGCTACTCCCTCAGAAAAGGATTGACCAAATTCCTTCAAGTCTGCTTCTAAACTATATTGATATTCATTCGTTAGATTAGATAACTGGTCAAACGTACGTTGTAATGCGGCTTGAACATCCTCTTCTGTTAGCATATCCGCAAATCTCAGGTCATAGTATTCGAAATCACTATTGGATACATCCACTGGTTCAGTTTTGATTTCACCAAATGAAGTTTCTTGTCTTAATTCCAATACTGCCCCTTCCAGATTTCCAAACGGTCCGAATTCTCCATTGCCATCTGCTAATTGTCCAATATTTTCATCATTCAGATACACTTCCGCATCTTCTACATTGCTGGATACTTCAAAGTGCATACCTTCAATATCTAATGCAATAGGATAATCATCCTTACCAGACATAACAGTGACTGTATCTTCCGTTACTAACTCTTCGCCATCTAACTCTACCTTGGCACTGAAAATATGTTCGCCTGGAATAACTGCACCATGCTGATAACTAAATTCATCACTATCTGAAGTTGCCACTTCATCCTCTCCGATAAATAATTTAGCATCTGTAGTATTTGTCGTCAGTGTTACATAGGCTGGTATCAGTTCTAGCTCATAGTTATCAAATAATACAAAATTTGATCCTTCCTTTTTCAAAAGTAAAGTTTCTGTTGAACGATTAGATATTAAATCATATCTTGTTTGGTTCCAATCAACGTTGTACAAGAAACTTTCTACATAAGGAGCGATCGATTCTTTTGTTATTTCAAGCCCTTCTTCTGAAGTAGAAAGTACTGAAGCAATCTTCCCATTATCTCTAGATTGTAATGTCTCGATATATCGATCTACTTGATTATCCAGACTATAATAATCTTTAGCTTGCTGATAGCCAAAAATACCGCCGGCAGCAATTATTACTAAAGCCCCTATTCCTATAACCAACTTTTTCGAAACTGGCTTATGAGTTGCTTTAGTTTGCTGATTGATTGAGTCAGCTGTTGAACTGTTCTGTCCCTCTTTGTTATTATCCGTAGTTGAATCTACAGCACTCGCATCCTGCTTATCCTCTACTTTTACTGATTCTGCCTCATTACCTGTATCTGCTGCTTTAACCCCACAATTCTCACAAAATTTCTGATTGTCTTCTAATTTCTCTCCACAGTTTTCACAAAATTTCATATCAGATCTCCTTATTCCATTGATTTTTCATAGTTTCATAGCAAATGTATAAGTTATGTATTACTAAATTTCTCATAATATTTCATTTTAATAATCAAAATGATATGAATTTCAATTTTGTACTTTTAGTTCAAAAATTGATATCACTATTCATTAAAAATTCACTATGATACTATCAAATGGATGCTTACTCTCAATTTTTTTACATTTCTTTCTTATTAAAAATCTAATTTTAGATCATTTATTTATTATTTACCTCCTTTATTATGTTCAATAATCATTCATTTCCCCTTTCTATAATGATTCTCAACTTCTATTTAAAAGATAGGACTTTTAAAACACTAGAAGACATCCTCTGTATTATCGACTCGATCTCATAAATATTAATAAATAAATTAAAATTTTATATGATTATACTAACTAAATAAAAATAATCATAAATAAAAAGGAATTTTTTATACTATTTTTGAATACTAATTCGTTTAATTTATCCGAATTACCTTTAAAAATTTCAATACTTTTAATCAAACACCAAACGTTTTATACTCATAAAAACTGTTCGTATAGATAAAATCTGTATAGTTCAAATTCCTGTTTGCTTAATCGGTTTCAACCCTTTTTTACATTTTTTTCTAAATCAATCTTATCAGAACATTAAAAACGATTCATAAATTGATAAATACAAAAACGTTGCTTTTATTTCCTGCTTCAACTAATCTCACATTTCTTTGATTGAATAGAATTACACTGAATATAATCGTTTCAGAATAGCTTGAGAAAATTTACAAAATAAAAAACACACTAAATTATCTGTATATTAGCTCAAGGACAAATAATTCAGTGTATTTTTTTATTCAAATATTTTTCCATCCATCTTGCTGATTCTTTGTTAAGTATCATCGTAAACTTCCAATTCATTATCTTTCGTTTGATCCTGCAATTCGTGCAATGGTGTGTCTATCTCCTCTAATCGTTCGTGACAGCTCAAGTAAATTTTGATAGGGTGCTACTCCGCCGCTTCCCGCATCTCCAATGTGTTGAATATCTACCCCTGCTATTTTATTTTGAAGGGCAATATCTCTTATTGTTGAAGGCGCTGAAGTTTCTTGACTCGTCCCAATGGCAGAGAGAGTTAAAACATCATATTTTTTAGCTAACTGAACGGCCTTCATTACCATACTCGTTGTAACACCAGGTACCGTGCCTACAGCTGGAAGCAAGATAGCATCCGCACCATTCATGATAAATTCTTTTATAGCATTTAAGTCAACAACTGGTTCATTAACACCCGCACCATGCATTTTACCCGCTATAATCAGTCCGACAAACTTTTCTTTTGCGACTTTTAAGGCTTTGATGATTTCTTTATTACTTACACCGGTTCCCGGATTGCCAGTTAAACAGATAAAATCAAATCCTAATTCGTTAGCTTTCTCAAAAGTTTCTTTAAATGCTTGTCTACCTTTAGGTATGTCCAGCTTATTTTCAGACATTTTTGCTGATTCATCCACTGGTTCTAAATTGACACCAATGGGTCTGCCAACGAGTTTTTTCAAATATTGAATTGGTTGTTCTATATCATCTATCCCTTCTATTTTGGGCTCCATTAAATCTAAACCGTTCAATAAGATCAAATCTGCTCCAAATGCTTTAGCCACTTCACTGTTGGTCAATCCATGTGACACTGATGTACTTACAACATTCTCAGATAAAATTGTTCTGCCTTCGCTGGCTTTGATGGACGCTTTCAAATCATATTTATCCATCTTTTTAAAGTCACTTGCGTAACAACTGAGTAATCTTTTAACCATTCTCTGCCCTCCGTTAATTGATGTAACTCGAATTCTTTTAGGTTCGTTCTATACTCTGCAACATTTGCATAAGGCGTTTCTTTCTAAAATAGTTTAATAATGTCCCAACAAGTGCATCATTCAGTTTTTGCATATGTCCAATTGACTCTATTTCCTCCGTGTAGTGAATTTTACATTTATCCCGTGACAATGCGAGAATATCATACTTAACAAGAAAGTCATTTTTGTTCGTCCGGGTTCTGTAATGATAAGCTTCATTTATTTTGAATTCTTCTATCTTGATGTTAGCACGACTTTTTTTGCTGAAAGTTTTAATGTATTCAAATCCGGTCATTTGATCCGTAGAAGGACTTTTACCCGTCTGTGTTTTTATATCGTATAAAACAGAACGAGTAATCGTAGCGAATAATTGTTCAGCTGATATATTCAATTCTCTGTATATTTCCATTTTATCCCCTTCTTCGTTTAGGTTTCTTTCCTTTAATCGTTATGATTAGGCCTGATATTATTAGTGTCGAAGCTGTTACCAAACTTAAAATATCATAAGCTGCTGTAACAGTGTTTACACTAAATAATAACAGTAGACAGCCAATACTTAATAAAAACAGTCCGTTTTTTGACATGACAAACATCCTTTCTTTTAACTCAAGCTGAAACTGAAACCACCTGAAAATATAGAACTGAACCCCAACTCTGACTTTTTATAGCAGATTTAGCTATTTTAGCAGCTTTTTCTAAATCATCTGCATCCGTTTCAAATAAAAGTGAAATACCTTCTTTTTTATGATAAGCAAAATGTATATTTTCTTCAGTAAGATTATTCAAAAGCTCGATAATCTTATCTTGCTGCAATGCTGAATTAACTTTAATCATTTTACAATACTCCTTTATTTATAAAAATTTAACGGCTGAGTTACTCTTACCTAAAGAGATGAATCAGCCGCTATTCATTTTTACTCTGCTTTCTTCATTTCTTCTTCTCCTAATGCCGGATCCATTTTATTTGCTGCTATGACAAATGGTATCCAAATTAAGAACGAAGCAACAAAAGCGACTAATGTAACAATTGGTGCTCTCCAGTCAGCACCTGTAGCTAGGAAAGACAACAAAAACGGTGGTGTAACCCATGCAACTTGTTGAGAAACAGGATTAACTAATCCCCAGATCGTAGCAAAGTATCCAATCGAAACGGATACAACCGGAGCGAGTAGAAACGGTATAAACATAATAGGATTCAAAACAATCGGCAACCCAAACATTAACGGTTCATTAATATTAAAAATACCGGGACCAACTGATAATTTCCCGACTGTTTTATAATCGGATCGTTTAGAGAATAGCAGCAATGCTATAATCAAAACAATTGTACCGCCAGACCCTCCAAACCATGCATAAGCATCAAAGGATCCTCGAACCCAATTATAACCTTCTGCTATAACTAATTCTGCTCCACCTTCTTGGAAAAGGTTTACATTTTCAAGCTGTGCAACACCAAAAACACCTTCTAAAATAGGGGCAAGTACATTTGGTCCATGAATACCAAAGAACCAGAATATTTGTACAAATAATGTTGCTAAAATTACAGCTCCAAACCCTTGAGACAGACCTAACAGCGGAAGTGCAATCGTTTCTTGCAGCCATGCTAAGAATGTCATTCCTGGGAAAATAAGTGAAAAGGCCCAATAAAAAATACTTACTGCATATATAGCAACGGTGGCTGGAATAATTGAAGCGAATGCTTTTGATACAGCCGGTGGTACTGTGTCAGGAAGTTTAATCGTAATATTGGCAAGCATTAATTTAGCATAAATTACGGTGGATACAAATCCAATAATCATTGCTGTAAAGAAAAAGTTGCTATCTAAGTTATTTAGTGGCAGCCAGCCCCACCCGGTAGCTGATATCCCTGTTGCTGTTGCAGTCCAACCAGCTTCATTGATATTAATAGCATCAATGGTTGACTGATCCAAATTCAAACCAGTAATTTCTCCTGCAAAAGAAAATGTGATACCGGCAATTGAAGAAGCCGTAGCCACTATTCCTCCAGCAAGTTCATTAACCCCATAGGCTCTGGCGAGATTATATCCCCAAGAAAAGACAAAAATCAATCCGGCTACAGCCAGTGTACCGTTCCAGACATACCCATTGATTGCAATAATCTGACTGATAACTGGAATCGAATTTCCATCATATCCTTCAAAAAATTGAGGTGGAAGATCTCTCAAAATAGCATTTAGCATAACAGCCACAGAACCAGCCATTGTAGCTGGAAGTGTCCCAATAAAAGCATCTCGCAAAGCAACTAGATGTTTCTGTGCTCCAATTCTCCCGGCGATCGGAAGAATGTATTTCTCTAACCAAGCTGTTAAAGCATCCATATAATACCCTCCAATTATTTTTCTAGAATAAACAATAAAATGACTCAAACAAAATCTGTACTAAACTGATACTTGAAATAACAAAGTTTCTTCAACACTTCTATCTTTTCTAATAATCACCTCCCTACCATGAAAAGGCATACATTTGTTAGCACATCACTAAGCCTCAATCCTTATTAAATTAAACAAAATTAATTTAATAGGATCCCAATACATACTAATTCACTTATAAATCGAATTGAGGTAAGTATTCCTTATGTGCATTAAGTAATTCATCTAAAATAACTTTTGCGTTCTTTTCATCTTTGATTAACGGGTTCATAACAAATGCAAGATACGCATCACGATAATCTCCAGAAATGCTCGCTTTAATAACCTGTTCTTCAAAAGCTTTCATCATTAAAATATCTGCTTTAATTTGCTGAGGCAAACGTCCAACAGTTAATGGAACCGGACCTTCTTTAGTAATTAAACAATTTACTTCTATCACAGAATCTTCAGCTAAATCAACAATTGCACCATTATTTAATGTATTGACAGTCATAATATTCTGACTATTATTATAAATTGATGACATTAAACTACAGGCAACATCACTATAATAGGCTCCTCCGCGTTTTTCCAGTGCTTCTGGTTTTATATCTAACTGAGGATTTTTATATTCATTAAAAAGTTCTTCTTCAATCACTTGTACTTGTTCTGCCCTTGTTCCGTTATCTTTATAGGCTTTTAAATCTTTCTTTAAGGTAGATTCCTTCTGATAATAGTATTGATGATACGGATTAGGCAGCATATTCATTGCTTCTAAAAATGTTTCTGACCAACCGGAACTTACTATGTTAGCTGGAGAGAAGTCTACAGATTGATTAACTAAAGCTTCAATTACTTTACTTAATTTATCTTCTCCGTTGACCAACACTTTTGAACCGAAAACAAAGTGATTCATCCCAATAAATTCAATTCGTACATTGTTTGGATCTTCCTTTAATATTTCAGCTGCTGACTGAGTCATATTATATGGAATATTACATACACCAATCACTTTCTTATGCATTCCGTGTTTCAGCAACGCCTCAGTCACTATTCCAGCAGGATTCGTAAAGTTGATGATCCATGCATCTGGACAAATTTCACTGACATCTTTTGCCAGATCCAATAATACAGGTATCGTTCTAAAAGCTTTGAAAATTCCTCCAGCGCCATTTGTTTCCTGACCTATCAAACCATGACTCAAAGGGATTCGTTCATCTTTCTCTCTTGCTTTAAGCCCTCCAACGCGAATTTGGGTAGAAACAAAATCAGCCCCATTTAACGCTTCTCTTCTATCCAAAGTCCATGACAGTTCAATGGATACACCTGCTTTTTCGATCATTCTCTTAGCTAACTGACCAACTATTTCAAGCTTTTCTTTCCCACTCTCAATATCTACTAGCGATATAATATCTACAGGAAATTCATCCTGTCTTAATATCAGACCCTCTATTATTTCCGGGGTGTAACTTGATCCACCCCCTATAATCACTACTTTCATAAAATCCTCCTCCTTTTGTTTGTCTTGTGATTAACCACAACTAAAATGTATCATACAAATTTTTAAATGTAAACATATTTATAGCGTAATTATTAAATGTACATACATTTATTTTTTTGCTATAATATGTTTAATGAAACGAAAGGAAGACTTATGAGAATGAAAAAGTCATTACACGCATTTATTAAAGAAGAATTGATTGAACGAATCAAAACAGATGTATATAAGGTAGGTGATCAATTCCCTACAGAAAATGAATTATGTAAAGAATTCAATGTTAGTCGGACTACAGTGCGGATCGCCCTTACTCAATTGGTTCAAGAAGGCTACCTTATTCGTCAACGAGGTAAAGGTAGTTTTGTAGCCGAACCCAAAGTAAATCAGATACTCTCTCATACTGATGACCGATTTACACAACAACTTCAAGCACAGGGAAAATACGGTCAAATTAGCTTAGAGAAGATTGAAGTAATACCTGCTCGAGATTCTCATAAAAAAAGGTTTAACATTGAAGAAAATGATCCCATTCAAAAAATCAAGCGAACACGATCAGCTAACAACGAAGTTACTCAATATGAAGTCGCCTATGTTCCTTGGAATATTGCTCCTGGACTAAAAAAAGAGTATCTGGAAGCATCCTTATATAAAACTCTAAAAGAGACATACGGCATCTCTATTCATAAGACAACAGAAATCGTTGAAATAACGCTTGCCGATAAAGATATCAGTCATTATCTACAGTGCGAAGTCGGACAACCTTGTTTTTATATTGAAACAGTCGCTGAAGATAAAAATGGGCTAGTCATAGAGTTTTCACGCTCATACTTTAGAGGCGATAAGACGAGCTTTAGAATTGAACGATATTATCAGGAAAATTAAAAAACTATTAGCTGGAGGAATTAAACATGAAAATTTTGGTAAATGCTGATGACTTTGGGTTAACCAAAGGTATAAATGAAGGTGTAATTGATGCTCATATCAATGGCGTGGTTACCCGTACTACCCTTATGATGAATGGTATGGCTGTAGAAGATGCTATCAAGCTAGCGAAAGAAACACCTTCATTAAAAGTAGGCATTCACTTAACGCTTTCTTTTGGAAAACCCTTGAATAAACTAGAAACAAACCTCTTGACTAATGATAGTGGTCATTTTAAATATACAAGTACTGAAGTTTCACTGACACAAACTGAAATTGAACAAGTCAAAATAGAATGGACAACTCAAATTGAAGAATTCTTGAAGACAGGACTTACTCTTGACCACATCGATAGTCATCATCACGTTCATGGCTGGCAGGATTTAAAAACCGTTGTGCAAGAATTAAGCGATCAATATAATCTTCCTGTCCGTTATACAGAATCATTAAAAGATAAACCAGAACAGTTACTTACTGAAAATCTCTGGTTAAACTTTTATAAAGAAGGCATTAACGACCAGTTATTTGAAGAGCTGTCTTCTCTACCTTACCATTCTATCGAAGTAATGGTTCACCCAGCGGTAGTAGATATTGATTTGAGACAAATAAGCAGCTATACTGACTTTAGAGAAAAAGAAACACAAATTTTAAAAACCCTGAAAGTTAAAGAGTGTATTACTCTTATCTAGAAGTTAGTTCATTCAATTTTAACTTGGCTAGAATTTATTTTAAAATAGGAGAAATTTTGATATTAAATTTCTATATAATCAATTATTTTCTATTAATTATCCATATATCAGATAGGGAATAATAAATTTACGATTATGTTTTTTAAATTCGATAGACAAAATTTAAAAACGACTGATTCACATGAGAATCAGTCGTTTTATCTAATTATTCTATTCGAAGTTTAAAATTTGTTTGCGATTTATTTCATAATTTATAAAGCAGCATTCATTTTTCTTTGGCCTAACTATTCAGCAAAAACAAAAGATACGAGTTGGTTGATTTGTTCTAGTTCATTTGTAGATATTTTTTCAACAAACTCACTATTTCTCTCCATATAATCAAGTGATTTTAATTGAGAAATCAATACCTGTCCTTTAATTTTTGATGTGCTCGTCAAATTGAATCGAGTTGAGTAGTTTTTCAAAGTAGAAGTAATAGGACAGACGACTGCGAAATAAGTGCTTTTATTAAATGCATAAGATGATACCACTAATCCAGGTCTTCTTTTTTGAATTTCTTTTCCAGCCGATGGATCAAAGTCAATCCAGATAATATCTCCTTTATGGGGAATATACTTATCAACTGACATCTACCAGACCTCTTTTCCAGCCGGTTTCATATCTGCCCACACATCTTTTTCATAATATTCTCCAGGTTCCGCCTTTTTGAATGGGTTATCTAGTTTGGGAATTAAGGATATGTTTCCATTCTTATCCGTTCTTACAATATATTCTACATTCATGTCTAAATTTTTCGCTTCAGAAGCAGGTATAGTAACCACGACGGAACTTCCTTGTTTCCGCAATTTTGTTGTTAACATTTACATCACTCCTTATCATTAATTATACTAAATAACATTTAATAACGCAATAGGTTAATTGCAACACTACATCGAGATTTATAATTTAATTGGATTATATATTTTATTAGTCATAATCTCATTATTCTCTTAACTCAACTTATATTGTACTTAATTTAGCAGGTCAATTTATCCTACATTTAACTATTAACTTACCTGATATAATTCAAGCAAGTTTTTCACTTTGCACTTTCTTAATCAATCATATTTAAACTGTTATTATGCTGGCTTTCTAATCCCATTCTAGGTGCTAGATACTGGATTTTATCATCTTCTCCCTTCTTAGTAGCATAATCATTAATAGGTTAGTAAAGTAACATATTCTATATTCTATATACTATGCAAATAGTCAAATATTAATGTTTTTTCTTTAACGTAATTATGTTAAAGAAGGTAACTTTTCAATTAGCTATTAACTTGAGCTTGAAACACACAGAACAAGGTTGCTTCATTTATTGAAGAACTCTTTAATAATTCGGAAAGAGTAAGATTTGCGAATAGCTATTTTTTAACTCCTATCTTTTTCTTTGTTATACTATTTTAATAAAGACTTGATATTTAGAGAGAAAGGAGCTTTAATGTGACAATATTGCATCGGCTATTGATTCTTTTGTTGGTTAGTATTATGGTTCGCATGCTTGATATTAAACAGAAGTACTTTCCTGTACTGGTTGTTTTAGTTCTTTTAGGAATAGGACTGTCTTTTATTCCTATGTTCTCGGATTTTTCTGTGGCAAGCGATGTCTTATACGAAGTATTTATCCCAGGTTTACTGTTTGTCTCGGCTTATCAGTTTTCAGCTAAGGCATTCAAAAGTAACGCACCAGTCATTATCACACTGGCTACAATTGGTATGCTAAGTACAGTATTTCTTTTGGGAATAGGAATTTACTATACCGCTGCATTGATTCATCCTTTAACGTGGAATATATCATTATTACTGGCAGCTATATTAGTACCTACAGATCCTGTTTCAGTAGTCAATATTCTAAAGAAAAGCAATGGTGTGGATGAAATTGCAGATATCGTTGAAGGGGAATCCATGTTAAATGACGGAACGAGCATTGTCATGTTTACAATAGTATTATCAATGGTCGAAACCGATGGCGGATTTTCAATTCTTTATTTTCTAAAGGAATTCTTAATCGTTTCTTCAGGTGGGGTTGTTGTAGGGTTACTCACTGGCTGGCTTCTCAGCAAACTTCTACATTTCACTTCTCATCCAGATTATTTGGTCATGTTAAGTGTATTAACCGCTTATGGAAGTTTTCTGCTTGCTGAATACTTTGGCTTTTCTGGGGTGCTAGCAACCGTTATTTCGGGGATCGTACTTTCTTTTGCATTTGTAAAAAAAGAAACTGAGATAGAAAAAGAAACTAGAAACCATTTAAATATATTCTGGAATATCCTTAACCCCATTCTAACTTCCATTCTTTTTCTACTCATTGGTATACAGGCCACACCCTATTTAAAATTTAATCAATGGCCCCTAGCTTTCATGGTATTTTTATTATCTGTGCTTGCAAGAACAATTATTGTCTTTTCCCTTATGTCCATTTTTCCAAATTGGAGAAAAACATTATTTCGAAATAAAATTTTGAATTTCTTGCTCTTATCATGGGCAGGCATTAAAGGATCCATGTCGGTTGTCTTATTATTATGGACAGTAAACAGTTCAGTAGGTAATCAAAATTTGGTCATCTCTATTGCATTTTCAGCTATTCTGATCTCATTTGTCCTTCAAAGCATGGGTGTGTATCCTTTAACGCTATTATTGAAGAAGGTTGAATCTAAGTAATATGCATGTTAAAAGTGCTGATCAGTGCTATATAAAAAAAGCAGACATTCTTATCGATATGATAAGAGTGACTGCTTTTGTCTTCTAAAAGTATAACGGTTTAAATCACTGCTTTAAGAACTTTTGAATCTACGTATAATAGAATTATCATTCCATTTGATATTCGTCTACTTTCAGAATAAAATAAGGATACCAAATACATAGCCTTGCTATACTCTCTAAAACATCTCGAAAGGATGCTTAAAATGAACGATCCAATGATCACTGATTTAAATATAGCTCAATTGAAATCCATTAAAAATCTATCGATTACTTCTGTCATAGCTGAATTCGATTTATATTCTCCTGCAAAAAATAATTCAATAAAAGATATGTTGGCTGCTTATCGTAAAAAAAGTTTACTTGATCTCGCTTATTATAATTTTATCGATTTAAAAAAAAGCTGGACAAAATCTAAGATGGTCGATACTTTAACTGAACATTTCACTGAAACATTAACTGGTCGCTTATTAGCTTTAGATGAAGAACAATTAGGTTTACTTAAACAATTTGTGGAAAGTGATCCCGCCATCCGCAATGAACAGTCACGAGTACATCAATTATTTTTCATTAGAGTGTTTCCAGCCGCTGTCAAGTTAGGGCTTTTATTCCCCAATCAAAAGGATAACAAGTTAGGAATCGAGATGCCTGAAGAACTACCCGAAGCACTTAATGACTTTAACAATTCTGAAAATGATGAATTAAACTATTTTATACGAGACCTCGACCTAGCACTAAAAGCAGGGATTCACCTGTATGGCATACTGTCCTATTCAAAAATTGTTGATCTTTATCGAATTTTGCATCCTGAGATGGACCTTTCAAATGCCTCTTTGAGTAAGATTTTTTATTATACGTCTACCTTAGCGATTGCTCATTCTTATTTTCAACCAACCGTGATGACAATTGCCAGTGACCGTTTTGACAACGAATTCCATGCCGAAATGTTTATGGATGCTTTGAATCATGACCATAAAGAAGACTACAAACCTTCAAAAGATGAACTATTATTTTATGCTAAGCATTCCTTTGATCGTCGCTCAGCTGAATACAAACAGTTAAGTAAAATTTTACGCAAAATTACAGATGATTATGACATTGCAATCTCAATTATTGAAACACATTTACTCTTAGGTTCTCGAATGTCGATTTTAATGGAGGAACTAAGCGAGGATGATACAGTTGTATTTAATTCAGAAAAAGAAGTTGGAAAGTTTGTCCAGACCTATATTGACTTGCAGAAAAAAATCAGACTCTGGAGAAACGCAGGGAATACGTTTCAGGATTTAAATAAAGCGACGCCCTATTCTGTCCTCAATCCGCACAGCGAACAGACCATGCTTGATGAAACGCCATTGCCTTCTAATGTTATCCCTTTTTCTGCACGAGCAAATAACCCTAACAAAACAATTCAGGCAACCTCAAAAAAAGTTGGCCGAAATGAACCTTGTCCTTGCGGTAGTGGATTAAAATATAAAAAATGCTGCGGTAGGTAGACAGATCGAAGAGTACCCTAAACATCTTAATAAACAAATGAACCAGTAGAAGGGCTCTTTCCACTGGTTCATTTGTTCTGTTTTTAAAGTCAAGGTATTGAGAAACTACTAATCTGAATGCACTGATTCAGTATTTAAATTGTTATTTTATCGCAAGAACTTCATTTTTGCTATTAGATCTAATATATTATAATTTACTTTATAAAGTTTAATAAGGACTATTAGCTTCAGATTGATACCTTCCATAATACATCAGTTGGTCATTAAAATGGAACGCTATTTCATAATTGTCTATACTATCTTTAAAATTCAGCTTCAGTTTTTGTACTGCTAGCCAATTCTTATATACTTGCGACTTCCACTCCAAGTCAGATTGTTTAAAACTTATCTTCAAATCAAATTGAGTTGGTATTGATGGCGTTTGATATTGACTAATATTTAGATTGAATTGCATGTAGTTTTCCGCTAAGTGCACATTATTGAAATAGGTCCATCTGCTAAAGAAAACATTTTTTGAGGAATCTATTTGTATATAATCTTCATATTTTCGTTTTAATTCATCACTCATTAATGTTAATAAAGTTTCTTTCTCTGCAGGTGTTCTAACAATAATCTTTTTTAAATAGTCTTCTATTGGCAAGGATTCCGGAAAAATAATCTCTGCTTGTCGATGACCAATTATTTCAAGCTTCTCCGCTTCATTTAACGCTCCATCATGATAAATCTTATCAAAAGGTAATTTGTTAAATTCTTCTGGAGTTGAATATATTTTATGAGGAGCACTTAAAGCTAAACTTCTATCTGTAAAAGAAGTATCTGGATGAGTTATCAGTTTATGTATATCTAAAAAAACAGGTATTGAACATTGAGCATTTAACTAACTTATTGCTAGTTGTTCTTCTGTTTTAACCCCCTCATTTGGACTACGAAACGCTTGTCGAATCGAGAAGATTGGGAACAGGAACAGTCTGAAATTAATCTTGCAAGTCCTTCACCGATCAGTTGAGTGAGGTAAAAAGAGCATACAGGTAGTGTTCACTTACAGCTTATAATTTTTGTTCAAAAAAGTGTTGACATGCCCATTTCTTCTTCCATTCGCTTTCTCCTTTATCTCAAGCTAGATGGGCACCTAATTCATGATCTCGGTCGACTAATTCATTAATTTTAGAACTGATTTCTTCTGTCAAAACAGAAAATTTCGACGACATCTGATTTACCTTGTTCATTTTCTCAATAAATGCTTCTGAAGGCAGATCTACCATGCTTTGTTTAGTACAATCGACTTCTCTTAGAGCATCCATTACCTCTTCATACGATAAGTCAGGTGCTGCGCTGAGTGCCGTTTCGACTCCTCTTGCCCAGTTATCTTCGATATCAACGAGTCCTTCTCGGTAAATAGTCAGAACGTTTTCCATCGCTTCGTCAAATTTTGAAGACAGGATTTTGATGACTGTGAGGGCTTGCTGATCTTCTAAATAGATTTCTTCATTGTAGGATAAGCCACCACCGCTAGTCGTTAATTTACTTCTTAATGCTACTAAAACAGAAAATTCTTCAATCTGCCTTTCTAACCAGCGGTTTTCTGCTTCTAGACTTTCAATATACTCTTTTTCTGCTAAAGTGCCATATCGATTTAGCTCCATTTGGCGAATTTCCTTTTTATTTTGTATTACTTGTCCTTTAAGGAGGGTCTGTTCAATGGATATCCCTCCTTGAAAATCTGTATAAACGACGATATCTCCATGTTTATCGATATAATTTCCCTGATCATCTAATTCAAATTGTTTTAAACTATGTCCTGCGGTTTCCCATCCAGCATTATCTATACCAAAACTATAAAAAGGAATACGGTCTTTACCACCTGTTACCAAACCCGTTGTCACCATATCAGACGTATCATATAAGTTGACAACTTGGCCCGTATATCCCTGTATTTGACTCTCACTTAACCCTGAACCCGCCGCGCCATATGTAAAAGCATCATATCCGTTTAATACAGCTACATAGATGGCTTCTGCACCGCCTAAGGAATGACCTGTAGAAGAAATACGGTAGCCTTCTTTATCAGAATATTTTTTCTCAATTTCATTTGCGTAGTCCACAGCTGATTGAAAAGCCCCGTTATCATGCTTATCATTAAGTCCGATTTCACGCCCATTCGTTTTCCAATCTTGTGAATCGGTCATGGTTGTTCCCGCATAAGCAATGACGATATCTTTTTCAATCACTGATTCAGGATAACCTGAAACTTTTTTAAGCTGTTTTTCATTGTAAGATTTATATTCATCTTTTATTTCTGCGACAGGTTTCATGATAGTTTCTTTCCAATCTTTACTATTCCTTTTTCAACCCCATATACCTTACTAGAAATTTCTTGATAATACTCCATTATTTAGTCCCACCTTCATAATAAATGATTTTACTTTCTGGAAAATTTCCCTTTGTTAAGGGTATAGACATCAATCCAAAAGAACTATCGAACAAGAAAAAAGCAAAGGTGATTAATGATTTATCTGAAAGCTTTGCTTAAAAGTTTAAACGTAACCAAAAATAGTTACTTTTATCATAGAAATCAGTTAAAATAATCAGGAAATTATTCAGATTTACGGGTTCTGGTTATAGAAATTTTTAAAGAGAATCAAGCTATTTATGGCTATAGACGGATTCATAGTGAATTAAAAAATAGAAAGATTATTATGTCTAAAAAAGTCGCAAGAAAATTAATGAAAGAAGAAAAGCTAACCGTTATAAAGAACGCCGCGGTAGCCCAGCTTTTAAAAGAACAATTAAAGATAGAGAGACGGATCATCCTTTATTGAAGGAAGAATTTGGTCACTTAGAAAGGGATACGATCGTCGGAGTTCATCACAAAAGTGCGCTGTTTACCTAAGTTGAAAGGCTGTCAAGAGTCATCATTACTTTAAAACCAGAAGGTCGTAAAGCATTTGATATCGAGAAAACACTGAATCAGTGGTTCAGTTCTATTCTGAAATATATGTTCAAGTCCATTACACTCGACCGCGGTAAAGCGTTCTCAAACTGGAAGGCAATCAGTAATCAACAGGATGTGGCCATTTATTTTGCAGATCTAGGGACACCTTCGCAAAGATCCTTGAATGAACAGTCTAATGGATTACTGCGAAGAAACGGTTTACCTAAAGAAATAGTTTTTAATCAAATCAATCAGAATGTCGTATCTGCAGTAGTGGACAAGCACAATCGAATTCCTAAAAAATCATTGAAGTATCAAACGCCATTAGAAGTATTTTGAGTTACATTGATGGAACCTGTTTGTCTAGCTTATACTGACAATCCAGATATTAAAAAATTAGAAGAAGTCAAACTGATAAATCAGCTTGACTCCTTCTATAATTATCTCCTAATCTGTTATACTACGTTCTTATAATGTTAGGATTTCTAAATATATCTGTCGCATCATCACTAGGCGTTGAAAACTCACTCACTATTGCGCCTTTTTCACCACTTACAAACCAATGAAAAGTATCCGGTTGAATGGTATATTGATCACCAGGTAAAAGATGAATACTTTTTCCTGCTTTAAAGTAATTCGAATCAACATTCTTCAAAAATCTATTAGTCTCATTTAGGATTTCTCCTTCTACAAAGAGCCATACCTGACCAAACAAACATCTAAAAGTTTCCATTTTTCCCGGTTGGTTTCCTCTAGGCGGATGTTTATGTTCTGAACATACTTGTTTGGGCATCAATACTAATTCTTTTGCACAATAATACTCATTATTCTCATAAACTACAATTTGTAATCCTTCATTCTCTAAATTTCCTAGACCAAAGTCAGTTATTTCAATATTATCTTCTTCCTCTGGAGTTAAAACAATTTTATTCGCGTCAAGCATTTCTAGAACTTTTGTTTTTACTTTGTCTCTAGAAGATATTTTGACTCACTCCCTGAATATAATCCTGCTTTATTTGTAGATTCGAAAAGGTCCATTTTATAACGAATAACGTCTCTAGCTGCATCAATACATTCTGGGAAAATAGCATTAGGATCCCATAATTCTGTTGTAGAAAGAATTTCTCTTGCTTTCTTATAGAAAGCAAATTTCATATCACTTGAAATGTTCACTTTTTGAATTCCGATTTTCACTGCTCTGGCAACTTCTTTATCCGGATTTGAGGATCCTCCATGAAGGACTAATGGTGTATCTACTCGGTTGACAATATCTTCAATCAATTCCAGTTGTAATTTTGGTTTTACATCTTTAGGGTAAATCCCATGAGCTGTTCCTACTGCTACCGCTAACGTATCTACATTCGTTTTAGCAATAAAGTCTTCTACATCCTCAGGATCAACATAGGTAATTTCAGAAACGCCACCTTCTACTGTTGTACCTGTATCCCCAATGGTACCTAATTCACCCTCTACTGAGACATTAACCATATGAGCAATCTCTACTACTTTTCTAGTTTTTTCTACATTCTCATCGTACGGTAAAAGTGATCCATCAATCATTACAGAAGTAAAGCCGGCACGAATGGCTCTAACCACTTGATCTAATGAAGCACCGTGGTCTAGATGAAGTACAAAAGGTGTTGAACTATTTCCAGCTCTTTCTCTGACATAAGCGAAAAACTCATCTGTCAAAAATTCAAACTCATCCGGATGAATCGCTATAATTGCTGGCGAATTTGACTCTTCCGCTTCTTCGACTACTGCTCTTAAAAAATTACTATCCGCTACGTTAAAAGCACCTACCGCAAATCGGTTTTCTTTCGCTACTTTCAATAGTTCTTTCATATTTAATAACATTCTATTTCCCCTTTTCTATGCTTTGTTTTTTGAATTTACCCAACCCATATAGTTAACAATTTCTTGTTTATATGCCTGTTCCATTAGCAGCATTACTTTGCTTAAGTCTTTCTCAGCTGTTCTTTCAATCGCTTCTCGTCCAGCAGCGAAAATGGCTGCTCCTACATTAATTTTTGTAATCCCGTATTTTATCGCTTCACTTAGATTTTTCTGACCTGCTCCACTCCCTCCGTGTAAGACAAGCGGTATGCTTGCCTCCTCATTAATTTTTTTTAATAATTCAAAATCCAATGTTGGTTCTACTTTTTCACTATACAACCCGTGAGCAGTTCCGACGTTAATGGCTAGGCAGTCAACCCTAGTTTCTTCAACAAATCTTTTTACGTCTGCTAGCTTTGTCGTATAATCACTAATGTTTTCTAATGAATACGTATCAGCATCCCCCATGTGACCTAATTCGGCTTCTACACAAGCATTATATTTTTTTGCATTCTCATGATTTTTCTTTGTAATTTCGATGTTTTCTTCTAAATCATAGTCTGAAGCATCTATCATAATAGAAGTGAATCCAGAGTCTAAACACCGCTGAATAATTGATTCATCTTTACCATGATCTAAATTTAAAGCAATTGGTACAGGACTTGCCTCCGCTAATTCTTTGACTATTTTCCCAGCGATTTCCGGAGATATATTATTTTTCAGATGTTCTTCGTACATATTTACAATAATCGGAGAATCCTGCTCCTGTGCAGCTTGAATCGTTGCTCGAATGGTTTCTAAATTGAAACAGTTTATAGCTAATACCCCAAACTTTTCTTTATAGGATTGTTCAACTAATTGCTTCATATTCACTAACATATATCATCATCCTTCAACAGTAAATACAATGGCGTCATCATCAACTGAATTGCTTTCCATCTCATCAAATGCTTCATCTTCTTCTGTTACTTGTTTCTTCCATAAAGAAAGCGTTACCCCTGTAATAACAGATCCAATTCCAAGAGCTGCCATAAATAACCATGGATTGGTAAATAGTGGAACAACGAATAAACCTCCATGTGGTACTGGCGCTTCTACTCCCCATGTCATAATTAAACCACCAGCAACAAAAGAACCAAGCACACAGGATCCGACTACTTTTATTAAGTCACGTGCAGCGATTGGAATAACCCCTTCTGTAATCATTGCAATTCCCATAGGGAACGCTGCCTTTAGTGATTCTTTTTCTGATTTTGTATATTTATTTTTTGTTAAGAAGTAGGAAATTGTAATTCCAAATGGTGGAATGATTGAACCCACAAATTTAACTGCTTCTGGCCCATATACGCCTTCAACTAAAAGTCCATCGGCAAACATAGACATCGTTTTATTTACAGGACCCCCAAAATCAAAAGTCGCCATAGATCCTAAAATACCCCCGAATAAGAATTGAGAACCCCCTTGCATCGATTCCAAAAATCCAATTAAGCTATTCTGCAAATAAGCAATTGGTCCACCAATAACGAAATACATAATCAAGCCACTAATTGTGATGGATAACAACGGAATAATCATAACCGGCATTAAACCTTGTAAAGACTTTGGTACTTTTATATATTTCATTATTGCTCGTACTAAATATCCTACTAAGAAACCGCCAAGTATCCCCCCAATGAATCCAGCTTCTATTTGATTGGCAATAAACCCAATTATAACGCCTGGTGCAATCCCTGGCTTATCTGCTATAGAATAAGCAATCGCTGCTGCAATTACTGGTACAATCAACCCAAGTCCCCAAGCTCCAATTTGTACGAGAACCCATGGTAATGAACCTTCTATTTCTAACGTTTCTGCTCCAATCAACCTGCCAATGACTTGTCCTAATGCCATACACACCCCGGCACCAACAATTAAAGGCAACATATACGATATTCCTGTAAGAATGTGATTTTTGATTACTGTAAAATTTTTAGATTTTGCCATTTGAACAATACCTCCCCTGATATTATTTAGACACGGATAGTTCTTTTTCTACTTTCTCCATAAATTGAACCGGTGCTTTAATGACTGTTGCTGTGGGTACTCTAACAATTTTTTTATTTTTAAAGCGTTCTTCCCCTCCGATCTTAATATCGACAGCTAGTATAACTAGGTCAGCTGATTGAATCTGTTCTTGTGTTAACTTATTCTCAATTCCGATCGTACCCTGTGTTTCCACATGAATTTCATGTCCTCTCGCTTGTGCTCCTTTCATCAGTTTTTCTCTTGCAATATAGGTATGTGCGATTCCTGCTGTACATGCTGCTACTCCTACAATTTTCATTTTAAATTCCTCCTACACAGATTGTTTAGTCAATAAATCAACAATTTGATATGGTTCTTCGCTTTCTAGCAGCCCTTTCAAAACATCATCATCTGCTAGTGTTACAGCTACTTGAGACAACATCTTCAGGTGGGTTGTCGTCTTATCACTTTCTTTTACTGCAAATAGAATAACTAATTTGACCGGTTGATCATCCAGACTCTCCCATTCCAAGTCATTCAGTGACTTTCCAATAGCTATACTTGTTTTTAATACCGCACTGGACTTTCCGTGTGGAATAGCGATACTATTCCCTAACCCTGTCTGTCCTTCCTCCTCTCTTAGATAAACATCTTTCATAAAATGATTCACATCCTCTATACACCCCTTTTCGAAAAGTTTATTTGATAATTCTCTTAGCATCTCCTGCTTTGTATGCGTGTTCATATTTAAGGAAACCAATTCTTCCTTTACAATTTTTGACAGGTCCATTTGCTCCACCTCTTATCCTTATTTTGATAGCTCATTTAATACTACTTCTTTATCTTTCTCATTGAATAGCGAACTAACAATGACTGTTTTGAACTTTAAACTTTCGATTTTAACTGTGCTGATCACTATATCTATCGAATGGTTGCTTTCGTATTTTTTAACTTCTTTTGCAGAAATTACATCAACTATTGTCCATTTCGGAAAAAATTTTGCTACTCTAGTTTTTAACAAGTGGGAAGTCCCAATTCCAGTAGAACAAACAATCAAGACCTTTTTACTTTGCTCTTCCTTTTCAATAGCATTCTGAATATATAACACAATATATCCGATCTCATCATCAATGATTCTGGGAAGTTGATACTCTAAACAAATTCCTTTCATGATGCTTTTTATACTTTTAAAAAGATCTCCAAATTCATTTTCGATATCTTCTACTAACTTATTTCTGACCTGAACTTCATACATCACTCTTTTGAGTAATGGATTAAAGTGTTGAATAAGCTGTTTTCTCAGTTCCGCATTTTTACTTAGATCTATAGATAGTTTCTTTTTTATAGATATAATCAACTGATCAACCATATTTCCAACAAGTGTTTGTTCAGTTTTTTTATTATCTTTCTGGACTCTATAAGTTTGCCCACCGGCAGAACAAAGGTACATATAAATGTATTCAACCTCATTAAAAATAAATTTTTCTTGTAAATATTTTTCGATTTGCTGAATAACCTCTAAAGCAATTTTCATCATTTCTAGATTAATGGTAGTTTTTTCAATAGAAGAGTCTTCATTTATGAACGCTCCTTCTTTAACTCGTTTAATTAAAATCAAAAGATGCGAAAAAAGATTAATATAATAAGGATTCTCTAAATCAAATTCTAGCCTGTTTTCTATAATATTCATTATTTTCTGTATGAAACGAATATCTTCATTAGAGAACCTTTTCAAAAATAAATGGATATTTTCATCATTGACCTTGTCATTTTCCGGTTTTAAAATCCACTTGCTCTCAAAAGGTAAATACCTTTGAGTCATAGAAACGAGCATCTTACGAATGTTCTTTTCGGTACCGGATATAAAAGTACCATTTGAAGTTTTTTCTAAGACTAACTCATATTTTTTGAGTTCTTTCTCTATACATTTCAAATCATTTACAATTGAAGAATTGCTAATATAGAACTTTTCTGCCAATTTAGAAATAGATGTTGGTTTCGGTGTTTTATAGAGTAGTTCAAGTAATATCTGATCTCTTCTATCTACTTCTGAGATTGAATTAGATTCAATAAAAGAGAATTTGTGCTTTTCTTTTAGAAATATTGAATAGTTTATTCTATATCCTTTACTACTGACCTTTTCAATTAGAGGTTTATCTGAATGAATCATCGTCTCAATCTCTTTAATATCACGATAAATAGTTTTTTCTGAAACTTTTAACTTTGCAGCTAATATTTGAGCAGGAATATATTGATCCGAATCAAGAAGTAATTGTATAATCTGATTCTTTCTTCTAGACGTCATTTCTACACCTCCTTCTTTAAGCTTAATTAAAGTCTATATCCAAATCATTTTTTATTAAATACCAAACCATGTCTTCAATATAAGGACATTAGTAAACGCTTACTTTTTAGCGTTTTTTAAATATCTTTTTAAAGCTTGGTTCATCTTATAATTATTGATTCTTCCGTACTCACTTGTTTCATTAGGAATGAGTACCTTTAACAGAACTAGAGGATGATTTTGGAGCTTTATTTGATTATTCCCTAAGGATTTGGTCAATTCAAGAAAGCTTCGACTAGACATACCTGTCTCATCACTCAGCAAAAACGCTTCTATAATTCTTTCATCTTCCTCTGTTATAGTATATTTTTTCTCTATGCTATCTTCAGTTTCTATCGTTATGTCGATCTCTTCCTCCCCATCTTTAATAAGTGTATTGAGTGAGCCGCTCTCTTTTCTTGGTAGGTTGATGATTGTGATCGTTCTATGACTTAGCATTTCTATCCCTCCCTATTTATACTCTATATCATACTTTAAAAACTTAGTAAGTTTAATACTAATGTGTGTCTGCAAGTTCAGGACATTTTCAAAATTTATTAACCATTCTGATAAAATTTTGAACTTGCATTACTATTATTCATTCTTTGAAAGTGAGATACCTTATAGCTTTTCAGGTAGATAATGAATAAATTCATACTATATATAGAGGAAAACCGATAAGCTGAAACCTAAATAAATTATCAGCAAATAAAAAAGTAGTATCTATATAATTTAAAAAGGAGAAAGCCATTAACGCATTGGCTTTCTCCTTTTTTGATGATGATTATACTCTTTTTATAGTCAATAAAAACTTTAATTCAGAGACATTCCCGATTAATATTACTCACAATTATAGAAATCAATGGTATAGTATTTTTTTGTTTAGAATTCAAACAAGAAATAATTTGATCATATTATTCGTTAAAAACTTATAGTTCTGATCAAGTTTGTTTTATAGGGCTATTCTAATTAATTCATTACTTATACTTATACTTATACTTATACTTATACTTATACTTATACTTTCAGTATATCATCGAGTTGGCTATTTCGTTCTAGTTCATTTTTAAATATTATAAATACACTCATTGTTTTTCTTCTTAAATCATAATTCTATTACAGATCTTGTTCCAATTCTGCCTGTTTGATTAATACTCGTTCGCTGATTTTCAAGAATGGTAGATATATTATAACGCCTAACACAATCAGGAAAACCTGGAGTACCGAAGCTCTCCAATCTCCTCCAGTTGCCA
>NZ_FMZD01000018.1 GCF_900101525.1 Marinilactibacillus psychrotolerans | reverse complement strand
AAGGTAAGAAACAGATCTAACAATGAAAAGGAAATAACTGTTAAAAATTAAATTAGATTTTTATAGAAAAGGACGGACGCTGACAGGCGTACGTTCTTTTTTTAATAACGAGGCCTATGTTTTGAGTATACATAATTAACGTGCTAAAGTTCAAATTGTAGTAAAAAAATTAAAGGAGATGTTGACAATATGTTTATGCATAGTAAAGAATTACAGTACCATGCAAAACCAGATCCGATAATGGCTCGAAGATTACAAGAAATTCTTGGGGGACAATGGGGCGAAATGTCTGTTATGAATATGTATTTATTTCAAGGCTGGAATGCTCGTGGGAATGAAAAATATAAAGACTTGCTATTAGATACGGCAACGGAAGAAATTGGACATGTAGAAATGATCGCGACCATGATCTCACAATTATTAGAGGGTGCACCTCTTGAAGCACAGGAGAAAGCTGTAGACTCTGATCCGGCATTAGCTGCTGTTATGGGCGGAATGAATCCTCAACACGCGATTGTATCAGGACTAGGTGCAGCACCAAGAGATTCTAATGGAAATCCATGGACATCTAACTATATTGTATCAAGCGGAAACATACTTGCAGACATGCGAATGAATGTAACTGCTGAATCGCAAGGGAGACTTCAAGTAGACCGTTTGTATGAAATGACTGAAGATAAGGGCATTAGAGATATGCTAGGTTTCTTATTAGCACGTGATACGCAGCATCAACTTCAATGGATCGAAGCAATTAAAGAATTAGAAGAAAAAGAAGGGATTGTAGTACCGGGTCAAGTACCTGAAAAGTATGAAGTAAGTGACGTATCTCATGTATTGTACAATTTCTCTGAAGGCGAACATAGTAAAAAGGTTGTAGATGGTAAGACAGCTAAAGACGGAAAAGAGTTTATATATAAAGCTAAACCTGAAGTTATGGGAGAAAAACCTGTATTAAAACCAGTAACAAAAGATGTTTATAATACTTCTGCAATGGATTAAATTTAAACAGATATAGGGCATATCTTTAGTTTAATACAAAATTTTCTGTTATCCTTAGCTTAATAGATTAAGAAAGGATGACAATTTATGAAAAATATGGACAATCAAAACAAAGGTATACTTTTAGGTGTTGGACTTGCTGTAGCTGTAGGGGTATTGACAGTTATTTTTTCTACAGGTGATACTAAAGAAAAAGCTAAAACAGCTGTTAACCGTCAGAAAGCAAAACATCTTTTCAAAAATAAGATGCACGGTAGTAAAAAAACTTCAAAAGTTGTAGATAAATTATCAGATGACGAAGTAAATAGTCTGCTTGGAACGGTTGACAAATTTAAAGAAATTGAAAGTAGTTTATCAGATGTATCAGCTGACTTTAAAAGTTTTTTCAGTGATAAAATTAAAGATGCAAAAAAAGCCATTAAATAATTACAAGACCCCCTGAAATCAGATAAAATTGATTTTAGGGGGTCTTTTATTTGAAATTATAACGTTAGTAGTAAGCAAAGAGTCAAGTCATCAATTTGTTTCAATGACAATCCTGTAGCTTCGTAAAAACGTTCGATTCTATATTGAAGCGTATTTCTATGAATGAATAAAGATTTAGCAGCTATACTAACATTTCCCTGGTTGTCCCATAAGGCTCGAATTAATTCTCTCCAATTTTCTAATGTATCAAATTTAGACCTTAATTCTTGTACTACTGTACTATCCATTAGTGCATCTTTGGTGAAAAAATGTAAAGAAACATCTGTTAAAGATCCTACTCTACCTTTCAAATAAGGAAGTTCTTGCGAAAATAATTCAATTTCTTCTTGAAGCAGTGTCCGCAAATCTTTAGATGAATCCCAATATTGCCCAATGTAACAGAATGATTTTAAAGAAAAATCAAGTTCTAATGTCTGAAGAATTCCTTGGAACTCACTTTTATCCAAAGAAATTTTACCCTGAGGTTGTATAATAATATATAAGTCATCTGATAAAAAAAAACTATCAATCATAGGCTCAAATAATGTTTTAGCAGATTCAGACCATAGTTCAGTATCAAAGTGTCTGTCTATATTATTTAGTTTTAATTGAATCATTCTGATGGATTCAGAAGTTTTAGGAATAGTACTTTGCTTGCCGAGTAGATAATCGTGCCATTCTGAAGAATAAGATTGATTAATATGGGAGTTCTTTTTATGATATAGCATCATTAGTAGATTGATCTCATTTTCAGTTAAAGAAGAAGTAGGTAAATGAATCCATTTATTTTTATAAGGTAAGGATAATAAGTTATCTTCAAATATTGGGCTATCTGACAAATAAGAATTAGGGTAGACACTTTTTAAATCTGTAAATTCCAATTTTAATCCTCCATATCTATTCATGATTAAAGTTATTTTAACACTGTTTTAGAGAATAATAAACTAAGGTATAATAAAGAAAAGGTATGGGAGTTATGCTATGGATCTAAAAGAAAAAGAAAAATGGATGAAAGAAGCTATTAAAGAGGCTAAAGCAGCTGAAAGGAAAGGAGAAGTGCCGATAGGAGCAGTTGTAGTTCATAAAGGCGAAATTATCGGCAGAGGACATAATGTAAGAGAAACTTCTCAAAATGCTACTACACATGCAGAAATGATTGCAATTCAAATGGCTAATCGCTCTCTAGGCAATTGGAGACTGGAAAAGTGTCAATTGTTTGTAACGTTAGAACCTTGCGCTATGTGCAGTGGTGCGATTTTGTTATCACGAATTGAAGAAGTATATTATGGCCCTTCTGACATAAAAGGTGGGACTGCGGGTACTTTAATGAATCTTTTAGCTGATCAGCGAATGAATCATCAAGCATTCGTAGAGCGAGGCATCTTAGAAGAGGAATGTAGAGATTTGCTGACAACGTTTTTCAAAGAGTTACGTCGAAAGAAAAAAGAAGAAAAATATAGAATAAAGGACTCTCTTGATTAGGAGAGTCCTTTTGTCTATTCAGAAAGTTGATTATTTTTTTCTACCATAGCATCTACAGATTGTATAATTGACATAGAAAAATCATTTTGCAGTAATGATAGTATGCCATCTACTGTGATACCTCCTGGAGAAGATACTTGATCAATTAAGTTCCATGGAGACTGGCTAGAATCTATAACGGTCTTTGCACTTCCCAAAACAGCTTGCGCTGCTATTTCGGTAGCTTTATCTTTGGAAATTCCATATTTTACAGCTGCGCGAGCTAATGTATCGATAAACATAAATACTAGTGCAGGGGAACTCCCAGCAATAGCTATGAATGGGCCCATTTGTGATTCGGGCAATTCCACTACTTTACCAACAGATTCAAATATTTTTTTAGCTTGTTCTAATAATTCCTTTTTAACAGATAGGTTTTCAATAATTGCTGTAATGCCTTCTCCTACTTGGGCATTCAAGTTCGGCATAGTCCGAATAAAATTTGATTCAGGTAAATAGGCTGTTAGCTGTTTATTCGTCACGCCAGCAGCTACAGAGATAACATATGGACAATGGGTTTTATCTATTTTTGTGAGAACTTCTTCAACTTGATGAGGCTTGACTCCCAAAATAATCAGATCAGATTGGTCCCATACTTCTTGATTGTGTAGAGTACCTTTAATATTGAATTGAGTTTCTAACACGGTTCTTTTAGATTCTGTACGATTAGAAAATATTAAATCTGCTGGATCAGTTAGTTGACTTTCGATTAATCCGGTCGCAATAGCTTGTGCCATATTTCCGAATCCGATGAATCCTATTTTCAATAGATTTACCTTCTTTCTTTAATATTGATTAAAGTATATCATATGAGAACATCGAGCTCGAATGAGTATTGAATAGTAACTAGTTTTTAAATGAATTTTTTTTAATAAAAACAGTTGACTTATCTGATATAAGCGTATATGATTATCATCATAATATAAAAGAAGATAAGGAGATGAATACACATGAATTTTACACATCAGGTACAGACGACGATCTTGAAAGCAAAAAAGAATTTGTATGGTTCATCTAAAAACTTATTATTAGTTATTCCGTAGCCAGGATTCTATTCTTCTTAAAAGATAGAGTCCTATTTTAGCATTTTAAAAGGGGCTCGGGATACGTTACATAATTCACCAGCCTCTCATAAAAGAGGCTGTTTTTTTATATTAATATTTTGAACATCATTAGAAAGAGGGGATAGTAAGATGAGAGAATATGTTAAACGCAATGTGTTGAAAGTATCATCAGGAGTAGCGAATGCAATTTTTGTAACAATTGGTATTGGTTTTTTGTTTGGAACATTAGGAGATATGTTCAGTTTACCCATATTAGTTACAATAGGAAGTATAACTCGCGTTTTACTAGCCCCGGCCTTAGGAGCTGGTATTGCCTACAATATGCAAGCTAATACGCTGACACTCTTTGCCGCTATGGCGTCCTCTACAATTGGAGGTGGAGCTATAAAAGTAACTGAGGCTGGATTTATGATCGTTGGAGGAGATCCAATTGGCGCACTAATTGCTGGGGTTATTGCAACGTGGATCGGTAAAAAGCTGACTGGAACTTCACCACTGGATATGATGTCCATTCCAACATTGTCACTATTAGGAGGTGGTCTAGCAGGAATTGGATTATCTCAAGTTATTACACCGATATTACTGTCAGTCAGTGAGTTTATCTCCAATGGTGTAGCAGGCAGTCCAGTGATAGGATCTTCTGTGATGGCTGTACTATTTGGCTTAATTTTAATGTCTCCGTTGTCTTCTGCAGCGTTGTCCATTGCATTGGCATTGAGTCCAATGGCAAGTGGTGCTATGCTGATTGGGACAACAGCTCAATACTTTGTATTTTCCATCGTATCAGTAAAAGAAAATAACTTAGGTGGATATATTGCTCAGGGACTTTGTACGCCGAAAGTCCAGTTACCGAACATCATAAAAAATCCAAAAATTCTGATTGGTCCTACCATAGCTTCAGCTATTTGTGGGCCAATTGCTACTGTACTTCTTGGATTTCAAACAATACCTGAAATGGGTGGAGTCGGTTTTGCGGCTGGTGTAGCACCACTTTGGGTAATCAATAATTCAGGTCTGCAAAGTTTTGGTGTATACTTATTGTGTGGAGCTATTTTTCCTATCTTGATAACATTGGGGATAAATAAGTTGCTTTATACGTCAAAAGCGATAAAGGCTGGGGATATGGCTCTAAAAATAAGCTAAGTAAGTATTCAATACTTAAATAGTGATAAGATTTTATAGAATAGGGGATTATATTTTTATGACAACTGATTTAAGACCGGAAAACATTGACTGGAAAGATTTAGGATTTTCATATATTAAAACGGATTATCGCTTTGTTTCCCACTACAAAGATGGATCATGGGATGAAGGAACATTAACAAAAGATAACCAGCTGCATATTTCAGAAGGATCAACTGCATTACATTATGGGCAACAATGTTTTGAAGGAATGAAAGCTTATCGTACAGCGGATGGTTCGATTCAGTTATTCCGTCCATATGAGAATGCTAAAAGAATGAAATTAAGTTGTGAAAGACTTCTAATGCCGGTATTTCCTGAAGAAAAATTTGTGGAAGCTATTAAAAAAGTCGTTAAAGCAAATGAAGAATGGGTACCACCATATGGAACGGGAAGTACCTTGTACATTCGTCCTTTCATTATTGGTGTGGGAGATAATATTGGAGTGAAACCAGCTGATGAATATATTTTTTCAGCATTTGTAATGCCTGTTGGACCATATTTTAAAGGGGGATTGAAACCATCAAATTTCCTAATAACCGACTATGATCGTGCTGCGCCTAAAGGAACAGGGGCTGCTAAAGTAGGAGGTAACTATGCAGGCAGTTTACTTCCCGGAAAAGAGGCTAAAGAACGCAGTTTTAGTGATGCAGTTTACCTTGATCCAGAAACACATACAAAAATAGAAGAAGTCGGCGCAGCCAATTTTTTTGGAATCACCAAAGACGATTTGTTTATCACACCTAAATCTTCTTCTATTTTGCCAAGTATCACGAAATACTCATTACTTTGGTTAGCTGAAAATCGCTTGAACCTTAAAGTCTCTGAGGGAGATGTCTATATTGATCAAATCGATCAGTTTAAAGAAGCGGGAGCTTGTGGAACAGCAGCAGTAATAGCTCCGATTGGAGGGCTACAAATTAAAGATGCGTTTCATGTGTTTTATTCTGAAACCGAAGTAGGACCTGTAACAAAACGTTTGTATAATGAATTAGTTGGAATCCAGACAGGAGATGTTGAAGCACCTGAAGGATGGATCGTGAAAGTTTAAGAACAAAAAAGACTTGATTCATTTGAATCAAGTCTTTTTTAGGGTAAGTTAAAAATTGTAGAAAGGAGATAAGTATATGTCAAATCTATTTAAGTATGAAATTAAGACAAACCAAAAACAAGAGCTAATCAATATAGATCAATATCTGTATAAAGCATTAGAGGAAAGTGAAATCAAGGAGGGCCTAATGATTGTGTACTGTCCCCACACAACGGCAGGTATTACTATTAATGAAAATGCGGATCCAGATGTAAAAAAAGATTTATCGGCATCATTGAATGATACATTTCCTAATCATGAATATTTCGTTCATATGGAAGGCAATTCTGATGGACATATGAAATCTTCTGTTTTTGGCGCAAGTGAGACAATGATCATCACTAATGGCGAAATAATATTTGGTACCTGGCAAAGCGCTTATTTCTGTGAGTTTGATGGTCCAAGAAATCGAACGATATACATTAAAATGATCGAAGGATAATGGATACTTATAATATATTAGTAAATATATAACGATCAAAAGACTGAATACGAACGAAAAGTGAAATTTAATACCAAAGAATGATGCAAATTGTTGGAAACAATAGTACAATAAGACTTGAGACTGGTTTAGTAAAGTAGTCTCTTAGCTACATAGAATAAAAAGGAGAGGAAGAAAATAATGCTTGAAGCAAACAATCTCCGAAAGAATTTTGGAGATGTTACGGCTGTAGATGGAATCAGTTTCAAGATCGATAAAGGCGAAATCATGGGTTTAATTGGTCAAAATGGTGCTGGTAAAACAACAACATTCCGTATGATATTAGATTTACTCACACCTGATCAGGGAGAAGTTCTCTGGAAAGGCAAAAGACTAACCAACAAGGTGTTTAACCAAGTTGGGTATCTGCCAGAAGAAAGAGGCCTTTATCCAAAAGTCTCTATTGAAGATCAGATTTTGTACTTTGCCCAGTTAAGAGGAAAGTCAAAAAAGGAAATCAAACCATTAATTGATGATTGGCTAGAAAAATTTGATGTAAAAGGAAAAAAAGGAGACAAAGTCAAAACTCTTTCAAAAGGAAATCAGCAGAAAGTTCAATTGATTACGACTTTGATCCACCAACCAGAATTAATTATTTTAGACGAGCCTTTTAGCGGATTAGATCCAGTAAATGCTGAACTTCTGGAATCAGGAATCAAAGAAGCACAAGCTAATGGTGCTAGTATTATTTTCTCAAGTCATAACATGAATAATGTGGAAGAACTCTGTGATAGTCTGATTATGCTCCGAGATGGAAATCAGATATTAAATGGAACAGTGAAAGAAATTAGAGAAAAATTTGGTCGTACTAAATTATTTTTAGAATCACCATTGTCTCTGGATGAATTAAAACAATTCCCGGGTGTACAATCAGCTGTGGTTAATAGAGAGGGTATTTCTGTTCTTCAGTTAAGCAATGCAGAAAATGGAAAAGCTATATTCGATGCAGCAACAGCAGAAGGTTATATTCCGACTTTTAGTCAACAACCACCAACTTTAGAAGAAATATTCAAACGGATGGTAGGTGAGAAGAATGGATAAGTTTTGGGTCATTACGAAAGAAGTTTATAAAAAAAATGTAAAATCGATTGGGTTTCTAATTATGGTTCTTGCACCTGTGCTAGTTGCTGTAGTAGGTATAGCAGTTGGGTATTTTATAAGTGAAGACCAGAAAAATGCTGAACCGGCCCCTATTGCTGTTATCTCTGAGAGTTCTACTATTCAGGAAATGTTATCACAAGAGAATGAAATGTACGATGTCCAAGATGATATAGTAACAGAAAATGCTGCAGAAGAAGCTTTACTCGATGAAAGTATTGATGGATATTTGATTATCAGTGAAAACGCTGGAGTAATTAAAGCAGAAGCAGTGCATACAGACTCTTTAACAAATGTTTTACCTGTTTTAAATGAACAATTGTCTAATTATCAGACTTTGTTACGTGCTGGAGAATTAAACTTATCTCAAGAACAAGTTATGTCTTTATCAGAACCAGTAATGATTGAAGAATCAATCGTGAATATTGAAGATGGCAACCTTAATGAAGAAGAAAATACAGATACTTTTGTTCAAGAATTTGGGGCTTATTTTGTAAGTATAGCTATTTTTGGATTTATTATGTCCTATGCTTCTATTATTGCTGAAGAAGTAGCGAGCGAAAAAGGAACGCGTATTATGGAAATTATTTTATCTAGTGCAACTGCAACGAATCACTTTTTCGGAAAACTAGCAGGGGTTATGCTGGTACTGATGACACAAATTACTTTCTATCTTATAATAGGTGGAGCTGCTTATTTTATTGCAAAAGATATGTCATTTTTACAAGAATTAACTGCTGGCATTGATATATGGAGTGTTATTCAGGGGTTAATGGGTTATACAATAGTATTCTTTATTACTGGAGTATTGATGTATATTATCCTCGCAGCTTTCTTAGGGTCATTAGCTTCAAAAATGGAAGATGTAAATAAAGCTGTTACTCCCATTGTGTTTTTGGCATTAATTGGATTCTATGTAGGGATGTTTGCTTTTGCAGCACCTGAAAATATTGTTCCTGTTATTTTCTCCTATATCCCTATATTTACTCCCTTTGTAATGCCATTCAGAATTGCATCTGAAACCGTTGATACTTTAGGGATCTGGCTTTCTATATTTGGTACTATTGCATTTACGGCCCTATTAACATACTTGTCGCTGATTTTCTATCGTGCAAACGTACTGATTTACTCAGATGGTGGCATCATTAAATCAATGAAACGTTCCTGGGGCGTTCTGAAAAGTAATCGAAACGCTAAAAAAATGAATGTTAATGAATGATGAATTAACTATTTAATAGGAACCAAGATAAATAAATTGAGAATATCTTCGAACTCTATAGAGTAAATCATAAGCAGGAAAGCACAATCACTACTAATATCTAGTTCATAAGATATTAAAGTGATTGTGTTTTTTGAATTGACTCTGTCACTAATCAAATTTTCTTGAATTTCAAATAGTTCTAGTAAATTGGAAGTATCCTGTAAATATTAAAACTATCGAGTATAATAAAGAGATCGAATAATTAGAGTAGGGGTATAGAAAATGGAAAATAAAACATTAGTAGAAATTACTACCCAAAAAATCCTTAGCTATATTCAAGAGCATAAACTTCAAATAGGAGATAGGCTTCCTAACGAGTTTACATTAGCCGAACAATTAAAAGTGAGTAGAAATACTATTCGAGAAGCCACGAAAATGTTGAAGTCAAGGAATATTCTTGAAGTCAAACAAGGATCAGGAACCTTCATTAGTGCAAAAAAAGGACTAGTGGATGATCCCTTTGGTTTTTCTTTATTAGAAAACAAAATCAAAATGACTAAAGACTTATTTGATATCCGCTTTATTTTAGAGCCATATATAGCATCCCTAGCAGCTCAAAATGCTACGGAAGAAGAAATCGAATCCATAGACCAATTAAGAGTCCAAATAGAAGAAGAGATACTAAATGAAGGAACCGGACATTTAAAGCTGGATCAGCAGCTGCATACTCAAATTGCAAAGGCATCTGGCAACACTGCGTTATATCATTTACTTCCAATTATTAATGAATCTATTCATCTATATAATGATAATTTTACTAGTGAAAAGAAGAAATTTGAAACAATAGAATCACACAAAGAAATCGTAAAGTTTATCAAAAACAGAGATAGTTTGGGTGCTCAACAAGCTATGTTGATCCATATGAGTAATAATCGCGTTTCGCTTGAGAAGGATAAAACCTCTGATAGGTAGGATGAATAATCCAGTTTTTCATCTTTTTAACCAATAAATCGCATTTAATTTGACAAATCATCCTACGTATTTTATGATTCAGAGGTGGATCAGTAAAATACGTAGTTTTTTTTATGATTCTCAAAAAAATGTAGGAGGAGTAATCGTTGGATAAAGTATCAAAAGAATTACCAGAAGATTTCTTATGGGGAAATTCAGTATCAAGCATGCAAACTGAAGGTGGATGGAATGAAGGCGGGAAAGGAATGTCGGTCTATGATATAAGAGAGGCCACTGAATTTTCGTCTGATTGGAAAGTTGCTAATGATAACTATAATAATTATGATATAGACTTTGATCATCTGAAAAATCTTGGGATGAATTGTTACCGTTTTCAAATATCATGGAGTCGTGTTAATCCTGATGGTGATGGGGCATTCAATGAAGAAGGTATTGAGTATTACAGTAAACTGATTGATGCGCTGATTAACAGAGGGATTGAGCCAATGATTTGTCTGTATCACTTTGACATGCCATTAAATCTTGCCAGAAAATATAACGGTTTTTTAAGTAAACATGTAATGAAAGCGTTTGTTGGTTTCGGTGTTGAAATGGTCAAGCGGTTTGGTGATAGAGTGAAGTACTGGATTACTTTTAATGAACAGAACTTATTTCATGTACCTGAAGCTTTCAGAATCAGTGGATACTTAGAGGGCGAACAAACACTTGATGAACTCTACCAGATTAGTCATAACGTCATGATGGGGCATGTGAAAATAGCGAATTATATTCATGAGAATACAGAGTGCAAGATTGGTGGAATGCTAGCCTATTCGGAGAGTTATCCTGCCACATGTGCCCCTAGAGATATTTTATTAGCTCGTAAATGGGATGAATTCATTAATTATAACTTACTGGATGCCTTTGTACATGGTCGCTACAGTAATGAAGTGCTCACTTACGTAAAGAATCATCAAATCGATATGAAAGCTACTGAAGAAGAATTAAAAGAGTTGTCAAATTTGAAAAGCGATTTTCTTTCTTTCAGTTATTATGCTAGTTCTACGATCAATTCTAACTTAGTCAGTACGGACACACCTATCAATTATATAATGAAAGAAGGAAAACAGAAAAACCCTTATCTAGAAAGTACAGAATGGGGTTGGCAGATAGATCCTCTAGGATTTAGAGATGTTTTCAACAAATTATATCAGCGATACCAATTGCCAGTATTTCCGATAGAAAACGGAATTGGAGTAAAGGAAGAATGGGATGGTAAAAATGAGATTAATGACCAGTACCGTATCGATTATCACCGAGCACACTTGCAGGCTATGAAAGATGCTATGTTTGAAGATGGGGTAGAAGTCATTGGTTATCTCGGTTGGGGATTGATTGATATTTTAAGTTCACAAGGTGACATGAGAAAAAGATATGGTGTCGTTTATGTGAATCGTGACAATCATGACTTGAAGGACATGAAGCGAATACCTAAAAGAAGCTATTGGTGGCTAAAAAGGGTAATTGAATCAAATGGCGAAGACATAGAATAGGAGAATTATAATGGGAAATAAGAATTCATTTGCTGATCGTTTTACCATGTTTGCTGTGAAATTAGGTAATCAAGTACATTTACGCTCATTGCGTGATGCTTTTGCCGTTATTATTCCGTTTTTTATCTTAGCAGGATTAGCGGTACTCATTAATAATGTAGTATTTCCCTGGTTCTTTACTGGAGAGACGTTAGAAAAATTGAAAATTTGGGGGAACGTGATTACAAACGGAACATTAAATATAGCCAGTTTGCTCGTTGCCCCTATGATTGGGTACAGCTTGTCTAAAAATAAAGGATTCAAAAATCCGCTGGCCGCTGCAGCTATCTCTATAGGATCACTGATCATTATGATGCCGATTTCAATCTCTATGACAGGAATCGACAGTGGCGAAGCTATGCTCGTATCAGGAGGACTGACTTATGGAAACCTTGGTACAAGTGGAATGTTTTCTGGGATTATTATTGGGTTGTTGGCAACAGAGATATTCGTAAAAATCTCAGGAGTGAAAAGATTACAAATCAATCTTGGAGAAGGGGTTCCACCTGCAGTTAGTAAATCTTTTACAGTTATGCTGCCTACAATGATTACATTAAGCTTATTTGGAATCATATCAGCTATATTACTTACTATATTTGATACTAACCTTATAGATTTGATTACGACGCTTATTCAGGAACCTTTGAGAGCTATTAATACAAGCTTGATTGGAACAGTAATTATCTACAGCTTTTCAAATTTTCTATTTACAATCGGGATCCATCAAACCGTAGTAAATGGAGCAATATTAGATCCATTGACCCTGCAAAATATGAATGAAAATATGCTTGCATTTAATGGAGGAGAAGAAGCTCCTAATATCATCACAAACTCATTTCTCTCATCATTTGGAATGATTGGTGGAACTGGCTCAACAATCGCCTTACTGCTTGCAATCTTGCTGTTTGCTAAGTTAAAATCTTCAAAAGATGTAGCAAGTATTTCTTTTGCGCCAGGAGTGTTTAATATTAATGAGCCCATTATATTCGGATATCCAATCGTTTTTAACTTACCGATGATGATTCCTTTTGTTTTGTTACCTGCAATAGGAATTGTATTCGCTTATTTCTGTACAGCGTTAGGATTTATTAATCGATCGGTTATTATGGTTCCTTGGACTACACCACCATTGATGAATGCCTATCTTACTACTGCAGGAGACTGGCGTGCGGTAATTGTTCAATTACTTATTATAGTGTTTGGTGTCTTCTTGTACCTTCCATTTATTAAAGTTAGTGAACGAGTATCGAAAGCACAAGCAGAGGCTGAAGAAGTTTAAATTGATTTGTAAAGTAAAAGTATAGAAGTTAAATAAAATCTAAATTTTAGCCATCAAATTATAGGCGTGGTAGCTGATTACGTTCATAAAATAATAAGTTATTTAACAATTCAGGAGGATAAAATGAAGTTGAGTTTTAGATGGTTTGGGGACGATGATCTAGTTACGCTTGAAAAGATCAGACAAATTCCCAATATGAGTGGAATAGTCAGTGCCATATACTCCACACCAGTGGGAGAAGTATGGTCTGTGGAACAAATTAGAGAAATGAAAATGAAAATTGAGAGCAACGAGTTGAATCTGGGTGTGATTGAAAGTGTACCTGTACATGAAGACATCAAACTAGGCAACTCTAATAGGGATCACTGGATTGGAAAGTATAAGCAGACAATATTGAATTTGTCTGAATGTGGGGTACAAACAATTTGTTATAATTTTATGCCTGTTTTTGACTGGACTAGAACCACCCTTCACTACAATAATAAGGATGGTTCAACATCTTTAGCATTGAGTACAGAAGAACTGAAAAAATTAGATCCTTTAGATGAATCCCTTACATTACCCGGGTGGGATGAGTCTTATAATAAAGATGAGTTGAAAGACATCTTAAATAAATATGATTCAGTGAGTGAGGAAAGGCTGTGGGAAAATTTGACTTATTTTCTTGAAGCAGTTATACCTGTGGCCGAACAAGCAAGAGTAAAAATGGCGATCCATCCAGATGATCCCCCTTATGCAATCTTTGGATTACCTAGAATTATTAAAAATAAGGAATCTTACGAAAGATTATTCCAAATATCGAACAGTCCGGCAAATGGTATTACCTTTTGTACTGGATCACTAGGGGCAAGTCAGGAGAATAATCTTTATGAAATGCTTGACGAATATCTTGCTTTAGGAAGAGTTCATTTTATGCATGTTCGAAACATTTTACTTCATCAAGATAAAAGCTTTGAAGAAACTGCTCATGCTTCAAATTATGGATCAATTGATATGGTTAGAATCCTTTCGCTACTGAAAAAGCATCAATATACAGGGTACTTGAGGCCGGATCATGGGCGGATGATTTTTAAAGAAGCTGGTAGACCCGGGTATGGATTATATGATCGCGCGTTAGGAGCAAGTTATTTGAATGGAATATGGGAGGCACTAAGTTAAAGAAATAAGATAGTACGGCTATAAGTTTATACTAGCATTCCATTCCTATATGTAAGTTCCCAGGTTATTCTATGTGTAAATGAAGACTGCTGTATAAGTCGATTTTTTGATGAAAATATAAAATCACCCTACTTCTATATTTCATGTAGGGTGATTTTGTGTTTAATTTTGATGTTTTTCTAAGAAGTTCATCACTTTTTTATACACAGTAATTTCATTTTCTTTTTTTGCAAATCCATGACCTTCATTTTCTAAGACGAGGTAAGTTATATCACGCTGCTTTTCTTTTAACTTTTCAACGATTTGATCGGATTCTTTTTTTACGACTCGTGGATCTTGTGCCCCTTGCACAACTAACATCGGTTTAGTCATTTGATCCAAGTACGTAACAGGAGAATCTTCAGTGAATTTTTCTTTGTCTTCATTTGGGTCACCTAGCCACAACTTCATAATTGGCTTCCAATGAGGTGGAACAGATTCATAAAAAGAAAATAAATCGGAAGGGCCAAATAAATCCACAACAGCACGGAAATATTCTGGATGACGGCCGTGAAGCAGTAGACTCATATATCCACCATAACTGCCGCCTACTAGGAATAAAGAATCTTTTGAAGCGATACCTTGTTTGAATAACCATTTAATACTTTCAATATTATCTAGCCTTGGCGCATTACCCCAGTCTTTTTCTACCAGAGTAGTAAAAGTTTTTCCATATCCTGTACTTCCTCTAAAATTAGGTGCGAAAATGTTATACCCCTTATATAAGAGCGCCTGAAATAGAGCACGGAAATTTTGTCTTTCGGCTGCTTGGGGACCGCCATGTGGCCAAAAAATGGTATATCCATTCGCATTATTTTCAGTTGCTCTAAATAATAATGCTTCGATTTCTAATTCGTCAAAAGAATTGAAGGTAATGGTTTCGGGTGCGACCATTTCAGTTGAGTCAATGCCGAGGACGCGATTTTCTGTCAGCGATTCCCAATGAACCCCGTCAACTGAACGGAATATATTCACAGGCATTACTGAACTGGATCCTGATAAATAGATTGTTCCATTTTTAGCAATTTTTATCTCTTGCAATACATGTACAGGTGAGACCAATTCTTCGACTTCACGAGTTTCGGGATTAAAGCGATACAAATTGTCTGTAACTCCAGCAGTTGTGGCCAGAATGAAAGTCTCGGACTCTTCATGCCAAGAAACTTCGGTAATACTTTCATCTATGAAGGACAGGACAGTTTCACTTTGACGAGAGGCTAGATCATAACGAACCAGATAAGCTTGTTCACTTTGATAGTCTGTAACAAAGTAAATCATATTACTATTCGTGATGGTCGTTCCACTAATTGTATAAGGTGGTTTAGCATCTTCAGGTAATAAGGGAATGAATTCATCTTCAACCTTTAAAAAAGCTTTTTGATAAGTATTAGAATACACTTTTGTGTATATGAAGAGGTCTTCATTTTTAGAAATAGCTGTTAAATAAGTCGGAGCTTCCTTGCCTTCTTCCAGCAATATATCTTTGCCTGTCTCCAAATCTCTGACATGTGTGTTCAAGAAGTTAGGATTAGCTAGTGAAGTTGTGTAATATAAACGAGTTCCATCTTCTGAGAGGTCGGCAAAATAAAATTTCTCTGAAGCATCACCTGTAATCAGTGGCATTGGATACCCACCATATATTGGAAGAGCATAGATCTGAGTATTTTCATTTCCGTCTTTATCCAATCCTGCTAAAATATAGTCCAGATTAGGACTAATCTCTACAAAAGAGACAGATTCATCATATTTGGAGAATAAGTATGGTGTTGTACTTTCTTTTAGATCAATTGCCCATAGATTCGGTTCTCCTGTTACATCAGATACATAAACCAATTTCGATTCATCTTTTGCAACAGCAAAACTACCAATACGATTTGTGTGGAAGAATTGTTCGAAATGTGCTTTTTCAAAATTCATGTACTTTCCTCCTTGAGAAACTATGTGTATTATTTCTGTTGATACTAGCTTACCATAATTTATCCCAAAGAGAGAATAAAAACTAAGAATGTACTAAATTTATTTAAAAACGAACAACAAAATTATAACAAATTGCTTAATATATATATGAAAAGAGCATGTAACGTCGTAATAAAGAATAATTTATGTAAAATATCGTACAATAGAAGCACCGAGATAATGTGTATATCTATTTAGTTTAAATGATGCTTACTGGAACGTATTGAAAGTACAGTTAGAATATTGCTATTAGTAGAGATAAATTAAGATAGTTTTGAATTATGAATTTTCTTGCTGATTTGACCTCAACGAAAAAAATATATCTGGAAATAAGTGGATTTCTTTCGAGGAGAAATGTTTGAAACTATCGGTCTTTTAAGAATATACTGAATAAGTAGATAGATATAGGATTATTTATAGTTGAAGCAACTATTTTTTTAAGGAGGAGACGATTATGCAAAAGACTAAACCATTTCCTAGAGAAGAAGGTCTTGAAAATGGGCTAAGTATATTAAGAGAAGGCTATCTTTATATACCTAACCGTCGAAAAGCGTATCAGTCAGATGCAGTTAAAACTAGAGTGCTCGGGCAAGAGGCAATATTGTTAGGAGGAGAAGAAGCTGCAGAATTATTTTATGATGAAGATAAATTTAAACGTGAAGGCGCTGCTCCAGAACCTGCGGTGTCTACTTTACTAGGTCAAGGTGGCGTTCAGCAGCTAGATGATGAAGCGCATCGCCATCGCAAAAAAATGTTTTTGGATTTAATGTCTAAAGAACGTATTGAAATTTGGGCAAAATTAGTTGAAAAGTATCTATACATCGCTACAAAAGAATGGATCAGAAAAGATTCGATCAACTTTTATAAAGAAAGTCAGAAAGTGCTGACTCAAGCTGCCTGTGAGTGGTGTGGTGTCCCATTAAAAGATAAAGAAATCGATAAACGGACTGAACAACTGATTAGCATGATAGAATCCCCCGTAGCAGTTAGTAAGCGGCATATAGAAGGACGAATCGGTAGGATCAAAGGAGAAAAATGGGTTTCTGGATTAATTGAACAGGTAAGAGAAGGAACACTTCAACCAGACGAAGATACCGCCTTATACCAAGTAGCCTGGCATAAAGAGCTAGACGGAGAGCTAATGGATTTGAAAACAGCAGCGGTAGAATTATTGAACGTTATCCGCCCTTCTGTTGCGATTGCATTATATTTTGCGTTTACGGCACTAACCTTACAGCAGTTCCCGGAAGAACAAGATAAATTGAATGGAGAAAATCCTTACTACCTGCATATGTTTATTCAAGAAATCAGACGATATTATCCGTTCTTCCCGTTTAATGGGGCCATTACCCGAAAAGACTTCATATGGAATGGCTACCAGTTTGAAAAAGATACGCTAGCAATATTTGACTTTTATGGTACGAATCATGACCCAAGAGTATGGGAAGATCCTGAGGATTTCAGACCTGAACGATTCAGTGACTGGCATCAGAGTCCTACTGAACAGATTCAATTTAAATTATTAGCACAAGGTGGAGGGAGTTACTCTGCCGGGCATCGATGTCCGGGTGAGTGGAATACTGTAAGAGCAATGGAGATTGTTACGGATTTCCTAGTTAATAAAATAGACTATACACTTCCCGAACAAGATATCGGATTTAGTTTAGTCAATATGCCTACAACCCCTAAAAGCGGAATGATTTTTGAAAATATTCAATACAAAGGTTAAGATAATTTGAAAAATGACTAGAAATAATGTTCTATCTATAGTATAATTAAAAGTGCCGAGAGGCTGCATGACAATGGCGGGTGTATGAACCGTGTCAGGTCCGGAAGGAAGCAGCACTAAGTACAGTCCTCCATGTGTTATGTGCATACATAGTTATGAACAATTGATAGTTGTGCATATAAGAAAAAAGATGTTCCTAATCATTAGGACATCTTTTTTCTTTTTATGCTCAGTTCTTATAAAATGCTAAATGAAAATATACAAAATCTATTTCTCATTCACTCTGATTTCACTTATAATGAAGAGTAGAGAAATCAAATAACTTAAGTATAAATTTTATAAAGGATTATCTAATGTAATGAAAGTATAGTAGAGAAGAGGGGAATTATGAGCTATCAAGCATTGTACCGTGTCTGGCGTCCACAAAAGTTTGAAGATATTGCTGGACAACAGGCAATAACAAAGACTCTTAGGAATGCAATTGTACAAGATAAAACGAGTCATGCATACTTATTTACGGGACCTCGTGGTACAGGTAAAACCAGTGCAGCTAAAATTTTTGCAAAAGCAATCAATTGCCCCCATGTTAAAGAGGGAGAGCCTTGTAATGATTGTGAGATTTGCCAGTCGATTAGCCAGGGAAAACTTGGAGATGTAATTGAAATCGATGCAGCGAGTAATAATGGAGTCGAAGAGATTCGTGATATACGTGATAAAGCTAATTATGCCCCTACACAAGCTGAGTATAAAGTTTATATTATTGATGAGGTCCATATGTTGTCGATGGGTGCCTTTAATGCCCTGTTGAAAACACTTGAAGAACCTCCTGCTAACGTTATATTTATCTTAGCAACCACAGAACCGCATAAGATTCCTTTAACAATTATTTCTAGGACTCAGAGATTTGATTTTAGAAGAATATCACCTCAAGATATTGTTAGTCGGATGAAATATATTTTAACCCAAAAATCAGTAGAGTTTGAAGAAGATGCACTGACCACTATCTCAAAAGCTGCAGAGGGCGGAATGCGTGATGCCTTAAGTATACTAGATCAAGCCTTATCTTTCTCTGAAGGAAAATTGAAAACTGAGGATGCAATGAGGATAACCGGTAGTATTACTCAAGAACTTCTGAGTGAATATATCCGAGCAGTATATACCCGGGAAACTGAAAAAGGTTTGAACATTCTCCACGAATTGATCGCGGAAGGGAAAGATCCTAGTCGTTTTGTAGAAGATATAATTTTATTCAGCAGAGATGTTTTGCTCTACCAGACAGCACAATCTGATATATTATTAAAAATGGGAAAAGCAGATGACAAATTTATACAACTCTCAACAGAAGTAGACTCAATACTTCTTTACGAAGTCATAAAAATATTTAACCAGACACAACAAGAAATGAGATTATCTAATCATGCTGAAGTTTATCTTGAAGTAGCAACGGTAAGACTGACTCAACCAACGAATCCTTATTTAAAAAAAGAAGAAATTAAGAAACAGCCCGAAGTAGAAGAAGTCTCATCTGCTGAGCTTTCAGACTTAAAAAAACAGTTAGCAGACATGCAGAGACTTATACAAAATATAAGCGGTAGCGAAGAATCTGTAAAAGCGGCTCCATCTAAACCAAAACGAAGTAAAAGCAGTCTAGTTTTTAAAGTCAACCGTCCGTCAGTATATAAAGTGCTTGAAAAAGCAACAAAAAATGATTTAGCTCAATTAAAAGACGTTTGGCCAGATTTGATGAATGTGCTGGAAGCTAGTCAAAAAGCCATTATGAATACTTCTACACCTGTAGCAGCGAGTCCTCAAGGGTTGGTTGTGACCTTTGATTATGATATTCTATGTGAGAGGGCAACCAACGATACTCTCTTATTGAATACTATAGGTGAATATCTGGAAAAAGTGATAGGACATAGGGCAGAGTTGATTAGTGTCCCAGCTGAACAATGGCCAGTTATCCGTCAGGAATTTATTAAACGGATGAAAGAAGAACCAGGTGATCCTAGTGATGTTCACTCAGAGAACACCTCTCCACAAGAAGAAAAAGAAGAAACCGAACCGATTGTTTCTGAAGCATTTAAAATTTTTGGAGAGCAAATCGTTAAAGTCGAAGATTAAAATTTATAATAACTAATAAAGGAGAATGAACAATGCGCGGTGGAATGGGAAATATGCAAGGCATGATGAAAAAGATGCAAAAAATGCAAAAAGAAATGGGTGTAGCTCAAGAAACTTTGAATCAGACAGAATTCACAGGCTCCGCTAATGATGATCTGGTAACTGTAACTTTTACAGGTGATAAGAAGTTGAAAAATGTTTCAATTAAAGAAGAAATTGTCGATCCTGAAGATGTAGAAATTATTGAAGACCTTGTCCTGCTTGCAGTAAATGATGCGCTTGAAAAAGTAGATGTAGAAACAGAGCGGGTAATGGGGAAATATACTAAAGGTATGCCTGGAATGTAGAGATGTTATTCAAGCAGAAAAAGATTAGTATAATCTTCGATTAAGAGTATCTTTTTAGAAAGGAGACGGTCATGCATTATCCAGAACCGATCTCGAAATTAATGGAAAGTTATATGAAATTGCCAGGAATTGGGGAGAAAACAGCTGCCCGCCTGGCTTTTTATACAGTCAATATGAACGAAGACGATGTAACCGGTTTTGCCAGATCTCTGATTAGTGTCAAACGAGATTTGCATTACTGTTCAATATGCGGAAATATGACAGAACAAGATCCTTGTGAAATCTGTCAAGATAAAAGTAGAGATCAATCACTGATCTTAGTAGTGGAACATCCCAAAGATGTTATCTCAATGGAAAAAATGCAAGAATTTAAAGGGTTATATCATGTTCTTCATGGAGTCTTGTCTCCTATTGAGGGAACAGGACCGGAAGATATCAATATACCAGATTTGATTAAACGACTCCAAAATGAAGAAGTAAAAGAAGTTATTATCGCAACCAATGCTACAGCTGAAGGTGAAGCTACTGCGATGTACTTGTCGCGCTTGATTAAGCCCTCTGGGATTAAAGTTACGCGTCTGGCACATGGTCTATCAGTAGGAAGCGATATAGAATATGCGGATGAAGTCACACTGCTTAAAGCAGTTGAAGGCCGTAGAGATATGTAGGAGAATTTATAATGGGAATGTTTAGAAAGAAATCAAAACTAAGAAATGAATATGATGAAAAACTTTTTGATTTAATAAAAAATCAAAAAGCTTTATGGGAAAATTCTAAAGTAATGGAAGAAATTATTGTTGAAGAACATCCAAAACTTAAAGCAGAACGTAAATTAGCTCAAGCAAAATACTTTTATTTATTTAAAGAAGCAAAAGTAAGACAAATAAAAGGAAGTTAATTGAACTAGAATGCAGCAAAAAAGCAAACGTCATTGGAAAAACAATGAACGTTTGCTTTTTTTAGAAATTTCTATGGAAAAACGTTTTATAAAATCCATAGACAATAGGGATGAATCTCACGTATAATAAACTAAATAAGATAATTATTTTAGAATTGAGGAAATAAATGTGACAGGTCTGTTTATTACAATAGAAGGACCAGATGGAGCAGGGAAATCTGGTTTAATAAAACGTTTGGTTCCGGCGATCCAATCTATGATCAATCATCCGCTTGTTGTAACTCGTGAACCCGGAGGAAGTGTAATTGCCGAAGAAATTCGGAAACTGATTTTAGACCCAAAACACTTAACAATGGATGCTAGAACAGAGGCATTACTTTATGCAGCCAGCCGTAGACAACATGTAGTAGAGAAGATACTACCCGCTTTATCAAGAGGAGAGGTTGTTTTATGTGATCGTTTTGTTGATAGCTCAATAGCTTATCAAGGACAAGCCAGAGGGATCGGTATGGAGAAAGTGATGGCTATAAATGAGTTTGCGATAGAAGGATTGAAGCCGGATATTACCCTTTATTTAGATGTAGATGTAGAAGTCGGACTAAAGAGAATCAAGGATAAAAAATCTAAAAGAACTCAAGATAGACTAGAATTAGAAGCTGTAACATTTCATGAAGAAGTCAGTAAGGCCTATCATTTGTTGATTGAAAAAGACCCAAGTCGATTCCGTATTATTGATGCAAGCTTGGATCAGGATAGTGTGTTCCAGAACGCGCTTGATGCACTTATAACCGTAATAGAAGAATATGATTCTCACAATAGCAATTAAGAAAGGATGACAAACATGAAATTGGTGGTAGCAATTGTTCAAAATCAAGATAGTAAAAGACTTGCCGATGAATTTGTAGAGAAAGGCTTTCGTGCAACAAAGTTGTCTTCTACAGGAGGTTTTTTACGAGCTGGAAATACAACTTTTTTAGTTGGAGTGGAAGATCGTAGAGTAGAAAGCGTACTAGCTCTCATCAAAGAGAATTGTTCAACCAGGAGTCAAACGATGATGAGCCCGCCTTCATATGATTTCACCTTAGAATCTGATTTAACTTATCCAGTAGATATAGAAGTCGGAGGAGCAACATTGTTTGTCCTTCCAATAGAGCAGTTTCGACAATTTTAAAGCTAAGGGAGACGTCTAATGTCGACCATCGTAAAAAAACAAACAGATATTTATGAATTATTTTCTAAATTAATTCAGAACCAGACTTTACAGCATGCTTATTTATTTGAAGGGGTTGCGGGTACTGGGAAAAAAGAAATGGCACTATGGATAGCAAAAGCACGTTTCTGTCCTCATTATTTTGAACAGAATAGGCCATGTGGTAACTGTCACCAGTGCCAACGAATAGATACGCACCAGCATCCAGATATTATTGAAATCAAACCTGATGGCTTATCAATCAAAGTAGCCCAAGTAAGAGAATTGAAAGAAGAATTCTCTAAAAGTGGAGTAGAAAGCAAACGGAAACTATTTATTATCGAAGATATCGAAAAGATGACTCAAAATGCTGCTAACAGTTTGCTGAAATTTTTAGAAGAACCTGAAGGTGACACGACAGCATTGCTTATAACAACAGCAAAGCAGCGACTTTTACCGACGATTTTATCTAGATGTCAAGTCATTCATTTTCCAGTCCAGCCCCTTGAAAAAAGAATAAATGAATTAGAAGAACGCGGGTTGACTTTATCGCAAGCGTCTTTAACGTCTAGAATTACTCATGACGCTGATAAAGCTGTCAGCTTAGCAAATGATGAAACGTTTCAGGATACAGTTAAAGCTGTCTGGAATTGGTTTAAACTTTTAGCAAAGCAGGATGAACAAGCATTTGTGTTCGTGCAGACAGATCTGATGGGGACAGTTAATGACCGAGAAGCTTATCAGTTTGTTATTGACCTGCTCATTATTGTATATCGAGATCTTTTAAACTTGAAATATTCAGATTCAGTGACATTAGCTTTCCTAAATCATGAATCAAGCATGAAACAATTTGCAGATCAGTTGTCTAGTAGAAAATTGATTAATATTTTAGAACAATTACTGGAAGCGAAAAAAAAATTAAACAGTAACGTGGCGGCACAAGGCGTTTTTGAGGATATTGCCTTGCAGATAGCCTTTAGGTAAATTTAAATTATTGAAAATAAGACGCATGTGCGTACAAATAATGACTGATATTTTATTTTTTCTTTATTCAGTGTTTGCCAATTCAATTCTAATCGTGTTATGCTATTACAAGATACAACAGTGTAAACAAGTCTACTATCTGCTCTACCGTTAAAAATATCCAAATCGAAATCAAACGTGAAGAAATCTGTAGAAATGAAAAAGTGGTGTAGAATGAATAAAAAGGAATTACATGACACATTTTCCCAGTTGGAATCTCAAGCAGAAGCTACTCTGAAGACACTCAAACAAGTTAAACAAGAGCTGTCTCAGTTAACTGAAGAGAATCATGCTTTAAGTATGGAGAACCAGCATTTACGAGACAGATTAGCTGAAGTCATCAAACAGCAATCCATTGAAAAACAAATCAGTGATACTGGAATGACTAAATCTCGGATGAATTTAGAAAAAATATATGAAGATGGATTTCATGTATGCAATCTTTTTTATGGTTCTAGAAGAGACGGAGATGAACCTTGCGCATTTTGTTTGGAAGTTATTTATGGTGAGCGAAAATAAAGTGATTAAATATTTTTACACACTATATATAGTGTGTATATAAAAAAACAAAAAAGTATATTATTAGTGCAATTCCTTGTACACTCTCGTTTTGCTTATTAAATTGAGCGAAAAAGACGAGAGTGTCTTTTTGTACCTTGACACAACATGTTGTGTTTATGGAAAAATAAATTTCTACATACAGTGTTTTATGCTTGAAAAAATTTAAAAGTCATGTAAAATAATAGATACGATACCAAGAGAGCTTAGTAGTGAAAGAGGAAAGTAGACGGTAAGCATATATCACTATATATAGAAAGAGCTCATTGGATTGAATTAAACTAATTCACAGAAAAATTCACGGAGATATCGAAAAAAATCGGTGCAGTAATTTTCATTTTTTTAGGAGGAAATCAATATGTCAAAAAAATCAGTCGTCGTTTATTCAAAACCGAACTGTATGCAATGTAATTTTACGAAAAAGTATTTAGAAGATAAAGGAATCTCTTATGAAGTTAAAGATATCGTTGAAAACGAAGCAGCAATCGAAGAAGTGAAAAGTTTAGGGTTTAGCTCTCTTCCAGTTGTTATTGCTGAAGGACTAGAAGCATTTAACGGATTCCGTCCGGATATGCTGAATCAGTTAGCGTAACACTATGAAAGTAGTTTATCTTTCATTGACAGGTCAGACAAGGAAATTTGTGAACAAACTTGGAATGGATTTGTTGGAAATAACCCCGACAGATCCTTTCATTGCGGTTGATGAACCCTACATCGTCATTACTCCTACTTATGAGAAGGAAGTGACGGAAATTCTAAATGACTTTATTGAAACGGAAAACAATCAATCTTTTCTAAAAGGAGTAGCTGGCGGAGGAAACATTAATTTTGGTCAGCTATTTGTTTTTACGGCAAAAGATCTAGCAAGAGATTACAATGTACCTCTGCTTCATAGCTTTGAATTTCAAGGAAGCGAAGTAGATGTGAAAAAATTAAAGAAAGCGGTGGATGATCTTGGCTTCAACTAGTTCAGTAAAAGAAACACCTAAAGAAATAACTTATTTTCAATTAAATAATGAAATCAATCGACCAGTAAATAACCAAATTCCGCTTCATAAAGATCAAGAAGCGGTCAGAGCTTACTTTATCGAACACGTTAATCCTAATACTGTCCATTTCGACAGTGTTAATGAAAAAATTGATTACCTGATTGAACATGATTTTATTGAAGAACCGTTCTTATCTCAATATTCAAGATCATTTATCACTGAATTGTTTGAAGAATTATATAATCAGAAATTCCGTTTTCGTTCATTCATGTCTGCGTATAAGTTCTATACTCAATACGCACTTAAAACAAATGACGGTAATCGATTTTTAGAAAGATTCGAAGATCGCATAGGCTTTAACGCTTTATACTTGGCGAACGGTAATGAAGAACTTGCAAGAAAAATAGCTGATGAAATTATCCATCAGCGGTATCAGCCAGCCACACCAACTTTCTTGAATGCTGGAAGAAAACGTCGTGGGGAACTTGTCTCTTGTTTCTTGATTCAAGCGACAGATGATATGAATAGTATAGGTCGTGCCATTAACTCAGCACTTCAATTGTCCCGTATCGGTGGAGGAGTCGGAGTGAACCTGACAAACCTTAGAGCGGCTGGCGATCCTATTAAAAAAATTGAAAATGCTTCTAGTGGTGTTCTACCGGTTATGAAGTTATTAGAAGATAGTTTTAGCTATTCCAATCAGTTAGGACAAAGAAATGGTGCCGGAGCAGTGTATCTGAACCTGTTTCATCCAGACATTTTGAGTTTTCTATCAACTAAAAAAGAAAATGCAGATGAAAAGGTCCGGGTCAAAACACTTTCTCTAGGCGTTGTAGTGCCAGATAAGTTCTATGATTTAGCAGCTCGTAATGAAGATATGTATCTGTTTAGCCCATATGATGTAGAAAGAATTTACGGAGAACCTTTTGCTTATATCGACATTACTAAAGAGTATGACAATATGGTTGCAAATCCTGAGATCAAGAAAACTAAAATCAAAGCTCGTGAACTTGAAAATGAAATTTCAAAATTGCAGCAAGAATCCGGTTATCCATATGTAATTAACATTGATACAGCAAACAGAGCAAATCCAGTATACGGTACAATTACTATGAGTAACTTGTGTAGTGAAGTGCTGCAAATACAAGAACCCTCTGTAATCAAAGATAATCAAGAGTATGAGTCTCTTGGAACAGACATTAGTTGTAATTTAGGCTCAACAAATGTAGTCAACTTAATGACCACACCAGATTTTGAGAGCTCAGTGGACACAATGGTTCGTGCATTAACGTATGTTACAGACGGTTCAAATATTGAAGCTGTTCCTTCTGTCAAAAATGGGAATGATAGATATCATACAATTGGTTTAGGCGCAATGGGATTGCATACATTTTTTGCATTGAACCAAATGCATTATGGGTCTCCCGAATCCATAGAGTTTACAGATGCTTACTTCTTGTTGCTCAATTACTATACATTAAAAGCCAGCAATGAGATTGCCAAAGAGCGCAACCAAATATTCTATGATTTTGAAAAATCGGATTATGCAAATGGAACCTATTTCGATAAATATACAAATAAGGATTTTAACTTTGATTCAGAAAAAGTAGCAGGAATTTTTGCAGAGCGTGGTATTCAGATTCCAACAGTCTCTGATTGGGAAATGCTGAAGAAATCTGTACAAGAACATGGATTATACCATCAGTATCGTATGGCGGTTGCGCCAACAGGCTCAATTAGTTACGTAAATGAAACATCTGCTAGTATTCATCCTATTACGCGTTTAGTAGAAGAAAGACAAGAAAAACTAACAGGGAAAACATACTATCCAGCACCATATTTATCGAATGAAACAATGCCGTATTATAAGAGTGCTTATGATATGGATATGCGTAAAGTCATTGATATCTATGCTGCCGCTCAAAAACATGTGGACCAGGGAATGAGCTTGACCTTATTCATGCGTTCAGAAATTCCAGCCGGTATTTATGAATGGAAAGAAGAAAAAACAACGAAGCAAACTACGCGCGATCTGAATATTCTAAGGCACTATGCCCATAAAAAAGGAATCAAATCTATCTACTATGTGCGTACATTTACGGATGATGCAGAAGAAATTGGTTCAAATGCATGTGAGAGCTGTACGATATAAGTCAGGTAGTATAGAAGGCAAATTCCTGTAATAACTTTATGTGCTTTATGAAGAGGGAATTGCCTTGTATGAAATGACTCAGAGAGCAAAGGACAAGGAGAATAACGAATGACCGAGACATATAAAGCCATTAACTGGAATCAGATAGAAGATATGGTCGATAAATTGACATGGGAAAAACTGGTAGAACAGTTCTGGACTGATACTCGTATCCCGTTGTCCAATGATTTGAGTGACTGGCAAAAGTTATCTTTTGAAGAAAAAGATATGATTGCCAAAGTATTTGGCGGATTAACTTTACTAGACACACTCCAATCTCAAGACGGGATTGAAGCATTGAAGAAAAGTATTCGTACGCAACATGAAGAAGCGGTATACAATAATATTGAATTTATGGAATCTATGCATGCAAAAAGTTACAGCGCAATTTTTAGTACATTGAATACTAAATCTGAGATCGATCAAATTTTTGAATGGACCCATTCAAATGAGATGCTTCAAAAAAAAGCCCAGATCATCAATGCGATTTACCAAGAAGGATCAGATTTACAAAAGAAAGTAGCTAGTGTATTTTTGGAGTCATTCTTATTCTATTCTGGATTTTTTGCGCCGCTTCACTATCTAGGAAACAGTAAAATGACAAATGTAGCAGAAATCATTAAATTGATTTTAAGAGATGAGTCCGTACATGGGACTTACATTGGATACAAATTTCAGATTGGATACAATCAATTATCTGAAGCAGAACAAGAAGAGCTGAAAAATTGGACATATGATCTATTATTTAAACTATATGAGAACGAAATGGAATACACAGAATATCTATATGGGGCAATTGGTTGGACAGATCGAGTGGGCGTGTTCTTGCGTTACAATGCCAATAAAGCCTTGCAGAATTTAGGATTTGACCCTCTTTTTCCTGATACATCAGAAGATGTTGATCCAATTATTATGAATGGAATTTCTACAGGGACCAGCAATCATGATTTCTTCTCTCAAGTAGGGAATGGTTATCTATTGGGGATGGTCGAGACTATGGAAGATGAAGACTACGTTAAATGGTATTAAGTAGATTGTGTTAACTGAAAGTAGCTCCTGCTTTTAATTTAAGCAGGAAATACTTTCGACGCATCTTGTGAAAAAACAACCAAAGAAACGAAATGATTGAGAGGAGAAGTAACAATGCAAACTACATACAAAGTAAATCAGGTGACTCTATTAGAAGAGAAATCAGAAAATACACTAAAAGTATTGAAACAAGATGGTCGGACACAAGCTTTTAATTTGAATAAGATATTGAAGATTTATGTAGAATCAGCAAGACTGAATAATATACAACTGACTGAAGATGAATTAAGAAAAATTAGAAACAAAATAGAAGAACACATCATAACAAAAGCATCTCCTTGCATTGAAACATGTGAAATTGAACACATTTTAAAAAAGGTGATGAATGAGTCAGGAAATCCTGAATTAGTTAGCACTTATGAGGAAGAAAAAAATAATAAATTAAACGAAAGAAAAAACCGTAGAGATGTAAATAAAATGATTCAAAGTTTGCTGACAAAGGATAAAAGTATTGTTAACGAGAATGCAAACAAAGACAGTAACGTCTTCAATACACAGCGCGATTTAACAGCAGGAATTGTAGGGAAAGCAGTTGGGTTAAAATTGTTACCTGAACATGTGGCAAACGCACACGAAAAAGGAGATATTCACTACCATGATTTGGATTATACTCCTTATTCTCCTATGAGTAATTGCTGTTTAATTGATTTTAAAGAGATGTTTGAAAAAGGATTCCAAATTGGTAATGCAGAGGTTGAATCTCCACAGTCTATTCAGACAGCCGCTGCACAAACGGCCCAAATCATTGCTAACGTAGCCTCCAGTCAATATGGAGGATGCAGTTTTGATCGGATTGATGAAGTATTGGCTCCTTATGCAAAATTGAACTACAAGAAACATCAGGAAACAGCTGGAAAATGGATAGAAGATAAAGTGAAAAGGCAAGAGTATGCAATAGAGAAGACAAAAAAAGATATATATGATGCCATGCAAAGTTTAGAGTATGAAATCAATACACTGTATACTTCTCAAGGACAAACACCATTTACGAGTGTAGGGTTTGGATTAGGAACGAACTGGTTAGAAAAAGAAATTCAAAAATCTATCTTAGAAGTTCGATTGAAAGGTCTGGGAAAAGAGAAACGGACAGCGATCTTTCCTAAGCTAATTTTTACTTTAAAACGAGGGATTAACTTAAATCCAGAAGATCCTAATTATGAAATTAAAGAGCTGGCCTTAGCCTGTTCAGCAAAAAGAATGTATCCGGATATATTATCATACGATAAAATCGTTGAATTAACTGGGAGTTTTAAAGCTCCAATGGGCTGCCGTTCGTTTTTACAAGGATGGAAAGATGAACAAGGCCAAGAGATTAATTCAGGGAGAATGAATTTGGGCGTTGTTACACTGAATTTACCCAGAATAGCATTAGAAGCAGATGGAAATCAGGAAAAATTATGGGAATTATTAGAAGAAAGACTGGACACGCTGCATGATGCATTGATTTTTAAAGCTGAACGCGTGATGGATGCTACTCCAGAGAATGCCCCTATTTTATATATGCATGGTGCATTTGGTAAACGATTAACAAAAGAACAAAAAGTTAGCGAATTATTTCTAGATAGAAGAGCAACAGCTTCTTTAGGATATATTGGATTATATGAAGTAGCTACTGTATTTTATGGCGGCAATTGGGAAGAGAATAAAGAAGCGAAGACTCTTACATTAGATATTATACGGAAACTTAAAAAAACTGCAGATAGTTGGAGCGCAGAGACTAATTTGCATGTCAGTGTATATTCAACACCTAGTGAAAGTCTGACAGACCGCTTTTGTAAGTTAGACAAAGAGAAGTTTGGTTCAATAAAAGATATCACAGATAAAGGGTATTACACGAACAGTTTTCACTATGATGTCAGAAAAAATCCAACACCTTTTGAAAAGATTGAATTTGAGAAAGCCTATGCTCCCTATACCAGTGGAGGATTCATCCATTACTGTGAATATCCGAAATTACAAACCAATTTAAAAGCTTTAGAAGCTGTATGGGATTTTGCTTACGATAAAGTTGGGTATTTAGGAACAAATACGCCGATTGATCATTGCTATAAATGTGGATTTGAAGGAGATTTCAAACCAACAGAGCATGGCTTTAAATGCCCTGAGTGTGGAAATACGGATCCAGAAACGTGTGATGTCGTAAAAAGAACTTGTGGTTACCTTGGAAATCCTCAAAAACGACCAATGGTAGACGGACGACATAAAGAAATTTCTTCAAGATTGAAGCATATGAAAGGATCTGATCTGAATGGCAATTGATCCAGTAGCCTGGACCTCAGATCAGTTCAGTAAGCATTATATAGCAGATTATAAGCCGTATAATTTTGTGGATGGAGAAGGCGTAAGGTGTAGCATTTATGTCAGTGGATGCCCTTTTGCTTGTAAAGGTTGTTATAACAAGGCCGCTCAAAACTTCACTTATGGTAAACCCTACTCTAAGGAATTAGAGGATCGAATTGTGGAAGATTTAAAAGCTGAGTATTGTCAGGGACTGACTCTACTTGGCGGGGAACCATTTTTAAATACCGGGGTGACGATACAATTATGTAGACGAATTCGACAAGAATTTGGGTTCGCAAAGGATATTTGGTCATGGACGGGTTATACCTGGGATGAATTAATGCGTGGAACAGAAGACAAACAAGAATTGCTCACTTATCTAGATGTTATAGTAGATGGACGTTTTGAACTTGACAAAAAAGATCTAAGCTTAGCCTTTAGGGGAAGTTCAAATCAGAAAATTATTGATGTACAGCAATCTTTAAAAACGAATACAGTGAAACTATGGCATAATGGAGATTATAAGTGACAAACTAAAGCGTTAAGAGCAGACTGGAAGTATTTGTCGAAAGTCTCATGCTGCTCTTAATGCTTTTGTACATAAAAGAGAAAATAAAGAGATTTTGTTTAGAATTTAATGAAATAAAGATGAAAATTCACTTTTCATAAACCCAGTTTTCTGGTATATTTTGTTGTATACTTTATTTGGAAAGACCAATTTTACAAGTGAAAAGTATAGATTAAATATTGAGATTTTAAGGAGACGAATAGTGGAAGATAAAAGTGTAAAACAGCATTATGGATTATTAACAGCTTTATCTATGATTGTTGGAATATGTGTTGGTTCTGGTATCTTTTTTAAAGCGGATGATATTTTAACATATACCGGTGGAGATGTTTTTTTAGGAATTATTGTATTTTTAATCGGGGCTTTCTGTGTGATATTTGGAAGTATTACTTTAACGGAACTAGCAAGCAGGACTCTGAAAACTGGCGGAATTGTAGGATATTTTGAAGAGTTTGTCTCTTCATCAGCTGCAAGTGCATTTGGATGGTTTCAGTTATGGATTTATTTTCCTACAATAACAGTCGTGGTCGCTTGGGTGGCAGGAATTTATACAACGATGTTATTTGGACTGTCAACAACTCTGGAGATGCAAATAGGTATTGGATTAATTTATTTAACATTTTTATTTTCGCTAAATTACTTTTCGCTTAAATTAGGGGGAAGATTCCAGAATTTGACGACCTTTATTAAAATGATTCCGCTAATTGGAATTGGAGTGGCTGGGTTATTCTGGAGTTCGCCAACACCAGAAATACCAAGTGGAATAGCCTCGATTGGAACCAGTTCAGTGGGGCTGGGATGGCTAGCAGCACTAGCACCTATGGCTTTTTCTTTTGAAGGCTGGGTTATCTCAACAACAATTACCCCAGAAGTGAAGAATGCTAAACGGAATATGCCCATTGCGTTAACCATTGGACCGTTGATTGTTTTAGCAGTCTATTTAGCCTACTACTTAGGGACTGTAGCAATTGTGGGAGAGGAGTATATTCTTTCTACAGGAGACGCTGCAATTAATCAAATCGGTACAGCTATCTTAGGAGCCAATGGAGAAACGATCATGTTGACATTCGTATTGATTGCTGTATTAGGTGTTGTAAACGGATTGACATTAGGCTTTATTCGACTGCCACAAGCTTTAGCCATGAAGAATATGGTGCCTATGAGCCATAAGATAGCAGAGATTGATCCGACAAGTGAACTTTCCCCCGCTTCTGCAATGGCAGCTTACGTTATCAGTCTTGTGTGGATGGTATTGCACTACATTACTCAAAAGACAGGAATGTTGTCAGGAGGGGATGTCAGTGAGATTGCAATTGTATTCAGTTATCTTGCTTATGCTGTTCTTTATATGAAAGTCATTCAATTGAAAAGAGAAGGTATTGTAAAAAGTGTATTCTTAGGGTATATCGCTCCAGTATTTGGAACAATGGGATCATTAGTGATTTTGATTGGCGGAATTTTCTCAAACCCAACATTCGTACCATTCTTCTTGATTTTTTCTTTATTAGTTTGTATTGCGGGATATTTCTATTACCAGAAAAAAGTTATAGATATATAAAATAAGACAATCAGTTAAAACGCTCAGAAGATAAATTCTTTTTGAGCGTTTTTTGCATAGGGATATTTATTTTTAGTATAATTAAGCCAGTAGCTCCTGTAGTTGTAAAAAAAGAATGGCTAGTTTGAAAAAGGGGAGTATTATATGGCGTTGGAATTAGATGCAATGGATTTTCATGATATGAGATTGACATGGATAAACGGTGGGATTACTTCAATGGACGGTGGAGCCATGTTTGGACCTGTACCCAAACCACTTTGGTCAAGAAAATACCCAGTAAATGAGAAAAACCAGATAGAGCTGCCGACAGATGCTATTCTAATTCAGTATCAAAGGAAAAACTATTTGATTGATGCAGGAGTAGGCATAGGAAAATTATCTGAGAAACAAATCCGAAATTATGGGGTACGGGAAGAAACGCAGGTAGAAGAGAGTTTAGAACAAGTAGGACTGACAACTGACGATATCGATGTGGTACTGATGACCCATATGCACTTTGATCATGCTGGCGGACTTACTCAGTTGAAGCAAGGGAAATATATCTCTACTTTCCCTAATGCAAGCATATATGTAAATAGTGTTGAGTGGGATGAAATCCGGCATCCAAATATTCGCTCTAAAAGCACATACTGGAAAGAAAACTGGGAAGCTATTCAATCACAAGTTAGAACATTTGAAAATTACATTACAGTTATTCCGGGAATTGAATTATTCCATACTGGAGGTCATAGCAAGGGACACTCAATTGTTAAACTAACTCAAAATGAGGAAACTTTACTTCACATGGCCGACATCATGCCAACTCATGCCCATCAAAATCCTTTGTGGGTCCTTGGTTTTGATGACTATCCAATGGATTCTATTGCAGCAAAACAGTATTGGATCAAAGAAGCGATGGAAACAGATGCAAAATTCATATTCTATCATGATGCTTTTTATAGAATGATTCAATGGGATAGTTCTGGAAAAAATATAATAGACTCTTTAAAAAGAGCAAAACGTCCTTATATTAATTGGAATAATGAGAATAAGTAATGAATTTGCATTACAGAGTAGAGTGATGATTAGACAGCTTAAACTATTTAAAATTATTATAAGAATTATGGATGCAAGAATATAGAGGATGGCTGAAGTGCTTATAGATACAGTGATAAAAACCTTGAAATTTGATTTATTGATAGAACATGGTATAATAGAACTACATTAGGAATAAATATGAAACATTATATAAAATCGTTTTAACGAAGTTTAATCGATCTGGCGCAACTATAGAGTTGTAAGGATACAGTAGAGGTAGGGACTGTGTTGTTTAAATGAGAAACTCAGTAATATAATTTGAATAGTATTTTAGCACGAAAATCACTGTATAAGTCATTTATTTTTAATTAGAGAGCCGCTCCTTAATTGGAGGGGCTTTTGTCAATTTTATAGAAAATTGTAGAAAACAGATAGATGTAAAAAATAATAAGTATACTAAAAACTATGTGTATGATATGATTTAATTAAATTGAATACATAGAAAGACCACTAGGGGAGCTTGTTGAGAAATATCTAAGGCTGAGATAGGTAGAAACCTGACCCTTTGGACCTGATCTGGATAAAACCAGCGGAGGAAAAGTGGATCTTAATCTTTATTAGCAGACCTTCTATTTTTAAGAGGGCTGTATTGAAGTTATAGATAAATAGACACCATTTTTCTGTTCGCATCTGGATAGATAAATGGTGTTTTTACGTATTTGAAATTTAAGAATTTGAAAAGGAGTAAAACAATGAAAAAACAAGGAACAGTTTTAGTAACAGGAGGAAGTCGTGGCTTAGGGGCAGTAATTGCAAAACAATTTGGTGAAAAAGGATATCAAGTTATAGTGAACTACTTTAAAAGTGAACAAAAAGCCTCCCAAGTTGTAGAAGGGATAGGGAAGGATCATGCTGTTGCCATTAAAGCAGATGTTAGAGATAAGCAACAAGTAGAAATGATGGTGGAAAAAGCTGTAGAACAATTTGGCCCTATAGATATAATTGTCAATAATGCTTTGATTAATTTTGAATTTAATCCGTTAACGCAGGGGAAAGTAGAAGATCTGACCTGGGAAAACTATAATGAGCAGCTAGAGGGGACAATTCAATCATCATTGAATACGATTCAAGCAGTACTGCCGGAGATGAAAAAGAATCAGTATGGCAGAGTCATTAATATTGGAACAAACCTATTTCAAAACCCTGTCGTACCTTATCATCAATATACAACAGCAAAAGCTGCTTTAATCGGATTTACTAGAAATATGGCCAAAGAGTTGGGTGCATACAATATTACAGTCAATATGGTATCGGGTGGATTGCTGGAAAAAACTGATGCAAGTGCCGTAACCACACCAGAGGTATTTGAAATGATTGCAGCGAGTTCAGCCCTTAATAGAGTAACAGAACCAGCTGATTTGGCAGAAGTTGTCGTATTCTTAGGTTCAGAATCTTCTAGAGGAGTAACAGGACAAAATATAGTTGTCGACAGTGGATTAACAATGAACTAAAAAGGGTATGGTATATCCTATGTAGAATGAATGGACAATTAAAGTTAGTGATCTATGATTTAAAGCCACTCTTAAGCTGGAGCGGCTTTTCTCATTTCTAGGGTAATGTTTAGGCAGAATCTTTGGTATACTAGAAGAAATAAATTGATAAGGAAGCGGAAAAGTGAAAGATTTACTTAAAAATGATGAACGCATCGACCAATTGATGCAATATGATCTGAAGATAATTCAAAGTCCAACCGTTTTTTCGTTTTCTTTGGATGCCGTATTACTAGGTGATTTCGCTCAAGTACCTAAACATGATCATGCAAAAATTGTAGATCTTTGTTCAGGTAATGGAGCGATTGCTTTAATGCTTAGTCAGAAAACGAATAGTTTAGTAACCGGCGTAGAGATTCAGGAACGTCTTGTCGATATGGCCAACAGAAGTATACTGATGAATGAGTTAAAAGATAAAGTCAATATGCTGCATATAGATGTTAAGGAGATCAAAAGCAGAATTAAACATGATTCGGTTGATGTAGTGACATGTAATCCGCCATATTTTAAAGTAACCGGAGAAAGTGTCAAAAATCCGAATGAACATTTAGCGATTGCTAGACATGAAATCTATTTGAACCTGCAAGAAATGATGAAAGCTACTTCTTTTTTATTAAAGACAAAAGGAAAAGCCTATTTCGTGCATAGACCAGAGCGATTTCTTGAAATTCTAGATACCATGCGCGCAGTTAACTTAATTCCTAAACGAGTCAGGTTTGTCTATCCTAAAGAGCATAAAGAAGCAAATATGATTCTGATCGAAGGCATTAAAAATGGAAAAGAAACAGGATTTACAGTACTTCCTCCATTATTTGTATTTGATCAGAAAGATGAATATTTACCAGAAGTTAGAAGGATGATATATGGAAAAGAGAGAGAAGAAGGCTAGTTATTTCTATGTACTAAGCTGCAAAGATGGGACGCTGTATGGTGGATACACAACGGATCTGGACCGAAGGTTGAAAGAGCATAATACGGGCACAGGAGCAAAGTATACACGTCCAATCTATAGAAGACCTGTGCGCATGATTTACGCAGAAAAGTATGCTTCTAGAAGCGCAGCAACAAAAGCTGAAGCAGCATTCAAGAAATTGACACGTAAAAATAAAGAAAACTATTTAAAAAAGAATGGCGTAACAATCCCGCTTAAGGACCAATTAAAACGAATTACTATTAATAGAGAGGAGTCTACTTATGCAGACGCAGAAAAGTTTTGAAGTAAGTGAAACAGGAATGCTTTATTTGATTCCTACTCCGATTGGAAATCTGGAAGATATGACATTTAGAGCGGTTCGTTTATTAAAAGAGGCTGATCTCATTGCTGCTGAAGATACTAGAAATACGCAGAAAATATTAAATCATTTTGAAATAGAAACGAGTCAGATTAGTTTTCATGAACATAATTCTAAAGAGAGAACAAAACAATTAGTGGAAAGAATGTTGGCAGGGGAAACCGTGGCACAAGTTAGTGATGCTGGGATGCCTTCGATCAGCGATCCAGGAGTCGATCTAGTAAAAGCAGCTGTGGATGCAGGCATAGCCGTTGTTCCTTTGCCAGGTGCAAACGCAGCCTTGACGGCATTGATTGCTTCAGGACTAGCACCTCAACCTTTCTATTTTTATGGATTTTTATCAAGAAAGAAAAAGACACTACAGTCAGAATTAGACCTTTTAAAGAATCGACAAGAGACGATGATTTTTTATGAATCACCTCATCGATTAAAAGAAATGCTGGAACAAATGGAAACTGTATTTGGATCTGAACGAAAAATTGTTTTAGCAAGAGAATTGACTAAACGCTATGAAGAATTTATTCGCGGCTCAATTTACGATGTTTCAAAATGGGCACAGAACGAACAGATTAGAGGAGAATTCTGTGTGATTGTAGAAGGCAATCAAAATCCTGAGTTGAACGAGCAAGAGGCAGAATGGAAGAAGTGGACGTTAAAAGAACATGTTGAAAAAGTACTAAACATGCAAGGTGGAACGAGTAAACAAGCGATTAAAGAAGTGGCACAACTTAGAAATATTCAAAAAAGAGAAGTCTATTCAGCTTATCATGAATTATAAATACGAGATAGTATTCTTTAAAAAGATACAGTATAATATAAACAAATGAAGGAGGCTAATTCAATGAAAAAATGGACTAGATTAGTGACATTTTTAACTATTGGAGCTACGTTAGCTGCGTGCAGCGATAACGCTCAAGAGCCAGAGGTAGAGCCAGAAACTGAACAAGCTAAAACTACTGAAACTGAAGCAACTGTAAATAATGACTATCAAACAAGTTTAGATCAAGCAAAAGCACAATATGACGCTAGCAAACTGGATGAAGCAGCTGGAACGTTATCTCTTTTACTTAAAGAAGACTTGACAGATTATCCAGATATTCAATCAGAAGCTGAAACATTGTTAGAAGAAGTGAACCTTACTCAAGCTGAACAAGCAAAGAAAGTAGCAGGCACATCTTCAGACAAAATAGAATATCAAACAGAGCGCCAATCTAGTGTTCTAGGAGAAGAATATTTAGCAGCTACAGGCAAATCTATAGAAGATGCAACGGATGAAGAGCTAGGAAATTGGCTTGCTGAAAAAGAAAAAAAAGCTGAAACAGAAACGAATTCTGAAGAAACGACCACAGAAAAAACTGAAACAAAAGAACAGAAAACGTTCGCTTCGGATAAAGAAGCAGAAGACTATGCCTTTAATCAGTCAGTAGATCGTCTAAAACTAAATAACGAAAATTATTCAATTTTTGTGGATAGGACAGATGATCAATGGGTATCAATTGAAGTAAGAGAAACCGTAAAACAAGATGGAGTAGAATGGTCTAACTTGATTGGACTTTACAGGTATGATTTACAAACGGATTCTATCGAAAAAATGGATTCAGTAACTGGAGAATATCAAACAGTTGAATAACTTGTAATGAATTTGGTTGAAACGGATATACCCAAAATGGGTATATCCGTTTTTGATTTGAAAATACAACATCATAGAAATTTTGTAGAAGCTATGTCATAATATTAAAAAGAGGTGGAAGAAATGACAAATACAATTCTATCATGGCGAAAATTTACAGCACAGCAAGAAGAAAAAATAAAAGCATTAGCACCAGATTATAAACTGATTTCTTCTCTGGAAGAAGCGGATAATCTAGAAGATATAGAAGTAGTATATGGTTGGAATAGTGAAGAGGGTAATAAACTGATCGATGATTCAACAAATCAGGTCAAATGGATACAGGTGGCTTCTGCTGGAGTAGATTATTTAGATCTGGAGAAATTGGAGAAACAAGCTATCTTGCTAACGAATTCAAGCGGAATCCACTCGAATGGTATAGCTGAGTCTGTCTTCGGTATGTTACTTCATTACACTAGAGGCATGGATATTTCTTTGAAAGCACAAATGAAAAATGAATGGATATCTGTTGATACTTTACTAGAACTAAAGGGTAAAACAATGATGATCGTGGGTACTGGTGAGATTGGAAAACAAACCGGTAAAGTGGCACAGGCTTTTGATATGAAGACAATAGGTATCAATCGTAGCGGTGGAAATATAGACTATATGAATGAACAGCATACTCAAGATGATTTGAAAAAAGTCATTGGTCAAGCAGATATTGTTGTAAATATTCTTCCACTGACAGAAGAAACAGATGAAATGTTTAATAAAGATTTATTTAAAGCGATGAAAGAGCAAAGTATATTTATCAATGTCGGTCGTGGTGGAACAGTAGATACCGATGCTTTACTAGAAGCACTAGATTCTAATATTGCATACGCTGGTCTTGATGTATTTCATGAAGAACCATTACCAAGCGATCATCCACTTTGGAATCGTGAGGATGTATTGATCACACCCCATATTGCTGGTAGATTAGAGGATTATAGCAAAAGCCTCTTTCCAATATTTGAAAAGAATTTAAAAGCTTATATGAATGGAGAAGCATTACCTATTAATTTAGTAGATTATACTCGCGGTTATTAATGACTACTAAAGCATAATCTATTTTATTAAAAGTTAAACGATAGTAAGATTACTGTTTCTATAGTAATCTTACTATCGTTTTTTTACATTGAATTTTATAAATGAAATAATGTATAAATATACTTAAAAAGGGAGTTTAATTTATTAAATAGCGGAAAATATTCAAAAAAATTAATAAAACAGTTGACATAGAAATTTGGCTGATGTAGACTACTTCATAACATCAATGAACAAGAGAGTAGATGAGATGCTTTCATAAAAATGCTTATGGCAATCAGCGAGCCGATACAGAGTGGAAGATCGGCATGGAAAGCTCATTGAACCGCACTTGGAAGATGCTGTTTTGGATATTCTGCTTGAAAATTAGTATTTTTGGCAGGATAATGAGAAACAGCCGTCATGCAGCGTTAATGTACTGAGGTGGCAGACACCCGTTAATAAATATTTGTCTGCAAGTAGAGTGGTACCGCGATTTAAATCGTCTCTGTGTAAAAACAGTAGGCGTTTTTTTTATACACATTTTTAAAAATAAAACAAAAAAAGGAGCATGCATCATGACTGACAAACAATATAACAAAATCGTATTGGCATATTCAGGAGGATTAGATACTTCCGTTATCATACACTGGTTAAAAGCACACTATAACTGTGAAATTATTGCAGTTACAGCAAACGTTGGACAAGAAGACGAACTAGAAGGACTAGAAGAAAAAGCTTTGAAGACAGGTGCTTCAAAATTTTATCTAGCTGAAGTGGAAGAAGAATTTGTTTATGATTCCATTTTTCCAACCTTAAAAGCAGGAGCGATTTATGAGAATAAGTATCTGTTAGGCACAGCAACAGCTCGTCCAGTCATTGCCAAAGCTTTGGTAGACATTGCAAAACAGGAAGGTGCTGATGCCATTTGTCATGGTTGTACCGGAAAAGGAAATGATCAAGTTCGGTTTGAGATGGGCATTAAAGCTCTAGCGCCTGAACTAGATATTATTGCCCCATGGAGAACGTGGGAAATCACCTCTCGTGAAGAAGCGATTGATTACGCAGAAAAACATGAAATTCCATTGAAGATTTCTCGGGAAACGAATTATTCTAAAGACAAGAATCTGTGGCACTTGTCTCATGAGGGGTTAGATTTAGAAGATCCGTTGAATGAACCGAAATATCATTCGATTCTGGAAATGAGTGTTACGCCGGAACAAGCCCCGGATAAACCGACCTATGTCAACATTGACTTTGAACAAGGTGTTCCAGTAGCGATTGATGGAAAAGAACTGGGCGGCGTTGAATTAATCAAATCGTTGAACAAAATTGGTGGAGAAAATGCTATAGGAATTCTGGATATGATAGAAAATCGTCTAGTCGGTATGAAAAGCCGTGGTGTATATGAAACGCCAGGTGGAACGTTACTTTATTTTGCACATGAGCAACTAGAAATGATTACATTGGATAAAGAGACGCTTCAATATAAACAAGACCTGGCTCACAAGTATGCCAACATCATATACAATGGTCAGTATTTTACACCATTAAAACAAGCACTAGATGCCTTTATTGATGAAACACAACAGACCGTTACCGGGACTGTGAAACTGAAATTATATAAAGGAAATATGATTGTCTCAAGTGTCGACTCTCCTTACAGCTTGTATTCAGAAGCTTTCGCAACATTTGATGACGATGATGTCTACAATCAAGGGGATGCTGCTGGATTTATTAATTTATATGGATTATCAAGTGTCATTCATGCAGAAATGAAAAAGAAAACACAGCTTGCAAAGCAAGTAAACAGCACCTTCATCCTGAAAGAGGAAGGAATCAAAGCATGAGCAAAATCAAAGTTGGTGTAATCGGAGCAAGTGGATTTGTAGGAGCTGAGCTGACAAAAATCTTGCTAAACCATCCGGATGTAGAAATAACAGGATTGTCTTCAATGAATCATGTGGGCAAGCCCCTTTCAGATGTATATCCTGCATTTACAGGTCAGTATGATTTGAATTTTAACAACAATGCAACAGTGATTGCACAAGCAGATGTTTTGTTTCTCTGTTTACCGCATGGAGAAAGCGAAAATTTAGTCAAACAGTGTATGGATCAGAACAAAAAAGTCATTGACGTCGGCGCGGATTTTCGTCTGAAAGACTTTGATGTGTATAAAGAATGGTATGGAGTGGACGTTGAATTTCCAGCACTACATGAGCAGGCAGTCTATGGGCTTTCAGAAATGAATCGTGAAGAAATTAAGAGGACAAAGTTAGTGGCTAATCCAGGATGTTATCCAACAAGTATCTTGTTGGGACTGTATCCAGCAATCTCAAATAAACTGGTTGCCCCAGGCAGTCTGATTATTGACGCAAAGTCAGGTGTGACAGGAGCGGGTAAAGCTCTCTCAGAAGGTACAAATTATGCAATGAAGAATGAAGGGTTTAATGCTTACAAGGTGGCGACTCATCGACACACACCAGAAATCGAAGAAAAATTGAAACTTATGGGAGCTGGAGAAACCAAGGTATCCTTCGTTCCGCATTTGCTACCAGCCAACAGGGGAATCTTATCCACAATGTATGTGGATATCTTAGATGGAATCGATGCAAAAAGTATTCAGAACATATATGAAAACTGGTACGAGGATGAACCGTTTGTAACGGTATTAAAGGCAGGTAAATTACCGGATATCAGTCATGTACAACATTCAAATCAATGTCAGATAGGATTAACAATTGACAAAAGAACCAATCGATTGATTATAGTCAGTGTCATTGACAATATGCAAAAAGGTGCTGCAGGTCAAGCGGTGCAGAATTTCAATCTAATGCTGGGAATTGACGAAATTAAAGGACTTTCGATGGTAGCCCCATCGTTTTGAGGTGGAAAAATGGAAACCCTAATTAAACACAAAAAAGAAAATCAAATTAAGGAAATTCAAGGAAATGTCTGTGCACCTGCAGGCTTTATGGCATCAGGAATGCATGCGGGATTCAAAAAGAAAAGAAAAGACCTTGCATTGATCTATAGTAAAAAATTAAGCAGCACGGCTAGTGTTTATACACAGAATAAAGTAAAAGGGGCTCCGATACTGGTTACCAAAGCACACAGTATAAACGGCAGAGCTCAAGCTATTATCTGTAATAGTGGCAATGCCAATACATGTAATGCCAATGGAGAAGAAATCGCAAATGAAGTCTGTGTATTAGTTGGGGATGCACTGAAAATTAAAAAAGAGGATGTTCTAGTTGCCTCTACTGGTGTGATCGGTCAGCCACTGAGTATCGAACCATTCAAAAACGGTATGTCTGATTTAGTAGAACAGCTTGATGAAGAAGACGGAAGTGAAGCAGCTAAAGCTATATTGACAACAGACACCGATATAAAAGAGTATGCAGTAGAATTTGAACTTGAAAATGCAACTGTAAGAATCGGCGGGATTTCAAAAGGAAGTGGCATGATTCATCCGAATATGGCTACAATGCTTGGATTTATTACGACAGATTTAGCTATTGAACCAGAGCTACTTCAGCTCACTTTAAAAGAAGTCGTAAAGGATACCTTTAATATGATCAGTGTGGATGGAGATACTTCAACAAATGATATGGTTACGATATTAGCAAACGGTGAAGCTGGGAATCAGCAGATTCAATCAGAAGCAGAACCTGATCTGCAGGTGTTTAAAGAAGCCTTATATCTAGTATGTAAAGAACTGGCCATCGCAATTGCAGAAGACGGAGAAGGCGCGAGTACGCTCATTACCTGTAATGTACTAGAAGCCGCAGATGAACTGCAGGCAAAAGCAGTAGCGAAACAGGTGATCAGCAGTAGTTTAGTTAAGACAGCAGTATACGGGCGAGATGCCAATGTGGGTCGTTTGTTATGCGCTATCGGATATAGCGATGCGGATTTTAACTATCACAATCTAGATATTTATTTGAGATCAGAAAATTACCAGAGCATCTGTGTATGCGAAGAAGGTTCGACCGTGTCATTTGACGAAGCGAAAGCTATTGAGATTCTAGGAACAGATAGACTGAGTATTGATATTTATTTATATGAAGGTAAAAGTCAAGCAACTGCCTGGGGATGTGATCTCACATATGACTATATAAAAATTAATAGTGCCTATAGAACATAAGGTATTTAGGTAAAAGAAGGAGCCAAGATGGATTCATTTGAAGTAGCAGAAATTTTAATCAATGCACTGCCTTATATTCAGCAATACGATCAGAAAATGGTGGTCATTAAATATGGTGGTTCAGCAATGCAAAATGAATCACTGAAAAAGGCTGTTTTATCGGATGCTATGCTGCTGGCAAAAGTCGGAATTAATGTCGTTATCGTGCATGGCGGCGGTCCGCATATCAACCACTGGCTCAATAAAGCAAATGTAGAAAGTTCATTTGTGAACGGACTCAGAAAAACAGATTCTGACACGATGGAAATCGCTCAGATGGTACTTGCTGGGAAAATCAACAAAGATCTGACACGTATGATCCATTCTCTTGGTGGAAAAGCTATGGGAATTAGTGGTGTAGATGGCGGGTTGGTAACAGCCAAACTCAAAGATCCTGAAAACCTAGGTGCTGTAGGAGAAGTAACTAAAGTGAATACGCAAGTCATTAAAGATTTAGTGGGGAATGGATATATCCCAGTCATCGCTTGTATCGGTACAGATGAAAATGGTGAAATCTGCAATATCAATGGAGACGAAATGGCCAGTGGAATCGCTAAAGCTTTAGGAGCTGACAATCTGGTTCTGATGTCTGATATACCTGGTGTACTGGAAGACGCAGCTGATTCCACTACATTGATCAAACAGATTGAATTAAAAGAAGTAAATAGTTTGTACGAAAAGAATATTATCAGTGGCGGGATGATTCCAAAAGTCCAGTGCTGCACAGATGCAATCAAACATTCAGTAAGACAAGCAGTGATTTTAGACGGTAGAATGCCTCATTCATTAATCGTTGAATTTTTGACAGATAAAGGAATTGGTACATTATTTTATAAAAAGGACTGAACAGAAAGGAGTAAATGATGAATAGTATTGAACTGACTAATACTTATGTAACCCCAACCTATAACCGTATACCAGTAGTATTTGAAAAAGCAGAGGGCTATTATATTTATGATCAGGATGGAAAAAAATATCTGGATTTTACAGCAGGAATTGGAGTGAACTCACTAGGCTATCATCATCCAGATTGGGTAGAAGCTACACAGAAACAGTTAAGTCAACTACAGCATATTTCAAACTTGTACTACACAGAACCGAGCGCACAAGTTGCAGAAAAACTTTGTCTCCATACGGGAATGCAGCATGTACTATTCGTGAACTCTGGAGCAGAGTCAAACGAAATTGCGATTAAAGTCGCAAGAAAGTACGGACATGAACAAAGCCCGGATAAACATAAAATTCTTACTCTAAGCAATTCTTTCCATGGCCGTACGGTAACGACTTTATCTGCAACAGGACAGGATACGTTTCATAAATTTTTTGATCCTTTTACGGAAGGATTCGATTTTATCGAAACGAATAGTATAACGGACTTACATCATAAAGTAGATCAAGACGTCTGTGCCATTATGATCGAAATCGTACAGGGAGAAGGGGGCGTTGTTCCGCTAGAGTCAGATTTCATCCAAGCAATAGCAGATATCTGTAATCAAAAAAATATTCTTCTTATTATAGATGAAGTTCAAACAGGAATTGGTCGTACAGGAAAACTGTTTGCCTACGAACATTATGGACTTCAACCAGATATTGTTACGAGTGCCAAAGGACTCGGAAACGGTCTGCCCATTGGTGCAGCTATTTTAGGAGAAAAAGTCAAAGATGTGTTAGAAGCAGGTGACCACGGTTCTACTTTCGGCGGGAATCCTGTTGTAACAGCGGGGGCAAATGTCGTACTTGAAACCTTGACACCCGCATTTTTAGAAAAAGTCCATGAAAACAGTCTCTACTTGATAGAGAAACTAGAAGCGCTAGATGAGGTAGAAGAAGTAACTGGATTAGGATTGATGATTGGAATAACCTTTAAGCATACAACCGCAAAAGAAGTGTTATCCAAAGCAAAAGAGGAAGGGGTATTGTTTTTAACTGCCAAAGACAAGCTGCGACTGCTGCCGCCTCTTATTATAGATAAAGCTGCCATTGATGAAGCAGTCAACTGTTTAGACAAAGTCTTGAAAAAGGAAGAAGCGGAGGTCTTGAAATGAACCACTTACTAAAACTTTCTGATTTGACCAAAGAAGAATTGCTGTCTATTTTAGAGACTGGACATGACTTGAAGAAGAAGCTGAAAGATGGAATTGAAACGCCTTATTTAAAAGGAAAAACGTTGGGTATGATTTTCCAGAAAGCTTCTACTCGTACCCGAGTATCATTTGAAGTAGGGATGAGTCAATTAGGTGGAAAGCCGTTATATTTAAGTGCCAGTGATTTGCAGATGGGGCGTGGTGAGCCGATTGAAGATACAGCTCGAGTCTTATCTCGTTATTTGGATGCAATCATGATCCGTACATTCAAGCAAGAAGAGGTAGAGAGCCTTGCGGAGTATGGTTCTATTCCGATCATCAATGGACTGACTGACTTGTATCATCCCTGTCAGATTTTAGCCGATCTGATGACGATTCAAGAAGTCAAAGGATCGCTTGAAAACTTGAAGTTTGCCTTCGTAGGGGATGGAAACAATATGGCTAACTCCTTGATCGTTGGATCCTTGTTGGCCGGAGCATCAATTTCGGTGGCCTCACCTAAAGGATATCAGCCAGATGAATTGATCCTTGAAACGTACGGTAAAAATCCTAAATTTATTTTAACGGAAAACCCATATGAAGCTGTGAAAGATGCAGATGTCGTCTTTACCGATGTCTGGGCTAGTATGGGAGATGAGTCCGAAGCAGAAAAAAGAAAATTGATTTTTCAGGATCTGTATCAGGTAAATACAGAACTCTTATCGGTTGCCCAGCCAGAGGTGATGGTTCAACATTGTCTGCCGGCTCATAAAGAAGAAGAGATCACAACGGAAGTATTTGAACAACACGCGGATTATATTTTTGAAGAAGCTGAAAATCGTCTTCATGTTCAAAAAGCCGTTCTGGTTCATTTAATGGGGGTTCCAATGTATGCCAGCGAATTCAAATAAGATATGGCAAGGTAGATTAGGCGGGAGCAGCGCAGAGGAAGTCGATGTATTTAATTCTTCAATCAGCTTTGACTATGTACTCTATGAGGAAGATATTACAGGCAGCATTGCGCATGCTAGAATGCTGGGGAAACAGCAGATTATCTCTAAAGAGGATGAGCACAGTATTGTTGAAGGTCTCCAAGGGATTCTGATGGATATAAAAAATAATGACTTGATGTTCGATCCGACTGCTGAAGATATTCATATGTTTATTGAAGCTGAGCTGACCGATCGGATTGGAAATGCAGGTAAAAAGCTGCATACAGGTAGAAGCCGCAATGATCAAGTTGCGCTGGATTTAAGGATGTACACAAAAAAGCAAATTGCTGAAACCAAAACACAATTGCTGCAGTTTGAAAAAGTTATTCTTGATAAAGCGCAGGATCATATCCATACAATCATGCCCGGCTATACTCATTTACAAATTGCCCAACCGGTTACGTTTGCCCACCATATTTTAGCGTATGGACAAATGATTTCAAGAGATATCAACCGACTAGATGAAGCAGCAGAACATACAGATGTGATGCCCCTGGGAAATGGAGCACTGGCTGGAACAACCTATCCATTCGATCGTCAGTTTGTAGCAGATCAACTAGGGTTTGAGAAAGTGACGGCCAACAGTTTAGATGGCGTTTCCGATCGTGATTTTGTGATGGATACTGTATATGCCTTAAGCATGATCATGATGCATTTATCTCGTTTATCTGAAGAAATAATTGTATGGAGTTCTCAGGAGTTCTGTTTTATTGAGCTAGATGATGCTTTTGCAACGGGATCTTCCATCATGCCGCAAAAGAAAAATCCGGATGTAGCAGAACTGGTACGAGGAAAAGCAGGTCGAGCTTACGGAAACCTACAGACACTGCTGACTATGATGAAAGGTCTTCCGCTTGCCTACAACAAAGACATGCAGGAAGACAAGGAAGCATTATTTGATAGTATTCAGACAGTGAAAATTGCTTTATCTGCTATGATCCCAATGATTGACACTATGGAAGTGAAAGCTGATCGCATGCGAGAAGCAGCTTCAAAAGGATTTATCAATGCGACAGATTGCGCGGATTATTTAACTAAAAAAGGTGTCCCATTTCGAGAAGCGTATGGAGTAATTGGATCATTAGTTCAAACCTGTATAAAAAAAGCCATAACGTTAGAAGAAGTCCCACTGGAAACCTATCAGTCACTACACTCCCTGTTCGAAGAAGATATCTATGAAGCCATCAATTTAGATAACTGTGTAATTAAACGAGATATTGAAGGTGGCCCCTCACCGAAAGCGGTTATACAACAAATGAAACAGTTGAAAAGACAATTAAATACTGAAACAAAATCTTTATTATAAATCAATTTTTTTTTTTTTACAAGAACAAATGATATCAAGGAATAAGATGCAGTCAGAACGATATAATATAAATCATTTATTATAACTAGTAGTAATATTGTTCTCAGAGTTGTAAGAGGCTCATTTAAGTCTTAGTATTTAATTTGAAAATGCAAAATTTTCTCACACAAATGTTAGAATAAATGGTATAATTATTTGAAATAGTGAATGTGTAAAGGAGAACTACCTCTAAAAGAGAGAGTAACTTACTAGTTGAAGAATAACTTGGTGTTTGAATATTGAAAAATTATTAGGGCAATATATCAACTGAGTTATAATTATATAACTGACTGCAGTTCACTACATATTATGAATTAAGGGGAGAATAAATTGGCTGAAAAATTAAAACCACGTATAGATATTCCAGAAGAGTTGAAATGGGATTTAACAGCAATTTTTGAAACACAAGAAGAATTTGAAAAAGTAGCTGAACAACTTCCAAAAGATGTGAAAATATTTGCAGATAAATATTCTGGTAAATTGGATAATGTTGAATTATTAATTGAAGCGATCCAAGCCTATGAAGCATTAATGGCTAAAGCTTCTCATTTAGAACAATATGGAATATTACCAGTATCAGTCGATATTTTAGATAGTGAAGCACAGCAGCAAGCTCGCCACGTCTCAAATGTTTTAGCAAATGTGAGCGCTGATTTAAGTTTCTTTAATTCTCAAATCCAAGAAATAGATAAAACTACATTGAACCAGTTGATAGAAAAAGAACCGAAATATATACCGTTTGTTCGAAAAATTAAAGCTGCTAAAAAAGCTAAACTAGATCCAAATGTAGAAAAAGCTTTAGCACAACTTAGTCCAACGTTTGAAGCACCTTCTGAACTATTTGAACAAGCACGGTCCGCTGATGCAGACTATGGTACTTTTGAGGTAGATGGAAAAGAATATGAGTTAAGCTTTGTTTTGTATGAAGAAGTTTATATGTACCATAAAAATCCGAAAATTCGCCGAGCTGCTTATGATCAGTTTAATAAGGTGTTAGGTCAATATCAAAACGTAGTAGCGACTGCATATTATACACACTTGCAAAGTGAAAAAACATTAGCTACAATGCGTGGATATGATTCGATTTTTGATTACTTACTTGAAAGTCAGGAAGTGAGTCAGGATTTATACCATCGTCAAATCGATATGATCATGAATGACTTTGCACCGGTAATGCGCAAATTTGTTACCCATTTAAAAGAAGTTCACGGATTAGATAAAATGACCTATGCTGATTTAAAAGTAGATTTGGATCCTGATTATACTACGCCAATAACGATAGAAGAATCTAAAGATCTTGTAAAAAATGCTATGGCACCCCTTGGAGAAAAGTACGTTAATATGATTTTACGTTCTTATCCGGAACGTTGGACAGACTTTGCACAAAATATTGGGAAGCGTTCAGGAGCATTCTGTTCGACAACTTATGGCAAACACCCTTATGTAATGATTACGTGGACTGGGGAATTAACAGATGCATATACGCTATTCCATGAATTAGGGCATGCCGGTCAAGGTGTATTGTCAAATGAAAATAATCCACTAACTAGTGCAGAACCATCACTTTATCTGATTGAAGGCCCTTCAACCTTCAATGAATTATTACTAACAGATTATTTACAAAATAAATCTGAAGATCCTCGTATGGAACGGTCAGTTTTATCTAAAATGATTTCTAAGACCTACTTCCATAATTTTGTAACGCATTTACTTGAAGCTGCCTATCAAAGAGAAGTGTATAAATTAATTGATGCAGGTAAAAGCTTTGACGCTAAGAAACTTAGTGAAATTAAACGCAGCATACTGGAGCAGTTCTGGGGTGATGCAGTAGAGTTAGAACCAGGTGCAGAATTAACCTGGATGCGTCAAATTCATTACTACATGGGACTCTATCCATACACCTACTCTGCTGGCTTGACTATTGCCACTCAAGCATTCCTTAAAATTAAAAGTGGAGAAGAAAAAGTCGATGGCTGGTTAGAATTTCTAGCATTAGGTGGACAAAAGGTACCATCTGAAGCAACGTTAGTAGCTGGAGTTGACATTACAACAGATCGTCCCCTTTCAGATACAATCAAATATTTAGACCAATCTGTTGATCGTATCATTGAATTAACAGGAGAACTAAATAATTAGATCATCTATTAAAACAAAAACCTTTACAGATAAATTCTGTAAAGGTTTTTTAATATAACTATTGTAAAAGCGACTCTATTTAGATAAAATGAGACTAACTTATTTGAACGGAGGTGGAGGTTAGATGTTTCTAACTGCGAAGAAGCACGGAAAAGAAGAACTATATTTGTATATCTGCCGTGCAGAATTTTCTATTATTATTGCCTAAAGGGACCAGTCTGTCCAATTTTAGCAATTTAATAGTAGAATCGCAGCGGAAGTATCTCACCCCCACCATTAATATACAAAATGGGAGAGCAGACTCATGCTCTCTTTTTTGTTGCAGGTAGCCATAGGAGAGGACTCTTTTCTATGGCTATTTGTATAGATCAGCTTTTGTCTAATAAAGGTTCGGGCGTGAATGACAAAAGGAGAAAATGATGATGATTTGTACAATGAACGATGTTTCTCAAGCATATGGAGGAACTCAAATTTTTGAAAATATACAATTAGAAATAAAAGAAGGAGAAAAAATAGGATTAGTCGGAAGAAATGGAAGTGGTAAAACCACACTGATGAAATTGCTGGCACAAGCGGAACAACCAAGTAGCGGAATGATTCATTGGAAAAAGGGATGCTCAATTGGATATTTAGAACAAATACCTCATTATTCTAGAGGAATCATTGTGAAAGATATTTTACGTTCCGTATTTTACGATCTATTAGAAAAAGAAAAGCAAATGCAAAGTCTAGAGATGGAAATGAGCAACGAAAAAAATGCCGATCGTCTGGAGCAGCTAGTGGAAAAATATGGATACATCCAAGAAACCTATCTTCAAGAAGGAGGATATGAGATGGATGCTAAAATCCAGCAGATCACTCAAGGACTAAATATAAATCGGCTATTGGATAAGAAGTTCGAGATACTAAGTGGAGGAGAACAAACTAAAATTGGTTTAGCAATGAACCTTCTTAGAAATCCAGACTTGTTGTTATTAGATGAACCAACGAATCATTTAGATTTTTTAGCTACAGAATGGCTGGAACAGTTTGTTAGAAATTATAATGGAGCAGTAGTCATTATTTCCCACGATAGATACTTTCTGGATGAAGGCGTAAGCAAAATAATTGATCTAGAAGATGGTGAATGTACCATTTACCATTCTAATTTTACTGGGTATTTGAAAGAGAAAGAAGAAAAAGTTTTAAGAGAATTTCAAGCTTATGAAGAACAACAACGTAAAATAAAGAAGATGAAAGAAAGAGCAAAAACACTGAGAGAATGGGCTAATCGAGCAGTCCCACCTAATCCTGGATTGCATAAAAAAGCTCGGCATATGGAAAGAATGATCGAAAGAATGGAGAAAGTTAAAAAACCACATATCAGTAAACAAATGAAATTAGATATAAAAGCATCAGATCGAAGCGGGAAAGATGTTATCGTTACTGAAGGAGTAACCAAGTCTTTTGACGAAAGAGTACTATTAGAAGATGTGAATATTCATATTCGTTTCGGAGAAAAAGTGGCTTTAGTAGGGGAGAATGGTACTGGAAAATCGACTTTGTTGAAAATGATTTTAGGAGAAGAAAAAGCAGATTCTGGTCAAATAGATAGAGGAAGTAATATAAAAGTCGGCTACCTTTCACAACACTTATTCACTAATGAAAAAAGGGAGAGGGTGATGGATGTTTTTAAAGAGAACTTTCAGATGACCGAACAGGAGGCAAGGACGAAATTAGCTCGATTTTTGTTTTATGGAAAAGATGTTTTTAACCAAATTTCAGGACTAAGTGGCGGAGAGCGGATGCGATTGAGGTTAGCACAACTTATGGAAGAAGATATTAATTTTTTAGTATTAGATGAACCTACGAACCATTTAGACATTGAATCTAGAGAATTAGTAGAAGAAACATTAGAAAATTTTCAAGGGACCATTCTGGCAGTTTCTCATGACCGTTATTTTTTAGATAAAACATTTAATAAAGTGTACTGGATAGATGAACAAAAAGTAGAGTTTTTCCCCGGAAGCTATTCATGGGCAAAAAGAAAAAAAGAGGAACTAAATAATTAGACAGTATAAATAGTAATACCTTCTCTATAAATAAAATAGCGTAGAAAAATAACCTGATCGCTGTGTTACAATTATAAGGCGCAAAGAGACAAATACGAATAGTTTGCAAAATAGAAAAATGAAGTGAGAATGTTGGAGGCAATATGGATACAATAGATAAAACGTTGAAACACTACTATGGATATGATACGTTTCGTCCCGGACAAGAAGCATTGATTGATGCTATTTTGAATGGGAGAGACGTTTTAGGCGTGATGCCCACTGGTGGCGGAAAGTCACTCTGTTACCAAATCCCGGCTATCATACTAGATGGGGTAACGTTGGTTATCTCGCCACTAATTTCTTTAATGAAAGATCAAGTAGATGCACTGCAAACGATGGGCGTTAAAGCAGCATATATCAATAGTCAATTATCTTACTATGAACAACAAATGATTATTGATGAAGCAATCAGGAGTGAACTGGATTTATTATATATATCTCCAGAACGTTTGGGAAACGAACAGTTTTTGAACTCTGTTCGTCAGATGAACATTTCCTTAGTCGCAGTTGATGAAGCACACTGTGTTTCGCAGTGGGGTCACGATTTCAGACCTAGTTATCAAGCTATTCCACAAATTATGGATGCTTTACCTTCCAGACCGCCTTTTGCCGCATTCACAGCGACTGCCACAACGATTGTTCAACAGGATATGATTAATCAATTACGTTTAAACCATCCTTATCAGCATATTGCGAGTTTTGATAGACCAAATCTGTATTTTTCTGTAGTTAAACCGGATAAAAAGATTAATGAATTAAATCGGATTTTAGATAAAAAAGAATCTAGTATCATTTATTGTAATACCCGTAAAAATGTAGATACAGTCTATAAGTCACTTAACAAGAAAGGCTTTCCAGTAACGCGGTATCATGCAGGAATTGAACCGGAAGAACGTATGGCAAATCAAGATAAATTTCTATATGATGAAAAACCAATCATGATAGCAACAAATGCTTTTGGAATGGGCATTGATAAATCTAATGTACGAAAAGTTATTCATTACAATATGCCGCTTGATATGGAAAGTTATTACCAGGAAGCAGGACGTGCCGGCAGAGATGGAGCACCTGCAGAAGCTGTTCTTTTTTATTCAGCTCAAGATATTATTACGAATACAATGCTCATTGAGCAAGGCAATTCCCCCCATGCTAAGAAAAACTTGAACTCTATGATTACGTATTGTAAAACAGGAAACTGTCTTCGAAAAAGCATCTTAAAATATTTCAATCAAGAAGTCGAATGGCAGGACTGCGAGTATTGTTCGAATTGTGATGAAGAAACAATTACAACGGACATCACCGTTGAATGTCAGAAGATCCTATCCTGTATCTATCGAATGAAGCAAATGTACGGAACAGGACTTGTTACAGATGTTCTTCGTGGCAAAAAGACAAGTAGAATCCAACAAGTAAATTTCGATGCATTAAGTACGTATGGAATTATGTCAGATTATACAGATGGAGATATTAAAGATATGATCTCGATTATGGTTAGTGAAGACTATTTACAACTAGGCGGAGAACAGTACCCTGTTCTCCAATTTACACAGAAAACACCGGAGTTATTAAAAGGAAAAACAAAGCTAGCTATCCGTAAACAATTAAAACAAGAACCTGTCCATAAAAAGAAAGTAATCGAAAATATCGAGAATTATGACGAAGGCTTATTTGAACAGTTAAGAAATATGCGTACAACAATTGCTCAAGAAATTGGGAAACCGCCGTTTGTTGTATTTACAGATAGAAGTTTGATTGATATGGCTGCTAAGTTTCCTCATACTGAAGAAGAATTCCTTTCTATCAACGGTGTAGGAGAGACTAAACTAGCTGAGTATGGAGAAAAGTTTCTGCCGATTATTAAAAAATACGTAGTAGAACAAAACTTGCAGATTGAAGCATTGAGAAAACAGAATATAACAGAAAAAGAAATGACTAAACCAGTCAGTTCTTCAAAAAGTAACGGAAAAAACTCAATGGAAGAAACGATCGATCTTTTAAAAGAGGGACAATCTATCGAAGAAATAGCTGAATTAAGAGGATATACCACAAATACGATTATTAACCATATCTGTAAAGGAATTGAGCAAAATAAAGAAATTGGGTACGATCAACTAGTCTCTGCTGAAAATGAAACAGAAATTAGAAAAGCAGTGGAGATGGTTGGTGATGAATTCTTAAAACCGATAAAAGAAGCTGTAGACGAGTCGATTTCATATGAGGTTATCAAGTTTGTGTTGGCAAGAATGAAAAGCGAAGAAAGTAAGTCACTTAAATAAAAAAGGCAGTTATGCTCTTACGGTTTTTTGTAAGGCATAGCTGTCTTTTGTTTAAATAGTTATTGTGCAATACCTAAGGCAGATTGAGCAGCGTGCATACCGGCAACGCGCCCTGTAATAAAAGCACCTGTAATGTTGTATCCACCCGTATACCCGTTATAGTCTAGAATTTCTCCAGTAAAGTAAAGATGCTGCATCTTTTTACTTTCTAGTGTCTTAGGATTGACTTCTTTTGTGTTGACCCCGCCACCAGTAACGAAAGCTTTTTCGATCGGAAGCGAACCATTAACTGTAAAACGGAAGTCTTTAAAGAATTCGATAATTGAATCAATTTGTATAGGAGTCAATTGTTTTAAAGGTAGGCCATCTTCGATGTTTAATCTTTCAAGTCCAAACAATAAATAACGTTCAGGAACCATTCCTTTAAGGGAATTTTTCACACTTTTTTCCCCAGTTTCTTTAGCCAACTGAGCAATTTCCTGTCTTAGTTCATTGATGGTCTTATCCGGCAAAGCATCGATCATCATTGTAACTCGATCTGTCTTGTCTCGTTTCATAACTTGATGGACAAACATCGAACAACGAAGAACAGCAGGACCCGAAATACCAAAATGAGTAAAGATCATATCCATACGGTGAGAAATGGCTGCTTTCCCTTTTTTATTCAGCACACTCAAGTTAGCATCTCTTAAAGCTAAACCTTGTAATACTCTCTCTTCAATAAAAGTTTCATCAGAAGTAATTGGAACTTCAGTAGGATAAAGTGGTTTTAAGGTGTGACCAGCTTTTTTAGCCCATTGGTACCCATCGCCAGTCGATCCGGTCTTGGGCATTGCGCGTCCGCCGGTTGAGAGAATGATACTTTTAGCCAGTAGAGTTCGACCATCTTTTAAGAGGACACCTTTACTTTTTCCTTCCCCATATAAAACCGTATCTACAGGAGCATTGAGGAAGAGTTCAATTTTGTTTTCTTCCATGATTCTCTTCAAAGCTTCGACGATTGTTCTGGATTTATCAGTCGTTGGAAACATTCTTCCATGATCTTCTTCTTTTAAAGCAATTCCGTTTGAACGGAAAAACTTCATAATATCATAATTGTCATATTGGTAGAATGCACTATATAAAAAGCGCCCATTACCAGGAATGTGGGTAATAATTTCTTCTTTATCACGGTTGTTGGTTACATTACAGCGACCATTACCCGTTACAAGGAGTTTTCTTCCAAGCATTTTATTCTTTTCAACGACAGCAACTTTTGCGCCGGATTCTGCGGCAGAGATCGCGGCCATCATGCCGCTCGTTCCACCTCCAACGACAAGAACATCGTAGTGGGTCATGTTGTTTCCTCCTACTTACATTTGAACTACCCGTAACTGTACCATACATGAAGACAGTAATCTATATCGTTTCAAAAGAGTCGATAAATTGTAACGTATTTAGATTGTTATTAGAGCGACGTATAATACAAATACAGAAGCACCAACAAACGCCACACTCGTATTTTTATGATTTTCCACAAACTCCTCGGTAGCAATTAATAATGACGTAATACCAAGTCCTGTAAAAACTATATACAGTAAACCGAAAGATTGTGTGAGTAAAGTGTATAAGGAAATAATAAATGTCAATAAAGCAACTAGCTGTCTGGATCGTTTTAACAATCTTGAATTGTAAAATTAAGCTAGACGATTAAAAAGACCATATGTGGTACACTCATTCCAGATTTACAACCACGAAAATTAGGAGAGTGACCACAAATGGCCTACACCCATCTTACCATGGAAGACCTTGGATGGATAGAAACTTATCACACGATTGGACTATCTGCTTCAAAAATTGCAAATAAACTTGAACGATCAAAACAACCTGTCTGTAATGTAGTCAATTATCTTAAACAAGGATATACGATTCAAGATTACTAGGCACGCTATAAAAAGAATAAAAGCAACTGTGGTGCCAGACGTAAAACCTTTACTGGTAAAGAAATCCGTTACATTAAAGACAAAGTT